>JADJDM010000010.1 GCA_016702705.1 Bacteroidota bacterium | reverse complement strand
TGCTTCGATGCACTTCAAGAGATGGACAAACCCGTTATGACAAAAGAATAAGCGGAAACCATGTACACCAGCTTCACTCGGCCGACGCGTTTTTAAAAGGGAATGAAAAGCTTTTATGGGAAAGAGGGATATGAACTTTGAAACTGCTTATAGAAATGTTGATCTAATGTTGGCTCAAGGTCTAAAGAAAAATCATTTTATTCAATGGTTGTTTCCTATTCTTCTCCATGGTGGGGAATACAGATTACGGTAGCAAACTTGCACAGCATCCTTACAAGCGGGCAGATGGCGTCATGCCATTTAAAAAATGCTTACGAAAACCCGAAGAAGTGGCGGGGGCAACAAATATCCCAACTCTTTGAATCGGCACTCGAACTCCAAAAACAACACATTAAAAGCGGTGAATGCATTTGAGCTTCGTTAAAGAAATGAAATTTATAAAATAAACAAATAAGAATTGAGCTTTTAAGGCATGACAAGTATAAATCCATATTATAATGCCGAACTTGGTAAGAACAGTTTGTAATGACCGCCACCTTATTGCAAAAAGTAATTACCTTCCGCCTATTATATTATATGCCATTGAAAATACCATCGAGATTTTACGCCAGTATTGAGCTGCAGATATATACCGCGGGTCTAGTCGCAAGTGAGCTTGAAATTGAAAGGGTGAAAGTTAAAATGCTATTTCGAGTCGCTTCATTGGCAAACCTTACTGGAGCAAGGATATTAAAATGCACACACCGTCTTAGGTGGCGGGAGGATGATTTAGGTGGCTTTTGTTGGTGCCCTCTGTAAGGAGAAAGAGGGAATTGATTTATTAATAAAACTTCCAACATCTTTATTGTATCGGAGATGCAAGTGCTGGCGGAAAACGGAATCTGACTTTTGGAGGAATAAAAACAGTATTGGAACTATTACACAACCAAAAGCTGTTTTTGTTTATACCGGAATTTATTGGAAACACTTCCTAAAACGCCAAATATATAATGGCACGGCAGAAGCTTATAAAATGGGATTAACGGTAGATAAAAATATTGGCAATTATTAAGCCTTACCGATTTTACAGATAATATGGAGCAAGTAATTGCACACTTATATACTTAAAAACGAAATCTTAAAACTAGGACCCATTTGATAAAAACAACGTAATTCATCTTTACTTCCTAGTGCTAATGCCCCAATGGTACGCCCAATGCTATGTCCAAAGTTTGGGCTTTACGTTGTTTTTATCAAATGGGTCTAGTTTTACGATTTCGTTTAAGTATATAGAGTGTGCAATTACTTGCTCCATATTATCTGTAAAATCGGTAAGGCTTTCAATAATTGCCAAATATTTTTATCTGCAATTAATCCTATTTATAAGCTTCTGCCATGCCATTATATATTTATGTTTAGAAGTGTTTCCAACAAATTGTATAAAAACAAAAACAGCTTTTGGTTGTGTAATTAGTTCCAATACTGTTTTTTATTCCTCCAAAGTCAATTCCCATTTTTTCCGCCAACACTTGCATCTGCAATGGTAAGTAAAAGATGTTAAACAATAATAAAATCAATTCCTTTATACACAGGCAATAAAGCCACCTAAAATCACTAATCATTCCACCACCCAAGTTGATTAGTAATGCATTTTATCTGCATTGCTTTCCAACATATTCGCCAAACACAGAAGTGACTTCAAGCATTTCCTGTTGCTTTCACCACTTTTAATTCTCAAATACATTTGTGACTGATAGTTGGGGTGGCATGCTTTAGTAAATTACAATGTAATATCTACTAATGCTTTGATTTCAAAAATATATCAAAACTGAGTAACATTTTCGCAAACAAACTGTTGTCAAAACTGTTCCTTACCACCCTCAACATTATAGCCTATGGATTTTATACTTGTCATGCCTTAAAAGTAATTCTTATTTGTTTATTTTGCAATTTCATTTCTTGCTTTTTAAGTAAATACATTCACCGCTTTTAATAAATTTATTTTCGAGTTCAATTGGTCCGATTCAAAAAAGTTAAGTGTTTGTTGCCCATCAGATATTGCCTCTTCAGGTTTTTCATGCACTTCGTAAATAACACCATCTGCCCCGCTTATTAAGGATGCTAATGCAAGTTTAGCTACGTAATCTCTTATTCCCACACCATGAGAAGGATCGGCAATAACAGGTAAATGCGATTTTTCTTTTAGTACTTGAATAGCATTAATATCAAATGTATTTCTATAAGCAGTTTCAAAGGTTCTTATCCCTCTTTCGCATAAAAGAAGCTTTTCATTCCCTTTGCTAAAAACATATTCAGCCGAGTAAAGCAATTCTTCTATGGTTCCGCTTATTCCTCTTTTTATCATAACAGGTTTGTCTATCTCTCCAAGTGCATCAAGCAAATTAAAATTCTGAGAGTTTCTAGCGCCAACTTGAAAAACATCTACATAAGGCATCATCTCTTCAATTTGAGATACTTGCATTACTTCTGTAATTATTTTAATGCCGTGTGGTTCGGTAATTTGTTTCATCATTTTCAAACCTTCAATACCCGCACCTCTGAACGCGTAAGGAGAACTGCGCGGTTTAAATACACCGCCCCTTAATATTTTAATGTTGTTTTTTAGTAAATGAGTAATTATTTTTTGCATTTGTTCCTCACTCTCTAATGAGCACGGGCCAGCCATAATACTTGGTGTGTTTCCTCCAATGATAACATTATCACCAAGATTTATTTCGGTGTTTTTTACTTTCCACTTTTTGCTCACTAATTTGTAGTTATCGGATACAATGTGAACATCGCTAACACCAGGTAAATTGCCAATGTTCCTAATGTCAAATTCTGATTTTCCAATGCATACTAAATAGTCTCCTGATTGAGTTTTAACCTCGGTAATGGAAAATTTTAACGACTTTAAATAAGATAGTGTTGCTTCTTTTTCTGTTAGAGAACAGTTTTTTTCTAATTGAATAATCATGTTAATTGCTTTTAATGTTAGTAATGAATTTCTTTATATCCGTATTTAAGTCTTTACTCTCCGAGAGTATTTTAATAAATGCTGTCCCAACAATTGCCCCGTTTGATAAGCTGCAGGCTTTCTCGTAATCGATTTTGTTCTTTATTCCAAATCCTAAAATGATGGGATTGTTTAGTTTTAATTTTGCAATCGCGTTTATTTTATTTTCCTGAATATTTGCAACATTGCCAGTTGTACTGTTTGATGAAACCAAATAAATAAAGGCATCACTTAGTTTATCTATTTCTTTTATTCTCGCAACACTTGTGCTTGGAGTTACTAGGAAAACAGGACTTACACCATATTGTGCAGCAATTTTTTTGTGAAAGAGAATGTACTCCGTAATGGGCAAATCAGGAATAATAATATGTTTTACTTCCGCTTCATTACATTTTTTGTAAAAATTTTCTATTCCAAAAGCAAGCAAACTATTTAAATATCCCATTAGCAAACATGGTTTTTTATTAAATGTTTTAGCACTAATTAATTGTTTAAATAATAAATCCAAACTCATTCCATTGTTAAGTGAAATAGTACTGGCTTGCTGAATCACCTCACCATCAGCTAATGGATCAGAAAATGGAATTCCAATTTCAATAAAATCAACGTCAGTTTCATTTAAACTTTTTAAAATTTCAATAGTACTTTCTTTTTTTGGAAAGCCAGCTGTGAAAAATATGGATAGATTTTTTCTGTTTGTTTTAATTGTTTCTTTTAAGCTTTTCATATTAAATGTATTTTAAATAAGTGTCTAAATCCTTGTCGCCTCTGCCTGATAAGTTAATCACCACCACATCGCTTTTTTTGAATTTTTGTTTGGCTAATACCGCAAATGCATGAGCTGATTCTAGTGCAGGAATGATACCATCGAGTTTAATTAATTCTTTTGCAGAATCAATTGCTTCCATATCTGTAATGGAATAATAAGTAGCTTTTTTGCTCTCAAACAAATGCGCATGCAATGGGCCAATACCTGGATAATCTAAACCTGCAGAAATACTATAGGGTTCAGTTATTTGTCCATCTTTATTTTGCATTAAATACGTTTTAGAACCATGAATAATTCCTTCTTTTCCTAATGCAAGTGTAGCAGCACTTTCATGTGTGTGTATTCCTTTACCTGCAGCTTCAGCTCCAATTAATTTTGTTTTTTTCGAATCTAAAAAGTGATAAAAAGCTCCAGCAGCGTTACTACCACCACCAATACATGCAATTACATAATCAGGTTCTGCATTTCCTATAGCTTTTTTTAATTGTATTTTTATTTCCTTACTGATGATAGATTGAAACTTAGCAACCATATCAGGGTAGGGGTGTGGCCCCACAACTGAACCAATTATGTAGTGTGTATCTTCAGCATTATTTATCCAATAACGAATCGCATCATTAGTTGCATCTTTTAATGTTTTAGTTCCACTAACTGATGGAACGATGGTTGCACCAAGCATTTTCATTCTCGCTACATTTGGAGCTTGTCTTGCAATATCCGTTGCCCCCATAAAAACTACGCACGACATTCCTAATAATGCGCATGCAGTTGCAGTTGCTACTCCGTGTTGCCCCGCACCAGTTTCTGCAACAATTTTATTCTTGCCCAGTTTCTTTGCTAATAAAGCTTGCCCTAATGCATTGTTAATTTTGTGTGCGCCTGTGTGGTTTAAATCCTCGCGTTTTAAATAAATATTGGTGTTGTATTTCATTGATAAATTTTTCGAAAAATACAATGGAGTAGGGCGACCAACATAATCTTTTAATAATAATTCAAACTCCTTTTTAAATGCGTTATTGCTTATTATTTCTTCATATCTCGAGCATAGCTCGTTTACATTATTGTAAAGTAATTCTGGGATGTAGGTACCACCAAATTTTCCGTAGTAACCATTTTTTATTGTTGTTTTCATTTATTTAATGAGTTTAATGAGTTCTTTAATTTTGTTTAAGTCTTTTATTCCTGGTGCTATTTCAAATTTTGAGTTAACATCTATTCCAACTAAATTTGGATGGTTGATTGCTTGAATATCTTTGATATCTGCTAAATCTATACCTCCACTTAAAAAGAAGGGAATGTTTAATTTGTAATTAATGAGCCACGACCAATCAAATTTTTCCCCTGTTCCACCATAAGCTTCACTATAGGTGTCGAACAAAAAATAGTCGCAGGTGTCTTTGTATTTTTCAAGTTCTATAAATGATTCTTTGTTTTTTATGGAAATTGTTTTAATCACTTCTATGTTGTCCTTTAATTCTTTACAAAAATCTGGCGATTCATTCCCATGCAATTGCACACTTGTGAGCTTAAAATCTTTAATGACATTTTTTATGCAGTCGATTTTTTCATTTACAAATACTCCTGTTTTGTTTGCCTTGCTATTAATTTTAACAAGTTCTTCTTTGTTGAGTTTTTCGTCAACATACCTTGGCGATTTTTTGTAAAATATAAATCCAAGCCTATCTATTTCTAAATTGGATAGTTCTTTAATTTGATTAATATCGGTAAGTCCGCACACTTTAAGCTGCATAGTCTTTAATTTTAAGTTTCGTTATTTCAGAAATAAGTTCGACGCAAGCTATTTGTGGTTGTGGGTGTCTCATAAAGTGAGAGCCAATTAAAAATCCTTTGTAACCAAATGATTTCAACGTACTTATTGTTTCTGCCGATTCAATCCCACTTTCTGATATTTTTAAAAATTCACGGGGAATTTTATTTGCTAATTGTATCGAAGTAGAAACATCAATACTCATAGTCTCAAGGTTTCTGTTGTTTACTCCAATGATATTTAAATTGGGGCAAATTTTTTCTAATTCACTTTCATTATGAATTTCTAAAATAACTTCCATGCCTAATTGTTGAGCAAGTAAGGTAAAGCTTGCTATTTCTTCTTTGCTAAGTATAGAAGCGATTAAAAGGATTGTATCTGCCCCAATTGATTTCGCTTCAATAATTTGATATTCATCAATTACAAAATCTTTTCTTAGAATGGGGCAGTAGTTAAATTTACGTGCAATTGCTAAATCAGCATTACTTCCACCAAAGAAATTTTTATCTGTTAGTACCGACAATGCACTTGCGCCAGCCTGCATATAACCTATGGAGAGTTTTTCTACATTGCAGTTTGGATGGAGCAAGCCTTTTGCAGGTGATTTCTTTTTTATCTCTGCAATGATTCCGTTTTTATCTTCTCTTAAAAGATATTTTTTCATCGAAACACATTTACTACTAAAGTGAATTGATTTTTCAAGTAACTGGGTTGGAAATAATTGTTTTTCCTCATTTACCTGTTTTCTTTTTTCTAGTACTATTTTCTCTAAAATATTCATGTTGCTTAGTTTAAAATGGTTTTAAATAGATTATATGCTTTTTTTGATTCAATACTTTCTTTGCATAATTGTATGCATTCTTCCAAACTCTTTTGATTGTAACATTTCATAGCAGTGGCGCTATTTATTAGTACTACATTCATTTGAGCCTGTGTCGATTTATTTTGTAACACATTAGTGAAAATTGTTGCAGCATCTTGTATGCTTTTTCCGGCGCTTATATCATCCGCATTTATGGTTTCAAATGCTAAGTCTTCTTTTTCAATTAGTTCTTCGCTAGTATTGCTTATTTGCAAAAGCTTTGATGTTAAACTTATTTCATCATAACCATCTATAGAATGAACAATGGTGTATGTTGTATTTATGCTTTGTAAGAAGTAATTGTACAATCGCGCAACTTCCTTGCTAAATACACCAACATACTTGTACTTTGTATTTGCAGGGTTTACAAGTGGCCCCATTAAGTTGAATAATGTATTTGTGGAAAGACTTTTTCTAACACTTACCAAATTTTTTAAAGCAGGATGAAAATTAGGAGCATGTATAAAGCATAAATTACTTGTATCTAATTCTTTTTTAATTTCGTCTTCCTTCGTTTTAAAAGTATAACCAAAGTGCTTTAGTATATCAGAAGAACCTGAAATAGAAGTGGAGGCGAAGTTGCCATGCTTTGCAACTGGAATTCCCGCTGCGGCTAAAACAAACGCGGAGAGTGTTGAAATATTAAAGGTGTTTTTATTATCTCCACCTGTTCCACAAACATCTATGCAAGGTTTATCTAGTTTTAATGGAATACTCAAATGAAGCAAAGCGTTTCTGAAACCAATTAATTCTTTTAGTTCCATTGTCCGCGCTTTAAATACACCCAAAATATAAGCGATTTGATATTCATTAAAATTGCCCTTGCAAATTTCAAGCATCAGGTTTTCTGCTTCCTCAATACTGAGTATGTGTCCGCTGCTAAGTTTATCGTATGTTAGTTTCATTGTTTTTGTTTTAATTAGTTTACGGTTTAAGATAAAATCCAGTTTTTCATCATTTGTTCTCCGTATTCTGATAGAATAGATTCAGGATGAAATTGCACTCCTCTCACATCAAATGTTTTATGTTTTAATGCCATTATCTGTTTGTTATTATCAATGGCAGTAATAATTAATTCTCGTGAAAGTTTTTTTTCATCAACTGCCCACGAATGATATCTTCCAGTCATAAATTTAACTGGACAATCATTAAACAAATAATCTTTTTCTATAATGGTAGTTTCTGTTGCAATTCCATGATAAACTGTATCAAGGTTAATAAGTTTTGCCCCATAAACTTCTCCAATTGCCTGCATGCCAAGGCAAACTCCAAATATTGATTTGTTGGGCCCTAATTCTTTAATTAAATTATTTAGTATGCCTGCAGTACTTGGTATTCCTGGTCCAGGTGATAATAGTATTTTGTCAAACTTACTTACTTCAGCAATTGTTATTTTGTCGTTTTTGTGTACTTCAAATTCGAAGTCGCAAACTGTTTCAACTAATTGAACTAAATTGTAAGTAAAGCTGTCGTAGTTATCTAGTATAAGTATTTTCATTTTGCTATTAGTTTAATTGTGTTGCTTCTTTTATTGCAAGGCGCAACGCATTTGTTTTGTTGTATACTTCTTGTAATTCGTTTTCTTCAATACTACTTTCAACAACACCAGCGCCTGCTTGAAAAATTAATTGGTTGTTTTTACTTAAGAAGGAGCGGATAATGATAGCTTGATTTAATTCACCTTTTTGTCCTACAAAACCAATGGTTCCACCATAAAAACTTCTCGCTGTGTTTTCTATTTCATCAATTAATTGCAAGGCTCTGTATTTTGGCGCTCCAGATAATGTACCTGCAGGAAAAGTTCCAGTTAAAACATCAAATGGTGTAAATTCTTTACGAAGCTGCCCCGTTACTTTGCTCACCATGTGTATTACATGCGAGTAAAATTGAATTTGCTTCAACGATTTTACTTGTACATTTTTCGAATATTTATTCAAATCGTTCCTTGCTAAGTCAACAAGCATAATGTGCTCAGCATTTTCTTTTTCATCATCTAATAGTTCTTTTGATTTTTCTATGTCATAATTATCGTTACCTGTGCGCTTGTATGTGCCGGCTATTGGATGAATTTCCGTTTCGCTGTTGGTTATTTTTAGTTGTGCCTCGGGCGATGAACCAAATATGCGGAAACTTCCAGTATCGAAGTAAAACAAATAGGGTGAAGGATTGATTTTTTTTAATGCCCGATAAACATTAAAATCATCTCCTTTGTAATCCTGCACAAACCTTCTTGAAATAACTAGTTGAAACACTTCTCCAAGCTTACAGTTTTGTTTGGCTGTTTTAATGTTGGATAAAAACTCAGCATCTGTTAGATTAGATTGTTCACCTTTAATTACAGAAAATGGATAATTAAGTTGTTTGTTCAATTCAATCTTATCCTGAACTGCTACTAATTTTGATTCTGCTTTTTCTTTTGAAAATTCGTGTGAGTATATGTTGAGTTCATTGGTTGAATGATTAAAAACAAGCACTAAAGAATACAAATGGTAAAGTAATTCTGGAATTTCAGTCTCGTGGTTTCTAAACTCCAAGTCATTTGCGATTGAAGCAATGTTAAATGAGCAATAGCCAAATACACCTTTTTGTTGTTTGCTTAAGTTCTCATCAAATTGAAATGAATTTAGAAATTGATTAAAACAAGCATTTAAACTTTCAGCGTTGTTTTTAAGATTACTCTTTTTAATCACGTTATTAATAGCTGTTTTTACTATTTGTTTGTGAATGGTAATGCTTGCCAATGGTTCAAAGCACAAAAAAGAGTAATGATTACTTTTGCTATTGTAATCAGAGCTTTCTAATAGCAGTGGAGAACCATAACTATCTCTTAAAGCAAGGAACAAACTCACTGGAGTTTTTGTGTCGCACAATAAATGCTTTTGTGTGGTGTAAATTTTCATTTTAAATTTTGTTGAATTGGTGGAAATAAAAAACCCGCTGTTTTATGTAAACAGCGGGTTTCATGAATATGAATTAGTACAAATAACTTAGCCGTTTACAAATTTTATTGTAAACCACCACCAAAAATTATTTGCTAAAAGAGTTCTCATTGATTCAGCAAATGTAAATTAAATATTTTCACGACCAAAATAATTTTTAAAATTCGCGTTTAAAATAGCCATTTAGCCCAATTTTAGGGCAGAATAATTTTAATTCACTTAACAATATGTTATATTTGTATCATGAACAAGTTGGGTTTATTTGTTGTGATGTTGTTTTTGTCAAGCATTTCTTTTGCTCAGTTAGCAGTTAATGCGGGGCAGGATAAATTTATTTGCCCCGCAGCAACAACCACTATAGGAGGGAGCCCAACTGTTTCTGGCGGTTTTCCGCCTTATACAATTACTTGGGCGCCATCAACAGGTTTAAGTTCTTCAACTATTCAAAATCCCACTGCTACTGGAATTAATACTATAACTTACACTTTAACAGTAAAAGACAGCAGAGATTCAATTAAAACAGACCAAGTAAGTGTTGTGGTAGATGATATACTTAAAATGGGTGCAGGAAATGATAAGGAATATTGTTTAACAGGTTCTAACTCTGTTCTTATTGGAGCTTCAACAAATTATTTAACTCCTTATACGTTTAAATGGAGCCCTTCTTATGCATTAAGCGATACGACTAGCCCTCAGGTTACAGCTTCTCCAACTGTTACCACAAATTATACTGTTCAAATTATTTCACCTTTGTGTGGTGTTAAAACTGATGTTGTTACTGTAAGTGTTTATACTTTAGAAATGAGTGCAGGGGCAGATACAACAATAAATCAAGGAGAATCAATTACTTTGTTTGCTAGTCCAAATGATTCAACATTAACTTATGAATGGTGGTCACCAACTTCATCGTTAAACTATAACACTACGTATAATCCTGATGTTTCTCCGCGAGATACAGCTGTTTTTTGGCTTACGATTAGAGATGAACATGGATGCTCTTATTTGGATTCGGTTAAGGTAAACGTAAAGCCAAGTTCTGCTCTTGTTTTTTATAATAGTTTAACTCCTAATGGTGATGGAGATAATGATATTTGGGTTATTGGTAATTTAGAAAAGTATAGAACAAACAGGTTGCAAATTTTTAATCGTTATGGACAAGAAATTTATGTGGTTACGAATTATAAAAATGATTGGGCAGGTAAATATTTAGGTAAAGATTTGCCGGCAGGAACTTATTTTTTTGTATTGGATACCAAATCTGATGAAGGAATAAAGAAGGGTAGTATTACAATTTACAGATGAGTATGAAACACAAAACATCAGTATATAGAAAAGGTCATTTTAATGCAGCGCATCGTTTGCATAATTTAAGTTGGAGTGATGAAAAAAATACGGAGGTATTTGGTTTGTGTAATAACCCTGGTTATCATGGACATAACTACGATTTGATTGTTAAAGTAACAGGTTTTGTAAGAGAAGACACTGGTTACGTAATTGATATGAAAGATTTGAGTGATTTGATAAAAGCTGAAATTGAAGAACGTTTTGACCACAAAAATTTAAATTTAGATACAGTTGAGTTTAAGGAATTAAATCCTACTGCAGAAAATATTTGCCGTATTATCTTCGAAATCTTAAGAGAGAAGATTGATAAAGAGCTTGATCTACAAATTAGGTTGTATGAAACGCCTCGTAATTTTGTTGAATATCCAGCTAACTAATCAGCTTTGATGAATTTTTGAGTAGTATTTGTTTCTCCACCATTTAACTTTATTATATAGCTTCCTGAAGCTAATAAACTAGTGTTTATTTTATGCTGAAGAAGCTTTTCAGTTTTATTAATATCAACTTTCATAATAACTCTACCCATTAAATCAATTATCTCCATTTGAATTACAGCGTTTTTTTCAGAAGAAATAACAATGTTTAATTCATCTGTTGTTGGATTTGGATAAATGTTTAAATAGTTTAATGTGCTGCTAGATTTTACTCCTAAAGCAGAGCTCATGTCTAAAACAAATAAACCATTTTGCATATCACTAGCAATTAAAACACCTGAAGGTAAGTATGGATAAGCTCCCCAGCATCCACGATAAGCTGTGCTAAAAGTATAATTATCATTATCGCCGTGCAAATAATCCGTATCAAAAAAGCCTGTTAAAACAGCATTGTTAGGATTTGATACATCGTAAATTTGAATTCCATCTTGGTAATAAGAAATAATTGCGTGATAATCATCTGTAACATAAGGATTATGGGCTGTTGCACCAATATGCGATTTTATAGTGTCTTTTAATGTAATATTCCCTAAATCGGTAACATCAATTACTTTAACAGCTAATCCAGTTGCAACTTCATCTGTAAAAACCAATGTTTTACTATCAGGAGTTAAATAGCTACTGTGGTTATATCCAACATCCACATAATTAGTATAGTCAGCTAATAATGAAAATGTATTGTTGCTGTTAAATTTCAAGATAAAAAGTCCTGGATTTCCGGTAGATGCATAAATTGTATCGTTCCTTACAAACATATCATGAACGTATCCTATGCTTGGTAAATCTTGATTTAATTTACGAAGTAAAACAGGGTTTTCAGGATCTGATAAATCATAAACCGCCATAGATGTTACAACACCTGTTGAACTTGTTGTTGCACCGCAATAAAGTTTATTTCCCTCCACAAAAATAGTGTGCGATTTTGCAAACAAAGCATTTGATTGGTAAACAACATGAACTGAATCTGGCAAATAACTCATGTCTACTATTTGAAACCTATTTCCATTATCATCACTAACTAGGTAAGCATAGTTTTGATAAGTTTTAATTTCTCTCCATAAACTATTTTGTGCAACACCTGGAACAAAGTCTCTTACAACTGGAGCAGAAGGATTAGTGATTTCAATAAAATGATTGCCTTTGGTTGAACCTAAAATGGCGTATTCTTTATTATCAACAGGGTTATGCCAACCATAACAACCAGCGTATTTAGTGGCTGTTCCGTACCAGTTATTCGTGGTTTCTGGGGCAATCACAGATAGTAATGAAACATTCATACTATTATAGGTTTGAGCCTTTAATGATGAAATGGAAAATAATAGGGCAAATAAAAATGTAAATTTCATGGTTTTAGTGTTGCAACAAAGCTAATCAATCTATTATTATACTAAAATAAATAAAATATTTCATTTTATTGCGCTGAAAATCAATATTTTGTAAAATAATTAGAAATTTCTTATAAAATTAGGGTTACTATTTTGAGTGTTTGGGTATTAATATCAAATATTAAAATTTAAAACTCAAAAAAAATGAAAAAAGTATTATCAGTTATCGCTATCGCTGCTTTATCAGCATCATTTGTTGCATGTGGACCTTCAGCTGAAGAACAAGCTGCAGCTCAAGCAAAAGCAGATTCTTTAGCAAACGCAATGAAAGAAGCTTTCAGTACATTAGCTGTTGACACAGCTGCTGCTGCAGTTGTTGATACTGCTGCTGCTGTTGCAACACCAGCTACAACTGAGACTAAATAATTTGTTTGTGTAGTTAGTTGAGGAAAACCTCGTTAGAGAAATCTAACGGGGTTTTCTGTTTTTAGCCAATTGAATTTGGTTTTAACACCTTTTGTGCCTGCTTAACATATTTTTGATTGCGACTCAAATGTTCCCTTAATACATTTGATTTATGGTAAAAGCAATTATATTTTTAGGAACATGTACACTTGCAGGAAGCATTATAGCGCAACCCAACAACAGCAATTTTAATAATAGTAATTTGTCGAACGTGTTTGTTAGTAATAACAATGTGAATGTTAATGTGCAAAGGTCAGTTAATATTAATGTGCAACAATCGCTTAATGTAAATAAACCCAAACCTGTTACTGTTAATCAAACCCGCAGAAGAACAGTTTCCACAACCACTCCTAAACCAAAGCCTGTAAATGTAAATACTCAAACATCAGTTAGACGTCTAGCTCGTACAAGAAGACCTTCAACTCAAACAAATACTGCTACAGCAAATGTTGCTCCAGTTCAGGTAGCTCCAGTTCAAGCTGCTAACGAAGACAATGTAAATGTTGCAAACGTAAGTAATACGCAGGAATTTGTTGAAAATCAAGCTCCGCAACAACAGATATTGTTTACCAATTTTAATCCCGTTCAAACAAATAAACAAAATTTGAATGAGGATAATGTGAACGCAAATGATAACCAAGGGGTTTCTATAGATCTCCCTACATTTAAAAAACCGCAAATTTATTTTTCGTATGCAGATTTAAGTGTAACACATAAATCAGTTTCACTTAAAAAAATGATTAGCCAAAAATTAATGAAAGCTTCACGCAAACACAAAGCAAAACATAGTGGTAAAATTAAAAGATACATCACTCACAATTGTTGTAAGTGGAACTAAAATCTTAATTGCAACTTAATATTTAACTGACGATTGGTTAAATAGTTTGGAATTGCATACTGCCTGTTTGTTACATCCTTTATCCAAGTGTAAGAAACGGTATTGTTAACAGCCAATAAATTCAAAACTTCTAAACTTGTCCAAGCAGATTTGATGTGGCGGAAAATTCCTTTTTCCTTTTTCTTTCTGTCTTCTTTTAGTAATTGATAAGAGAAACCAATATCAACTCTTCTGTATGCAGGCATACGTAATGTGTCCTTGTATTTGTCACGTGAAGGCGGACCAAAAGGCAAACCTGTTCCGTAAATTAAATTTAAATGCATTTTGCAAGAAGGAACTTTGGGCAAATAATCTTGAAAAAATAAATTAAAAGTAACACGTTGGTCTGTTGGACGTGGAATGTAACCAGGGAAATGTAAAGTACTATCATTAACAGGTAAATTGCTAAACCCTTTGTACCAAGGCTGCCCGGTTGAATCGCGGTAAGAATAATAATAATCGTCTTTAATATCTTCTTTAATCGTCATTACACTCATGTTTACCCATGATTCAATTCCTTTTACAAACTCACCATTTAATCTGAAATCCATTCCGGTTGCGTAACCCTTGCTATTGTTGTTTGCATAATAACGAATACGAACGTTATCAATTTCGTATGGAACTAAATTGTTTAATTGTTTGTAATAAGCAGCTGTAATAAATTTAAAAGAACGTCCCCACATTTTATAATTTAAATCTCCGGATAAAACGTAGTGTATAGATTGTTGCGCTTTTAAATTGGTGTTTACTTTTCCTTCAAAATCACGCATCTCACGATAAAATGGTGGTTGGTAGTAATAACCAAACGATGCTTTAAACATCCAATCAGCTTTCCAGTTTGGTTTGTAAGCCATGGTAACACGCGGGCTAATAACATTATCGTTATTCAGCGACCAATAATTACTTCTGATACCGCCAGTAAAAGTAAAATAGGAAGTATCTCTTAATTCAGTTTTATAAACGTATTGCGCGTAAGCCATAATACGATTTGACTCCAAATTAATTTTGGTTTTAATTACATCTCTTAATTCTATAATCGTTGGACTAGCTTGTGGAATGGAGTATCCAGCCGAATCAATGTAATTCCATTCGCCTAATTGGTCGTTTATAATTTCATGCTGAATGCGAGCGCCCCACAATAGTTCACTTTTTTTCATGGTATAATAACCTTTGTGTTCAGCATTTAAAACCCAAGCATCTAAATAATTTCTTCCGTTATTTATGAAAGTTCCAATCCCACGATTAAATGCAACGTTACCAAAGTTTGGATCTCCAAAATCAGTTTCTAATTCGTTGATGTAATATTGTCCTTGTATAGTAAAGGTTTCACTCTCTTGAGTGCGGAAAGCGGAGGTGATGAATTTTAATTTTAAACTATCCTTTGGTAAATAATTAAATGATAAAGCACCAAAGTAGGTATTGAAATTACTTACTTCTTGTCCATCAAAATAAACTTTGAACTGTAATGCTTGATTAAATGTACCAAAAGTAGTTTCACGTGTTTGTGGTACAACCAAGTATTTGTTTCCCGACATGGTTCCAAAAACATCGATGTTGAATTTTGGACTGAAATTAAAATTCAGAAGTGATTGAATGTCAAAAAAACGTGGTTTGTAATCACCTTGCGTATCAATGCTTTTAAGCAAGTATTGGTTTGTTTTGTAACGAGCGCCTAATTGCCAAGAAAGCAATTTGTTTTTAGTGATATCTTCAATGTGCGCACTTCCACCTAATAAACTTCCACTAACTGTGCTCGAAAATTTACGTGGTTTGCGATAAGTTATATCTAACACACTCGAAAGTTTATCTCCGTATTTTGCCTCAAAACCGCCAGCAGAAAAGGACATGTTTGCAACCATATCAGGATTTGGGAAACTTAATCCTTCTTGTTGCCCGCTGCGCACAAGGAACGGACGGTACACTTCAATATCGTTTACATAAACAAGATTCTCATCAAAATTACCACCACGCACCGAGTAACCTGCACTTAATTCATTCGTCATAGAAACGCCTAGTCCCATAGAAGGAAGTAAACGCATGATATCCATGCTACTTCCAGGTAATTGCATGTATTGTGCGGGATCCATTTTTATTGTTTCAGTAACACGTTTTTCATCTTCCAAAACAAATTCAATTATTAAATTTTTGAAATTTAATTGTGGATTTATGATTTTTACTTCGCCCTCAGCTAAGGTTATTTTCTTTTTTGAAGTACGATAGCTAAGGTTTGAGAAAACAATTATTATCTCTTTATTAGCAGGAACTTCTAAGCTGTAATTTCCTTCTTTATCAGAAAAAGCAGGACTTATTGACGTTCCTTCAACCGAAATTTGCACATATTCAACAGGAATATTTAATTCATCCGCAGAGATTTTCCCTTTTATCAGGGCTGTTTGCGAAAAGCTAGAGTAGGAGGAGATAAAAAGCACAACAAATGCCAACCATTTTATCTTAATGAATGAATGTAGTTTTATCTCTAACACAGGCAAAAAACGCATACTTTCCCTTATTATTGTAAAAGTAGCAATTAATTGTTAATTCGGGCTTTGGTGCCTGTAAAATTGACACTTTAGTTAATAAGTACGATTTTTTGAACAGAGCTAAATTCCTTGGTTTTAAGTTCAATAAAATACACTCCTTTTGGATATTGATTTAAACTAATTTGTAAAGAATGCTCTCCTTTTGTTTGTTCTTCTTGAAGTAAAATAGCTATTAACCTTCCACTAATATCGTACAGCGATAAATTAATATGTTCATTATTATTAAGGGTGTAACCCGCATTAATAAAATTATTTGTAGGATTTGGGAATATTGTAAGCTTTGATTTTTGAGCTTCTGTATTTTCAATTTGTACTGTCGGACTTAATAATTCGAGGTATTCGCCCATGGTATGCACATCTAAAAAACTAGCCGTAGCTGCTGAATGGTTTATATGTTTGCCAATCAAATTGGTAATAGAATCTTTAAGTGTTAATGGTATAATGCCTGGGTTTAATTGATAAGCTTTCATTGCCCAACGGTAGCCAGTTGCTGCATTGCACGTGTATGTATAATCAACCATATTTTTAACGGCTTTATAAGTCATACTATCTAAGTCACTTTTAAAAATATGTGTTGCTGCAATATTGGGAATAGTTGGAGCAATATTTTGAATGATGATGCTGTGGTATCTCGAATTAGCATTGTGTCCATCAACCCATCGGCCATTTGCAATTTGTCCAGGACACACGCTGTAACGAATATTTTTTATTGCTCTTTCTAAATAAGTACTGTCATTTGTAAGTTGAAAAGCTCTTGTTAATCCTATAGATACAAAAGAGTTATAATTATAATTGATATTAAACTTAAGTGGTTTTAAATAATTCCCAACTGATAGCGCAATGTTTTTATAATTATTGTTTCCTGTGTATAGATAAGCTTCGTAATAAGCATTTGCAATTATACCTGCATCAAATTTAAATTCTCCATTGCCTTTATCATCTACTATCCATCCATTTTGTAAAACATTTACCGAATCGGGACCGCAACTGTTTAAAAAGTTTTGAATGATGGAACTAAATGTAGCATCTCCATAAGTTCTTAAATCGGGAAAAGGAAATGCCCCGCTTGGCAATTGCATAGTAGCCAAACTATCGAATGCGCGTGTAGCCCAAGTTTGGTAAAGTGTTTTGCGCGTTATATTGGGCTCCTTGTCTGCAATTTTTAATAGACCCGAAGCTATTTCGGCAGAAGCTCTTAAAAAAATAGAATGTGGTTGATATGCAGGCGGACTCATGCCTTTTGCTACTTTCCATAAATCGGCATAAAGTGCATTATCGTTATCAATTAATGCCCGAGAAAGTAAAACGGAATTGTTTAAACTTAACCATGCGGTATTTGTAACTAAATTAGTGTATGCTGTGTCAGAATCTGGTTTCCCAGCTTCAGTTCCAAAAACATTTATTAATTCGTTGCTTAATGAATCAATATGAAATAAATCTTCGTGTTTTAGTGCAGTATCTAAAGGCGTAAAAATTGTACCAATTTGCGATTGTTGTAATGAACTTAAATTTTGCAATACACCACATGCTTGTGCAAGAATAGTTGTTTTGCTTCCAATTACAAACAAAATTAATAAGGCAATTTTTTTCATTCTTAAGTTAAATTTCTGCTTCTAATAACAATTGAAGTTAGCATTAGGAATTGTAAATAACACTACGTTAACTAAATTTGAATTGTATAAACTAATATGGTTTAGTTCGATTTTTACCACTAAGACACTAAGTTCACTGAGTTGCACTAAGAGATTTTGTTTAGTAGGATGTGTCCTGCATCTTGGCTCTTGTTGTCTTGATTCTAATCTAGTCTCTTCGAAATAATCTTACTAATATTCCCAAACAATTGCCCAGGACTAAATTTTCTCCAAATAAAATCATTTAATTCGCCCCCAGAAACATAGAAGTAATCTATATTGTATTGTTCAAACTCTTTTAATACGTGCTCTCTAAAGTTCACAAATGCGATCCAACCATCTTCATTATCATCAAACCATTCTTCGTAATAACAATCATCTGATGCGTGGAAGTTTAGAACATTTTCACCAATAAGTATGTATTTGTTTATTCCGCAATAATTAAGTTCGTCTATTATGTCGCGCTTTAATAACATAATGTCGTTGCCAATTGCGTCGTTCCACTCGCCAATTAGTTCAATTACTGCATAGCTTTCTTGGTAATCTACATAAAGTATTTTAATGTAAAGAGTTTCAGAGCCTATGTTGTCCCATTGCGGGTGCAACATGTAGTTGTAAATGGTGTTTTGAAATTCGAATTCGCTGTATTCTCTTCCATAAAAAGGAGATTGCGGGTCTTCCGATGCAACGTAAAGATGTCTCCAATTATAATATGGCTCAATATCGTGCATGTTTTTTAATGACCGCTTTTGTATTTATCAAATAAGTCGGGTCTGCGTTGTTGTGTGCGTTCTAAACTTTTTTCAAAACGCCATTTATCAATATTGGCAGAGTGACCGCTTAATAAAATCTCAGGCACTTTCCAATTGTTGTATTCAGCTGGGCGCGAATAAACAGGCGGGGCAAGTAAATCATCTTGAAAAGAATCAGATAGGGCAGATGTTTCATCGTTTAACACACCAGGTATTAAACGAATAATTCCATCACATAAAACTGCAGCAGCTAATTCGCCACCACTTAACACATAATCTCCAATCGAAATTTCTTTGGTAATAAAATGCTCTCTTACACGCTCATCAACACCTTTGTAATGACCACAAAGTATGATGATGTTGTTAAGTGTAGAAAAATGATTGCAGTGTTTTTGATTTAATGTTTCCCCATCGGGAGTAGTATAAATAATTTCGTCGTAATTGTTTTTCGATTTTAAATCATTAATGCAATTGGCAATTGGTTCAATGGTCATAACCATTCCTGCCCCGCCGCCAAAGGCATAATCATCCACTTGCTTTTGTTTTTGAGTGCTGTAATCGCGCAGGTTTATTAAATTAACTTCTACAATTCCTTTTTCGATAGAGCGTTTTAAAATGCTGTGCTGAAAAGGACTTTCAAGTAATTGTGGATGTATGGTAATAATATCTATGCGCATACTTAAACTAAATAAACCGATTCTTGTCCTTTTTTACTTAAGTCAGCAACAATGTGTTCTTGTAATGTGGTAGATAATGAAAGTCCAACAAAATCAGCTTTTACGGGAAACATACGGTGACTTCTATCAACCAATACCAAGGTGTTTAGTTTTTTTACTGGTTTATCTAAAAACACTCGAACTGCGTAAATCAATGTTTTACCACTGTTCAAAACGTCATCAACTAATATTACTGTTTTGTTTTTATAATCTTTTTCTGTGAAATCAATTTTTGCTTCTTTTGCTAATGGGTCTTTTTTATCTAAGGTGATTTTTCCTAAAGTTATTTTTTGCTTTGAGATTTTTTTCAAGGACTCGCAAACTCTTTTAGCAACAAGGTATCCATTGCCTTCAATACCAGCAATCAATAATTCTTTTTCTGAAAAATTATTTTCGTACACTTCGTGAGTTAAGCGATTCAACTTTTGTTGAATTTGTTTTGAGTTTAAAATCTCTGTTTTGTTCATGCCCTAAAAATATCTGCTAAATTAAGTATTCTAAGCATATTTGTAGGTCGAATTTTGAACAAATTTGGAATATTATTATGTTTAAAATACGCACAATAAAGTCTTGAAATAAATTCGTATTTTTATTGTCTGATTTAAGCTTTATCATGCAGAAAACAACAAAAATAAAATTAGGAATATTTGCTCTTGTTATTATTGTACTAATTGGCTCATTTGCTTGTGAAAAACGCAGAATAAAAAAACAAAAGGAAGAAGACGAGAAAATAATTAAAGATTATATCTCGTCTCATAATTTAAATGCCACCGCAACTGGAACTGGTTTGTATTATGTTATTACATCGCAGGGCACGGGAGATAAGCCAACAATTGCTTCAACAGTAACAGTAAACTACAAAGGCTATTTAAGTGATGGGAAAGTTTTTGATCAAAGCTCTGCCGCAGGTGCAACTTTTCCATTAACAGGTGTAATAAAAGGTTGGCAAGAAGGTATTCCTTATTTCAATAAAGGTGGAAAAGGCATGTTATTAATTCCATCTGCTTTAGGTTATGGTTCTCAGGCTAAATCAAGTATTCCTGCTAATTCCGTTTTAATATTTGATGTTGAGTTATTGAATGTTCAATAACTAGTTTCTCTTATTTGTAACCTTACATCTTATTCAGGAGTTAAATGTGTATACATTTATAAATGCAGCAATTTGCCGGAATACTTTTTTGCGTTTTTTTAGCCTTTATTTGGCTTGAGTATTACCGACGTTCGGGAATGTCAACACATCAGAGTAAAGTGTTACTTACTTCTGTTTTTTTACTGGGCATACTTTCTGTTTTGTTTGTCGATTTTTTTAATTACATCAGCAATGGTTTGTTTCAAGATCCTTTAGATAAAGGTTATGCAAACGATTTTGTGTTTGCTTTTTTTGGTGTTGCATTAATTGAGGAGTTTGCAAAGTTTTTGCCTATTGCTTTGGTTTTATTGTTTTTTAGAAAGAGGTTTAACGACCCAATCGATTATATTTTATTAGCAGGTTTTTCATCCATAGGTTTTGCTTGCTTCGAAAACCTGCGCTATTTTAACGAGCATGGCTTTGTTATATTGGCTGTACGTTCGGTTACGGCAATGCCTTCGCACCTTATTTTTTCTACCATTTTTATTTATGGATTTATTCAGTTTAGGTTTAAGGAAGATACAAAAGATAAAATTGCGATTCCTGCTTATATGTTTTTAGCGGTAATGACGCATGCGGTGTATGATTTTACTTTGTTGTTGGATATTAAGTTTTCATATATCATCACACTTGTTATTTATTTTTTAATGATATCTGTGTTTATGACTATGCTGGGCAATGCTATTAATAATTCGCAGCACTTTAGTATGAAACGTTTTATTGATTCGAAAAAACTAACTGAATTTTTGCTTTTTAACTATACTGTTTTATTGCTTTTTACCTTAGTGTTTTTTGCATTTAAGGTGCATTCTTCTCTTGAGTTTGTAAATTATTTTGCTGGACTAATTTGGAAAGATGTTTTTATTATGTTGGTGTTGGTATTCCGTATCTGCCGTATTAAAATTATTCCAGGACGTTGGAATCCCATTCGACCCGAAATGCCTTTCTCTATTACGTTTCGACCTATTTTAAAAGGACCGCTTACACCACATAATTTGCGCAGCTTTTTTATCCCTAAAATATTGAAAATAGAAATTAAGGGAGAGCGCTACAGCGAAACTTATTTGAATTATTTTTTAAATAGAGATGTTTTTGTGCAGCCTGTTTCATCGCGCAAATCGTTTTTAAAAAGCAGGTATAAAGGAATATTAGATTTAAAAATGTTTTTGAAGGGAGATGAATCCATGTACCTCTTAATTTTGTACACCGAAAACGGAACCGAATATTTTTATGTAAAACCAAAATTGGAAGGCAGGCAACGCTTTGGTAAACGTCCTATTGTAGCATTATTGCGTGGCCCAAATCTCTCAGAAATTAACGAGCATTACGATACTAATGACTTTACTTTTATTGAGTGGGTGGTATTGAAATAAGTTAAAAGTAGAAATTTAAAAGCCTGAACTTTTAAATTTTAAAGATTATTTAAAATAAAATCTACTCTTGCTTGTTCTTCCATAATAGGAACATGAACAATTTCAAAAGGAAGAGATTCGTACACTTCTTCAATTAAATGATGCAATTGTTTTTGTGCTTCCTCGTTTTCATCGCGGGCGTAATCATTAACTAGTGGTAATGATTCTAACACGAAGATTTTTTTGTAGCTCACATTTTTTATAGCCTCGTTAAAAAGCGGGGCAGGAGGGATATTAAAAAAGTAATAATAAGCTAATGTATCAGGTATTGCACGATCAAGAAAAACCTGAGCTTTTGGGTCCATTTCGTTTTCTTGAGCAATTTGTAGGTTTAAAATCCCCAACTGAAACTCGGGTTGGTTGTTTTTAACATCCTCAATGGTTTTGCCATGCACCAACTGATTATCTAGGTAATGCCTTGCAGTTTCAAAGGTGGTGGTTAATCCTCTTGCCTTAAGTATATTAATGGTGGTAGTTTTTCCCGAGCTTGGCCCTCCCGTTATTACATACCAATTTGTTTCTTTTAAGGACTGTTGAGGATTATCTTTTGCATACTGGGCGGCAAAGTTATTGAATTAAATGTGTTTTTATAATCTAGCTAATAAGATGTTATTAAAAAGTGCTAGGGCTTTATTTTTGGCGACAGACTGAATATTTCTTTCGGTAAACCAAGGATTGTAGGTAAGCTTGTTTCCATTGATTTTATTTTGTTTAACATTTACGTATTAATGTTAAACAAAAAATGATTACTTTTGCATTTCAATTATCTTATAAGTAGTAAGCTAATTGAAATAATAAAAAATGGATATAAGCTATTTAAAAGAACAATTACAAGCCAAAGAGGATATGCTAGCGCAAACAACTCGTTTTTTGGTTCAAATGCAAAAGGATTTGAAGCTAAAAAACAATGAGCTGTCGCTTGCTAACAAAGATATTTTGGATAGTATTGGTTTTGCTTCCCTTATTCAAAATGCATTATTGCCTGATGTAGATGTTTTAAAAATATTTTTTAAAGATGCTTCCTATAAAGTAAAACAACAAATTGGTATTGGAGGCGATACCATTTTTATTAAAAACACAAACAAAGGAGTTGTATTTGGTCTGTTAGATTCAACGGGGCATGGCATACCAGCTGCCTTATTAAGTATTTCGGGTACGCTTTTATTAAAGGAGTTAATGACTTCTATGGAAATAGATAATCCGCAAACACTGCTAAATCTTTTAAATTTTCAGCTGCATAAAACTTTTGATAACAGTAAATCATCAATAGCACACAAAGAAGGTATCATTTTTAGTTTTTCAAGTGTTCAACAAAAACTAACCTATAGTTCAGCTAAGGGAAAAGCGCTTTTGCTTCGCCCAACTGGAGAAATAGAAGAGTTGGGCCATTCCAAAAAATCCATTGGAGATGAAGCAAATGCAGAGTTTGAGCTTTTTGAAATTCACACTAAGCCGGGAGATAAATTAATTATGTACACCGACGGATTAACTGACCAATTTGGTGGAGAAAGAAACAAAAAGTTTTCGCGCGAACGATTAAAAGAAGTTTTACGAAAATCATCAACTAAAAGCGCAGGCACTGTTGTTAAAGCAATTGAAGAGGAATTTACAGCTTGGAAAAGTGAGAACAATCAAACCGACGATGTATCATTTATGGTTATAGAATTTTAAATTATGGAAACGATTAGATTTAAGGAGTATGATTTTACATTAGAAAACAAAAGTGCATTTGCTTCTTTGTATTTTAATAAACAATTAAAAATGGCGATTTGCATTGCTGAGGCTGAGTATATTCCCATTGATAATTTTAAAGAAACCTTTGTACACATTACAGGTATGATTGAGCATGTTGAAATTAAACACCTGATTTTTGATAAACAAAAATTAAGAACTTTTCATCAACCAAGCATGGAGTGGTATTTTGCAGTGTGGAAACCAACCATTAAAAATAAGGGTTTAGTAAATCATTATAAAATATTACCAAAGCTCGATTGGTTCGAAAAAGCTGTGGAAGCAGGCAAGTACGAAATATTTCAAAAATTTAGTAAGGAAATTTTGAGTGGAATAAGTATTTCTTATGTAAACTCAATACAAGAGGCAATTGAGGATGTTGCTTAATTACAAATAGGAAAAATTTGAATCATTAAAATACAATCAATTTTCGTGTTAAATGCGGAGTATTATATACAAATGATTCATTTTTGTTGGTAATATTCAACATATTGATGTCATTTGTTTTAGCTCAAATGGTAGAAGTACTAAACAATTTCTGTTTTACAAACCTATTAAGATTCTTAATTTACAAACGATAAGTTTGGAAATATTGGAAAGTAAAAAAATCTTAGTTGATTGAGCGAAGTGCGATGCTTGTTATAGAAGCTAAGACACATCTTTTTACCTGATTTAATTAAGATCCATCATGTCAATTTCCTTTTGAGAAGGATAAAGACCTGGAAATAACAATGGAGAAAATTTTATAGAATAATTTACATAATACATCATTTCTACACCCTCCATTTTTGTAGCTATTAAACCTAATTCTACTAAAGTATCAACTAATGCTTTTAATGTTTTATCCGACGTTTTAGTAATACGCATTGCTTCCTTCTTGGAGATTTTACCTTTTAAAAATACATCTGTCAGAATATATTTTGCCTCAACCTTTAATTTGTTTTTCGCAACCATTAAATCAACAAACCTTTCAATACGTTCAATCATGGATTCCGTATCAATCATTTTATACATGTAATCAACCTGATCAATAGCAGCGGTTAAAAAATAAATGCAGAATTCAACTAACATCTTGTTTGATAAATTTCCTCTGCCGTCATAGTCATTATATCTTATCAAGTCTGCATTCGCTAATTTTTCTCTGTACGTTTCTTTTGATCGTGCTAAGCCTCTTGAGATAGACCACAAACCCGAAGCGTCAATTTTTTCGTACATAAAACATGAATCCGAATATAAACGAACTACACGCCCGTTCCCATCTAAAAAAGGATGAATCCATGCTAGCCTATGGTGCGATGCCGCTATAGATATAATTCTCTTTATTTTAGAATTATTTGAATTATTGGTGGGATTGTAAAAACTCTCAAATCTATTCATATATGCACTTACACTTTCAGAATGCGGTGCAACATGATTGCCAACTTTTACTTCACATGTTCTAAATTCACCAGGAACTACAATTTTATAAGTATCATCATCTATCGACTTTGATTTTTTAAATTCTTCTGGTAAATGTTTGTAAAATTCGTTATGTATGTATTTTAAATACTTCTCAGAAGATGGCATTGGAGTATTATTTCCAATAAATTCAGCGGAGATAGATTCATGCACATTAATATGTGCTCTTGCCTCTAATTGTAAATCTCTTTTTGTTTTATTTTCAGAATAATCGTTATTAAGTGCTTTTGCAATATCAATAGGATGTGTGTCGTGACCTTCAATTAAATTAGAGTAATAACTATTCATTGGTCTCAAAAACCGAGCAATAGCAAGACGGGTTATAGGGTTCATTGCCTCTGATAGGCGACCTGCCTTTTCAACCAATTCTAAAGCTAAATTTTCTAGTTTACCATTAGCATCTTCGGGATACAATGGTTCCATAGCTCCAATCGAAGTATAATATTCGTCTTTTGGGTTATTTTCCATAATGTAAAGATAGAGAAAAAAGTGATAATTCCGATGATTATTCCGTTGGTTTATAAGATTGTAATTCCGATGATTTATTTTGTTTTTAATTATTTGATTATTAATATTATAGTTATATGTTATGTGTTTTAATTCCGATGGTTATTCCGATGGTATAATTAGTGATAATTCCGATGGTTATTCTGATAAAAATTAGAGCTGTTTTGAGTGACATTATGAATAATTTTGAACTTTTAAACCCAATAATGAATTTAATGGCTACAATTTTGTGCAAGGTTAATTTCTGGAGGCACCATACTTGTTTATGAGAATAGTGATTACTACCTTCGGTGTACCGTAGTTTTTCATTCAGAAAAAGCGGAGAAAGATGATGAAATGGAAGAAAGTACTAATAATAGGAGGTTCGAGTATCGCAAGGTGTACTAGAGCTAGATTTTTAAGAAAACATATTGGAATTGAGGATTAATTCAATATATAACTTAAACTAAATTGAAATTTTATACAAGTTAGAAACACCAACTTTCATTAAGAATTTGACTAAATCACCCCAATTTTCAAATACTATTTATTTTGCTTTAAGCTATCCGAGGGAGATTATTCATTAATTTCCTAATTGCCTGAAAATCATTCAAAAAGTTCGATAAATCCAACCCGTAGGGTACGTGCGGTAAATTTCGCTCCTGATAATAAATCAAATGAATCAAACTCTAATTTCTTTTCGATTTTCAAGCCCCTCCAATGGGGGAGTTCAATCAAGTCCAAATTTTGTTCTTCATAACTTCGAAAATCTCCAACCTGAGGATATGTACCAACTTCCTTTCTTGAAATTGCATGTTTTAGTTGAAAATAATTAAGCGATCTAATATCTTCCTGCATTATAAAATATTTTATTTATACTCAAATTTATCTAGATGCAAATCTAAGTCATTTAATTTCACATCCAGACGAGACAAGTTGGTTTTTAATCGGGTCACAGGATTTTAAGTCCTGTTCTATTATTTCAATTTTATCTCCAATTAACAAAGTCTTTTTAGACAAATATACATTTTCCTCCGCTTTTTCTGAATGCAAACCTTCGGTACACCGAAGGTAGCCTCCCAAAAACCTCTATTTTTCCATTCTTTAACATTCCCCCGCCACCTCAAAACCTGCCCCTATTTGGTCAAAAATGTTAAATTTGTAACTTATTATGTCAAAAGCTAAGTATAGATTTAACCCCAAGTCTTTATCCTATGAAAAGGTAAAAACTAACTGGAAGGAAATTACCTTGCGGGTGCTTTCCTATTTAGCTACGGGTACTGTGTTTGCAGCTGTTACCATTGTGTTGGCATATAAGTTTTTACCATCGCCCAACGAGAAAAAGAAAAACCGTGAGGTAGAAGAGGTGCTTTTGCAATACGAACTACTGCAAAAAAAAATGGACCAAGTAGATAAAATGGTTGCCGATTTGGAAGACCGTGATAACAATATTTACCGCGTTATTTTTGAAGCCGAACCAATTCCCAACGAAGTTAGAAATGCAGGTTTTGGTGGTGTTGATAGATACAAAAAATTAGAGGGCTACGATAATTCGGAGCTGATGATAGAAACTACTAAGCGATTGGATAAATTAACCAAGCGTTTGTATATTCAATCAAAATCATTTGATGATGTGGTGAAGATGGCAAGAAACAAGCAGCAGCTGATAAATTCTATTCCTGCTATTATGCCTATTAATAATAAGTTTTTACGCCATGCGCCAAGTGGTTTTGGTTGGAGAACACATCCTATTTACAAATCATCCGAGTTTCATCCAGGAATGGATTTCGCTTCGCCCGAAGGAACTCCCATTTATGCAACAGGTGATGGAGTAGTGGAGCGTGCAGATAACACGGCGCAGGGTTATGGTAATCACGTTGTGTTAAATCATGGTTATGGTTACCAAACATTGTATGGTCACATGAGCAAAATTGCAACTACAATTGGTAAAAAGGTAAAACGTGGCGAGTTAATTGGTTATGTTGGAAGTACAGGATTATCAACAGCTCCACATGTGCATTACGAAGTTGTAAAAAATGGAGAAAAGGTAAATCCAATTAATTTCTATTACAACGATCTTTCTCCAGAGGAGTATCAAATTATGTTAGAGTTGTCCTCCAAATCAACCCAATCATTCGATTAATGAATAAAATTGCGAAGCTGGGTTTTACTACGGCTGTTTCATTGGTAATTGCAAACATGGTAGGCACAGGAGTGTTCACCAGTTTGGGCTTTCAATTAATTGATATTAAAAGTCCATTTGCAATTATATGTTTGTGGTTGGTAGGTGGTATCATTGCTTTATGTGGGGCATTAACATACGGAGAAATTGGAGTTGCATTGCCGCGTTCGGGTGGTGAGTATAATTATCTTTCAAAATTATATCATCCTTTAGTTGGTTTTTTATCCGGATGGGTTTCTATAACAGTTGGTTTTGCTGCTCCTGTAGCGCTTGCTGCTGTTGCATTAGGAAGTTATGTTTCAAAAATATTTCCGCAGGTATCGGTTAATTTATTGGCAATTACTGTAGTTGGAATTATCACTATGATACATACCACTAACTTAAAAACAGGAAGTGGTTTTCAGCGCATATTTACTTTATTAAAAGTAATTGTAATTGTTTTCTTTATCATCATGGGTTTTACTTACACGCCCGAACATGTTACCATCATTGGCGCGCAAGCAGGCAGCTGGAAAGAAATATTTAGCCCCGCTTTTGCAGTTTCATTGGTTTATGTTTCGTATGCCTATAGTGGTTGGAATGCTTCCTCTTACATTGCCGAAGAAATTGATAAGCCCGAAAAGAATTTGCCCCGTTCCTTATTTATAGGAACATTGGTAGTTACCGTTTTGTATGTGTTGTTAAATTTCATTTTCATGTACACCGTTCCAACCGATAAGTTGGCAGGTTATGTAGAAGTTGGTTACCTAAGTGCAATAAATATTTTCGGCGCAAAAATTGGAAACTTAATGGGATTGGTAATTGCATTATTGCTTGTATCATCCATCAGTGCAATGATTATGGCCGGACCACGTATTTCAAAAGCCATTGGCGAAGATTTAGGAAAACTAAATTTATTAGCTAAAACAAATAAAAACGGAATTCCTTACGTGGCAATTATTTTACAATCCATCATCACCGTTGTTTTAATTTTAACTGCACAGTTTGAAAGTGTTTTAACTTTCATTGGTTTTTCATTGAGCTTGTTTACTTTCTTAACAGTCTGTGGTATTTTTATTATTCGCTCAAGAGGAATGCATAAAAACCTTGCATACAAAACTTTCGGTTATCCAATTATCCCAATCATCTATTTGGCCTTAAATGCTTGGATGCTTTATTTTACTATAACCAACAAGCCCATGGAATCTTTGTATGGTTTGATTAATGTTGCTGTTGGAGCAATTGTTTGGTTAGTGGTTAGGAAGTAAGGAGTTACCCTTGTCTATTTGTTTTTAATCAAGCTTTGTAAATTCTGTTAAACAATTATTTTCGTTTTACTAAATCAGTAAATTGCTCTTTTAAAATAAAGAGACTAATGAAAATACTTGTACTTCCTTTTCTTTTATCAATCTTAATTTTAGGTTGTAGCTCTTCAAGACAAGAAGCTGATGGGGAAATTTCCGATAAGGATTCTTCAAATGTTTATAAAACAGAAAAGGATAGCTTAGTCTCCATTTATTCAACAGCATTGGCAAAATATATAAAAGTGATGCGCGAAAAAAGACAAGCCATCTTTGATACTTTGTTTTTAGGAAAACATGAGGAATTTCCAGACATTAAATTACCAGCAGAAATTGAGCATACAGGTATTGCAGTAATATCAAATGAAGAAGCTGGTAAAAAATTTGCATATCGTAAATCAATGGCTTTTGTTAATATGGTTGACTTGGGGGATATAGGCAAAGATGAATTTATGTTTGTCACCTTTTATGTTGATAAGGAAAAAGAAAAAGTCAATTACTGGCCACAGCACAATTGTTTAATTAATTTAGTTTACAATAAAAAGAAGAAAGAATTTGAGTTGGAAGAAGTGAAATTTGATTTCCCTTATCCTTCATCAGGCTTGAAAGTTGGGATTTAATCCCTGCTTTTTAAGAGCAAATTTTATTATATTTGGAATAGAAACACTTGGAATGAAAAATTTACTTTTTATTTTTTTACTAATTATATCTATTTCGGCTTATTCCCAAAATGATTCTATTTCTAATATTAGGAAAGCAGAAGATAAGAAGTTTGGTCTTTCAATATTTGGCGGACTTGGAGTAGGAGGAAATGATTTAGGTTATTCGCCAATGTTAAAGGGAGGTTATGCCAAAACAATAAGCTCTCGTTTTTACTATGGAATGCATACTATTAATGTTCATGTATCTCAAGTCACTTCAATGGACCAAGCAATTTTCAATCGCGTTGATCCAAGTACAGAATTAAATATGCGTAACCTAGGACTTACTTATGGACTTGGTTCTTATGGCAAACACTTTTCTGCAGGTTTTTTATTTGGTGTTTCTTATACTAATCTTATTGTACCCGCTGAAAATGCATTTATGTTGGACTTTGCTCCAAAGGTTTATTATAAAGAAAAATATAATATTGTAAATGCTTGTTTTGGATTACATACTTCAGTTAAAACAAAACACATCGGCATTGGTTATCAAATCTATTACAATTTTGGACTGGTTACGAGTGTTAATGCTACGATTGGGGTGGAAGTGGGGTTGTAATGAATTATACTTGAATCTAATAAAGCGCTTTGATTTTTTTTGCACTTATTCGTTTTTCTTTTTTACCAGATTTATCATAATACTGCGTTACTCTTTTATAATCGCCTGCAAAACCATTATACCAGCCTTTTTCTGTAATAATAAAATGAATTTCTCCTGTTGTGAAATATTGTGTGGTTGTTTTTTTGTATTTTATAAATTGGTCTGATGTGTTACATTTGCAATGTTTAGCTTTTTCTTGAATCAGAATCACTATCTTCTCTTGTGTTAATGTATCTATAGAGTATTCACGATGGTATTTTTTGCAACAACATTTTGTGCAAGAATCTAAAGAATGAATTGTTTCTTTTGGACTTTGCTTTTGACCAAATAAATTGGTTGAATTTATTATGAATAATAGATAAATAAAAAGTAGAGATTTCATTAGTTTACTTGTATAAATTATCTTTAAGGCGCTGGTAGAAAAGCCATTGGTTGTAGTCTTGAATAATAGTTTTCTTGTAATTTTTGGTTTTTATTGTGTAATAATTTGGCCCATTTGAAGTTAATCCAGTAGAATCAGAAAAAATATTTACTTGAGACAAAAACTCATCAATTGATTTAATATCTAATTCATTTAATGCTTTAGAGGTCTTGGTCATTTTGTTTTGGTCTCTTATAGTGTCTTTATCCCACACTTTTATTCCTGTTATAAAATCAACAGAAAAAATGTTTCCTTTTTGGTATATCTTGTTTTGTTCCAAGCAACCACCCCATTCGCCCCCGCATTCATGGTGAATACAGGCTTCAATAAAAAGTGTGTCATTTTGCAAAAGATTAGCCAATTTTGGAGTGTATCTGAAATCGTCTTTTAGATCAGTGCTACAACTTGTTATTGTAAAAATCACAATAATTATGATAACTACTTTTTTCATGTTAGTTAGAACTAATTTTATATCTTAAATATTTACCAGAAATACTAAATTCTTTTTTTAATGGTTTGCCATTTACATCAAAATGTTCAGTTTCATAATATTGCTCCATGCCAATATTCTTTCCTGTTTTCATAATTTTAAATAATTTGCCTTTATTATATATGTATTTAGTTGAGTCTGGAAAAAAACGATAAGCTTCAAGATTTTTATTCCTATTATCAGAAGTTATTTTTCTGATAGTCATAACTAAAGTGTCACCCTTATAATAATAGTATTCGTTGTAATTGAAATCTGCATTTTGTTCAATTGTAAATCCAGTAGCAGAATCGGGTAAGCCTTTTTTATTGTAATATGTCATTCCAATTTTATAATCACTGTAAGGATCAATTTCTTTTAAGTATTTTATTCGCTTAGCTGTATCTATAAAAGTTGCTAGGTGATATTCTGACATATAATCTGAGAAGATTCTTTTATACGTTAAGTTTCCTTGCCTATCATAATCGTAATTTGTTTTGGTGGAAAATGCTGGGGATAAATGTGTGAATCTTGTGTTGCCTAAACTATCGTAAGTGTGAAACAGCATTGTATCACCAATAATATAATTATTAGAATATATATTAGTATCAATAGAAACACTGTCGATGATATAATAGACGTTTTTTACCTTTGAACGACAAATTGCATCTTTTCTTGGATTAGGGTTTTCAAATACAATGCTAATTTCTTCCCTAGCACAAGAAGTTAGGATACAAATCAGTAGTATTTGTAGAAATCTTAAATTCATTAATTTATTGCTTTAATTTTAGGTATCATTAATAAAATTACCCAACCGCCCTTTCACTCAATTTCAATAAACCTTTCTCCGCATTTAACTCCGCCATAATACCAATTGGTAAAGTCAATTTGTTTTCGGTGTGGCCAAAAGCTGCGCCAGTTATAGCTGGTATGCCTAACGGTTTAATGTGTTGTTCTATTACTTCGGCAAAGGTGAAGGCTTTTTGAGGTTCTTCGGCATCACACTTACTGCATTTTCCAAATATAAATCCACTTATTTCATCTAATGCCCCGCTTAATTTTAATTGAGTAAGCATACGGTCAATGCTATACGGTTCTTCTTTGGCTTCTTCTAAAAACAATATTTTATTTTTAAAGCTGGGCAAGTAGTTACTGCCAACAATTCCACTTAGCACTGTTAAGTTGCCTCCAATTAACTCGCCTTTTGCAATTCCTTTATTTACACAAACAAAATTGTTTTTATCTAAAATAGGCATTTCGTATGCAGCGCCTTCCATTACTACTTTTTTAAAAGCAGTGCTTGTATAATCGTTCCAGCCCGAGTTACCAACGGGACCATGAAAAGTTACGAGTCCTGTTTTTGCATAAATGGCATTAAGCAAAGTGGTAATATCGCTAAAGCCAATTAATACTTTTGGGTTATTTTCAATTGTGTTATAATCGAGTTTATCTAACAGACGAGCGCAGCCCCAACCACCTTTCATACTAAAAATGCCAGCGATGGTTTTGTCGGCAAAAAGGCTGTTTAATTCTTTCGCTCTCGCCTCATCAGTTCCCGAAAAGTATCCGTATTTATCTTTTAATGTGGTTTTTCCTAAAACTACTTCAAAACCAAAACCTTCTAAATTTTTGTGAATACTTCAATTTGTTTTTCGTCCCACACAGCACCAGCGGGTGAGGTAATGGCAACTTTATCACCTTTTTTTAAACGAGCAGGCTTAATTGCTTTTTTTAGTAATTCATTAGGCTGCCATACAAAACTTTGGTTAAGCACAGTTACCGCGGCTAATGCACCTGTAAGTCTGAGAAAATTGCGCCTGCTGTTCATAAAGTAAATGTAAGGAATTTTTAGTTTTTTATATGCGATATTTAGGGAAATATAATTATTGATTGTTTGTATCGCTCCGCTGGAGCGAGGGGATGAGAGTTGGAGAGATTTGTTGTTAGTGAGATGTAGCTCCTACGGAGCTAGGTTGGAGTTTTTTATCTTAGAACGCTTCATTTAGCGAAACATATAGCCCCATCGGGGCTATATCTCAATAACAACAAACCTAAAAAATAAAAAGTCGCTCCAGCGGAGCGATATAGTTGGATAACACTTACATTTTACCACCGACTTTATTATTGGCATTTCGGCTTATTTTCATTAATTTTGGACAAATAATTTTTATGTCGGATAATTTATTGAAAGTAGAAACAATGGCTGATTACATGGCCAGAGGTGAATCGCCCGAGATTTTGTTTTGGGTGGGTTGTTCGGGTAGTTTTGATGATAGAGCTAAGAAAATTACAAAAGCCATAGTTAAGATATTAAACCACGTTGGAATTAAGTTTGCCGTGCTTGGTACTGAGGAATCATGTACGGGTGATCCTGCAAAACGTGCAGGTAACGAGTTTCTATTTCAAATGCAGGCGATGGGAAACATTGCAGTATTAAATGGATATGATGTAAAGAAAATAGTTACAGGTTGTCCTCATTGTTTTAATACGTTGAAAAATGAATACCCTAATTTAGGTGGAACATTTGAAGTGGTGCATCACACCCAATTAGTACAAGAGCTTATTAACGCTGGCAAACTAAAGGTTGAAGGTGGAACTTTTAAGGGTAAGAAAATTGTTTTTCACGATCCATGTTATTTAGGAAGAGCTAACGATGTTTATGAAGCACCACGTGATATTATTAAAAAATTAGATGTTGAACTTACCGAAATGAAACGTAGTAAAGCAAATGGTTTATGCTGCGGTGCTGGTGGAGCTCAAATGTTTAAAGAAGCTGAAAAAGGAAACAAAGAAGTAAATACTGAAAGAGCAGAGGAGGCTTTAGCTGAAAATCCCGATGTAATTGCTGTTGGTTGTCCGTTCTGTAATACAATGATGACAGATGGTGTGAAGCATTTTAATAAAGAAGATAAAACAAAAGTATTAGATGTAGCAGAACTAATTGCTACAGCAAACGATTTATAAGATGGCAGGAAAAGTTTGGATATACCTTAGCGACAAAGAACTTTCAACAGAAATGAAAGCGAGTATTGCCATTGATTGCGATGCTTTTTTGAAAGAGTGGAACGCACATGGTAATATGCTTACAGGTAGTGCCGAAATTTTGCACAATCGTTTTATTGTAATAAAAATTGATGAAACAGGATACGCTGCAAGCGGCTGTAGCATTGATAAACAAGTGCAGTTTATAAAAGCGCTTGAGCTAAAATATAACATTAGTTTATTAAATCGTTTGTTGGTTGCTTATAAAGAAGGAGATGCAATTACTGTTAAACCTGCTAACGAAGTTAAACGAATGTTGAAAGAAGGTAGTTTATCAATGGATACTATTTATTTTGATGCTTCCATTGTGGATGCACAACAATTTGCTACTTCATTCGAAATTCCAATAAGTAAAAGTTGGTTAGCTCCAAAGGACTTGGTTTAATTGGTCTTTGGGAAGTTAATTAACCATTCAATTGCCTTTTCTTCGTTCGAGAAAATTTTAGTTGGCTGTGATGGCTTGTGGATTTTTTGATAAAACTCTGCAATCAGTTTATAAGCTAAATTATCTACCACAATGGCAATTGCGTACATAGGTGAAATTGCTTCTAAGCTCTTGGCATTCTCCCTTGCTTCTTTTGTAACGCTCACATAATCGCCAGCAGTAAACATAAAAGGATGCTTTACGCCATTAACAAACTCAACACAAGCATACAAATGTTCGAGTTGCTCTGTTACGTCAAAAACAATATTGTCTTTCATGTGTACGTGCACAATTCCATCACTTCTAAGTTTCATAGTAGTAACGGATGTTTCTCCAACTTTAAGTATTTGTATTTCGTCTGTTTTAATTGACATAGTACTAAATTAAGTAAATTATTGGAAATCAAAAATAAAAGTGGATAAACGGCGTTTTTAAGGTTTCTTAGTGTTTTAACAAATATGTATATTTACATTTTTACAAGCCAGTGTTCGATTTAAGCGTCATAATAGTTAATTACAATGTAAAGCATTTTGTTGAGCAATGTTTGCATTCGGTTATGAATGCGTCTAAAAATTGCAAACTAGAAGTATTTGTGGTTGATAATAATTCTGTTGATGGCTCTGTTGAACTTATTAGAGAGAAATTCCCTAATGTTACCTTAATTGCCAATAAAGACAACGTTGGTTTTTCTAAAGCAAATAATCAAGCTATTCGTATTGCAAAGGGTAGGTATGTAGTACTTTTAAATCCTGATACAGTTGTTGAAGAAGATACTTTCGAGAAAACGATTGCTTTTATGGATGCACATCCTGAAGCAGGTGGATTAGGAGTAAAGATGTTAGATGGAAAGGGAAATTTTTTACCTGAATCAAAACGGGGATTGCCAACGCCTTCAGTAGCATTTTATAAAATATTTGGATTTTCTGCTTTGTTTCCAAAATCAAAAGTATTTGGAAAATACCACTTAGGATTTTTAGATAAAGAACAAACACATGAAGTAGATGTATTAAGCGGGGCATTTATGTTAATGCGTAAAGAAACCCTTGATAAAGTTGGTTTGCTGGACGAAGAGTTTTTTATGTATGGTGAGGATATTGATTTGTCATACCGTATAGTGCTTGGAGGATATAAAAATTATTATTTCGCAGGAACGCGTATTATCCACTACAAGGGCGAGAGTACCAAGAAGAGCAGTATTAATTATGTTTTTGTGTTTTACAAAGCGATGGTAATTTTTGCTCGTAAACATTTTTCGCAGCGAAATGCAAAAACCTTTTCGTTTTTAATCAACCTAGCTATTTATTTGCGTGCTTTTATGGCGCTTTGCATGCGTGTAGTAAAACGTACCATTGTTCCTGCGATCGATTTTGCTTCTATGCTTGGTGGTATATGGGGCATAAAATATTTGTATGAAAGAAATGTTATTTTTACCGAAGGAGGAAGTTATCGCGAGCAATTGGTCTTGGTGGCTTTCATTTCCTACATTTTAATATGGCAATTTCTAGTTTATTTAAGTGGCGGTTATGATAAGCCAGTTAAGCTGTATCGTATATTACGCGGTGTATTGGTAGGAACAGGATTAATATTAATTGGTTATTCGTTACTACCAGAAATGTACCGTTTCTCTAGAGCAATGATTTTGTTGGGTGCAGGCTGGGCAAGTTTATTTTATTTAGTCTCACGTATTGTTTTTCATTTTGCTGGATTAAAAGCATACAATTTAAAAACGAAGGCAACTAAAAAGATTAGTGTAGTTGGTAGTTTAGAAGAGTTTGAGCGTGTACGTTCGCTTATTAAATTATCCAACATTGAAGCAGAGCATTTAAATTGGATTAGTGTTACTGAAGAAAAAACGGATGTAAGTTTTCACTCAGGCACTATTGCACAGCTAGAGGAAATTATAAAAGTGTATGGTATTAATGAGGTGATTTTTTGTGCAAAGGATTTGCCTTCACAAACTATTATCACTTACATGTTAACGCTTGTTGATTTAGATGTTGATTTTAAAATTGCACCACCTGAGAGCCTTTCTATTATTGGAAGTAACAGCATTGATACCGCTGGTGATTTATATATCATCGATACAAATTCGGTAACGAAGCCTCATAACAAACGCAAAAAGCGAATGTTAGATATGGCATTTTCTTTATTGTTTATTGTATTTGCCCCGCTTTTAATTTGGTTTCAAAAAAATAAACTTAGGTTTATAGCTAATTCATTTTTAGTTTTGTTTGGTGTAAAAACTTGGGTTGGCTATGGCACTCGTTCATCAAAGGAATTGCCAACTATTAAGGAATCTGTGCTAACACCTGCAAGTAAATTAAAGGATGTAAATTTAGATGAAGAACAACGTAAAAAATTAAACCTTATTTATTCTAAAGATTATAAAATTGAAAATGATTTAGATATTATTTTCAAAGGTTTAAACCTTTTAGGTTCTTAATGATATTCATATATTTTAGAAAAGCTTTCGGTAGTTTTTCAATAACATCGCTTGCTAATAAAGACTCGATGTGGTTTTTTCCTAAACACAAATCAGCAGCAAAGCCGTGTACGTAAACACCTAATATAGCAGCGTGATTTGGTGCGTAGCCTCTTGCTAACAAACCTGTAATAATTCCGCTTAATGTATCACCACTGCCACCTTTTGCTAAACCAGGATTTCCGGTTGAATTAAAAAATACATTTCCATCGGGCATAATGCATGCAGTAAAAATTCCTTTTAATACAATTATTACTTGATACTTTTGAGCAAATTCTTTGGCCGAGTTTAAGCGTTGGTATGTATTGGTATGCGCACCAGCTAAACGATCGAACTCTTTTGGGTGTGGTGTTAAAATGCTGTATTTAGGTAAAAATGAGAACCAAGTTTTGTTATCCGCTAATATATTTAATGCATCAGCATCAATAAGTAATGGAATAGGGGAGTTTTGAATGAGTAGTTTTAAAACGTTTTGTGTTTGTTTGTCGGTTCCAATTCCACAACCTATGCCAATTGCATTGTACTTGCTGATATCTGGCAATGAAGTAATAAAATTGTTTTCATCATCGGCAATAGCCATTGCTTCGGGTAAACTTGTTTGAATTACATTTAAACCGCATCCTGGTACTTTTACACTTAGTAATCCAGCACCCGAACGTAAACAAGCACGTGCTGCAATTTGCGAAGCGCCCATCATACCCTTGCTTCCACAAATTAATAAAGCGTGTCCGAAATTACCTTTGTGGGAAAATAAGCTGCGCGTTAAAAGTAATTCTTTGATAATTGCCTTATCGCTAAAATAATTTTTAGTCGAAGTGTTTCGAATTTCTTGCGAATCTAAACCAATATCTAAAATATCTAATTCTCCTGTTTTTGCAATGTTTTCGGGAAAAACGAAATTGTATTTTGGAACTTGAAAAGTAAGTGTAATGTTGGCTCTAACAATTGTATTCTTCTCATTCATCTCATCCGGAAACATTCCACTTGGAATATCAATCGAGATAACAAAATGATTTTCTGAATTTAATTGATCGATTACATCTTTTAGTAAACCTTCAACAGCCTTGTTTGCGCCTATTCCAAGTATGGCATCTACTACAATGCTTTTACTTAAATCAATTTTTTTAAATTCATCTAGTGAATTTATATGAAATAGTTTGGCTTTGTTTTGCTTAGCTAATAATTCTAAATTATGTTTAAACTCAAGGCTTTCGTTGCTTGTGTGTTCTAAAATAAGTACACTTACATTTTTACCTCTTTCGGTTAGCATGCGAGCTATTGCTAATCCGTCGCCACCATTATTTCCTTTTCCGCATAAAATTGTGAAATCGTTTTCCTCATCTGCATGCTTTAGTATTTTAAACAAACAACTACGTGCAGCACGTTCCATTAAATCGATTGAACTTATTGGTTCATTAGCTATAGTTGCAGCATCAATTTCTTTTATTTGCTTGGCAGAAAAGATTTTCATAAAATAGTTTGATTTATTACAATCAGCCATGAAGGTATATAAGTAAAGGCAGAATTAAAAACTTTAAAAGAAATTACTTTACGGAAAGTTTACTTTTCTTCAGGATTGGCAATGTTTTGCGTTTTCTTATGATAAATATCAATGCAAATTAAAATAGTAATAAAGCCCCAAAAAGGAACAGAAAGCTTGTCGGTATCCAAGAAATTATTTATGAAATCCATGTACGAAGTAGGTGGTTAGTCCTAATAAAACTCCAATGCAAATGTATTTTAGTTTTTTATCTACCACAGTGTAAACCAATCTAAACCCAGTAAAAAATATAGATAACATAAGCACAACCACCATTGTCAGTCCGGGAATTCCTTGTTCGCTTAAAGGACCTAAATATTCGCTATGCGCATTACCATTACTTCCGTCATTAACAGTAATAATGGTTGCTTCACTTGATTTTTGAAATGCAGCGTATTGAAACATATATGTGCCAGGTCCCCAACCCATTAATGGTTTTTCATCATACATACGTAAGGCACAGCTCCACCTGTTTAATCGCTCTACATTACTTGCGTCCGTAGAAATATTCGACATCGACTCTATATTTTGTGCTAAATCTCCTTCCGAATCAGTGTCGTTCTTAGCAAGTAAAATCATTATTTGTGTTTGAAAAACCAGGAACACTAATACTAAGGAAACCGCACCAACTAATAAGGTTCTGAATTTTAATTTTAAAAGTAGAGCCGCTAATATTACCAATGAAGCAGCAATGCTTAACCAAGCTGCACGTGCATATGAAAACACAACACCAATAAGTAATATTCCAAATAGAATTATTAAACCATACATTATTTTTTTCTTATCCTTAAAGTAAAAGGCTAATGCAGCTATTACAGGAACAAACATAGATATAGCAGCTCCATAAGCTGTATGGTCATTGTAATAAGGTTGCACTATCCAGTCGGCCGAGTCTTCATCAAATCCAAGCCCTGCATGTTTGATAAGAGTGAGAATAATGATAACGCATAGTGGAATTACATAGCAAAGTATAAATTTGGGTATGTTCTTAAATTCTTTAAGTAGTGTTGATGTAAAAAGCATTGCAGCATTAATAAACCATAAACGTGCTATTAAAAATTTAAATGATACTAATGGCATAGTACTATTAAATGCCGTAATTAATATCCACAATAGTTGGATGAAAATGATAATGGTTATTGGATGCCTTAAAAAGTGTTTATCTATAAAAAGTTTACGTGATAAATAAAATAGAGAAATTAGAAGTAAACCTGCCATTAGTGGTTCTCCAGGTAAGCTTAAATCAACAGAAGAGCCTGGAATAAATTCTTTGAGCGGCATTGATAATGGTGTAACAATAACAATCATCCACACAATACGTTCAATTGAGAAAAGAAACGAGAATACGAAGATTAAGCCTGCCGGAAGTAAACAAAATAACATAAACATGTCTTTTTTTGTTACTAAGAGGTAAGCTTGAATTAGAACATAGATGAGTCCTAAAACATAAAAAATTAAGTTGGTTTTATTCTTTAACAATTTGGGCTTTTAATTGTTTGAATTTATCATTGTATACAAAGAATAAAGCTGAGAATACAAATGCCCCAAGTGTTGCCATTAACACAAACATGCTACGCTTTGGACCTGATTTAGTTGCAGGCAAGTTTGGTTTTGAAACTAAAATGGTATATGAAAACTTTTTTTCGATATCACGAATGCACTTTTCTCGTAAAATATATGATTCATAATATTCATCCGTTTCAGCTTTATATTTTGCGTTTAAAAAAGTGTAGTCCAATCCCTTTTTTCCTATTACCCCCATTGCATCTTGAAGTTTAGTACTTTCATTACCAGGAAGTACATTATAACTAGTAGTAGTAGCTTTTTCTACTTGCGATAAATAGGCAAGAAAACTTCCAGATTGTATTTCTGTGTTTTTTGGAAGCATAGTATAGAAGAAATCAAGTGCGGCATAATCCTTACTCATTTTTGAAAGTTTACCAGTAACGCTGTCTAACTCAGCTTTTTTATCTTCCATGTATTTAGAATGCATGTCGGCTAATTCTTGAGTTAAATCGTTTCTTGATTTGCGAATTAATTTATTAGAAGCTTCAATAACGCCATAAGCAAGTTTTTGAGCAAAAACTGGATCTTCATCAGATACTTCAATCTGAATTGATTCAAAACGTGTTTGATTTAGAGCAACTCTTTCATCAAACATTAGTTGATAATAATATTCAAATTTTGAATCTGCAGTATCTAATTTATAATGTTTAGCAAGATCAAATTCTTTATTAAGCTCGTTTCTAATTTCGCTTGAACCTAAAAACTGCATTAATTGTTCAGTTGCTGATTCTTCACTTAAAGGACCAATATTAGCTGGATAAACAACAGCTGTTGATTTAAACATTGGTTTCATAACAAAGGGCATCGATAATACAATTGAAACAATTGTTGCCAAGGAAGTAATGATTAGAATAGGTTTTCTCTTTTTATAAAGAACTCTAAGAATTTCAATTGTATTATTATTTTCCATATTAATATTTTAAAAACCTGAAAATTGATTTTACACTAATTAAACCTACAACTAACGCCCAAATACCGCTTAATATTGTCATAATCGAAAAATTAATCATCCAGTTATTTAAGAAGTTGTAAGTGAAGATGTTAAATACAAAAATTCCAGCTACAAAAAGTATTAATTGCACAATCAAGCGCTTATTTATTTTAAACTTAAATATTTTTGCTGCTAAATATACCTGCACACCTGCAGTTAAAAATTGAGTAATTAAACTTGAAATAGCTGAGCCAAATGCTTTGTAATAGTTTATTAAAATGATGTTTAAAACAAGATTGATTAGAATTCCAGCTAAAGCCATATAGTTTAATTGCTTTAGATTTCCATTAGCCGTTAGCAAGGTTCCGAAAATGTAAGTAGAAGAAATAGCTACAAAACAACACATTAAAACACTAAACACTTCAGCCGAATCGGTATTACCATGATTAATTAATGCGGTTAGTTCTTTACTATAAAAAAAGCAACCAATGGCAACAATAAATGCTGGCGTAAGTAACAATGTAAAGGCTAATTTCGCTAATTGTTCAACGTTTTCTTTGTATTTTATCATTCTGCTAAATACTGGAAGCAATTGCACTGAGAATAAGTAAGCAATCATGTTTGCTGAATCTAATAGTCGAAAACCCTTTGCATATATTCCAGCTTCATAAGCGCCTACATCACCACCTAAAACTCGTTCAATCATAACCGCATCCAAACGATTGTAAAATGTCATTAATAAAACAAGTATTGCAAATGGATAACTTTTCTTTAAAATCATTAATGAAAATGGCCAATTCCATGCGATTTTTAAATTGGTTGTTTTATTTAGAACAGCAAAAAATGCAATGATGGCAGTAAATGCATAAGCTATTGTTTGCACATACACAAAAGACATAATGTCTATTTTTATCCCTGTTACATCCGTCCATAAAATCAAACCACACAATACAATCATTATTGTTCTATCTAATATCGAAATAAGGCTATCTGTTTTAAATAGATGTAAGCCTAATAAATTGGAACGCAGATAAGCAATGAAAGATATAAGAAATTGATTTAAACCTAGAATTAATAAGAGCTTTATTAGTCGGGTATCATAACCAATTACAAAACCAATAATAAGCGTGGCACTAATATAAATAAATGCTAAAGAAAGCTTTAATACAAATAGCGCAGAGAAATGTTTGGTTAATAAATGATTGTTTTGGGCAATGTTTTTATTGTTGAAATTGGTAATGCCAAAGTCGAGCAGGATGTTGAGTAAGAAAGAAAAATTAAATAGTGAAAAATACTCACCATAAGCAATGTTTCCAACTTCTTGCTGCACCGCTGGTTCAATAACTAATGGCCAAAATGGCTTAACCAAAAGGTTAAGAACAATTAATATAGCAAGATTACTAATAAAGTTTTTTTGGCTCATAATTTAGGGCAGCGAAGATAACATTTTTACCCCAAATACGCTATTCAAAACAGTAAAGAAGATTATCAAGTAATAGAATTCTACTGCTTGATAATCAATTTGTTATATTTAATGTTTTTATTTGATAAACTAATATTATAAGTTCCCGCACTTAAATGTGATGCAGACAAATCTAAAAGTATCTCACCTTTATTTGAAACTAAGTCAATTGTATTACTATAAACAATTCTACCTAATAAATCTTTTATTTCAACTAGCATCACTTCTTCAGTGCCAGTTTTTATATTTATTGCAGAAATAAAAGGATTTGGAAAAACAGCAAATCCTTCTTTTTCAATTAGTTTTTTTATTGAAACTGCACCTGAGAGAGTATCTACTAACTGACCATTGCTGCTAAACACAGTCGAAAATAATCCTGCACCGTTTTCAGCCTTTACATTAAAATAATACAATTGCCCCTGTGTTAAATTTAAACCACTAGCAGTTACCGTTGTTGCCGACATGTTTCCTGTCCAATTTACAACATCGGTTAAACCAGCGGCTGTTCCAATCGAGTACCAATAAGTTACCACAGAAGAACTTGTATCAAAAGAATTATCCCAGTTTGCTGTTAACATGGTATCAATGTTTGTAACAGATATATCATTTCCCGCTCCATCTCTTACAGAGTCAATTGCCATTGGAATTGTCCAATCAATATCTAAATCCTGATAAAAAATAGCGGATAAATTATCAGAGCTATCTTGACTAATGGATTTAATTTTTGCAGCAGGAGTTTGCGGGTCAGGGTTTTGATAACGAATATCATTTGTAATTGCTGGCCCAACACTTACGTTGACTGTTGTAGAGCGTGAGCGATAAACTTTTAATTCATTAACTGCAAAAGTAGCATTGCCACTTCTAAATGAAATATGCGTTCCATTAGCGTATGGAGATGAAGTGTCAGTATAAGTTCCAACTAAACCATTGTTTAAATAAACCCATATTTTCCCTGTAATTCTATCGTAGATGATTTTGTAATCATAGTTTTGTCCAACTGCTATATTCATAGGAAATGAGGCTACTGGAGTACCAAATACATCATTAACAACTTTATAAATTTGTAGAGTTGAATCATCTAATCTAAACCAAGCAAAATAACCATCATAACGGTTAAGTGAATCTGGTCGTGTACAAGCAAAATGGAATCCAGCTCTTCTGTTGGTTCCAGCACCATCAATTTTAGCATTAAAGTGATACAAATACCTGTTTGATAAATTTTGTTTTAATGCAGCATAAATATTTGTATTTCCTGAAGCATCGTCGCTTTGAGTAAGTGCATTATTTGCGATGCTCCATGTGCCTGTTTTTTGTGTCCAATCACTATGAATATAGTTGTCAAAATTATCTGCAAAAAAACCGTTTTGATCATTTGCTCTCCATTCTGTTCCATCAAAATCAATTACTTGGTAATATCCTTTTTGCACTCCGGTTCCGCCTGCATTATCAGCATCAACGATGGCAGCAGTAAAGCTTTGTGTTTGCCATGAACCATTTGCAAATACTTGCGTAGTTGGAGGAACATTATCTGTTGGAGAAGGGGTAATTACAGTTGAAGTAAATGTAGCTGCATAACCAGGATTTACCGTAGCACAATCACTTCTAAAATCAAGTAACAAGCTACCACCACTTGATGTAATAACACCTGGACTTGTTGTTCCTGTGTATCTTCCAATAAGCGGGGCAGATGAAGTTGCGCCATCGTAAATGTATAGGTAATCCCAATTGGTTTCTAAATTAAAGGCGGTAAAATTTAATGTAATGTTTGTTGCACCTGTTGGTTGAATAAGAGTAACAGTTCTTTCATCATTTAAATAATTTCCTGCCGAACCACCCGAATCATAAATAGTTCCGCTTGTTGCGGTTACAGTGTTAATTGCAGGTGTATTATTTATTAAATTATAAAATTTATACCAATCCCAATATTGACCTGGGTCAACATGTGTTTGGTTTGGATAGTGTTGATGCCCTTTAATTTTAACGCAACCACCAAGTGTGCAAATTCCATTACATGAAGGTCCATTATAAGTTCTTAAAGGGCTAATTCCATAACCGCTATTGCAAATATCTTTACATAAGTTTGCCGAAGAAGTCATCATTGCTGTTGTGTACCAACCAGTTTGATTATAATATCCTTCATGCTCAAATCCAATCGAGTATGGGTTTTCTGAACCAACGTGCCAAGCTTTATCTGATTCTAAAACCATTTGAGTTACTTGACCATCACTTGAGCGTAAAACATAATGAGCAGATGCATTAGCGCTACAGTTTTTAAACCAAGAGATACAACCTGCATAACTTCCCTCTACATCATGAATAGCGATTGCAGAAATTGCAGTCCCATTTCTACTACTATAATTACAAGTAGTAGGATTCCATAGAGCAGGAGCATAGTCAACCGATTGTGTGGTGTTAAAATTATTTATTCTAAATTGATTATTTGTTTCATTCCAAATATGGCTTTCAGAAACACTAACTTTTCCGCTGCTTAATACTTTATAATTATCTGCTCCAAAAAGTTGTTCAAGGTCAATTTTGTATGCTGGAAATTCATATGCTTCCTGAAATGCGGGCATGTTAATGAACCAAAACAATTGGTACAAGTGAGTATTTAATGCGTAATTGTTTACTAATTCATCTTCATTTGGTAGTTCGCTAAAAGCAATTAAAACTTGTACTTGATCTTTTGCAGAAGCACTTAAATTATGATTTTGCATGTAAACACTATAAGCCTTTGCGTATGCTAAAATGCTTTTTTCGGGTGATGTTTTTATCTCATTCACGCTAATTCCCGAAAGTTGAGAAACTAGGTTTAAGTTACTTCTAAAATAGCCTTTACCATCTTCTATTAATCCCATTACACCGTATGCTTGTGGAATACCAATACAGCTACCTATTTCTTCAGGTGTAATATGATGAAATCTACTTTGTGAAAAAGCAACAGCTTCTAAATAACCTTTAGGAATAGAAGGGTTTTGTTGATATGCTAACTTAAAAGTTAGTTGATAAGGATTTGGCGCAATTTCTACCGCACGAAATTTTGAAAAAATAGATAAGCAAAAAAGTAATAGTAAACCTCTTTTCATAATTGATGTTTTTTTGAATCAGCTAATATAAACAATGTATAATCAACTGAAAAACAGCTAATCCGTTTTAGCTTAACAAACTTTCACATTACATTTTAACAATTTTTTCTCTATGTCTAAGGAAATGTTAATTTTGGCGTGTGAAATTATTCATTCGTACTATATTATTTTATTGCTGTATTTCTCTTTTTAGTGGAGACTTAGTTTCTTTAGCTATAAAAGTAAAGGAAACATACGCTTTAGATATTGAAAAGAGAAGTCAGAAGAGTCTAAAGAAGAAAGTACTAAAGAACTTGAAGAGAAGTATACCGAGCATCACACTCAATTTACAATTACACTATTTGATTTCGTGCCTGAAAATGGCTATCGAATAGATAGTGAAAAATTGATTTCACAAATTCATCAAGAAATAAGTACCCCGCCTCCAAATTGCTAAATATTTTATATCGAGTTCAATTTTAGTTTAATTGATAACAAATAAAATGTTTAACAAGTTTCAGTATGTTTAAAAATATAGGTTCAGATCTAAAAGCGGGTCTGGTAGTTTTCTTAGTTGCAATTCCGCTTTGTTTGGGGATATCGTTGTTACAAGGAGCTCCATTAATGGCAGGTATAATTAGTGGTGTAATTGGAGGTACAATTGTTTCGTTCATTAGTAAGTCAAATTTATCAGTAAGTGGTCCTTCGGCGGCCTTAACAGGTGTTGTAGTTGTTGCCATTACTAGTTTAGGTTCGTATGAAAAGTTCCTTACTGCTGTTTGTATAGCGGGTTTAATACAAGTAATTTTTGGTGTTATACGTGCAGGTTTAGTTTCACACTACATTCCATCAGCTGTTGTAAAGGGTGAAATTGCGGCAGTAGGTATTATTTTGGTTGCAAAACAAATTCCTCATGTGTTAGGATATGATAAAGACCCTGAAGGTGACCAAAGTTTTATTCAAATAGATGGAAAAAATACGTTTTCTGAAATAACAAATGTATTTGACTACATTAGTTTTGGCGCAGTAATAATTGGCTTAGTTTCTTTTACATTATTAATTATTTGGCAAACAAGTTTCTTTAAGAAAAACAAAGTACTATCCTTAATTCCTGGTCCATTAGTAGTTGTAATTGTTGGCGTTTTAATAAATTACTTATATAATATGACAGGTTCTGATTTAGCAATAAAAGCTGAACATTTAGTAAACCTAAGTTTGCCAGAAAACCCAACACCTCTAGTTATTTTATCAGGCTTTAAAACGCCTGATTTTAGTGCTTTAATTGATTACAATGTTTTCTTGTATGGATTAATGATTGCTGCGGTTGCCTCTATTGAAACATTGTTAAACATTGAAGCATTAGATAAAATTGACCCAGATAGCAACATTACACCTACCAACAGAGAGCTAATTGCACAAGGCGCAGGAAACTTTTTTGCTGGGCTAATTGGAGGTATTCCAATGACATCAGCAATTGTGAGAAGTGCAGCTAACGTTAATGCAGGAGGTAAAACAAAAATTTCGGTTATTGTTCATGGTATGTTCTTTATAATTTTAGTTTTGTTTTTTCCTTATGTATTGGAATTAATTCCTTTATCTGCTTTAGCGGCAATCTTAATGTTTACAGGCTTTAGATTAACTAGCCCTTATATTTATAAAAACGTTTACAAACTTGGACTCGATCAGTTTTTCCCGTTCATAGCAACAATTGTAGTTATGCTGTTAACTGATTTATTGAAAGGTGTAGCAGTGGGTATTTTTATAAGTATCATATTTATTTTAAGGAATAACTTTAAATCACCTTTCAAATTAATATCTGAAACCATTGATGGTAAACCAAATTACTTCATGAAACTTTCACAAAATGTAACTTTCATTAACAAAGGAAAAATTTTGAACGTTTTACATAATTTACCAAAAGGTTCAATCATTTACATCGATGGCGGAAGGGTTGCTTTTATTGATAAAGATATTCTGGAGTTAATTTCTGAATTTAAGTATGGTGCTCAAAAGCATGGAATAGAAGTAATAGTAGAAGAATTACAATTAGTAGACACATTGGCCGCTCATTCAGGCCCTAAAAAATAATTTAAAAAAAATAAAAAATCATGGATCAAGCATATAAAAAATTAATAGACGGTAATAAAAAATTTGCTTCGGATAGAAAAATCGACGACCCTCACTACTTTAAAAATCTTTCACTTGGACAAACACCCGAATACCTTTGGATAGGTTGCAGTGATAGTAGAGTGCCTGCAAATGAAATTACAAATACTGTAAGCGGTGAAATATTTGTTCATCGTAATATTGCAAATTTAGTAGTTCATACCGATTTTAATGCATTAAGTGTTATTTCATACGCTGTAGATGTTTTAAAAGTGAAGCATATCATTGTTTGTGGGCATTATGGTTGCGGAGGAGTTAGAGCATCCATGTCGAATAACTCGAATGGATTTGTTGATAATTGGTTGCGTCACATTAAGGATGTTTATTTAAAGCATAAAACAGAGTTGGAAGCTATTGCTGATATGGACGCACGTGCGGATAGATTAACAGAGTTGAATGTGGTTGAGCAAGTTAAAAATCTTTGTAAAACAAAAGCGGTTCAAAAAGCATGGCAAGAAAAACGTTTAATGGTTCATGGCTGGGTATATGGTTTAAATAGCGGTTTAATTAAGGATTTAGATGTAATTCATGATGAAATTACTGATATTGAGGATATCTTCAGATACTCTAACTACGAATAACTAGCTGATATTATTCATTTTAAAGCTCAAGAATAATGGTTATTTTTGAGCTTTAATTTTTTCTATATGTCTGCAAAACAATCTTGGATCGAAATTAGTTCAACTTCTGATTTCACTATTTATAATTTTCCTTTTGGTATTTATTCTACAAGCCAAATCCATCATCACGCATGCTCTGCAATAGGTGAATATGTTATTGATTTGTATGAACTTTGTGAACATGGTTATTTCAAAAATTTGACCTTAGATAAACAAGTTTTTAATAAAGAGTTTTAAATGATTTTATTTCATTAGGAAAAACTACTACCAATGCTGTTAGACATAGATTGATTGAGCTTTTTGATTCCACTAATTCAGAATTAAAGAATAATCTAGAGCATCAAAAAATCATTTTAATAAAACAAAATGATGTGAAAATGTTATTGCCAGTTCACATTGGTGATTATACTGATTTCTATTCGAGCATCGACCATGCAACTAACATCGGTAAAATGATTCGCGACCCGGAAAATGCTTTGATGCCAAACTGGAAACATATTCCTGTTGGTTACCATGGAAGAGCTTCTTCAGTAAAAGTTTCAGGACATACTTTTCATCGTCCAAAAGGACAACAAAAACCAGCTGATGCAACTGTGCCTGTTTATGGACCTTGTAAGCTGTTGGATTTTGAATTGGAAACTGCTTTTGTTATTGGAAAAAATACAGAGATGGGCGATAGCATTAGCACAAAAAATGCTGATGATTATATTTTTGGAATGTTGTTGTTTAACGATTGGAGCGCTCGTGATATTCAAACTTGGGAATATGTTCCATTAGGGCCATTCTTATCAAAAAATTTCGCATCAACTGTTTCTCCTTGGATTGTTACCTTAGAAGCATTAGAACCATTCAGAACAAAAGGTTATGTGCAAGAACCTAAAGTACTTCCTTATTTAGAATATACAGGTGATAAAAATCTCGATATTAAACTTGAATTGTTTATTCAACCAGAAAACTCTACTCCAACAAAAGTATGTACATCTAACTATAAGTATATGTATTGGACAATGGAACAACAATTAGCGCATCACACAGTTAATGGTTGTAATGTTAATGTTGGCGACTTAATGGGAAGTGGTACTATTAGCGGTCCCGACCCAAGTGAATTTGGTTCAATGATGGAATTAAGTTGGAAAGGAACTAAGCCAATTAAACTAGATGATGGTAGTGAGCGTAAGTTCATAAATGATAATGATACAGTAACAATTAAAGGTTGGTGCGAAAAAGATGGAATGCGCGTTGGCTTTGGTGAGTGTACTGCTAAATTATTGCCTGCAAACTAATCATGCAATTTATTCAGGAATTAAAAAACTCTTTACTTTCTGAAAAGCAAGTTAAGGCGTATGTTTTGCGCTTAGACTTAATTCATCCAACAATTGGTGGTAATAAATACTTTAAGTTAAAATACAATCTTGAGCAAGCAAAAGCTGAAGGAAAAAAAACGATTCTTTCTTTTGGCGGGGCATTTTCAAATCACATAGCGGCATTAGCAGCAGCGGGGCATGAGTTTGGATTTAATACCATTGGAGTTATTAGGGGCGATGAACTAAGTGATGAAAGCAATCCTACGCTTCGTTTGGCAAAACAAAACGGAATGCAGTTTCATTTTGTAGAAAGAGAAACATACCGAAAAAGAGATGATGTTGATTATAACGAAAGCCTAAAACAAAAAATCGGAGATTTTTATCTAGTCCCCGAAGGCGGCTCAAATGCATTGGCAGTTAGAGGTTGCTCTGAAATCATTAACCATATTCCAATTGATTTTGATACTATTATGTGCGCTTGCGGCACTGGCGGAACAATTTCAGGAATAGCATTGTCCATAAACGAATCTCAAAAAGCAATTGGTATCCCAGTATTAAAAGGGGCTGAATTTTTGGTGAAAGAAATTTTGCAATTCCAAAGCGATTATAATAAAACACAATCAAAGCTTCATAAAAGCCTTGCCCCGCAGTTAATTTATGATTATCACTTTGGAGGATATGCAAATACAAATTCTGAATTGCTGCAATTTATGGAGGTATTTGAAAATGAATATTCCATTCCATTAGATAAAATTTATACATCCAAACTAATGTTCGCCTTTTTTGATTTACTTAAAAAAGATTTTTTTAGACCAAATTCCTCGCTAGTATTGGTTCATACGGGTGGATTGCAAGGAAATTGAAAAAAAATGAGATTTTTTTTGTTTAGTTTTAAAATAAATTTCTACATTTAAATTAATTTAACATTTAGTCCAACTAAAAATTTCACTTATGAAAAAATTTCTTTACCTATTTCTTATTATTGGTTTTATTTTCGTTGCAAGCAACGAAGCTTATTCACGTGCCGGCGGTGGTGGTGGAAGAAGAAGTTCGAGTTCTTCAAGTTCGAGCTCAAGTTCAAGTATAAGAAGTTTTTCTAGTGGAAGCTCTAGAGGTGGAGGATTTCCATTATGGGCTATTTTTGTTTTCGGTGGTTTAGGACTTGTTATTTATATCATTTATAGAATGAATAAAAGCAAAATTGATGCAAAACTAAATCAAGCAACAGGTGGATTAGCTGGTAACTTTACCGGTACAGAAGCACATGAGCACTCAATAATTAACGATGGTACTTTACCTTCTGATTTCTTAATGGCAAATCCTGACTTTAATTTGGAAACATTTAAAGGTAAGGTGCAAGTTGCATTCCCTGCAATTCAAGATGCTTGGATGAATCAAAATTTATCTAAAGTTAGAAAATGGATTAGCGATGGTGTTTACCAACGTTTCCATATTCAATTTGAAATGATGAAGAAACTTGGTCAAAAGAACGAAGTTTCTAATATTAAAATTGATGCAATTAAATTAGTTAGCGGAAATATTCAAAATGATTTCAGTGTAATTACTGTTGCAGTCTATTTCACAATGGATGATAAGTTTATTTCTGAGAAAATAAAATCGTTAAATGAAGAGTTCTATGCCGAAAAAGCAATGGAATACTGGACATTCGTTAAGAAATCTGGTGCAACTAAAGGTGATTTATATACATCTGGTAATTGCCCTAATTGTGGTGATATGCTAAACGAAGATGGTGGAGAAGTTAGTAAGTGTAAGTCTTGTGGAACGGTTACTTATTTAGGAGATTACGATTGGGTACTTTCTGAAATTACTCAAGAAGAAGATTACAGCGAAGGTTTCTATGCAAACGAAAATGAAGTCCTTGCGGTACTTAAAAATGATGGTCAATCAATACAAAGTATGGAAGATAAAACTTCTAATGCATTTGTACATTATCTATTATCACTTTCATCTGTCGATACTAAGCATTTCGCTCGTTTTGCTACAGAGGAATTACTTCCAACATTAAAACAACAAAACGAAACACCATTTGTATACAACCGTGTTTACATAAACACTGTTGATTATATGAGTTACTATGCAGATGATAAATTTAACAACATCATGGTTTCGGTTAAATATTCAGCACAACGTGTTAGATTAAATGACAATAAAGTTGATTTAATTGATGATGATGTAAACTCACACTTTGTTACTTTAACATTAAGTAAAAAATTAGGTGGAGATTTATCAAAAGCTAAGTTGTGGAGTCATGATTGTCCAAGTTGTGGTGCACCATTTGCTGATTCAACTGCTTTAAAATGTAGTTTCTGTGGTGAAAAAATCAACTCAACAGATAAAGAGTGGATTGTTTCAGCGATTAGTTAGTACCTACAAGGAACTAATTTTGTGAGTTTGAAATGAAATGTTAGATGCGAGGTGTTTTTAAAGCATTTAAATTAGGAGCTTACTTTTGTAATCGACTATTTAAATACCGAAAATGCTTCGCATTTAGCGTTTTCTTGAAAATACTAGTAAATTTGCGGGTATTGGGTATTATTTTTGGCTCGATTTTTAGTATATTTGAATAAAATTTTAAAAAATGAAACATTTTGCACTTATAGGTTTAATTGCCAGTTTTGGTTTGGCTTTTATATACAAACCTAATGTTACCTTAGATACTTATAAAGTTATTAAAGTAACTGGAAATATCATTTATAAAAAAAATAACAAAGATGTAATTCAAGGGGATTTATTTCCCGAGAACGAGCAAATCGTATTTAAAACGGTCGATTCAAAAGCTGCAATCATTAGCACTGCAAAAGGACGCTTTATTCTTGCACCAGGTAGCGATAAAAATGCTCAAGTAAAAGCTAATTTGCTTCCTGCGTCTTCAAACATTAGTTCAAGAAGCGGAGCAGTTATTAATATTATTGACCTTCAAAATGCATTCACTGGAAATTATGTTGTTCTTGGTAAATCAAGAATTCACATTAATAAAGACAACTTTCCTATGAATGAAAAGTGTTTCTTTTTCCTTCGCTTTAAATACAAAGGAGAAGAAATTAGCAAGAAACTTGAGTATGATGGAGAAAAACTAATTTTTGACAAAGAACAAATTATGATGGTTGATGGTAAAGCAATTGATAAATTTGATTCTCCTGAAGTAAAGCTATATTACTTTAACCAAGGAGGTAATTCACAATTAATTAATTCGTTTAATTTGTATTTGCCAAATGATGCAGAGCTAAAAAAAGAAACTGAAATTTTATTAGCAGAAATTAAAGATAAAACCTATTCTGCAAAAGTTGATGAGTTCATGGCATACATGAATGACTTCTATGGCAAAGCTAACAAACAAAATGCAATGGATTGGCTGAAAACAAATTTTAGTTTAGAACCATAATTTGAAAGCCCTCCGAGTACTCGGGGGGCTTTTTCCTTATAACCTTTTTATTATGAAAGTACTTAGTTTAATTTTTCTATTCTTTCTTTCAAGTATTTCCTTTGCGCAATCAACTGCAAGTCATTACTTAATTATTAATCCGGGCGGACACAAGGGACAAATACGATCATTATTAGTTACCAACGATAAAAAGCATATTGTAACAGGTAGTTTTGATAAAACAATAAAAGTTTGGGATATTGAATCAGGCGAACAAAGCCGTGAGATTTTGAGTCAGATTGGTCCAGGTAGTGAAGGGATGGTTTATAAAATGGCATTGTCTTCGGATGATAAATTGCTAGCTGTTGGCGGCTGGTTTGGAGATTCTCAAGCAAAAACTGATAAACTAGGTGATATTAGAGTTTTTGAATTTGCAACAGGAAAACTTTTATATGTTTTAAAAGGGCACGTAAATACAATTCACGCTTTAGAATTTACAGAAGATAATAAATCATTATTATCAGCTGATGCAGAAGGTGACTTATGGCTTTGGGATTTAGCTAGTAAAAAAATTGTTAGAAAATATAACGCAAGGGATAATAGCCTTGATCTGCAAAAATTTGCAGATGATGTTCAATCTATTTCAATTAACAAAAATAAATTTGTTACAGCAGATAGATATGGCAGAATTAAATTATGGGATATTGATAAAAAAGATTCTTTGCGTTGCGATCATTATTATGAGCAAATCCCTGCCGACCATGCTGAATACAGTCCAGATGGTAAATGGATAGTAGCGGTAGTGGATACTTTTTTTACAATTTACGATTCGGAATTTAAACCCGTTACTGAAGGAACAGGTGAGTACGGTTTTGTTTTTGCAAAATTTTCGCCTGATAGTAAAAAAATTGTATTTGGCTCAGTTGGAAGGGGAGATGTAAGAGAGTGTAATATTTTCACTTTAGAAGGTGATGCTTGGACCAGTCATTCTACTTTTACTGATGTGGATAATTCGGTTATTTGTGGAGATTTTATTGATAACGAAACGATAGCACTTGCAGGTGGGAATAAAGATGAAGTGATAGTATTGAAATTAACTAAAAAAGGAGAAAAACCTAAGGTTCAAAAAAGAATGGTAGGCCTTGGTACTCATATGTATTCCGCAGCATTAAATAATAAAAAATTAGCCTTTGCAGATGAGTGGACAGAAAATTTTGGATATTCAAAGTACAATAAGCAGTTTGATTTGTTCTTAAAGGACTTTGAAAAACCATCAAAAAACATTCCTTTCGCCAAACCACTAATAGAAAAAGATGGAATAAGTTTAAAGAGATACAGGATTGGAGGAGATTTAAATGCAGGACTTTACATTAGAAAAAACGGTAAAATTTATGATTCAATACCACTTGAATATTGGAATGGATCCGAACATCATTCGTTTTGTTTGGCAAATGGATATGTTATTACAGGGGATTGTTGTGGATTGCTTCGTGCATATAATTATTCTGGAGTAGAAGTTTCAACTTTTGTTGGACATGTTGGTATTATCGAAAGCATTACTATTTCATCAGATGGAAAAAGATTAGTTACAGCATCAGATGATCGAACAATTAAAATTTGGTCGATGGAAGATATAGGTAAAGGAAGGCAGGTTGATACTATTATTTCTTTAGCCGATTATTGTAAGCGAATGAAAATTTATGGAACATTTGAAAGAGTATTTAAAACAATAAACGTTGAGAAAGAATCAAAATTAGCAACCCGTGAAGCTTGGTTAAAAGTAATAGAAGCACTTAGAATAAACGGTTATTCATGTATTACATTTAAAACAAAATTTGCCGAATACTGTAGTAACCTAATTTTTCCAATAGTAACAGTTTTCTTAGCTGAAAATGGTGATTGGTTAATTTGGAATGAAGCAGGGTATTTTGCAAGCTCTAAAAAAGGAAGTCGTTTTGTTGGTTATCATATTAACCAAGGTAAAGACAAAGAAGCAAAGTATTATCCTTTCGAACAGTTCGATTTAAAATATAATCGACCAGATATTATTATGAAGGATTTAGATGTTGCTTCCATTGATGTAATTAAAGCATACGAAATGGCTTATCAAAAGCGATTGAAACGAATGGGAGTAAAGGAAAATGAACTGTCAGGTGATTTGCATTTGCCCGAAATGAATATCAAAACCAAAAATTTTGATGAAGCAACACATCTTGTGAAAGTTAATTATACAGCCAAAGATGATAAATACAAACTAGATAGAATAAATATATTTATTAATGATGTTCCCGTTTATGGAACTAAAGGAATGGAAATTAAGGCGCAATCCTTAATGGAATTCTCTAATGAAGTTAGTTTAGAATTATCGCCTGGGAAAAATAAAATCCAGTTTTCTGTATTAAACGAAAAGGGTGTAGAATCATTAAAAGAAACTTTTGTTGTAATTAATAAAGAGCAAACTAAACCCGATTTGTATATTATGACCATTGGTGTTTCGAGCTATTTAGATAAAAAGTTTAACCTGAATTATGCGGCAAAGGATGCTGAAGATGTAGCAGCATTTTTCGAGAAAAGTAATTTGTACAATAAAGTATATGTAAATAAATTAATTAACGAACAGGTTACTAAAGAAAATATACTAAAAGCAAAAACTGTATTTCTAAAAAATGCTCAAACACGTGATGTAGTAATGGTTTTTGCAGCGGGGCATGGTGTCTTAGATAAAAACATGAATTACTATTATGCAACACATAATATGGATTTTAATAATCCTGCAAATGGTGGAATTAGCTACGAAGAGTTAGAGGAGATTTTAAACGGAATTAAACCAATGAAAAAACTATTCTTCATGGATAGCTGCCATTCAGGGGAATTAGATAAAGATGATTATGTAGTAACAGAAAACAACACAAAATCCGAAACAGGTGAAGTAATGTTTCGTGCTGCAGGCGATGTTGCAGTGGAGGCAAAGTCTGAATTAAACTTAAACCAATCTTCGCAATCAGCCAGCGACTTGTTTGCTGATTTACGAAGAGGAAGCGGGGCAACCATTATTAGCTCGGCGGGTGGGGCAGAGTTTGCAATGGAAAGTAGTGTATGGAAAAACGGACTGTTTACCTTCTGTTTTCTTTCAGGATTAAAAGACATGGCTGCTGATGCAAACAAAGATGGTAGTGTAATGCTAAGCGAGTTAGAAGATTATGTGTACGATAAAGTAAGCGAACTATCAAAAGGAAAACAAGTTCCAACTGCCAGAAGAGAAAATTTGGAATTTGATTTTAGAATTTGGTAGAGTTTTTATAACGTTTTGCGCACAGGCTTAGGCTCCTTCTCAAAACAAATATAGTTAAAAGGCGCTTACGATTGCTTGCTGGTAGCGTTTGTTTATTTGCTTTCCAGCCTTATTGAAATTTCCATGATAAGTTCCGCTAAACTTTGAAACAATGTCGCCTCATGAGATAGTGGTTCATTCTTAAAGCCGTCGAGATAATTGGTTATTTCATTAATTTTTGGGCTAACGCTGTCTACGAGTTTTTTTAGACTTGTTTTTGACGATCGCTTAATTTTTTCGTTTCTTTCAAAATCGTCAGAAATCGCCCATTTGGATAACAATGGTGAAAGCTCTCTTAGATTTAATGGAATGTTAGAGATGTCAATTGCGTCTATTTTGTCAGGAAAGCCCTTTTCAAGTGTTACAATAATTCGTTTCAAAGTTTGAATTTCAGGTACAATGGCTCGAGATTGATTGACAACAAAGCTAACTCCGTTCCGATAAATATGAAAACCTTCATTTTCTTTAATTTTTTTTTTTTGTGGCGGGGGTGGGAATTTAGGCCGGAATTGGGTCTCCGCGTAAATTTTGATTCTAACTCACTCATTTCAGTAACATGTCTTAATAAGACAATGTTTGGAAGATTTATGGAGAAGTTCAACGAGGTTTGTAATTTCGATTCGATTCCTATTTTACTTGTGTAAGCTAAAACTTGGAATTTGTGGCCCGTGTTATCCTTTATTTTAAAATATCTGTCTGCTGTGTCGTTAACGAATGGATTAATGAGATTTATTTTATGACTTGTTGGCTTGAAGTCTACCAGTGATCTTTTTATATATTCTGCTGTCGTCATAAATTACCGCTAACTCCCTTATAGGAATAATAAAAGTAATCTTTTCTGTTTATTTATGCAAGATATGATTACCTTTTTGAATCTATCAACACTATCGCAACAAACTCAAAACATTCACATAATATAATTTACTACTTCCATTATCATACTTATTCATTTCATTTAGTAACTCATCAACTGTTTGTCGTTTGTCAAATTCGGTTTTTACATTGTTTCTTCTGCTAGTAAAGTATAGATTATTTTGCGCATCAACAAAGGGGCAATAATCCATGTATTGGCAATTAATTTCTCTTAGGTTCTTTGCTTTAGTCCACTTGCCATTTTTGTTGTAGCTGATATATAAATCACCACTGCCTAATCCACCTTTTTTGTTGTAACAAGTGTAAATCATATACGATTCATCTTGCGCAATAAATGCGTTAAATTCGTATCCATCTGAATTAATTGAATCAGTCATAGAAACTGGAGTTTCATATTTTCCATTGTTCCATTTTGCTAAAAAGATATCGTCTTTACCTTTTGTTGCATTTGCATCACAGGTGAAATAAAAATTATTTGATTTTGTAATGCAAGGATAAAATTCATTTTCAATTGTGTTAATTGGTTCACCCATATTAATTGGCTCCGACCATTTATCTTTTAAACTTTTCCTTTGTACATACCAAATATCAAAATCAGCTATGCTATCATTCTTATCTTTTAATCTGTTGGATGCAAAGTACAAAAGTAATCCATCAGAAGAAAGGAAAGGCTCAAGGTCCTTGTCTTTTCCCGAAAAGCTTGCTACTTCTGGTTTCGACCATTTATTGTTTACTTTTTTACTAAATAAAATGGAAGAAAATTCACTTTGCAAACTTTGTAAGGTAAAGTACATTTCATTTCCATCATTAGAGATTGCAAGATCTCTAACGTTAGGGAATTTGGAAAAAAGTTGGGGCAGAAATGGTTTAACATCATTTACTGTTTGACCTCTAAATGAAGAGAATGAACTAGCAAAAATTATTAAAAAAAGTATTTTAAATTTCATTGAATTTTTATTTGAATAAATTTAATTTATTTATTCTATATTTCAATAATTCTATATATCTATTATTAGTCTCTCCATATCCTCCAAGCCTCATCAGCTTGATGATATAACATACTCAAACCATTAATGCAAACTGCACCTTTTTCTTTTCCTTTTTTTAGGAATAAAGTAAGTTCTGGGTTGTAAACCAAATCATACATTAAAAAATCGGATTCAATTGCTTCATAAGGTAAAGCGGGGCAATCGTTTTCGTTGGGACTCATGCCAACTGGTGTGCAGTTTACAATCAGTTTAAAATGTGGAAGTATAGCTGCGTTCAATTCTTCATAAGTAAACTGCTGTGCAATTCCTTCTTTTTTCGTTCTGCTCACATTCCAAGTTGGAACGCCAATTTTATTTAATACATACTCAATTGCTTTTGCTGCGCCACCCGTTCCAAGTATCAAGGCTTTTTCATGTTGTGGTTCTAAAAAAGGTTTTATAGATTGTTGAAACCCGAAGGCATCAGTATTAAAACCTTTTAAGTGTTTCTTTCCGTTTTGTTCTGTAATCTTAATACAATTAACCGCACCAATTGCTTTAGCGCTTTCATCCAATTCATCTAAAAAGGGAATCACACTTTCCTTGTAAGGAATGGTAACATTCAAACCTTTTAAATTTGGGTGCGTGGCAAGTAGATTTGTAATTTCTTCAATAGTTTCTAATGGAAACAATTCGTATGCGCAATTACTTAATCCCAGTTTTGCGAATTTATCTTCAAAGTAATTTTTGGATAATGAATGAGAAAGAGTTTTGCCAATTAGTCCGTATAGTTCCATGCTTCAAAAGTACTTTTTTTAAATATTAGTTTTACCTTTAGCGAAACTAATTTATTTCGTTGAAGCGTTTTAAAGCCATAATAAAGAATCTCGCTTTTCAGGTATTGCTTGCAATTATTGCAGGCGTTTGCCTCGGCCATTTTTATCCTGCATTAGGAGTGAAGATGGAAATTATTGGCAATGGCTTTATTAGTATTATAAAAGTGTTTATTGCCCCGATTATTTTTCTCACTATAACACTTGGTATTGCAGGCATTGGAGATGTTAAAAAAGTGGGTAGAATAGGAGCAAAGTCCCTTTTGTATTTTGAAATTGTTACCACTTTTGCCTTGCTCTTGGGTATTTTAATGGCACACATTATTGAACCAGGAAAAATTGATATGAGTATGCTCTCTGCAAAAGACGCCACTAAATACATTAAACAAGCTGATGTGCCATTTGATTGGCTTCAATTTTTACTTTCTAATTTAACCTTGCAAGTTCTTATTGTAGGATTAATTTTTGGAGTTGTACTTACTTTTGTAAAACGCAAAGCCAAAATGATGTCGGCTTTAAAGTTTTCATCTGATTTAGTTTTTAAAGCCTTAAAGCTTGTGATGTATTTAGCCCCATTAGGCGCTTTTGGAGGTATTGCTTATGCAGTCGGCAAGTTTGGTTTAGCATCGTTAGTTCCACTCGGAAAACTAATGTTAACCATGTACATCACCATGGCATTATTTATTTTCTTAATATTAGGCAGCATACTTCGTTTTTATAAACTTAGCATTTGGAAATTTTTGAAGAACATTAAGGAAGAAATATTATTAGTACTCGCAACTTCTTCATCTGAACCTGCAATGCCTGGTTTAATGCTTAAGCTGGAAGGAATGGGATGCAGCAAACCTGTGGTTGGTTTGGTTGTTCCTACTGGTTATTCCTTTAATTTAGATGGAACATCAATATATTTATCAATGGCAGTTTTGTTTATTGCCCAGCTTTATAATGTTCCATTAAGTGTTGGAGAAATGGTTAGTGTGCTTGGAATTCTAATGCTTACCTCAAAAGGCGCTGCTGGTGTTACAGGAAGTGGATTTGTTGTTTTAGCTTCTACATTAACTGCTATACACACCATTCCCGTTGAAGGTTTAGCGTTTTTATTAGGTGTAGATAAATTTATGAGCGAAGCCAGGGCTATTACCAATATTATTGGAAACGGTGTTGCAACCATTGTAATTGCTAAATCTGAAAAGGATAAAGTTGTTTTGGACTAGATTTTGGGATTTAATCGATTACTTTTTTAAATAATCTGCAATCTTAATTATGGTTGTTTTCTTAAATTTTTTCAAAGTCAATAAATCATCATCACCCGTTATTAAGTAGTCGGCTTTTCCATCTGCACATAAGCTTAACAGGAAATTATCTTTTTCGTCTCTACAAATAGTAACTATAGATTCAACTTCAATAAAATCAGCATAATTGTGAATACTATCAAGTAGTTTACTTATGTCTTTCTCTGAGAAGTACTTTTTAAGTTTTGGGCGGGAGGTAACTTCAATAAACTCAGATAATAATTCCTCGCTAAAAAGTAATCTTACCTTATTGTTTTGTAAATATTTGTCTAGTTTGGAGAAAGAATCACTAATTAGAAAGCTAATAAACACATTTGTGTCAATTACAATCTTTTCAATTTTACTTGCCATAACGTTTAGTTCTTAGAGCTTCAACTTCTTTGGTGATTTCATCCATTGAAATTTTAGCTTTTTTTGAACGCAGTTTTTTTACGACCTCCATAAAGGGATTTGAGTCCTTTTCAGAAATAGAAATAAGTCTTAACTCAGCAAGGTCTTGCAGTAGTTTTTTAGCTTTTGGATTTAATATTTCGATGTTTAAACTAGCCATACCACAAATATACAAAAATAATTCAAGAATTAATTCGCTTAATCTCGCTCTTTGTGTTGAATATGAGTTAATTACTTATTGAATTTTTCAAATCTGAAATCTAAAATCTAGCGTCATAAATCGTATATTCGTGCCTCAATTTTCTTTATGACTTTTAAACGAAATACGGTTACAGCGGCATTACCATATGCTAATGGTCCTGTGCACATTGGGCACTTGGCTGGCTGCTATATTCCTGCAGATATATACGTGCGTTACCTACGCAGCAAAGGCGATGATGTTGTTTTTGTATGCGGTAGCGATGAACACGGAGTTCCAATTACCATCAAAGCTAAAAAAGAAGGAATTACTCCTCAGCAAGTGGTTGATAAATACCACAAAATGATGGGCGATTCGTTTAAGGAATTCGGGATTTCATTTGATGTGTATTCTCGTACCTCTTCTAAAATTCACCACGAAACAGCTTCTGATTTTTTCAGAAACTTGTACGATAAAGGTGTTTTTACTGAGCAGGTTACCGAACAATATTATGACGAAGAAGCAAAACAATTTTTAGCTGATAGATACATCATTGGTACTTGCCCTAAATGTGCAAACGAAAATGCCTATGGCGATCAATGCGAAAAATGTGGTACTTCTCTTAGTCCAACTGAGTTAATAAATCCACGTTCTACATTATCAGGAGCAAAGCCTGTATTAAGACAAACGAAGAATTGGTTTTTACCTTTAGATAAATTATCTCCAAAAATTAAAGCGTATATCGAAAGTCATCCAGATTGGAAGGCTAATGTTTACGGGCAATGCAAGAGTTGGTTAGATAGCGGTGATGGTTTGCAACCTCGTGCTATGACCCGTGATTTGGATTGGGGAGTTCCCGTTCCGGTTGATGGGGCTGATGGAAAAGTATTGTATGTGTGGTTTGATGCACCTATTGGTTATATTTCTGCAACGAAAGAATTATTTGCTAATACAGCAGAACCAAACAAATGGGAATTATATTGGAAGGATAAAGAAAGTAGATTGATTCACTTTATTGGTAAAGACAATATTGTTTTCCATTGCATTATTTTCCCTGCTATGTTAATGGAGCAAGGCGAATTTATTTTGCCCGATAATGTACCTGCAAACGAGTTCTTAAATTTAGAAGGAGATAAAATTTCGACATCTCGCAACTGGGCAGTTTGGTTGCACGAGTACTTAATTGATTTTAAAGGTAAGGAAGATGTATTGCGTTATACATTGAGCGCAAACATGCCTGAGACGAAGGATAACGATTTTACTTGGAAAGATTTTCAAACCAAGAATAACTCTGAATTAGCCGATATATATGGTAATTTCATTAACCGTGTATTGGTGCTTACAAATAAAAATTATAACGGTATTGTTCCTGAAGCAAGCGAATACACCAAAGGTGATTTGTTGATTTTGGAAGAGATGACCAGGTTCCCTGATAAGATTGCTGACTCATTAGATAAGTTTCGTTTCCGCGAAGCACAATCAGAGATGATGAACTTAGCACGTTTAGGAAATAAATACCTTGCCGATCAAGAACCTTGGAAATTAATTAAGACAGATGAAAAGCGCGTAAGAACAATTATGAACATTGCGGTGCAAATCTCTGCAAACCTTGCAATTGTTTGTGAGCCTTTCTTACCATTTACATCAGCTAAGCTGTTTAAGATGTTAAACCTTTCTCCTTTGAAATGGTCGCATGCAAAAAACAGCAATAACATTAGCGCGGGGCATAAAATAAATGAGAACCCTGAAATATTATTTACTAAGATTGAAGATGAGCAAGTAATTGCCCAAGTAAATAAATTAGAGGAATCTAAAAATTAAACGCTGCAAGCTCTGTAACATTAGCTCCAGCCTTGCCCGAAATTACTTACGAAGATTTCAGTAAACTAGATATTAGAGTAGGAACTATTTTAGAAGCAGAGCGCGTACCTAAAACCGATAAGTTATTAAAACTAACCATCGACACAGGATTAGATAAACGCACCGTTGTTTCTGGAATTGCCGAGTGGTACAAGCCCGAAGATGCAATCGGAAAAAAAGTAAGCATCCTCGTAAACCTTGCCCCAAGAAAAATTAAAGGTATCGAAAGCAAAGGAATGATTTTGATGGCTGAAAACCCGCAAGGAGAGTTGAGCTTTGTGCAAGCGGTAAAAGATGAAACAGGAAACGGAAGTATTATCAAATAAGTATGAATTGAAAATTCACCACTAAGACACTAAGCACACAAAGTTTCACTAAGTGTTTCTCAGTGAGCTAAGTGTCTTAGTGGTAAAAAAATAACGACAAACAATGGAAGCAACACTAAACAAAACAAACATGGAATTTAGAACAGAACACGACACAATGGGGGAGGTAAAAGTACCTGCTCATGTTTATTGGGGAGCGCAAACAGAGCGTAGCCGTAACAATTTTAAAATAGGACCTGAAGCAAGTATGCCGAAGGAAATTATTTATGCTTTTGCATACCTTAAAAAAGCAGCGGCGCAAGCAAATGCTGAACTAGGAGTACTTGCAAAAGAAAAATCGGATATGATTGGTAAAGTGTGCGACGAAATTTTAGCGCATAAATTAGATGACCAATTTCCTTTGGTTATTTGGCAAACAGGTTCGGGTACACAAAGTAATATGAATGCGAACGAAGTTATTGCTTACCGTGCACACGTAATGCAAGGTGGTAAATTAACGGATGAACCAAAAGTATTGCACCCAAATGATGATGTAAACAAATCTCAATCATCTAACGATACTTACCCAACTGCTATGCACATTGCGGCTTACAAGCAAGTAGTAGAAATTACAATTCCAGGTATGGAAAGATTACGTGATTCATTAGATAAAAAAGCAAAGGAATTTGCTAACGTAATTAAAACAGGTCGTACCCATTTTATGGATGCTACACCTTTATCGTTAGGACAAGAGTTTAGCGGATATGTACAACAAATAACTAATAGCATTCGTGCACTTAAAAACGCATTAGAAATGGTGCGTGAATTGGCTTTAGGTGGAACAGCAGTTGGAACAGGATTAAACACACCAAAAGGATACGATGTATTGGTTGCTAAAAAAATTGCTGACCTAACAGGATTACCTTTTGTTACTGCTCCTAACAAATTTGAAGCATTAGCAGCACACGATGCAATGGTAGAATTATCAGGAGCATTAAAACGTAGCGCTGTAGCTTTAATGAAAGTAGCAAACGATATTCGTATGTTATCATCTGGACCACGTTGTGGAATAGGGGAGATTGTAATTCCAGATAACGAGCCAGGTTCATCTATTATGCCTGGTAAAGTTAACCCAACTCAACCAGAAGCATTAACAATGGTATGTGCTCAAGTTATGGGTAACGATGTTGCAGTATCAATTGGTGGTAGCATGGGACATTTTGAATTAAATGTATTTAAACCATTAATAGCAGCTAACGTATTACAATCAGCGCGTTTAATTGGTGATGCTTGTGTATCGTTTACCGAAAAATGTGCAGATGGTATTACAGCAAACTTACCAGTTGTAAAACAACATTTAGAAAACTCTTTAATGTTAGTTACAGCATTAAACCCACACATAGGTTACGAAAAAGCAGCTAAGATTGCCAAAACCGCTCACAAAGAAGGTAAAACTTTACGTGAAGCAGCAATTGGCTTAGGATACTTAACAAACGAACAATTTGATGCTTGGGTTAAACCTGAGGAAATGATTGGGAGTTTGAAGTAGGATTTATTTTAGTATTAAAGAACCGTTATCTCGAGAGGGGTAGCGGTTTTTGTTTAGAATAATGGGTGATTTTATCCAATCAAATCAATGTTTATATTTTAATTCCAATTATAGTTACATCATCTACCTGTTCCAAATTACCAACCCAATTTTTAAATGTGGTTTCTAATATTTCCTTTTGTTCATTAATAGGGAGTTGGGAGTTAGAGACGATTAGTTCTCTTAATCTTTTACTCATGAATTTTTTCCCACTTTCTCCACCAAATTGATCAGGATAGCCATCAGTCAAAGTGTAAATAGTGTCACCTTCATTTACGTCGATGGTTTTTAGATTGAAAGATTCCTTGTCTCTATCATGCTTTCCAACAGGCATTTTGTCTGGCTTAATCTCCAATACTTCAAGGGCAGTATTTCCTGGATTTTTCACGACCCATACTGGATTATTTGCTGCTGCGATGTGTAATCGCTTCTGTGCCCTGTCAAAAACGATTAAACTGCAATCCATTCCATCTTTACCTCCTTCTGGACTACCATCTTTTTTTAACCTATTTATGATAGTGTTTCGAGTGTGATTTAAGATTTCAACAGGATTTGTGTTTGTTTCAATAGCTTTCTCTAAACTCGTTATGTTTAATAAACTCATAATCGCCCCTGGAACACCATGACCTGTGCTATCAGCAGTAACTATTGCGAAATCTCCATTAATTAACTTACTTGCCCAATAAAAATCACCACTTACAACATCCTTTGGTTTAAATAGAATAAAATATTCATTTAAATTATCATCCAATAAATCGGTTGAGGCTAAAAAACTTCTTTGAATCCGCTCAGCATAGTTAATACTATCGGTTATTTCTTTGTGTTTTTCTTCAACTAAGTGTTTCTGATAAGAAATAGTTTCGTTTTGTTTTTGTGTCTCTTTTTCCTTCTGCTCTATGATTAATTTTTGCTTTCGTGTAATGCGAAGGCTGCGAAATATGTAAATAGAAAAAATAAAAATAAATATTCCTAATAAAGAAACTGAAAGTAAAATTGAGTTCTTTCTTTTTGTTTCAACTAAGGCAATTGCATCTTTTTTATTTTGTTCGGCCTTTATTTCAGCTTCTTTTTTTTCAACTTCAAACTGAGTTTTCATGTCTCCCATTTGTTCACTATTGTCTGCATTAAATATACTATCTGTAAGTTCTTTGAATTTTATATGATATTCATAAGCTTCTTTATATTTCCCCAACCTACTATAAGAAGTAGCTAAATGTTGATAAGCTAAACGTTCAGAATCTATATCACCAATTTCTTTACTTATTTTAATTGCACTGTCGCAGTATGTTATAGCTAATTTATAGTTATTAATTGTATTGTATAAACTGCCAATGTTGGAATAGCAAATACCCATGCCAAGTTTATCTTCTATTTGATATTTTATTTGAAGTGATTTTTTATAATAATCTAAAGCCTTTGTATGATTACCTAAATCTTGCATTACAAGAGCAAGATTAGTATAAGAAATTCCAATTCCTCTTATATCGTTTGTTTCTTCTTTTATTTGCAGTGATTTTGTATAATATTCAAATGCTCTAATTAAATCCATTTTATAGTAGTAAGCACTGCCAATATATGTATAACAATATCCAATGGTTTCTTTATCTTTAATTTCAATGCTTAATTTGAGTGCTTTTGAGTAATATTCTATTGCCTTCGAGTAATTTTTTTGGTTAACATAAATGAGACCAATATTGTTGTAACACATCCCTAAGGATTCTTTATCATTAATGCTTTCAAATAATTTCATTGCTTTGAGATAATATTCCAAGGATTTTGGAAAATTGGAGAGGTTATAATAGATAATTCCAATTGAGATGTTTGAATTACCTATTTCTGTTGTATCATTTAGTTCTTCACTTAAGTATAAACAATGAAAATAATATTCTAATGACTTTTGGTAATTTCCAGCACTTTTATTTGCAACTCCTAAAGTTTTAAAGGCATTGTACTCTTGTTCTTTTCCAAGATTTAAAGTTTTATATGTTTTACTTAATTTAGTTGCTAGCTGCAATTGTTGATTTGCTAGTAGTATTGCTGAGTCAGGATTTGTGTATCTATAGCTCCATGCAATTTCATCAATTGCTTTAACACGAATAGTATCATTATTTTCTATGCTATTGTATATTTTGAATAATGAATCAATGTTTTGCGCCTTGCATTCAAGTAAAGTGCAAACAAATGCTGTAAATAGAACAACTGAGTTAATTGATTTTATTTTTCTCATGGTTAAAAATAGTTTTTTTTAAATTAAGTAGTTAATTTTTTATACGAACTGAAGGTTGAAAGACATTAAAGGTGTATCTTCTTAAAAAGATGATCATTTTTTACATCTAAAAACCTCCACCTGAATATTTCTCACTTCAAAATTTTAAAATTTCGTCATGTTTTTCGGCCTTACTATGCTTTGGCTCCTCAATTAATTTTGGTTTCACGCCCAAGCGATTTGTATTCTATGTTTTGCTATTTTATAATTCCTCCAAACTCAATACCCATTCCCAATTTTCTTTATATTTCTTTAGCTATTGTATCTATCGCCCCTTTTCTGTATTATTACATAAAGCAATTTCATGAAAAGGATATTTACCTTTTTCTTTACTATTATACTTGCCCCGCTGTTTTCGCAGTCTATTGATTGGAGCATTACTTCAGAATCTAACGAATGTGTTTTTAACATTAATAAAGTAGCTGTATCTAAAGATGGCAATTTTACAACAGGTTTTGAAATTAAAAAGAGCGTTACTACTTATGCAGTTGATCAGTTTGGAGACTTGCTAATTGATGCTAATGAAGACCGAACACCACTTGTAATTAACTTTAAACCTACAGTTGTAATTACTAATTTTAACAAGGCGGGCGCAATTAGTTGGACAAGCCATATTTATAAAAATGGAGTTAGCGAAATGGATATTGTAGGTATTACAATTGATAATGCCAATAATAGCTACGTGTGTTTGTCTTCTAGCGATGAATTGGTTTTTAACGATTATCCATTAGTTTATGTTCCATCTCTTAATGTGTTTTACCCAACTTATAATGATGCCGATATTTTTGAATTGGCAAAGAAATTTAAAGAGATAAACATAAAACAGTATTATCCTGATTCTAAAGAGCTGCCTTACGAAGCAGATACATTAGGTAAATTTTGGCTTCTTAAATACAATGCTGCGGGGCAAATTAAATGGATAAAAAATTGTAAGGAGAAAAACAATGAATTAATGGATAACATTACTTGTTTTAAAATGACAAAAGATGGATGTTTTATTATTAATGGGAGGGGAGATGAGTTTGCAAATAAAGAAATGCTGTCGAAAAAACTGCCTTGCAGTACGACTGATTTTATCGCGAAAATAGATACAAACTTTAATGTGAAATGGATTACACCGTTTACAGGTTATTCTAAAAAATGTAATTATGGAACTTACAGCTCAGAATCTATATTTAGGTTAGATGAAGATGATAATATTATTTCTGTAGTTAATTATCCCCCATATCTATTTGTGGATGGAAAATCGGTTCATACTAAAAATAGGAAAATTGAAAAGCCTTTTCAAGGGAGAATGGGGGGAGCAGCTATTTTTATTATGGACAAAGAGGGTAAAGTTGTGGAAATAATTAATTCGAAGAAAGGGTTTGTGCTGTTTGATATTGCTGTAAAAAACAAAAACATCTATTTGCCAATTAGTAATATTAGAGTAACCAATATATTGGGTGAAAAAATTGATACCACAGGAGGAATTCAATCCGCTCTATTTTCAATTGATTATACAGGAAAAGTAAATTGGTACATTCAAGATGCAAGCATTCAATTTTATGATATAGAAATGGATAAGGACGAAAATATTTATTTAAATGTTACTTCTAAAGTGCAAAAAAAGAATATAAAGGAAGAAGCAAGTAGTATCGAAAAAATGTTTAAGACTAAAAAGGGATTTACCACTACTCGAAGTAATATTGTAAAGCTTTCAAGTAAAGGAGAACCTTTGACTTATTACGTTTTAGATAACTTAATTGCGAAGAGCCAAAGTTTTGGAGAAAATTGCATTGTAAGGGAGGACGGGACTTTATTTGCCTTTGGCACTATCTTTAATCGCTGTCCCTTTCTTCTTCAAGAAAAATCTACCTTGTTTAAACATGGAGGCGGCTGTTATGAAATGATTTATTTTGTAAAGCTTAAGAAGTGATTTGATTATTGAATAAAAAATGCCAAATTTTCACCCTCCAAAACCCCACTGAAAAATTTTCAGTTTTCCAAAATAAATTTTGTCAGAAATTTTTGTCTTGCTCCGCCTTGGCATGCCAATTGATTTTGTGTTTGCACAATTAACTTTTTGTTTAACCAAAAATAGGAGGAACCAAATTATGACACTAGTAAAATGGAAAAAGCCCTCAATTAATGGGCAAAGCACAAATCCCTTAATGTTTAATACGGCATTTAGCGATTTGGTAGAAAGTTTTTTTAATAATGATGTTTTCCCTCACGAATTTGCCCAACATGTACCTGCGGCAAACTTGATAGAGGAAGACAGTAAATACCACTTAGAACTTTCTGCTCCCGGATTTGATAAAAGCGATTTTAAAATTGAGTTGCAAGATCAAACCCTAAGCGTTTCGGCCGAACATAAAACTGTATCGGAAAGCAAGGATAAAAGGTATAGTCGTAAAGAATTTAACTACGGCTCGTTTAAACGAAACTTTTACTTGCCTCAAGAGATAAATGAAGATGGCATTGAAGCTAAATATGAAAGTGGCATTTTAAAATTAGTAATTCCAAAAAGGAATGAAGCAAAAAGCAATGCCATCGAAATAAAAGTATCGTAAATTTTTAATTTATGTGAAACAATAAAAATAAATAGTTATGGATGCACTTATTGTAACTTCGCTTATTATACCTGCAATTGTAGCTTTTGTATTAATTGCTTTACTCATTAAAGAAAGGTATAATCTTTTGCCCAAACAAAATTATGGGACTCGAAAACAAGATAGGTTTTCAGATAACAATCAAAATTTAACAAATAATTACAACTACCAAAGAAATGGTTCTAGAGATTATTTAGATTTTTCAGGTGGAACAATGGGTATCTAAATTTATCTTGTTTTAAATTTTGATTTGTGAAAACCCTCATTGGTATTTCCAGTGAGGGTTTTTTGTTTATTCTATAGGAAAGCTTATTTTTACAAAAATCAATTTTATGAAAACCACTTTCTTTTTGTTTATTCTTATAGCCCTTTTAAAAGTAGTTCCTGTAGTAGCTCAGGATAATACCAGTTTAAAAGGTAAACTTATTAATCCTAACTCGGATAAGTGTTATTTGTATGCTTTTAAAGAGGATAAAAAAAATCATAGCAGAACCAAAACGGTGCTCGATTCATCTGTTGTAAGTAGTGATGGTTCGTTTGCAATGGCTTTTAATATTAAGGAGCAAACAAATACAATATTCTTTGATGGTACAGAGCAAACTACTGTTTTATTTGATGTTGGTGATGACTTAACCCTTAGTTTAAACACCAACATGTTTGATGCAACCATTATGTTTTCTGGAAAAGGTGCAGAAAAGAATAATGCTATTAAAAATTGCTTTATAATTACCCAAGGCATCAATGAAAAAATATTTGCTTTCGGAAGTGATGTAGATACAAGTGTTATATTTTCATACATGAATAATGCTTATAAAGACTATCTAAAAATTGTTGCTGATTACAAGAAGGAAATACCTTCATTAGCTAATTTTGCAACTGAAGAAGAAATGAATGCAGAATCTATTAAAGAAGAAATTAGGGATAATGCAATTTTTAATAGCAAAATGCAATTGCTTAAAGGGACAAACGCATTGGATTTTACAGGTGTTGATTTAAAAGGCAATAAATTAAGTTCATCTTCTTTTAAAGGTAAAATTACAATAATCGATTTTTGGGCAACCTGGTGCGGACCTTGTAAAGCCGAAATGCCTAGCTTGAAGGAGTTGGAGGAGAAATACGGTGAGCAAATTAATTTTGTTAGTGTTGCTTTATACTGCAAAAAGGATGATTGGCTTAAAATGGCTACTAAACTTGGATTCAAAAATAATATATACCTAAGTAAGGAAGATGAAAAACAAATTGAAGGATATAGTGTAGGTTTTATTCCTCGTTACTTAGTAATAGATGAAAACCTTAAGGTTATTGATGCGCATGCGCCACGTCCATCGTCAGGTGATTTGCAAAAGTATTTTAAGCTTAAATAGATTCAAAGAATAATCGGTAATTAAAGCCCTCATCCGTTTCTGGTGGGGGCTTTTTTGTTTCCAAAAAACAATATTGTTCATAATCATTTTTTTAATTGAGCAAACTCAGCTTTTTATCGGATAATTAAGACTAACCTTACATTAGAATAGATTATTTCATTAATACATTTTATTCATATGGAATTTGTAGATTATTATAAATTACTTGAGATTCCGAAAACTGCATCTGATGACGATATTAAAAAAGCTTATCGTAAGTTGGCTCGTAAATATCATCCAGATTTAAATCCGAATGATAAGGAGGCCGAAAAGAAATTTAAGGAAGTAAACGAGGCTAATGAAGTGTTGAGCAATCCAGAAAGTCGTAAAAAGTATGACGAGTATGGTAAAGATTGGAAACACTCTGAACAGTTTGAGCAACAGAAAAAACAGCAGCATCAACAAAGGCAGCAAGGTGGCCAAGGATTTTCTGAATCATTTGGAGGTGAAGACTATTCTGATTTCTTTGAATCAATGGTTGGCGAAGGAGCTTCTAGAGGAAGGGGCACTAATGTTAAGTTTAAAGGGCAAGATTTTAATGCAGAGTTACAACTCAATTTAAAAGATGTTTACACCACACAAAAACAAACAATAACTGTTAATGGCAAAGCAATACGCTTAACAATACCCGCAGGAGTTAAAAACGGACAAGTAATTAAAATTGCTGGTCATGGTGGGCAAGGTGTTAATGGCGGACCTAATGGTGATTTGTTTATTAAATTCAATATTATTAATAACACTAAGTTTAAATTAGATGAAGAAGGTAATTTACACTCGAGTGTAGAACTTGATTTATATAAAGCATTACTTGGTGGTGAAATAATGGTGGATACCTTTGATGGCAAAGTTAAATTAACTGTGCCTGCCGAAACACAAAACGGGGCAAAAGTTAAATTAAAAGGCAAAGGCTTTCCAGTTTACAAACAAGAAGGTGTTTTTGGCGACCTTTATATTACCTATGTTATTTCCTTACCAAAAAACTTAAGTGATAAAGAAAAAGAATTATTTACCGAACTTTCTAAATTAAGAACATCATGAACTTAGAAGAATTTATAGCCCTGTCTAATTTATGCGAATACCACGAAGTGGAAATGTCGTTTTTTACTGATTTGAGTGAAATTGGATTAATTGAGATTAGGCAAATTGAAACAGCTAATTATTTGCATCGCGATAATATTGCTGACATTGAGAAGATGATACGAATGCATCGTGAATTAAATATTAATGCAGAAGGTATAGATGTTGTTTTTAATCTTTTGAAGAGAGTAGAGGAACTGCAACAAGAATTATTGACAACTAAGAATCGCTTGCATATTTATGAGCTAGATTAATTTAAAAACTAAAATAATGACAACACAATTATTACAATTATTCAAAATGGGGAGAACCCGTTTAACAAACCAATTACCTGCCAGTACAGAAATGGATTTGACAAAGAAACTACATCCTAATTCAAACTCCATTGGTTTTTTAATGCAGCACATTGCCGAAGTGGAACAATTATTTGCCAAAAATGTTTTTGGTTTGGATATTAAAGTAACCATGCAAACCGTTGGTAAAACCATACATGATACAGGAAAGTTTACTGACTTAGATGCAGAATTAAAATTATTAGAACAATCGGCAGCTGTTTTGGAACAAGCAATCTTAAAACAAACTGATGACGATTGGGGCAAACAAATAACAACTGCTGAGTTTGGAACTGTAACTAAAGCAGAAGCCTTAGCTCGTATAGTTTCTCATACAGCTTATCATGCGGGGCAAATTGCATTGATTAAGAAATATGCTATATAAAAAAAACTCCGCACATTTATTAAGTGCAGAGTTTTAATTATAACAAGAAATGTAAATTATTGTCCAAATTGTAATTTTAATGATTCAGCAACTTCATTTCTAACCGCTTTTTGCGCAGGGAAAAATGCAGCAAAATAAATAATAATAGGGATTAAAATACCTAACAATAACATGCATAGCACAAATAATAGTTGCCCACCCATTGTTGGGAAACCTTCATTAACAATGATTTTATTTGAGCGCGACATTACTAATGCTGCTGCAGTCGAAGATTTTCTTACAATTAAAATACTACTTCCTCTAAACGAGTATGTATAAGTTGGTAGCGATTTCTCTAAATGCTCCTTAATTTGTTGCAAACTTGCTTGTTGTTTAACAGGTACGTTCATAATTTATATTTTAGGTTAAATTTTATATATTAAAAATAGTATTTTATTCTTAAAAACAAGTTTTTTTATAAAAAAAACTATTTCCTCTTTAATATACCATTGATTCAAAAAAACTGTTTAAATTAGATGATGATTGAAATTAGGGATTAATTGCTGTTATATTTTATGAAGAAGTATGTTTATTTGTTTTTATTATCTTGTTTTGTTTTGTATTCTAAAGCACAAAACACAGATAGTTTAAAACAAGCCTTAGGTGTTGCCAAACATGATACAATTAGATGCGAAATTTTAATGCAATTAATCGAAAATGAGAATGATGATTTAATTTGGCCAAGGTACAATCAACAACTACAACTAATTTGCAAAACTAATCTTAAAAGGTTAACCACTAAAAGTAATGAATACCCTATCTATACAAAGTTTCTAGCTTCATCTTATAGTAATCAGGGATACCTTGCAGGTGAAATAGGAGAAGTTGATAGTAGTTTAAAGTACAATCAATTAAGTATTGATGTATTGGAAAGTTTGCTAAAAATTACAAAATCGAAGGAATTAGTTAAACAAATTAAAATCGACATTGCAACTTCTCTAAATAATATTGCCACTAATTATACTCAACTTGGCGACAAAAAGAAAACGATAGAATATATTGAAAAAAGTTTGAAGATTCAAGAAGAACTAAATGATAAAGTTGGAATAGCAAGGTCGTTAAGTAATTTGGCTTTTATATATGATAAACAAGGCGATATTCCTAAGGCACTGGAATACAATCATAAAAGTTTAAAAATTAAGGAAGCAATTGGAGATAAAGATGGTATTTCTAATTCATTTAATAACATGGGAACTATTTATGTTATGCAAAACGAATATGATAAAGCATTAAGTTATTTTCAAAAGGCACATAAAATTCAAAAAGAAATAAATAACAAGAATGGAATTCCACAAACCCTCAGTAACATAGCTTATATTTATCTTGAAAGGGGAGATTCTAAGCTTGCATTAAAATATTATTATGAAAGTTTAGAGTTAGCTCAATCCATTAATGATTTGCCTGGTGTTGCTGACGTATTGGGTAATATTGGAAGTGTTTATTATGTTGAAGCTAAAAAATCTACTTACAATAAACAAGCTGATTCATTGTATGATTTAGCTCTTAAAAATTATGACAAGGCTTTGGCAATACATACAGAAATTGAAAATAAATCAGGAATAGCAACAACGTTAATAAATATAAGTGAAATTTATTATGATTTAAAAAACATTAAACTCGCAAAAGAATACGGAGAAAGGGCATACAAAATTACGAATGAAATAGGTCAGCCATATCTATCACAAGAAGTAAGTGCTGTTTTAAGTAAAGTTTATAATCAAACAGGAAATTATAAATTAGCTTACGAAATGATGATGTTACATAAATTAATGTCCGACAGCATTAATAACGAAAGTACAAAAAGAGCTACTCTTCAAAAAAGTTTTCAATACGAATATGATAAAAAAGCGGCCGCAGATAGTGTTCGGGTTACAGAAGAAAGAAAAGTAACTGCCGCACAATTAAAACAAGAAAAAACGCAGCGCTTTGCTTTGTACGGAGGTTTAGCATTAGTAATTGCTTTTTCAGCTTTTGTGTTTAATCGATTTCGAATAACGCAGAAACAAAAAGCAGTTATTGAAAATCAAAAACTATTAGTAGATGAAAAAAATGAAGTTCTAAACCAACAAAAGCATATTATCGAAGAGCATCAGAAAGAAATAATAGATAGTATTACTTATGCCAAACGAATTCAAGATGCAATTTTGCCACCTTCCGAATTAATAAAATCAAAATTACCTCAATCGTTTGTACTTTATAAACCCAAAGATATTGTTGCTGGTGATTTTTACTGGATGGAACAAATTGGAGATACCGTTTTAATTGCCGCCGCCGATTGTACTGGCCACGGTGTTCCTGGAGCAATGGTATCGGTTGTTTGTAGTAATGCACTAAATCGTGCGGTAAAAGAATTTTATCTATCAGAAACAGGGGCAATACTAGATAAGGTAACCGACCTAGTTTTAGAAACATTTGAAAAAAGTGTAGCAGAGGTAAAAGATGGAATGGATATCTCTTTGTTATCAATTAACATGGTAACAAAAGAAATAAAATGGAGCGGGGCAAATAATCCATTATGGTACATTTGTTCTTCAAATGAAAACAAAAGTCCTACTGAGCTTGTCGAAGTGACAGCAGACAAACAACCTATTGGTAAAAGTGACCACCGAAAACCTTTTACAACTCACATTTTAGAATTTAAACAAGGAATCACTTTTTATTTATTTACTGATGGTTATGCTGACCAATTTGGAGGGCCAAAAGGCAAGAAGTATAAGTACAAGCAGTTTCAAGAAACATTAATGTCAACATTAGATAAAGAACTTAGTGAACAACAAGACACACTAAATAGCTCTTTCGAAAGATGGAAAGGAAGTTTGGAGCAAGTTGACGATGTTTGTATTATTGGTATTAGGCTATGATTTCAAAGAGTCAGTTTACCCTGAGTACTGAGCTTGTCGAAGTATCGAAGGGATGTTTGTATAATTGGTATTAAGTTATAATTTAAATATTCAATTTATGTCTACATCAAACTCGAAATTAAAATTTATTGTTGGAATACTATTTATTGTAATCGGATGGTTAATTAGCTTAAATATTTTTCTTCTAATAGTTTCCATTCCACTTTTTTTGATTGGTGCAGTCCTTGTTCTGCTTTCTGATAGGAAAGTAATCGTTAAAATAATTACAATTGTGTTGCCAATTATTTTATGGTTTGGAATATGGAAAATATTGGGTTACATGATTCAACAAAAAGATTCAATAACAGTAGTTTTTCCTAATCAATTTAGCGGTCAAGCAAGAGTTATATATGGAGAAAAGGGTGGGATTATTCCACAAGTGAAAAATAGCGAAATGCAATTGATAATTCCTGCTAACGGGGTGTTAGTTATCAAACCACATTTTAACTTAGACTTTGAACATATTACATTTATGGGTACAGATAAAAATGGGACTCAATTTTTAATGAATTCAAAAAATGATAATTCAGGCAATCGTCCTTATGCTTATTTTGAAGGTATTCGTTCTTCCGAAAGTTTGAATTCGAATGTTGCCCCTGAACTCGATTATATTTACGCTAGCTTTTTTGTTTTACAAAATGATTCGGATAAAGTAGCAAGTTATGTTGAAGAAAGAAAAAATAATGCGATAACTGATTCTCTTGTAAAAAAATCTCGCAAAAGTAAATTAAGAAACATGAAAGCATTTAAACTCATAAATATTAATGGTACAGATTGTTCTTTTTTAGAGGGTGAAATCCCAGAAGCTGTTCACATACAATCGGAGCACTTTTTTGCTCAAACTAAAATTGAGGCTTACCAATTAACAGCCCATCCTGCCCCGCGTTACCAATTTGTTATCACATTAAAAGGCAAATTAAAATTTACCGTTACCAATGGTGATTCATTTGTTGTAGAACCTGGTATAGTGCTTATTGCCGATGATTTAGAAGGTAAAGGACATACTTGGGAAATTATAGATGGAACTGAATGGTATCGTTTATATATTGTATTACCTGAAGATGGAGAAGATTGTTTCAAGGAAATTTGAGAATGATTTTAAGGGATTTAATTTTTAATTAATTATATTTACTCTTAACTTTTAATACCATAAAATGAAATACATTTTCCTTCCTTTAGCCTTGCTTATTATGCTAAGCAGTTGTGTTACAAAAAAACAACACCGTAAACCCGTTGTTTATCTTTATCCAACAGAGAAAACTGAAGTTAAAGTAAAAGTTAATTATTCAGGTGCATTCACCGTTACTTATCCTGAGTATAAAAATGAATGGAATGTTATTGCTTACCCTGATGGGAAATTAATTAATAAATCAGATTCATTAGAATACTCCTATTTGTTTTGGGAAGGTGAAATGAAAGAAAAGGTGGAGCAGAATTTTTCAAATGGTTTTGTTATTAAGGGTGAAGATTCGCATACTTTCTTACAATCAAAATTAAAGGAAATTGGTTTAACACCCAAAGAGTACAATGAGTTTATAGTTTTTTGGTATCCGATTTTGAAAGAAAATAAATATAATTTCATTCGATTTAGAGTTGGTGAGGAGTACAATGAGATTTCTACCATGGATATTAGTCCAAAGCCGGATGCAATGCTTAGGGTATTTATGGATTACAAACCGGTGAATGATTTTTATACTGTACCTGCTCAATCTTTTCCCTCATTCGAGCGCAAAGGTTTTACCGTTGTAGAGTGGGGCGGTGGAGAAATTACCGAAGAAATTAAAAATTAATCGTATGCTTAAACAAGCTACTGAAGTTGAAATAGAAAAATTAACATTAGAGTACACTTGGATGGGTGGCGAACCACAAGCTATGGAAAAAATTTTAAACGAATTTGAATTTAGTAAATCAGCTATTCAATTAGCTATAGATAATGTGATGAACAGTCATTGCTGTGGTAGTACTTATCAATCAGCATTGACTTGTAAACGTTTACTCGAAAAGAAATTATAGTTTGTAAGGAGTTTTTTTGATAATTTATGGTTGATAGTTTAAAGAATAAGTAATTTTAGTATATTCGATATAACATAGCAATAAAAGTAAAATGCAAAATCAATTAACCTTTCAATTTATTAGTGAACCTGGAGATGTAAACTACGGCGGTAAAGTGCATGGCGGAGCAGTTATGAAATGGATCGACCAAGCAGGTTATGCCTGCGCAACATCATGGGCAGAAGGTTACTGTGTTACCTTGTATGTAGGGGGAATTCGTTTTTTTAAGCCTATTCATATTGGTGATTTAGTAAAAGTTGTTTCACGTGTTATTTATACGGGTCGTACTAGTATTCATATTTCTTGCGATGTTTTTTCTCGTCCAATAACGGGTCATAAATTTATTAAAACAACACATTGCGTTATTGTTTTTGTAGCTGTTGGAGAAGATGGAAAACCACGCCCTTCAAAATCTTGGGAGCCGCACACTGACCATGAAATTGCTTTAGAAACGTATGCTAAGCGTTTAATGGAATTAAGAAAAGATATTGAAGTTGAAATGAAACCGTTTTTGGAAGACTATTTCTAATGAAGTGTATTTTCGTTCTGTTTTTAATTGGTATTGCAAAGTTTGCGGCATCGCAAACAGATACTTTAGTTATTAATGGAGTTAAATTTCTTCGCATTGTAAAAACGGAAAAAAGCGAATACAATAAAAAAGACACAGTTTTATTGCTCTATCGTTTAGAAAACCAAACCAAAAAATACTTACTTAAACATTATCTGTATAGTTGGAGTTCAGATTGTAATAATGTGTTTAAAGATATTGGCACAATGCAAGTTAAAAGCGATAGTATTATTTTCGAAACCAATCACAAACAAAAAGGTCACGATCCAATTCCAACCAAATGCAAGCAGGTGTATAGAGTGGATGCTTTGGGTAAATTAAAATTGATTTATGATAAGGAGTTGATGGGAGGGAAGTGGATTGTTCCTAATTAAAAATGTTTTGTATAAGAACTGCTTAGCTCTGAAATAAAATTTCTTTCAAAAAAAAGCCTCTCATTTTCATGAAAGGCTTTCTCTTCTTAATGTCGGCGTTGCCATCACGCCTTGGCGTGAGAACTTACGGCATACAAAGTGAAGATTTCTTTAATAAAAAAAGACCTTCCATTTTAATGAAAGGTCTTAATGTCGGGGTGGCCAGATTCGAACTGACGGCCTCCACGTCCCAAACGTGGCGCGATACCGGGCTACGCTACACCCCGAACTATTTTTTCGCCCCTCTGCAGCGGGGCATCCAATTTAAAGAACTATGCGGTGAGAGAGGGATTCGAACCCTCGATACAGTTAACCCGTATGACAGTTTAGCAAACTGTTCCTTTCGGCCTCTCAGGCATCTCACCGAATCTTGTTCAAAATCGGGATGCAAATGTACATAGTCATTTTTGATAAAACAAATTTTATTAAACTTTTTTTATTAACCTTTTTGCCTTTTTTAAACATGTCGATTAATAATTTACTCCTAATTCCAATCGTATTGTAGCAATGTTATCTTTGCGTACATCTTTATCATTATGAAAATCAAGTATTTTACATCAATCGTTGGTATTGCATCATTAGCGCTTTTTACAGCCTGTGGAGGGGATGAAAAAGAAGTAAAATTAAACCAAACTCAAGAAACAATTGAGATGGGTAATAAAATCGAAAAGTTTGAAGATGCAAAAACTTCGATCCATCTTGGAAGAAGGAGAATGTATTGGTATTCCATACACTTGGCGACCCCGGAGATATGCACCCTACCAACGGTAATACGGCTCAACGACAAGAAATAACTTTGTACACCCAAGTTTTTTTAACTAATACCGATTTTAAAAAATTAGATTTATATCCTCAACTAGCTGCTTCAAAGCCTGAGATATCAGCTGATGGATTAGAATATACCTACACACTTAAAGATTATTTAAAATGGGATGATGGAAGCCTAATAACTGCAGAAGATGTAGCTTTTAGCTTTAAAGCAAATGTATGTCCGTTGGTAAATAACCCTCATGCAAAGCCTTATTTGGAGTCCATTAAGGATATTAAAGTTGTGTCTCCAACTAAAGTGATTTTTGTAATGCGCGATAATTATGTACAAAATTTGTACATCATGACGGACTTCCCGTTAATGCAACGTGCTTATTTTGATAAGGATAATCTTCTTGCTAATTATACTTTCGATCAATTTTTAGATAAGAAGTTTGTTGCTGATAAGGATGCAAAATTAAAAGCTTGGGCAGCAGAATTTAACTCTCCTAAATATGGCCATACGCCTGAAGATATTGTTGGTGCTGGTCCATATAAAATCGAATCATGGGAATCGGGGCAAACAATTACCTTGGTTAAAAAGAAAAATCATTGGTCAGAAGGTAAAACAGGTTTATTTGAGAATGCTTTTCCTGATAAAATTATTTATAAGATTAATACCGATTTAAATTCTACTAAGCTTGAATTCCTCAACCAAGTTTATGATGGTACTGCATCAATCGATATAAAAACAATGCTGGAGTTAAAAGAAGATCCTAAGTTTGTTAAACATTTCAATTACAAATTTATGGATACCTATAACTATACATACATAGGTATGAATATGAAACCTGATGGAGTTAAACATTCTAAGATTTTTACTGATGCTAAAACAAGAAGAGCTATGGCGCTGTTAATTCCATATAATGATATAAACACAATCGTTAATAAAAATATATACAACCGCATTGCCACGCCAGTAAGTAAATGGAAAGATGATTGTAATAAAGACTTGAAATTGATTGAAACTAATTTGGAAGAAGCAAAGAAGCTATTAGCTGAAGCAGGTTGGAAGGATAGTGATGGAGACCAAGTACTAGATAAAATAGTGGATGGTAAAAAACTTGATTTTAGGTTTAAAATTAATTACATGACAACCACTCCAGCTTGGGAAACAACTGCAAAGTTAATTTCGGAAAGTATGCGTAAGGCCAATGTAGTAGCGGAGTTAAATGGATTAGAGTTTGGAACTTTTATTACAGGAATTACAACTCACGATTTTGACATGATGATTTCTAGTGTAACTGGTTCTGCAGGCCCTGATGATTTTAAACAGTTATGGCATACCGAGTCGTGGATTACAAATGGGTCTAATAATGTAGGTTTTGGCAATGCTAAAACAGATGCGATTATTGAAAAATTAAGAATTACACCGCTTGGAGAGGAACGTAATAAACTATCGAAAGAATTGCAACAAATTATTTATGATGAACAGCCTTGTATTTTTATGTTCGGGCAAAAACGCAGAGTTATTATGCACAAGCGTTTTGGTAATCAAGAATACTATTACGAGAAGCCAGGGATTTTATTAAACAACATGAAATTAATTTCTGCATCACCCAACTAAACAATGTTAACTTACATAGGAAAACGTATTCTTGTATTTTTACCTACTTTATTTGTAATAACATTGTTGGGTTTTATTATTGCGATTAATGCTCCTGGAGATCCTGTAGAAAAGATGGTTTCAGCGGCAAGTAGCTCTGGTGAATTGGGTAAGCAGAGTATTTCGCAACAAGAACAAAAATTATTTTGGCGTAAAAAATTAGGACTGGATTTGCCAGTATTTTATTTCTCTATTTCTTCTTTAGCTGCTCCCGACACGCTATATCGCGTTTATGATAAAAATGAAAATACAGCACTTAATCGCTTACTTGATAAATATGGTAATTGGAATGAAATAAGTAACTATAATTTAGCTTGCACTCAATTTTATGATTTGGTAATTGCGACTTCAGTTGACACAGCAGGTTTGTCTGAGCAACAACAAAATAAATTATATGATGAAATTGTACAGTTAAAATTTGAAGTACAAGCTTTAAAGTCGGCTTTTACAACAGAAGCTATAGAAGCAAAGTTTACTACAATCAAACAAATTATTGAGAAAAACGTTTCATTAAACAAACTTCAAACAAGTTATACTAATTTAACTGCAAGCTATCAAAAAATCAAAAGTAATTCTTCTGTATGGAAAAACTATATTCCTGCAATAAATTTTTATGGCTTCAAAAACCAATACCATCGCTGGTTATTTGGTGATGGTGAATTTAGTAAAGGAATTGTTCGTTTCGATTTTGGAATTTCGTACGTAAGCAAACAACCTGTGGGAGAAATTATTAGTACTAAAATTACTTGGTCGCTATTTTTTAGTTTATGTTCTGTTTTTTTAGCTTATATCATTAGTATTCCAATAGGAGTTCGCTCTGCACAAAAGCGGGGAGGGGCTTTTGATAGAACTTCTTCACTAATTATTTTCATGTTGTATTCATTACCTGCTTTTTTTGTTGCCTTTTTATTAATGTTGCTTTTTGCTAATCCTAATGTCTTATCGATACTTCCTTCATCAGGGGTTAAGCCAGTAGAAGGTTATCCTGAAGGAGCAAGTTTTTTTGAGTGTGCTCGATTATCTTTGCCTTATATTATTTTGCCTTTAATTTGTTACACCTATAGCTCTTTTGCATTTTTATCGCGCACCATTAGAGGTTCGATGTTAGAAGTGTTAGAGCAAGATTATATTAGAACTGCTCGTGCAAAAGGTTTATCAGATAATAAAGTTATCTGGAAACATGCATTTAAGAATTCATTATTCCCTTTAATAACAATATTTGCAAACATCTTTCCAGTTGCAATTGGCGGCTCCGTTATTTTAGAAACCATATTTACCATACCAGGTATGGGATTAGAATTGTATAATGCAATTGCCGCACAAAATTATCCAATCATTATTGCTGTAATGACATTGACTGGAATACTAACATTAATAGGTTTTTTAGTTTCAGATATATTGTATGTTTTAGTTGACCCAAGAGTAAGATTAAAATAAATGGCGCTGTTTAAGAAAAATAAAAAAGTTGTTTCAGCTGAATTGGAAGATTTCAATTTCAGGAAATATACTTGGGCGCAATTTAGAAAAAACAAATTAGCATTGTACTCTTATCGTTTCTTGCTTGTGCTTATTGTTTTAGCCATTATTTCACCTATACTATCAAACGACAAGCCTTTGTATTGCAAGATGGAAGGCAAGTCTTATTTCCCCGCTTTTTCATTTAGTGATTTCTACGAATTAAAAAATGAAAAAATAAGTTTAGAATTTTACGATTGGAAACATGCTGAATTAGAATCAGTTGTTTGGCCAATGTGTGCATACTCGCCAGGCAAATCAGATGCTTTAAACATTGCACTATCTCCAGGTTCACAGCAAGTATTTAAAAAGAACAATGAGGAATTAATTCAAATGCCCTCCAAATTTCGCCATCGCTTGGGAACAACACGCGATGGTGGAGATGTGTTAGCTGGATTAATTCATGGAATTAAATATTCTCTATTAATTGGAATACTAAGTATGCTACTAGCAAGCATTATTGGTGTAATACTTGGCAGCATGGCGGGTTATTATGGAAATACAGGTTTAAAGCTTAAGCGGGGCATGTTGTGGTCATTATTTGTTGGAATTTTCTTAGCGTGGTTTTATGTTTTTTATGTTCGTTCCTATTCATTGGTGGATGCATTTGAAACAGGCGGGGCAACATTGTTTATGAGTTTACTAATTAGCATGCTTTTGTTTGTGGTAATAATTTTGGTGTTCTATTATATTGGAAAATTAGCAAGTAAGCTCCCATTTTTTAAAGTTGTAAAGCCATTACGTATTGATGCAATAATATCACGTGTTATCGAAATTAACAATTCAATCCCTCTGTTCTTAGTTATACTTGCCATAGCAGCCATTGCACGCCCATCATTTGTAACATTAATATTACTCATTGGATTAAGTAATTGGTCGGGTATTGCACGTTTAACGCGTGGAGAGTTTTTGCGTGTAAGTTCATTAGATTACATTCAAGCTGCGCGTTCATTAGGATTAAGTAATTGGCGCATATTGCTTCGTCATGCTTTACCCAACGCAATAGGTCCTGCTTTAATTGCGATAGCCTTCGGAATTGCTGGAGCAATATTAACCGAATCAAGTTTGTCATTTATTGGGGTAGGAGTGCCTCCTGATACAATTACCTGGGGCAAAATATTAAGTGAAGCAAAGGAAAGCACCAGTTCGTGGTGGTTAATTGTTTTTCCTGGTGCAGCAATATTTCTTACTGTTACCATGTATAACTTAATTGGCGAAGGATTAAGAGACGCCTTGGATCCAAAGTTGAAGAAGTAGGGAGAAAGCCAAAAAGTTCTGTTTTTTCAATTAATACTTTGATAGTATAGCACTCTATTAAAATTCGGGTTATTAACCTTTGTTATTTAATAACTTGTCAGGCTTAATTTATCCTTCATCGTTGATTCCTTATCTTTGTTATAAAATTTCATTCTTATGCTTATTAAAGAAAATAGCTCCATCTTAATTCCTGTTGATTTTTCTAAACAATCGCTAGTTGCAATCAAACAGACCTACAATCTTGCAAAGTTCACTCATTCAAAACTAATTTTAATGCATGCCGATCCAAGTAGTGATCATGATTCACAATTGGAGTTGGAGCAGCTTGCAAGTAATACGCGAAGTGAATCAGGGCTTGAAGTTGATATTATTAATTTAAAAGGTGATGTTTATGAACTTACAGATGAAAAGGCCGAAGAGTTGGGCTGTGGGTTAATAGTAGTTGGCCTAGATACTCAAGTAAGATTCAGAAGTTTTTTGGGAGGTACTAATGTGTCTAAATTTATTAAAAAGGCTCCGTGCCCAATCATAACAATTCGTTCGGCTGATAATAGAAACGATTGTAAGAATATATTGATGCCTATTGATTTAAGTATTGAAAGTAGAGAAAAGGTTGGAACAGTTGTTCAGTTGGCAAAATATTATGGTGCGAGTGTAAAGGTTGTTTCTGTTTTTAGTCCAAACGACGAAAAGTATGAAAATGATATATTGCCATATTTAAATCAAGTGAAAAAATTCATAAAGGAAAAGGGAATTAATTGTACAAATAAATCTATTCCAGGAACAGATGTTGCAGCCGCTATTGTTAAATATGCAAACGAAAACGAGTGTGATTTAATTGTGCAAATGAATAAAAAAGATACAAGTTTAGGCGAAATGTTTGGACCACCAGTTTCTCTAAAAATTGTTGAAACAAGTAATATTCCCGCTTTCTGTACCTCCAATTAAGCGTGAAAGCGTTAGAGGTGGAATTCACTAACGAACACTATCCGTGCTTTTTCCAATAGGCTTTTCCGTAGCCGCAAAAAATCTCTTCGTTTACTTTAATGTTGCGTGTTGCTATTAAAGCAACATTATCATCTTCATCAATGGTAATTTTAGCGCAATTTTTTATACTGGAATTGGGATAGGCTTGCGCATCGTTAGCATATTTTGCAAAACACTTTGTGTTTATCGAATCCATAATTGTTCCGTCTAACATTCTAATGAAATATTGATCTTTACCTTTTTTTAGTCTTCCCTGTATTTGAAGTTCTGATAGTATTTCCCCTTTAAATAAGGCAATTACCTCGTCTTTGTAAATTGGTATTGCTGTATATAAACCTTTTCCAGCTTTCGGAATTTGAGATGCTTTAATAAATAGGTAATCAGTTTCAGGAGTTTCGATATTCATTGTGTAAAGATAGGCTAAGAAAACCAATTAGTACTTTTATTTCTTAAAACTCAACACTACTTGTTGTTTAGATGCAATTGCTTTTCCATCTTGCGTTGCTGCTTTCCAGTTAGGCATGTTCTTCACAAAGTTTAGCGCTTCTTTTTCGCAATCGTCGCAATTGCCTGTTTTGCTTTCAATTTTTGGCTTGCTAATTTTTCCAGTTGCATCAACACTAAATTTCACAATAATTATTTCTTCAGCGGGGCAAGTTGCACGAACTTTCAAATTCTTTTTAATGTATTCATCTAAAGCTTTTTTACCACCTACAAACTCTGAAACTACATAACTTGCAGGTTTATTGGCGCTGATTGAATTGGCTGAAATGGTATTATTTGCAATAACTCCACTACCTGCCGTATTGGTAAAAGTGGTTGTGTTGTTAGTATTAGTATTTGTGTTATTGGACGTTCCAACAATTGTTTGAGCAACAGTTGGTGCAGCATTTTCGGCAGGGGTAATAGCTCTGTTTTTAGTTTCAGCAGTTTTTTTACTCACTTTTGTTTTAAAAGCTTCGTCTTTTTTACCGTCGGTTTCTGCAAGTTTAATGTTATCTGTCACAACTACCTTTTCTTCTAAATCAAGGTTTGCATCTTTATCTTTACTATTAACAACAACACTTTCATCGTTCATTACATCTCCCGCCATTACAGGAGGAGTAGCAACAATTTCTTTTCTATCATCAGCAATATAACCTTCAGCTTCTTTTTTTACTTCGTATTTGGTATTTCCTTTTTGAAGTGCAAGATCTTTTCCGTTTTCTGCAAAAGCCATTGTTTCTAATGATTTTTCTTCTACTGGACCAAGCGAATTGCCCGGTAATTGTTTTTCGTATAAATCTGGTTTTTGCTCAGCTACTATTTTTCCATCCGAATCAATTTTTGGTTCTGCATCTGTAATTGCGCCAGTAGCATCTTTTGCTTCTTGTTCTTTTACAACAGCAACTTCTTCTTTTAAACTTGGCTCTGTTTGTTTAAATATAAAGAACAAACCAATTACTAATGCAATAGAAGCCGCAATAGAAAGGAAATACATGCCCGCTCGTTTACCACCTTTTTTTTCGGCAGCGACAAGTTCGGCTAGTTTTGTGTCAATTTTTGCATCAATAGAATTCACGATGGAAGGATTCTTCATCATTTTTAATCCTTCCAAAGCTTCTTTTTCAAAATCATCCAAATGCTCCAAATCTTTTGGTTCATTCGAATCAAACAATTTCAAAAAGTCTTCTTTTGATATGTTATTCTTGTTTTCCAATTTCTGTTTCCAGTTTTATCTTTAAATTTCTTTTTCCGTTTTGGATAAAGCTCTTTACGTTGTTTAAGCTGTATCCCGTTATTTCTACTATTTCATTATAACTTTTATCTTGTATATAAAATAGTTCAACGCATTTTCTTTGTTCTTCATTTAATCCTGCCAAGGCTTTTTCTAAGGCTACATAATCTTGTTCTCTCTTGTTGGCATTTTGATGCATCTCTTCGCTTTTTTCCACAAAAGTTTTTACATCATACTCATAATCAAGGTCTTTGCTTAATTTCGACTTTGCCGAACGAAGGAACATTAAACAATGATTTTTGGTAAAAGTGTACAGCCAACTCTTAAAATATTCAACGTTGTGCTTTAGTAAATCATCAAAAAGCTTAGTGAAAATATTGATTACAGCATCTTGTGCATTGTCCTCATCCTTTAAATACTTCATGCACAAACCCATTACTAAATGAGAGTAACGTTTGTAAAGGATACCAACAAATACTTTATCGGCCGTACGTTTGTATTCGGCTATCAATTCCTTATCGCTAAGGTCATTGTATTTTTCGGGATAAAGCATATGCTACCCAAAGTTAAGAAAAATTAATCCTCAAGCAAAAAGCATTTTAGCTTATTCTTCTGCCTTATTTTTAATCGACATTAGCACAGTGTAAGCACCTTTCACCACAATCGACTTAGCTTTGATTTCGTTTGCATTAATTACCTCGGTAAATCCATTTTCTGATGCCCCGCTTTGTACTTCTGTCATGATAAACGTATTTGCTACATCTTGCACAAAAACATAATCCTTGCCTTCAAAATGAACGATAGCATCAGTTGGAACTGCAATTACATCATTTGCCTTCACTTCAATATCTGCATTCATGTACATGCCTGGAATTAAAGTTTTATCGTAATCATTAAAATGGCAATGTACCTCCACACTTCTTTCTGCAGAAAGGTTTTGACCAATCAACAATATTTCGCAAGGATGTTTTTTGTCGGGTTCGTTATTTGTATAAGCCATTAATTTTTGTCCGATAGATAGTTTATTGATGTCTTTTTCAAATATGGTAAGCGCTAAATGTATATCGCTTGGGTTTACCAATTCAAAAAGCACGTCGCTTGGAGTTACATATTTACCAATGTTTACATTTACTGTAGAAACAAACCCATCAATAGGGGCATACAAATTAATACTACGCGATAAATTGTTTTCATCCAAGTTATCAGGGTTAATACTAATCAATCTTAATTTTTCACTTAATGACTTAACCAATATTTTTTGCCCTTGGTAAGTTGTTTCTGTTTCTTGAAATACCTTATCACTGCTTGCTTTGCTTTGGTTAAGCTCTTTTTGACGTTGATATTCTTTTTCTAGATAACTCAACTTACTTTTTGCGGTTAAGTAATCTTGTTGTAATTGAATGTACTGTTGATCTTCTATATTCGCAATTACTTCACCTTTTTTTACTTTCATTCCAGGTAAGAGTTTGGTGCTTTTTAAATATCCACCTAATGGAACGCTTATCGATACCATGTTTTGAGGTGGTACATCAATTTTACCGTTTACTTTTAAAACAGTTGATATAGAACGCATTTCGGTTTTACCTAAAACTATTCCACTGTTTTTAATTTGCACATCACTTAGTTTTATTGTTGTTTCAGTGTTGGCTGTTTCGGTTTGTTTTTGTTCTGTTTCTTTGCTTCCGCAAGAAAGTAGGAGCAAGCTTACAATGATTATTAAAAATATATTTTTCATAGTGTTTTATTATTTAGTAGATAAATAGTTCAGTTGAATAATGCTTTGGTTTAAATTTCGGAGTACATCGTAATAATCGTTTTGAATAGATATTGCTTGGTTGTTGAGCATGGTCCATTCTAAATAATTAATTTCTCCCAAACTGAATTGTTTGTTAGCAGAAGTTGAAATAAGCTGGGCATTTTTTAAACCAGTGTTTTCGAAATACTCAACCGATTTTAAAAGACTTGTATAACGCACAAAAGCAGTCATGTGTTCCTTTCCAATTTCCTGCAAAGCAATTTGATAATTGTTGTTTGCAATGCTTTCCCCAATTTTACCCGATTTAATTTTCGCCTTTTGTGAGCCAAAAAACAAAGGAATTCCAACTCCCACCTGCGCCGATTGAAACCTTGTTGAGCCTGTATACAATACATTATCAGAGCCAGTTCCTTTCATGCTCATGTTATTATACATAAGCGACAGTTCGGGTAACAATTTTGCTTTCGCCAATTTAGTAGTTAAGGCAGCATTGTTTTTTTGTAGGGTTAATAGTTGAATGCTTGGATGCTTGCTTAATGCAGCAGTATCTAATGCCGAGCTTGTATTATCGCGCATTGCTTTAATATCTGTTGAACTTGGCACAAAAACAGTTTTAGTATTAAGCAATAATTGAAATTGCAAACGAACTATTTCCAAGTCTTGAGCAATTTGTTCTAACTGCAATTTAATTTGCCCCATCTGCGTTTCAGCGCTTGTTTTTTCGAGGATGTTGGTTTCCCCTTTTTCAAAACGTAGGTTTACTTTCGAAACTAAATCACCGTACAAACTATCCATTTTTAATAACAATTGTTTTTTCTGATTTAGTAGAACCAAGTCGTAATAAGCATTAGCAACATCTTTCTTTAGTTCAGCTTGTTTAATTGCAATAGATACTACACTGCTTTTCCAAGTATTGTTGAGCAATGATTTTTCTTTTGAATAAACAGTTGGGAAACTAAAACTTTGTCCAATCGAAAATTTATTATCAGCATAGGAACTATTTATTTGTCCGTACTCACCTGTTACCATGGTTTGTGGAACTTGTGCTGCCGACTTAATTAATTTTTGCTGGTATTCGCTTTTTAGTTTTTCGTTACGAACTTGTAGGTTGTTTTTTAAAGCTGTATCAATTGCTCCTTGCAAAGTTATTGGTGTTTGCGCAAACACAGTGCTTGATAAACTTATTCCAATTAGCAATGCTATTATGCTTGCCGAAGGAGTAATTTTTACTTTTTCTTTCCCGCTTTTTTCAAATAAAATGTACAATACAGGTAAAACAAATAGTGTAAGGAAAGTTGCAATTAGTAAACCTCCAATTACAACAGTGGCTAAAGGACGTTGCACTTCTGCACCTGCTCCATTACTAACAGCCATTGGAAAAAATCCAAGTGAAGCTACAAATGCTGTCATTAAAACTGGACGTAATCTTACTTTTGTTCCCATAATTACTATACGTTTTAAATCATCTAAGCCTTCTTTCTTTAAGCGATTAAATTCGGCAATAAGTACAATGCCATTTAAAACAGCAACACCAAACAAGGCAATAAATCCAACCCCTGCGCTAATACTGAATGGCATGCCACGCAAGGCAAGTGCAAATATTCCTCCAATAGCAGAAAGAGGAATGGCAGAGTAAATTAACAAGCCATGCTTAATTGAACTAAATGCAAAATAAAGCAATAAGAAAATAAGTAATAAAGAAATGGGCACTGCAACACTTAAACGTTTCTTAGCAGCATTCAAATTTTCGAATGCGCCGCCGTAAGTAGGGTAGTAGCCACTAGGGAATTTTATTTGTTTCTCTACTTTATCCTTTAGTTCATTTACAATACTTTGCACATCGCGGCCTTTCACATTAAAACCAACAATCATACGTCGTTTAGTGTCTTCACGTTGTATTTGATTTGGTCCGTCTTTAATTTCAATCTTTGCTAATTGTTGCAAAGGAACTTGTGTTCCTTGTGGTGTTTCCACTAACAGATTTTGTATGTCGCTTATGTTTTTACGTTGGTTACTATCTAAGCGCACAACTAAATCAAAACGTTTTTCTCCTTCGTATACAATGCCTCCGCTTTGTCCGGCAAAAGCAGTATTCACTACTTTATTGATGTCAGCAATCGACATGTTATATTGTGCAATAGCAGGTCGGTTGTACTCAATAATAACTTGAGGCATCCCTGTTATTGCTTCCACATAAATTTCTTCTGCACCATCAACAGTAGCAATTATTTTGTTTAGCTTTTCTCCGTACTTAGCAGGTGTATCAAGGTTTTCGCCAAATATTTTACAAACTACATCTTGCTTAGCACCCGTCATTAATTCGTTGAAACGCATTTGAACTGGAAACTGAAAACTAAAAGTAACACCAGGAACATCTACTAAAGCAGCATTCATTTTTTCGGCAAGTTCATTAAAGGTAGAAGCATTTGTCCACTCGCTTTTATCTTTTAGTATTACCATCATATCAGCTGCGTCCATTGGCATTGGGTCGGTTGGAACTTCGCCACTTCCAATTTTAGTAACTACTTTTTCTACTTCGTGGAATTTACTTTTTAATATCCCCGCTGCCTTTTGTGTATTTTCAATGGAGGTAGTTAAATTACTACCAGTTAAAACCCTTGTCTCTACTGCAAAATCTCCTTCTTCTAAAGCTGGAATAAATTCACCTCCTAAACCAGTAAGTACTATTGCAGCAATAATAAATGTTCCAATTACCGAAAATAAAACAGCCTTTGGAAAGTTAAGAACCTTTGTAATTAGGCTTTGATAACGACGCTCAACAGCTTCCATTATTCTATCAGAAATGTTTTTCTTATGCTTGATTTTTTTGCTCAAGAAAATACTGCTCATCATTGGAATGTAAGTAAGTGATAAAATAAATGCGCCCATTAATGCAAAAGCCACTGTTTGTGCCATGGGTTTAAACATTTTTCCTTCAATACCTTGTAAAGTAAAGATTGGTAAGTAAACAACTAAAATGATAATTTGCCCAAACACAGCGCTATTCATCATTTTCCCTGATGATTGGCGCACCTCTTCATCCATTTCTTTTTGAGAAAGTGAATTTAGATTAGAGAACTTTTTACTATGGGCAAGTTGATGCATTACCGCTTCCACAATAATTACTGCCCCGTCTACAATCAATCCAAAGTCTAGCGCACCAAGGCTCATTAGATTACCACTCACACCAAATGTATTCATCATGATGATGGCGAATAACATAGCAAGTGGAATAACTGATGCAACTAATAAGCCAGCTCTAAAATTGCCTAAGAATAAAACAAGCACAAACACCACAATGAGAGCGCCTTCTAGCAAGTTTTTCTCTACTGTGCCAATGGCATTGTTTACCATTTTTGTTCTATCTAAAAAGGGTTCAATAACAATTCCTTCGGGAACTGTTTTTTGTATTTGAGCAATGCGTTCTTTTACATTTTCTATTACCTCGCTGCTGTTAGCACCTTTCAACATCATTACAATAGCGCCTGCTACTTCGCCTTCATCATTATAACACATGGCACCATAACGTGTGGCAGTTCCAATTCGAACATCGGCTACGTTTTTTATAAATAAAGGCGTTCCGTTTTCTGTACTTTTTATGGCGATGTTTTTTATGTCTTCTATATTGCCTATTAAACCTTCGCTTCTAATGTAAAGCACGGTTGGGCCTTTTTCTATATAGGCGCCGCCTGTGTTTTGATTATTGTTTTCAATGGCTTTAAAAACATCTGCTATTGTAATGTTATAGGATTTTAGTTTGTCGGGAACAACTGCAATTTCAAATTGTTTTAATTTTCCGCCAAAGCTGCTTACCTCTGCAACACCTTTTACACCTAATAGTTGGCGACGAACAATCCAATCTTGTATGGTTCTAAGTTCGGTAACAGAATACTTTTTTTCATACCCTTTTTTTGGACGAACAACGTATTGATATATCTCTCCTAAACCTGTTGATATTGGACCTAACTCTGGCATGCCAATATCTTTTGGAATGGTGGATTGTACTTTTTGAAGCCGCTCTGCAACTTGCTGCCTTGCCCAGTAAATATCCGTTTCATCATCAAACACAATGGTTACAAGCGATAAACCGAAACGAGAAAAACTTCTTATTTCAAGCAATCCACTAATGTTTGCATTTGCTTGTTCGATAGGGAAAGTTACCAAACGTTCTATATCTGTTGCACCATACGAAGGAGCAACTGTTATCACTTGTACTTGATTATTGGTAATATCAGGCACAGCATCTATCGGAAGCTTGATTACTTCGTAAGAGCCATATAATACAAGTGAAATAATGAATAAACCTATAATGAGTTTATTCTTGATTGAAAAATCAATGATTTTATTTAACATATTTCTTAATTAATAATGATACATGCTGTTGAAGCTTATGCTTAACAGTTGAATTAAAATTTAATTAAGAAAGCTTAGGCGGCTGCCAAATGTTGTTTGAAATACCTGAAGGAATAAAGATTGATGCGCATTAAATGAAGCGCTCACTATTTGCTCAGGCGATTGAAAAGTGAATGAACTGTTTTTATGAATAGAGAATGTATTATCAGCTACAAAACAATGGTCGTGTTTTTTAAATGGGAGTTTATTGTCTTTTTCGGTGTCGTTATCGTGGTCGCTTGTGGTACTATAATGCATCCAAAGGAAACCTGCAAATGAGATGTTTTTATTGTCTTTTTTATGCTCCTCGTAGTGTTCAACAAGGTCAGATAATTTCAAAAATTCCTTTAATTCTGTTGCAGAGAACAAGAAAGAGAAGAAAATTAAAATTATTAGCGCTTTTTTCACGATGCGAAGTTAAGCTAAAACAAGTGATTTGGTTCAAATTGGCTTGAATTTGTAATTTGTCTAAATAAATCAATTTTTCCACAATTTACCCGTATTTCTAGTAATGTTTAACAAAAAAAATTATATTTGAAACTTAAAATTTAGAAATCCAATTAACATATATTATGAGCAAAATTAAAGTAGCAAATCCCGTTGTAGAATTAGACGGAGATGAAATGACCCGAATCATTTGGAAATTTATTAAAGACAAATTAATCGTTCCATATTTAGATGTGGATATTAAATACTACGACTTAGGAATGGAGCATCGTGATGCTACTAATGACCAAGTTACTATTGATGCTGCTGAAGCAATTAAGAAATATGGTGTTGGTATTAAGTGTGCTACTATTACTCCTGATGAGGCGCGTGTAAAAGAATTCAACTTAAAACAAATGTGGAAATCACCAAATGGTACTATACGTAATATTTTGGATGGAACTGTTTTTCGTGAGCCAATCGTTTGTGCAAATGTACCTCGTTTAGTTACTAACTGGACAGCTCCAATCATCGTTGGACGTCATGCATTTGGTGATCAATACAAGGCTACTGATTTCGTTGTGCCTGGAAAAGGTAAGTTAACAATGAAGTTTGAAGGTGAAGATGGAAAAGTAATTGAGCACGAAATTTATCAATTTAAAGGTGCAGGTGTTGCAATGGGAATGTACAATGTAGAGGAGTCTATCCGTGGATTTGCTCACTCTTGTTTTAATGTTGCATTAAACAAAAAATGGCCTTTGTATTTATCTACAAAAAATACTATCCTTAAAAAATACGATGGTTTCTTTAAAGATATTTTTGAAGAAATTTATCAAGCAGATTACAAAGCTAAATTTGAAGCTGCTGGTATTGTTTACGAACATCGTTTAATTGATGACATGGTTGCTTCTGCATTAAAGTGGAACGGTAACTTTGTTTGGGCTTGTAAAAATTATGATGGTGATGTTCAATCTGACAGCGTTGCTCAAGGATTTGGATCATTAGGTTTAATGACTTCTGTGTTAATTACTCCTGATGGAAAAATTATGGAAGCTGAAGCTGCTCATGGTACTGTAACTCGTCATTTCCGCGATCACCAAGCTGGTAAATCTACTTCAACTAATCCAGTAGCATCTATTTTTGCGTGGACAAGAGGTCTAGAGTTCCGTGGTAAATTAGATGGTAACCAAGAGTTAATCAATTTCTGTCACGCTTTAGAGCAAGTTTGTGTTGAAACCATTGAAAGTGGTAAAATGACAAAAGACTTAGCTGTTTGTGTTCACGGAAACAAAGTTGAGTTAGGTAAACATTACTTAAACACTGAAGATTTCTTAGCTGCTTTAGATGAGAATTTAAAGAAGAAATTAGGAAAGTAATTTTCTGATTACATTAATACTAAACTCCGTTACTTAATTGTAACGGAGTTTTTTGTTGAACTAAAAAATTAAACTACATTTAATCTATGAAAAAGATAATCCTATTATTCCCAGCCTTGCTTTTGTTTGCTTGTGCTAATGAAACAGCGGAGCAAGAAAAAGTTCCTGCTGCCGATACAACAGTTGTAGTACAAACTGAAGTTAAGGTAGAAAAAACTGCTGATGAAATCATAAACGGGGCAACTGCCGATACAGCTGGCGCAGAAATTATTGGAAGATGGAAGGATGTAACTCCTAATGCTAATAGAGCCATTGTACTATATAAAATTGGCAAACAGGATATGGTACGTTGGGTTTATCCTGATGGAAAATACATTGACAAAAAAATAAATAACAAAGCTGAAGAATTCATTGTTGCCGACGTTAAGTTTGACGAATGGTATGTTATTTATGATGACGGAACCCTAGGAACATTTAATAATAACGGGAAGATTTCGATTCAGCTAAATTGTAAATTGGTTCATCCAAAAAAAACAGCATAAAAAAAGCCTCATCATTATCGATGAGGCTTTTTTAATAATTAAAATACTTATTAAGCCTTAGGAACATCAGCAGCATTTAATGCAGCTGAATTTTCTTGAGAAATAGCAGTTTTTAAAATTCTAATTCTTGTTCCACCTTCAACTTCAATTGTATAAGATGTATCTTGTACTTCGGCAATTTTACCGATGATACCACCAATGGTAACGATTTTGTCGCCTTTTTTAACTCCTTCTTGAAATTTCTTAGCCTCTTTCGCTTTTTTAGTTTGAGGGCGAATCATGAAAAAGTAAAATACTACGATAATTAATACTAGCATTACTATTTGCATGTATCCTCCTCCTGCTGGAGCTGCTGCTTGTAAAAGTGTAAAATTCATAATTGTTGTTTTGTTTTATTTTGTTGTTGTTTTATTTGGTTCATTGCTCACAGGTACAATAATTTCACCTGTAATTTTTAATACTTTCGTGTTAGGGTCGCAGTTTGTAATAACTGTAATTTGTTTATCAAACTTTCCAGATTTTCCATTGCTATCAAAAGTAACATCAATTTTATCTGTTGCTCCTGGCGCTAATGGATCTTTTGGTGGTTTAGGAACTGTACATCCACAGCTTGCTTGAGCAGATGAAATCAATAAATTAGATTTCCCTGTGTTCTTAAATTTAAAACTGAAAGATACTTTCTCACCTTGAGTAATTTTTCCGAAATCATGCGTTTCTTCTTCAAACTGGATAACAGGTAAACTACCTGCATTTTGAGTTCCATTAGCAGAAGCACTAATGTTAATGTCATCGGTTGTAATTTTACTATCATCACTACCACAAGCAGCTAACAAGATTGCTGTTGAAACAGATAAAATAATCTTCTTCATTGTTCTTAAATTTTGGAGCGCAAATATACGTTTTTGTGAGAAATAATCAATACTTTAACCAAGAGCAGCTATAAAATTCGCAGATTGAGGCGAACAAAAAATTTAAACCTGAGTTTACCCTTGTAAATGATGGGTTAAATTTTGCAGTTCAACGAAGAGATGTGAGTTTTATAGATGCTCTTAAGAATTATAAAAAATGACTAAAGCTTCCAGATTCCTTTCTTCTTGCCCCTTTTTCGGTCATTTCTAAGGAACACATTTCGTTTACCGCATCGTGCTCAAAAAACAATAACCAATCTTCTTGCGCCGCTTTTGTTAGGATTCTCTCTTTTTCTTTCAATGTTTCCAATGGTCTCACATCATAACCCATCACATAAGGCAAGGGTAAATGACCAACAGATGGAATTAAATCTGCAGTATATAATATCTTCTTTCCTTTATAGCTTAATACCGGCAACATCATAGCATCGGTGTGACCATAAGTGAACAGCAAGTCCATACCTGGAATAAACTCACCTTCTTTTTCAATAAATTTTAATTGTCCGCTTTCTTGAATAGGCATAATGTTTTCCTTCATAAAGGAAGCTTTTTCGCGTGGATTTGGTTCGGTTGCCCATTTCCAGTGTTGTGCATTGCTCCAATAGGTTGCGTTTTTAAATGTGGTTGTGAGTTTTGTTCTGCTGCTATCTGCATACTTAATACTTCCACCGCAATGATCGAAATGTAAGTGAGTTAAAAACACATCGGTAATATCATCAAATGAAAAGCCTGCTTTATTTACTGTTTTCTCTAAGGTATCATCTCCGTTAAGGAAATAATAAGAGAAAAACTTAGCGTCTTGTTTATCACCAATACCATTATCTATTAGTATAAGTCGGTTACGGCTTTCCACTAATAAACAGCGCATTGCCCAGTTGCACATGTTGTTTTCGTCAGCCGGATTTGTTCTGTTCCAAATACTTTTTGGTACTACGCCAAACATAGCGCCGCCATCTAATTTAAAGTTTCCGCTGTTTACTGGATGTAATGTCATTTGCTTAAATTTTGATTCCTCGAAAGTAAATATTGTTTCGGTATTATTTGGGATTCATTCTTAACAGGCAAATGTTAATACTTAGCTTAATCAAAACTTTCATGCGTTGGCCTTTACTGTATTTTAGTAGAATAAAATTAGTGTAACGTGGCAAGTAATTCTGTAAGCAATAAATTCAAAACATCATCTGTAACTGTTATAGTTAGTTTAACCTTAGTTTTATTTTTATTAGCCTTTTTGGCCTGGTGTTTATTGAATGCTGAAAAGCTAAAGGATTACTATAAAGAGAATATTGGATTTCAAATTTATTTAAAAGAAACAGCTTCATTATCGGATATTGAGAAATTAAGAAAAGATATGGATGCCGCTATTTATGTGAAAAGTGCCGTTTATAAATCAAAAGAAGAAGCTGCAGAAGAGATGAAACAAGAAACTGGCGATGATTTCGTTGCTTTTTAGGTTATAATCCATTACCAAATTCCGTTAACGTTAAATTAAAATCTAATTATGCTAATGCCGACAGTGTTGCTTGGATTGAAAAGGAAATTAGTTCTAATCGAATTGTAAAGGAAGTTGTTTATCAGAAAGTTTTAATTGAGAATATTAATTCAACAGAAAAGAGACTTAGTTATGGAGTATCATTCTTTACAATGCTTTTAGTTATTATTTCCGTTGGATTAATTAATAATACAATTCGTTTATCTATTTATTCAAAACGTTTTTAATTAGAACCATGTATCTAGTGGGTGCAACTCAAGGCTTTATTAGGAAGCCATTTATAATTAAAGGAATAATAAATGGTGTAATAGCTGCAGTGTTAGCAATGACTTTATTAGGAACCTTCATTTTTATTGCAACACGTTACATACCTGAATTATTAATTGTTCAAGATGAAAATTGGCTATTAATGTTATTCGGTATCGTTATCGTAATCGGTATTTTAATTTCAGGATTAAGTTCTGCATTATCTGTTCGTCGTTACTTGCGATTGAAAGCAGAGGATTTGTATTTCTAGGTTTATTTAGCATCTCGTTAATGTCCATTCTCGACTAGCGCTCGAACTGACATTCGTTGTTATTTGAAGTGACATGTGGTGCGCGCCAGTCATTTCGAGCGTCCGAGAATTCGGGAAGAAAGTGCGTGGAGTTTAACAACGAAATTTCCAAACCGACCCCAATTACAAACCCGAAACTATAAACTCCAAACCAAATAAACTAATCAACTTAACAAACTAATTCCCAACCCTTTAAAAAATTATGGAATTTGCAGTACCTTGCGTCTTATTACTAAATCAGGTTTATGTTCTCTACTGATAAATCAAAAATAAATGCTGCTGAAGATTCGGTATTGTTGCTGCAATACAGGCAAACGGGCGATTTAGTTTTTATTGGTGAATTATATAAACGTTATGCAAAACAAATTTTAGGCGCCTGTGTTTATTATTTTAACGATAAGAACGAAACCAAAGATCATGTAATGCAAATTTTTGATAAGCTGATTGTGGAGCTGAAGAGTAGGGAAGTAGACAACTTTAAAGGCTGGTTAAGTTTTGTGGTTCGTAATTATTGCATCTCTGTTATTCGCAAACAAAAAACAGATAAGAAACGCTTAAACGATTATCAGGAACACGAGTACACGATGCAAAGTGAAGAAACCGAACTGGCTTTAGAAAAAATTAAGGATGCAGAGTTGAATGAGAAATTATTGAAGGAATCCTTGAATGATTTGAAAGAAGGGCAACGTAAGTGTATCGACTTGTTTTACTTGCAAAATAAATCCTATCAGCAAATAGAGAGCATAACAGGTTACAGCAGTTTAGAAGTGAAGAGTTATATACAAAACGGCAAGCGCAATTTAAAGTTGTTGATTTTGGAAAAACAAAAAATGACAGTTAATCCCCACGCAAAATGAAAAAGGAAATTAAATATAATGATGCAGATTTTTTCGACCACCTAGCATCGCTGGGCGAAGAAAAAATTAATCAGGCCGATGTGGATGATATTTTCTCGAGGATTGATGCCCGTGTGCAGCAAGGCGGGGCAAAGCCAAAGAGCAAGGGAAATAATATTTTTGTTTCGGTATTAGTTATTGGATTTACTTTGGTGTTGGGTGTGGTGTTGTTTAATAAAAATGAAATTATACAAATTGGTGTTAGTCCTAACGAAGCTGCCCCGCTTAAAAAAGATATTTTAGCTGCTGCCAATACCATTGATACCATTGTGAGTGAGCTAGTGAGCAACGATACTGCTATTACCACTAACAAAGAAATTCGCAAGCAACATTTTACACAAGAAAACAGCGGTACTCATTTTATGAATAACATGAGTATGGAAGACATGGCAATTAGAGATGTTCCTTTTGTTGATACAACTATTAAAACACCGGTAACCGAAACCTATTTGAGTTTATTGCCCAATGCAGGTTACATTTATATTTACGATTTAAAAATTACTGAATATCAAACTTTGTACTTTAAACATCAACGTTCTTTTACTATTGTGCGTAATGGTTTAGGTGCAGAGTATGAAAACGTAAATTCTTACCTACAAGCAAAAAGCGAAAAGAGTTCATTGCTTCCTTACACCATGGATCAATTATTAAAAGATGCCTTAAAGCGTTTTAATAAAGCTCAATACAAAAAAGCAGACGCCTTGTTTGAAGAATTAATTGGATACAATAGCACAGATGTAAACGCATTGTTTTACTCTGCCCTTTACCAGCAATTACTACACAGGCAAACCATCGGTAGCAATTGAGCGTTTGAATATGGTTTTAAAAAGCAAGAACAATGTTTTTCAACAAGAGGCAGAGTGGTACCGCGCTTTAAGTTATGCCAAACTAGGCGAAACCCAACAAGCTATTTCTTTATTAATTAAAATTAATGAGAAAAAGGTTTTTATGCTAATGATGCAGCTGCTAGGCTGGGGAGATGAAGAAGTAAGTTGCTGATTTGAAAATTGGCTAATTTGAAAATTTGATAATGTTTGTTTGTTTCTGGTTAGCGCGGAAATATAGCGCTGGCATTGCACGTTAGCATTGCATGTGATAATTTCGATTCCAACAAGGTTGCGGTGCTCTGCACCTATATTTTGAGGGGCACTGGGCATTACAAATCTTTTGCTGCTCTGCAGCTGTTTTGTATTTGTTTGAAGTATAGTTGAATCCTTAGCGGCAGCGCCGCGCAACCTTTGTAAAAAGTCTAATCCCGATAAATAATAAGGTGCAGCGCACCGAAACCTACTACTACTCCCAATTACCATCTCTATCGAAAAACTCAAAAACATATTCGTTTTTAAATTCAACATCATTTTTGCGAAGAATTTCCAAATACTCATCTCTAAACGATTTTTCTTGTGATGCTCTTCTTGATTTAAAATGTAATTTACAACGGTATCCAACTGAGCTCTCGAATGTGAAAATGCTCCATATCCTTTTTGCCACTCAAATTTATAATTAGATACCTTGTTGGTTTTAACCCACTCGTTGCTCGAAGTCTTAATGTTTTCAACCAAATCTGGAATTAGATGATTTACATTATAACCAATAAAAATATGAATATGGTCGGGCATTGTTTTTATCGCCAACAATTTGTGTTTGTGATTTTGAACAATACCTGTAATGTACTTTTCAAAATCAGAACTCCACTCTTTTTTTATCAAAGCGTTTCTGTGTTTTACAGCGAAAACAAGATGTATGTATAATTGCGTGTATGTGTTTGCCATATTTACTAATTATCATTTCCTTACTTAAAATTATCCTTTATTCGTTTTTTATCTTCATTTTCCTTGTCGTTTTTGTGGTACAATTCAATGAAGGTGATTTTTTGTTCTTCGGGGAAGTAAGCGTAAATTAATCTAAATCCTGAGTTTATCCTCTTCCTTTAAAACTATCACTAGCAATTTTTTTAACTTTTATAATGCAGGTTTTAAGTCCGAGTCCAGCAATTTCAAAACTTAATGGAGGCTGTGCGTTTGGTCTGGCTTTTACAATTTTAATTACATCAGCCATATCACTTTCTAAGGTTCTGTATCTTTTCGATAGGCTTTTGAAATCCTTTAAGTATTCAGGTAGGTAGTTTAGTTCCATACTTATTCGTTTTCAGCTTCATTATAAACTCTAACCGAATATGGAACTTCTCTGTAAAAAGCCAAATTGTAACTTATGTCTTTACCTTCATCCGTAACTTCCTCAAGGCAAATCATTGTGCGAGTATTCGCTTATCATAGAAGCCGTCCAATCGCTCATTTGCTCAATTACCTTATCAATAACTTCTTTTTCGCTTGCCATTAATTTAGTTAAATCAGCTTTTTCTAAGGGCAAGTAACGAGTTTGTGGGTAACCATGATATTCTGTTTTTACCCTTTGCAATTGCCCTTTATCAATCATTTGATTAATAATAGTGTCGAGCTTTTGTGGCACTGGGCCATAAGGTAATTTTTTGTATTTAGCACCAGTTAAATGTTCTTCATACAATTCGTAATAATTAAAATCAGAAAAATATAGTAATTTATAAAGTACTGTTTCTCCAACATTTGGTTTACCAGCACAATGTTCAAGAATATACAATAACACATTTTTAAACTTATTTACTTGCAGCGTAGGTACAGAAATACGTTCTTCTATTTTCTTGGCTTTTTTTCCTTCACCACCTTGGTGGCTGAGGCTCTCGAAGCCACCTGCTTTAAAATCTTTTGACATAAAATCATCCAATGAAAACTCCAACACCAACGACAGCTTTTGCAGTTCAAGAATATCAACACCTCTGTTCCCCAACTCAATTTGAGCTAATGAAGGTCTAGAAATTTTGACACTTTTAGCTAATTCTTCCTGCGATAAGCCCTTCATTTTCCGAAGTTCTGTTATCCGCTGACCAATTTGCTTTTGAGTTAATTTTGTGTTCATGGTAATTTGTTTATTTCATTCAATACTACAAAGATACGGATTGTTTTAAAATGAAACAAAATTTTGTTTGATTAAGATACAAATTGTAAATTTGAAAATGTGGTGATTTGAAAATTTGATAATCTGATTGATGTTAAGCGCAATTTTACCACAGAGACACAGATTCCACGGAGGAACACGGAGAGATTTCGTAAACTCTCAGAAACTTTGTGCCCTCCGTGTCTCCGTGGTTTAAAACTAAAAACCCTTTTACAGCCCATCTTCCTTTTGCTTATTTCTTGAGGCTTTAAAGTTTATTTGACGGCTAACAGAAAATACTAAACCTATATTGTAACCTGGCATAGAAGCTTTTGGTAATTGTTTGCGGACAGGAATGATTGAGTTGGTTAATCGCAAGCCTGTGCGCCATTTTTCGTTGAATACGTAGCCAGTTCCTATATTGAATGTAAAGTCTCTTTTACTAAAGGTATAATAATCTGGGTTGTATGGAAGTACTCCTCCAATTACAATTTCTCCAGCGCCGGATAATGTTGCTAAACCTACACCAAATTCAAAGTAAACCTTTTTTCTTGTTGTATTGGAAAAGGATTGGGACTTCATAGTAAGATAGCGTTAACAAATAATCGCCATTTTTGGGACGATTTGAATCGAATTTACCATTTCCTTTATAAGAATAAATTAGTTCACTTTGCATGGTCCAATTTTTACTTATTTTTATTTGAAACCACAAGCCGCCCATTAAGCCCCCTTTTGGAAGCGTTATTGTTGTACTGCCAGTAATAGTGTTTATACCACCACCCAATTTAAACCCAAATTTAAAATGATTTTTAAATTGACCTTGCCCACAAACATCAAGGCAAATAATTGACATTATAAGAAAAACGTAGAGTTTTTTCATTGCCACTTAACGCAATTGTTAGGTTAAAATTGTGCTAATTTGTTGGAGGGAATTGGTATATTTGTTTAAGTACTTTCTTATAAATACAGGCATAATCATCTATTATTGGGTGCATAGGTCTGATTTCGTCAGGGGTATAAACAAGTTATAGCCAATGCCTAGACGAACGACATAAAATTACTATATTTGAATATTAACCCTAACGACAATGACAATGGATTTCAAAGACCAAATTAAATTACTGGAGACAGAGTAACAAAATTAAAAGATCAAATATCGACAGAGGAAGTAACAAAAATGCTTTCATTATGCCATTTATTCAAGCGTTAGGTTATGACGTTTTTTAATCCTATTGAAGTTGTTCCAGAATTTATTTCAGACATCGGGCTAAAAAAGGAGAAAAAATTGATTATGCAATTTTCAAGGACGGTTCACCGACCATTTTAATTGAATGTAAACATTGGGCTCAAAATTTAAACATTCATGACGGACAGCTTTTACGATATTTCCACGTTTCAAAAGCAAAGTTTGGTATTTTGACAAACGGTATTTCATATCGTTTTTACACCGACCTTGTTGATGCAAACAAGATGGACGAAAAACCATTCTTAGAATTTAATATTGCTGAGATAAAGGACAATCAGATTGATGAATTAAAGAAATTTCATAAATCATACTTTGACGCTGAAAGCATAACTAATACCGCAAGTGAATTAAAATATACAAATGAATTAAAACATTTAATTCAGCAAGAGCTTGTAAATCCAACACCGGACTTCGTAAAACATTTTGCTACAAGTTTACCCAAGTGTTGTAACAGCAAAAGTATTAGAGCAGTTTACAAATCTGACAAAGAAATCAATCCAACAACATATTAGTGAACTAATCACAGACCGATTGAAACCGCATTGACAAAAGAAGATGAGGCAACAAAAGAACAAGAGGTGGTTCAAGCAGCGGCCGACCTTGCAAAAGAAGAGGCAAACAAAGTTGTAACGACAGAAGAAGAGTTAGAAGGTTTTATGATTGTAAAACTATTTTACGTCAAAAAACCTTGCAACTAGAATCAGCTATAGAGATGCTCAATCATATTTCGCAATCTTACTTGACGACAATAATCGTAAAACAATTTGTAGACTTTATTTAGGTGGCGCTAAAAAATATTTCGTGACTCTTGACGAGCAGAAAAAGAAGTTAAAAATGAAATCAATACTATTGACGACATCTTCCAACATTCTGCAACTCTTTAAACATTGTAGACACTTACGACAAATCTAAAGAACCAGCTTAGTAAAGGCACTAGGCTATAACAGCAAGCAAGCACAAAAACGGCTCGACCATTGTGTTTAAAACCGTTTCTGTGCCTGCTTGCAAAACGTTAGGCAACATAAATATTTAGAAAGACAAAATAAACAATATGAAATTAACAGGATTTGTAATGGCAGTAAGGTTCGTGAGAAGTTACGGACTAGAAGACAATTTAGGAGTTTAATGGACCATATTCTAAAACATCCTGACAAAACATTTAATGAAAAAATTTTTCCTGAATACAAACCTTACTATGACGCTAGGTTGTTAATTGATACCAAAAGGACAATAAGCTTACCTTAAATTCGGAAAATATTGTGTTAGAAATAAATTCTTCAGACAATTTCGAAAAGGACTTTAACGACTTTCTTGAGGCATACGATAAAATTATAATTAAGGAAATATTTAAAGAATATGGCATAGTGAAAATTGACAGATTTGGTTGTGTTTTAAAATCTACGGAAAAGAAGGAGTGAATTATACAAAGACATCGAAAACGTTTTGAAAAAGCACGACAAGAATCCTGACAGCCTTTCAGTTCGATTTAATTGCGTAAAAAAACTCCAAAACGATTAAAGATGTCATAACTACCGACTATGAGAATCAAATAATTTCATACGATAGAAAAACGTTAAAGGACGATTTGAATCTTTTTGTAGACTATCAGCAATATTATCAACCTCCGTTAGAAAAAATTTCAGATGCTGACATTTCATTTACTGATTTTTGTAAATCATCTTTGAAAAACTTCAAAGACCAATACTTAAATAAGAAATAATATAGGTTAAAAAGAATAAAAACAGAGCACCTATTCTGGAATGCCATACAATAGAAAATGCTCAATTGCAAAAAGCTAAATCGCTAACTAACACATCTGGAGCAGAACCTACAGTCGACACATTTTCCAATATTCAAGGTTCAAACGATATCGTTAGACCTTCTAATGACATCGATAGTTCTGACCAAATTAGACCCGGAAAATATCATATAACATTGGCGACTATTCGAAAGAAATATTTGTAGGTGTTTTCGTTGCTATTATTTTAGGCATTGGTGGTTATCTTATCTTTAATAAGATCCAATTATCGCTTTTAGAAAAAGATGTTGAAAAACACAAAACTATTGAGACCATTGAAACTCAACAGGACAAAATTGGCCTCAGACATTAATGAAGTAAAAATGGGACAAACTTAATTAATTACAGACTGGACAAAATAGAAGATAAAATTGATAAGCAGAAAAAATAAACGATTGCCTAACACGGGTTTTGCGTTAGTGAGCAGACAGTGCAAATAGCAACATTTGAGCAATTAATAAACGTTAGTTCTTTTAGATAGTTTTCCCTTTAAAAAAGTCAAACAAGGCAAAGATCGAAACTGGCAGAGTAAAACCCAACCAAAATTAGAATTCTTAGATAATGACCGAATATACATACATCAGTCCAGACGAAAAGAATTTCTTTTCAGCAATTGTTCAAATACTTTCAAAAAGTAACAATGACAACGAAAAAGTATAGCAGATAATTTAAAAGGAGGCAGATGTGTAAGCTCCCCAAAAATTAGGACTATTTGTTAGTAGAAAAAAAACTAATAAATTAACCTAATCAAAATGAAGAAAAAAAGATTCACCCCCGAGCAAATTGCCAACATACTCAAGGAGTTTGATAATGGCAAATCAGTATTAGAAATAGTGAGAGATCACGGCGTAAGTAAAGCAGCATTTTATAAATGGCGAGAGCGTTACGGCGGAATGAACTCTGATGAGCTAAAGAAAATGAAATCCTTAGAGGAAGAAAATCGTCGTTTAAAGCACATGTATGCTGAATTAGCGCTCGATTTAAAATTAGCGAAGGAGATTATAGAAAAAAGCTTTAAAGCCTTGCGTTAAAAACAAATGGCTACTGAAATATGTAGTTCAGGAGCTTACAGCATCAGTAGGGCGTGCAAAGTTTTAAATCTTGGTAAGGCTACAGTTTATTACAAAACAAAAAAAGACGATAGTGAAGTAATGAATGAACTGCAATTAAAGGCTGATTTACATCCGCGTGAAGGATTTTGGAAAGCCTTTGGTCGCATACGACTCGAGGGAAATAACTGGAATCACAAACGAGTTCAAGAATTTATAAAGCAATGAATTTAAATATTCGCAGAAAAGGTAAAAGACGTTTGCCAGCAAGAATCAAGGAAGCATTAGTGGTTCCTGAGTGTATCAATCATACTTGGTCTATTGATTTTATGCACGATGCTTTAATGAATGGAAGAAAATTTAAAAACGTTTAATGTAATAGATGATTTTAATTGTGAGTTACTGCATATAGAAATTGATTACTCATTAAAAAAGTAACTCAATTGTTTGGGTACTCAACCGATTAATTAAACAACGTAAAAGCCAAATACAATACGAATGGATAATGGCCAGAATTTATAGCCGGATTAACAGAGGAATGGAGTAAGATGCATAAAATTAACTTTCATTACATACAACCGGGTAAGCCAACTCAGAATGCTTTTATTGAGCGTTTTAATGGAACATATAGAAGAAATGTACTTGATGCTTATTTGTTTGAGAACTTAAATGAGGCAAGAGAAATTACAGAGGAGTTCATGTATGATTATAATAATTACAGACCGCACGATAGTCTGGGAGGCTTATCGCCAATTATGTTCAAACAAAAAAACCTTGCTTCACAAGATTCGGTACCGAATCTTGTGAAGCAAGGTTCAACAATTAATAATAAATTAATTAAAAAGTCTACTTTTGTATAGTCCAATTATGGGGAGCTTACACCTACGTTTACAGTGGCAGACCAAAGCCGACACGGCTACATGCTTTGGAATATTTAAACTTCAAGACAGTTACATTGTGCATGGTGAACTCGAAATCACAAGGCTCGATAAGCATGGCAAAATTGTTTGGCAAAATAGCGGTGCAGACATTTTCACAACGCTAGACAGTGAAAACACATTTCAAATCACGGACAAATATATTTTAGCAACTGACTGGGAAAACCGCAAATATAAGTTTGACTTTGATGGTAATAATATAGGGTAGCGGACAAAAAAACTAGGCCTAACAACGGGCAATTGCGCCATGCGGGTTTTGAGGTAGGGCTTTGGCTAAATTAAGGTTTGCGCTAAAGCGCAGTTTTTTAGTTTTGCCGCCGCTTAAGAAAGTGTTATCTTCGTTTAAACATTTGCGGGTTTAAAACCTTTGAGGCTTCGGTAGCCGCACAGCGCAAGCCCGTCAAACGTTAGCGGTAAGCCTTATAGACAAGAATTAATAATTGAATTAGAATGAACGAAGACGTAATTAAACTCCTGATGGAATTTATCGCTAAAGATAAATTTGCCGACACCATTTGGAATTCGAGAGGATTAATTCCTTCAGACAAAAGTGTATCTGACAAATTGCAAAACTTTTTTAATGAAGTAGCGAATAAATTAGTGGATGCGCTTAATTCTGGTAATAACCCAGAACAACTTACTGGAATTTTAAAAAGTAATTTGCTATCGCTAAATAGTATTGACTATGATACTGAAGAAAGAGAATTTATTTGCGAATATATAGTTCAATTATCACAAATCACTAATAGTACGGTAAATGAAATTGTAATTGAATGGATGTACGGACCAGAAATAGCAAAACTTATGAAGAACGCACCTGGGAGACCTCCACAGAGCTAAAAACCTGAAGTCAAAACTAGCTTGCTAACTGAAAATAAACACATGAGACAACTGGCACTACAACTAATTATATTTTTACTCTCGATAGTGATTCAATCTTGTAGCCAAAATAGGACACAACCTACAGAATCCTTAGACTCAAATCTATCAAAACCAATAACTATCATTTCGAATTCAATAGTAAAATCAAATTACAAAGGAACTGAATTTCCCAACTGCTTTGAAGCTGCATTTATTGACTCAACGTTTGTAGTAGAAATTACTACAAAAGACACAACAACATATTTTTTTCAAACACTTGAATTAGGGAAAATTAAAATAGAAAGTGGGAAAATTATAGCATGTGACCCAATTGTAAATATAGACAGTCGCCCGTTTACTCAGGTTTTTCCAGTTGGCGAGTTTTCAGTACAATTGGCAATCGCGAAAATTCCAAATAACAATAGAGTTGCATATAGTCGAATTGTGTTTTCAAACAATCCTGTTAATAAGTGGATTTATGCTACTCAAAGTGGGGAAAAACAAATTCCAATTAATGATACAACTACTTATTGCTTTGGTGTTGACGCTGGACAAGCTACCTACATTGACTCAATAGCGAATAATGAATTAGATAAGCTCGAGCAGCCTGGTTGGGTTGCTGCGTTTTCAGGCAAAAAATGGCTTTCACCCAATTTTTTTGGTTGCATACATAGTTTCAACAATCACAATCTTGCGGCTTTTAACACGGGTTGGGGAGATGGTTGTTATGGCAGCTATATTGGGCTTGACAAAGACGGTAACATTTGTAGATTGATAACTGATTTTGGATTTGTAATGTGGTGGAACAAAAAGTGACAAGTAGGCCAACCACTAACAACGGGCAATTGCGCCATGCGGGTTTTTAGGTAGGGCTTTTGCTAAATCAAGGTTTGCGCTAATTTGCCAGCGAAATCCCTTACTTCACCTTCTCAGCAATCATAAAATTACTGTTCTTATCCTTAAAGTTATAGCCAATGCCAAATCCTATAGGTTTTGCCCCGTTTAATTTGTAGGCAGAATCTAAGTCTTTTTGGTATGCGTAGGAGAATAAAGAAATTGGTTTAATGTATTGTCCGTAAAATTTGTAATTCCATTTTCCGTTTTCGCCAAAGTATTTAAATGCAATTCCAGAGTCGTCCTGTATTACAAACTGACTTTGATTTAAAATTACATTACGTACCATGCTAAAATATTTTTCGTGCATTAAGTAAGAAGCGCCTTTTAAATACGTATTGATGGTTCCCATTTTTTGCAAGTAAGCAATCATGCCACGGTTTGTTTTTAAACCGCCATCAGCAAGGTTAAGCGAGTAGTAGTATAATCTTTTAGTTTTATTATCTGGCGAGTTAAACACAATTTCAATTCCCTTGTTCAATGCGTTTTTGGTTGCCAGTTTTGGGAATGAACTTACATATTGTATTGCCCCTGTACTATCTAAAGTAATTGGTTTAGCTGAGCAAATGGAGTTACCAGTGCGAGCTAAAAACAAAAACAATAAATGCAATGTGCCATCTAGTTCCTGATTTTTTAAATCTTCCTTCATACTTTTGGTACGGAAGAATGAATATTTGAGAATAGCGTGTAAAGATGTATTCACCTTTTTGTAATATCTATCCATCGAGTCTGGTTTAATTCCTTTTTCATCATAAATAGGTAAAGTACCAACTGGCTCTAATCCCATCATAATGTATTCATCTGCATCTGGGAAAAAAGTATAACCATATAAAATATCTGGACCTGAGAATGGGTAGAATAATTTCTTAGTCGTACCAACTGTTTTAGTTATTTCATTGTTTCTAAATTCAACCAAACGTTTCACGCGTGATGAATCATAAGCAAACCATTTCTTTTCAAAATTATCTGAGAAAGATTTGAATTGCCCACTCTTAAAAAATGAATTTAATACCTTTGAATTCTCTGCCTTGTTTATTCCAGCAATTAAACTCATCAACTCGTTTAAAGAATCGTTAACGCATGGAGTAAAAGGAGTTTCTACAACAACTGCTTTAACTGTATCACTAGTAACAATACTATCATTTTTAGTAACATCTTGGCGTGATTCTTTGTTCTCTTTTGCAACTTCGTTTCCGCAAGAAAAAAGGGTAAGTGTAAATAATGCAATGGTAATAATAGAGGTTCTCATTTTTTGAATTTAGCGGAACAAAGGTCGCAAAATTCTGCTGTTTTCAAAATGCAATTCTAAAGCTAAATATGCTTATTTTTAGGCTTTTAAAACCAATATGCCAGCCAATTTCATAGATAAACCAAAAGCTAAACTGCTTATTTTACTAGGTTTCTATGCGCTTATCTTGGTTTTTTTGCAGGTTTTTGTGGGTTGGTACCAAAACTTTTCGGATGCAATTCATTATTTAGAGTTGTCGGATAGATATGCCCAAGCCGACTGGAAAAATGCGATAAATACTTATTGGGGACCAATGATTTCTTGGTTATTGTTGCTTTTAAAACCAATTATAAATGAGCCTTTTGTTCGTTTCAGGATATTGCAAATTATTTTAGGAGCCATTGCCATGGTATTCATAAATAAAATTTTAAATAAAAAATTAGGGGCAGGAGGAAAGCACTATTTATTCATTTTAGCTTTTGTTCCAGCAATTGCCTCTTATGCTTGGTTTTACTTAACACCCGATTTATTATTACTGTGCGGCGTATTACTTTTTTTACATACCTTAATTAATTTTGATGCAAACAACAGTTACAGCATTGTAAAATTGGCCTTAATGGGAGCTGTATTGTTTTTTATAAAATCAATGGGTTTGTATTTATTCATACTTACTATTGCAGGCAAGTTTGTGTTTGAGCGCAATCAATGGAATTGGAAAAGTTTATTTACAAATTTTAAAATGGGTGTTCTTACTTTAGTTTTTGTAGCCCCGTGGATTTATTTGATATCTCAAAAACATGGCAGTTTTACTTTAGGAACTGGGGCAGAGCATAATTACAAAATGAATTCGCCACGCATAACTCCCGATATTTATGGAGAGCTGGGCAATCCACATCACAACGGAAAATTAGTAGAACCCAAACCAGCCGACTCCTTCGACTCTTGGATGGAACCCATGCAAGAACCTTATATGTCGTGGGAAGGTTACAGCGGGGCAGAAATTAGAAATGTTTACAAGCAAATAATTATAAAGAATTTAAAAAGTGCGCGCAGCATGTATTTTGGTTTAGATGTAGGCACCTTGTTTTTATTTCTTTTCTTTATTGCTTTAATCGTTTGGCGAAAGAAAGTTGTTGAATTTGTAAAGGATGAAAAAGTGCTTTTCTTTATTTTCGCTTGCAATATTATTTTGTATTTACCTTTCTTTTTTATGGATAGATACACTTGGCCGGGCGTGATGGCTTTGTTTTTACTTTTTGTTTTGCTTGCTTCAAAATTAGAATTATTAAATAAAATGTGGTTTAACATTACCTCTGTTTGTTTAATTTTTGCACTAACAAGTTTCCTTTTACAAAAAGAAATAAAATACGCCTTACCCGAAAAAGCAATAACAAGTCAAATTTGGAATACCAAAGGTGATTTAAAATTAAAACGGTGTGTTTGGCTAACAGATAGTAAAGACAAACGTTTGGGACTAATTAAAGGTTTAATTTATTATAATAATGGGCAGTATTTGGGAGCATTATTTACCGATCAAAGCACTTTAGGAGACAATAGATGCGCAATGAATATGTTTAATATTGACCATATCATAAGTTTTAAAATGCTCGATGATAGTTTAAAAAATCGTTACGATATAACTGAAACAGTTTTTGAATCGGATTCGCTTTTAATATACAAGCATGTAACTCCAATTATAGAAAGTAAAAAGAAAGTTCGCAATTGGAAATGTGATTGATAATGCTTAAATTTATAGTTGGATGAAAAATTACTTTATCGGCATATTTTGTTTATGTGTTTTTATGTCGAAAGCACAACCCGTTTTCACTCGAGACGCAACAATTCCTGTTTCTTATTTTGGTAATCCACTTAAAAATGCTTGGGCGGGTGGTTTAAATTTCACTGAGTGGAGTGCAATTGATTTGGATTTAGATGGAATAAAGGATTTGGCTATTTATGATAAAAGCGGCGAACGAATTAGGACATTTAAAAATGATAATATTTCAGGGACAGCTTCTTACACATGCCCCGCAGTTTCAAAGTGCTTTTCCAACGGATGTAAATTCTTGGGCAGTGTTTTATGATTTTAATAATGATGGAAAAGCTGATTTATTCATCTATGCTTTGGGACTTGGAGGTGTTAGAGTTTATAAAAACACATCAACTCCAGGTAACTTGCAATTTACATTTTATATCAATTTTTTAAAATCCGATTACAATCCAAATGGAACACCAAATGTTAGTAATTTACCTTCAAGCTCAGTAGCTGTGCCTGGTTTGGCAGATATTGATAATGACGGAGATATGGATGTTTTATCATTTCAAACTTCGGGAATACAATTAGAGTGGCATAAAAACATGAGCATGGAGCGCTATGGTCATTTAGATAGTTTAGTGTTTGATATGGTGGATGGTTGCTGGGGCGATGCAGTTGAAAATAATTGTGAAGCAACGTTGAACTATCAGTTTTGTCCATTAGTAATGCGTTATAACGAAGCAGTACAAAATAACCCTAAGAATGTGGATGCCGTTATGCACGCTGGTTCTTGCATGATGTGTATTGATATGGATGGCGATAACGACAAAGAAGTTGTGCTAGGAGATATTTCTTGCGATTCGGTTGAATACTTTAGAAACGCAGGTTCAATATCAAATGCAAATTTTGATTTAGCTACTAAAGTATTTCCTAATGCAACTGATCCAATTGCGTTTAAACAATTTCCATGTACTTATTTTTTAGATTTAGATAATGATGGAATAAGGGATTTAATTGCTGCGCCCAATATTCAGACTTCCGAAAATTACAGAGGTGCTTGGTATTACAAAAATATTGGAGCTGATAATATTCCAAATTTTAGTTTAGTAAAAAAGAATTTTCTGCAAGATCAAATGCTTGAATTTGGTGAAGGTTCATACCCAACAACATTTGATTATGATGGTGACGGAGATTTAGATATTATTGTTGGCAATTTTGGGTATTATCAACCTGTAAGTTTGTATTCCTCTCGATTAGCAGTATTGCAAAATGTTGGAACAACAACACTACCATCGTTTAATTTGGTAAATGTAGATTATATGACTTTGTCAACATACAATTTAAAAAACATGGCTCCTAGTTTTGGTGATATGGATGGAGATGGCGATAAAGACATGATTGTTGGAGACATTACAGGTAAACTCACTTATTTTACCAATACAGCGGGAGCAGGTAATGTTGCTAATTTTACCTTAACCGCTGATTTTACAACTGGATTTATAAGTGGAATTGATGTTGGAAATAATGCCTATCCTCAAATTATTGATGTTAATAAAGACGGTTTAATAGATTTGTTGGTTGGTGAATACGATGGTTCTTTAAATTATTATAAAAACGTTGGTACAGTTAATGCTCCTGTGTTAAGTGCCGTTGTTACCAATTTTGGCGGACTTAAAGTAAATAAACCTGGTTATTACGAAGCTCATTCTACACCTTTTATGTTTGATGATAATGGTTCGTATAAGTTAATGATTGGTTCCGATAGAGGTTATTTGTATATGTATGGAAACATTGATGGTAATTTAAGTGGAAATTTCACATTAATTGATTCAACATACAACGATATTTATGAAGGAGAGCAAATGGCTCCAAGCTTAGCTGATTTTAATGCAGATGGAAAATTGGATTTAGTGGTAGGTAATTACAGTGGTGGCTTGGCTTATTTTAAAGGTGTAGGTACTTTTGGTATCGAAGAGAATAGCGCAGTGTATAGTGAAATGAATCTATTCCCTAATCCAGTGCAAAACGAGTTGAATTTATCATTCAATGATTTTAATAATCAATTAAAAGAAATTGTTATTATTGATGAATTAGGCCGTGAAATAAAAAAAATCGAAAGCAATGACGTTTCAATACTTATAAATACTGAATTTCTAAATACAGGATTTTATATCGTTAAATGTAAAGTGCTTTTGCCTGATAATCGTTATTATTTTGTAACCAAAAAGTTTGTGAAAACATAAAAATCGCTTCATTGTTTTTTAAATCGAAACAAGGAATTTATTTTAGGTATTGTATTATTTAAGTTTTTTCATTTAGATTCCAATTAATTTTTTAAAATGAAAACAAAAAAAATTGCATTTTTCATTATAGTATGCTTTGTTCTTACAAATACGTCTGTTGCTACAACATGGCAAACAGTTAGTAATGGTTTTTGGAGCGTTGGTGCTGTTTGGCTTGGAGGTATTGCACCACCTTACACGAGTTCGGATACTTTTTTGATAAAACATCCAATTCTTTTAAACGAGAGACTTACTTTAACTAGTGGTTCTTATTTTAAAATTGATAGTGCAGGTGGAATTTGTGGTCACGAAAGAGTAATCGTAAACGCAAATGCTAAAATTATTAAATATGGAATACTTGAATTGGATACTCTTTCTATTCCTGGAGGAATCGTAAATTGTTACAGTCCAGGTTTAGTTATTCTTACGCAATATGGTAATGTAAGCAATGGTGGTTCTTTTTATGTTAACACTTCGTTAGCCGTGGGCCCTTGGTTTGATTGTCATTTTCCAGAATATAGTTTTTTAATAGGAGTGCCTGAAACGAATTTTTATCAAGAACTTTCGGTATTCCCAAATCCAGTGCAAAACGAATTAAATTTAGCATTTAATGATTTTAATAATCAGCATAAAGAGATAACTATTATTGATGGAATAGGGCGTGAAATAAAATCAATTTCTTCAAAAGAGAATAATGTAAAAATTGAATTGGAAAATCTTGTCTCAGGTTTTTATGTTTTACAATGTAAAATAATTATGCCTGATAACAGATACTATTTTGTTACTAAAAATTCGTGAAGAATTAGATTTGCATCCTCTTGTAATTGAAAAATCTTTTTCGAATAATACCTAATCTTTCACTATCGGCATTATCAATACACTTGGGTGCTTTTTATCATTGTAAATTTTAACATGAGCAGTTTTAGCGTCCTTTGCAGTTTCCTTTGCTACTACACCGCCACTGCAATAATTTTTCTGAGTTAGGATTACATTTGGAGAATGAATTATTAATCTTATTCTACTACCTTTTTCAATAGATCTTGAAATAAATGTGAATTTATTAAAATGAAATAAATTTATTTCTCCTGGTATCAATAGTTTTTCAACTTCTTGACTTTCTCTATATCTTGCTCTAACTGTGTTACTCGTTAAAAACACACCAGAGCCATCAAGTCTAATTTCAAAAACATCAACTTTTATATCAATATCCTTTACATCTGTTTCAATGTAGGCTTTCAGTTCAAAAAATCCAGATACTTCAGTTTCATTAATAAAAGGTAGTGTTTCATATATAAGTCCTTTTCCGTTAATAATGTGCGAAAGACTTGTATCGCTTAAGCCATTATCCATTTCTTCTTCCTCAGAAGGTATCATCTCCAATATACCATTGGTTTTATCTAAAGGATTGTAAACATACTCCAGTGGTTTTTTATTTGTAGGTAAAGTATTTTGAAGTAAACCAGGATTTATATTACTAACTGTATTGCTTATTGGTGCATTTAGATAGAAGCTTTGTTTTTCTTTTCCAATCTCACTTAGTTGATTTACGTATTTCCATTTGTTTTTATTCGAAATAAAATAAGCAACACTGTTTTTTAGAAAAATTGGTTTTGCGCTATCAAGTAATGTATAATTGTACCATTGTCTGTGTATATCATTCATGTCGAGCAAACACGAATCACCAAAAACTAAACCTCCAATTTCTTTCGAAGGATTAACTGTTCCAGTATGATCCCAAGGACCAATAATTAAATAGAAGTTTTTTTTTGCTTCATTATTAGCGTACTGCATAAATTCCTTGTAGTAGGATAAGGTACCATGTTGGTCTCCATCATAACATCCCGTAATGCTCAGAATGGGAAGATTTATTTTACTATACTGCAATTGAGTTGGCGCCATACTTTTTAGGTATTCATCCTTAAATGGGTGTGCCATCCATTTTTGGAAAATTTCATTTCTTTTGCCTGTTAAAGAATCTAAGCTAGCAAAGGGTAAATCTTTCATATATCTCTCCGAAAAAATATTCATCCAATATTCATCATCACCAAACAAGTTAAGATTAAATGATTTCTCACTAGTAGCCCCTAACCATTGTAGTAACCATGGATCACTAATATTGAACATACCTGGAAAGTCAACTCCAGTCTTAGCAGATGCAACTGGTACGATTGTTTTTAAATGAGGTGGCAATTCTTTTACTGTTGCCCATTGATTATAACCTAAATAAGAAGCGCCCCACATGGCAACCTTACCATTACAGTACTTTTGTTTAGCTAAAAATTCCACAATATCATAACCATCATTTGCTTCTTGCATAAATGGATCAAAAACACCTTCGCTATTTCCTCGACCTCTAGCATCTATGATTACAAATACATAATTTTCTTCGGCAAAATATTTTCCTCTAGCATGAAGTCTATCGGCATTGTAAGGTGTTAAAGCAAATATTACGGGTAGAGCTTCTTGTTGTTTTTTAGGTTTGTATATAGTTGCATTTAATGAAATTCCATCTCTTAATTTAATTTTATTGGATAAAAGAATTTCAACCTCTTGTCCCTTTGAAATTAAAGTTGCAAAAAGGATTAAACAAGATAAAATGCACTTCATAATTTGCTTATTAGTTTAAACTTTTAAAGTTTTAATTGAATTTACATCACCTTGTAAAGCACAGGTTTACTTGGACTTGCATCGTTTTCAAAAGAAGCAATTTGCATGTTTAAAATGTAAGTTCCATCAATTACATCATTAGGAACATAAATCATTTCTGTAATGGTTCTTTGTGTTTGTGTATTATGTGGGTATTCCCAAAATGCATGATGAGCTGCTAATACACCATTGTCCACTTCTTTATCAACCGATGGCATATCAATTAGTAAATGCTCGTAGCCTAATGATAAAATATATTCGATTGCTTCTTTAGTCAAATAAGGTGGATTTGAATTAGAGTAATTCATAACCAATTTTGCAGGTGAATTAGAAATGGTTCTAATTATTAAAGCTTCGCCTTTTCTGTTTTCTAAACATAATTCAACACAGCGCTTGCTAATAATTCTGTCACCATCTGCATTCTCTTCTGGTAAAACGGAAATAAGTTCAGCTGCAAACATGAATCTTTTTAAACATTGGTTAATGCTATAATCTTCTTTACTAATATGTCCAACACACTCAGTATGCGTGCCATTACCGTGTGGATTAAAAGTGATGGTTCTAAAATTTACACTTCCCCCTTGTTTTACATCTCCAACCCAATCACCCATTCGCACTGGCTCTATTTGTATGGGAGCAACGTACCATGCACTGGCACAATTAGTTCCTGTATGCAAAGGCATCGAAATATCAATGGGTTGAAAAAAATCTACCCTATATGTTTTACCACTATGTAATATTGTTGCAACCATTTAAATAATTCGTTATCTTGTTTTAAATTTCAGGACTAAAATAAACATTTATACTTGATATAATTTATATTTTATTTTAACGTTTATTTAAAGGATTGAGAATAGTAAACATTTATGTCAGAATTACTACTTGCCAACATAGCTAAACACATCAGTTTAAATGAGAAGGAAAAGAACTTTTTCTTTCTTATTTAACTATTAAGAAAATCAGGAAACGCCAATACCTTGTGCAGGAAGGAGAACAAAGCAAGTACTCAGCTTTTGTTTTGTCGGGCTGTTTACGTTCTTATTTTATTGATGCAAATGGTTTTGAGCACATCTTACAATTTGCTATTGAAGATTGGTGGATTGCAGATATGATGAGTATTACCACACAAAAGCCAGGAAACCTTGCAATTGATGCATTGGAAGATTCGGAAGTAATGCTGTTGTCGAGAGAAAATCAATTAAAATTGTTTGATGAGTGCCCAAAATTTGAACGCTATTTTAGAATCATAACTGAAAACGGAATGGTGAGTTTCCAGCGAAGAGTGCTCGAAAACATTAGTTTACCAGCAGCCGAGCGGTATAAAAACTTTGCAAAACGATACCCTGTTATGGTTCAACGTTTACCACAAACACAAGTGGCATCGTATTTAGGAATTACACCAGAGTTTTTAAGTAAAATTCGTCACCAAATGATGTATCAAAAACCTTAATATTGTTGGAAGGAAAATTTATGAAAGTAGCGGTTATTGATTTAGGTACAAATACATTTAATTTGCTTATTGCGGAAGTAATAGGGCAGGGGAAGTTTAAAAAAATATACGCTGACAGAATTCCTGTGAAATTGGGTGAAGGCACCATTAATCAAGGATTTATTTCACCTGAACCTTTTAAGCGGGGCATAAATGCATTAATCACATACAAACAAAAAATTGATGAACTTGGTGTAACAATCATCAAAGCTTTCGCAACTTCTGCAATTCGTAGTGCAAGCAATGGAAACGATTTTATTATTGAAGCTGCGCAACAAGCAGGCGTTAAAGTGGAAACAATTGATGGTGACAGAGAAGCTGAATTAATTTTTTTAGGAGTTTGTGCAGGAGCCGATTTATCGGATGAGCCTACACTCATTATGGATATTGGAGGTGGCAGCACTGAGTTTATCATTACCAAAAACAAACAAATTGTTTGGAAAAAAAGTTACCCTTTAGGCGCATCACGTTTATTGCAATTATTTAAACCCGAAGATCCAATTAAACCGGCTACCATCGAAAAGTTCAACAATTATTTATCTGAGCAATTAAGTGATTTACATGAAAAGGTTGCTGAGTATTTACCTAAAACACTCATTGGCACATCAGGTGCATTTGATAGTTTTGTAGATATGATTGCTGCCATTAAAGATGCGCAAGGAATATGTGATAAAAAACAAATTTACCCCATTGATTTAACTGATTTTAAAGTCATGTTTCATCAAACCATGCAGTCTACTTACGAAGATAGATTACAAATTAAAGGCTTGATTCCAATACGTGTTGATATGATTGTAATTTCATTTTTATTGGCAAACTTTATTTTACATTCTTGTTTTATCGAGGATTTTAATTGCTGTACCTATTCATTAAAAGAAGGTATTTTAGTTGAGTTTATGAACGATATACAACACTAGAAATGAAAAGATTCAATGTGAGAGTATATGGATTATTATTGCAAGGCTCTGCTGTACTCATTACTGATGAATTAATTGGAGGTAGGCAAATTACTAAATTCCCTGGTGGAGGCTTAGAGTTTGGAGAAAGCACAATTGATTGTATAAAACGTGAGTTTATAGAAGAAATGAATTTAGAAATAGAAGTACTTTCTCATTTTTACACCACTGATTTTTTTGTCCCTTCAGCTTTTGATGAGAGCCAGGTGATTAGTATTTATTATGTGGTTAAGCCTGCTAATGTTGTATTGAATGATGTTACAATATTTAATCATGATAAACAAAGTTTTAAATGGTTGCCTTTAAGTACAATCGATTCGGATGATTTTACTTTTCCAATTGATAAAAAAGTGGCTGAAATGCTAAGAAATAAGGATAATCTCTAATTTCTTAGTAAATTTGTACATTATGTCGAAAGTATATTTTAGTCTCGAAGATTTCCCATCCTTAACTAACACCATTGTTACCATCGGTACTTTTGATGGTGTGCATGTTGGCCACAAAAAAATCTTTGATCAATTAAATGAATTAAAGAAACAAACCGGTTATCAAACCGTTGTTTTTACTTTTGACCCACATCCTCGTAAAATTTTATTTCCCGAACAAAAGGATTTAAAACTTATCACATCCACACACGAAAAAATTAAATTGATTTCTGAAAATGAAATAGATTACGTGTTGGTATATCCCTTCAGCAAAAAATTTAGCGAAATTAGTTCTGATTTTTATATAGAAAATATTCTTGTAAAAAAGCTTGGAGCTAAGGTTATCATTATAGGCTACGATCATAAATTTGGCAAAAACCGTGAAGGTAATATTGAAGTATTAAAAAACAATGCAGCTAAGTATGGCTTTGAGGTGATAGAAATATCTGCAAAGGATATCGACTCTATTAACGTTAGCTCTTCTCAAATTCGTAAAGCAATTGATGCAGGTGATATTGATTTAGCTAATAAATTTTTAGGTCATTCTTACTTTTTAACGGGCATGGTTACCGAAGGTAAAAAACTTGGTAGAACAATTGGTTACCCAACTGCTAATGTTAAAATTGCAGATGTAGATAAGCTATTACCTAAAATTGGAGTGTATGCTGTAAAGGTTAAGGTGCTTGGCAATGAGTATGGTGGAATGTTAAATATAGGTGTAAATCCTACAACCGATACTGATAATAAAATAAAAATTGAAGTAAATATTTTTGATTTCAACCAAGATATTTATGGTGAAACCATCTCAATAAAGTTTGTTAAACGATTAAGAGATGAAGTTAAATTTGCTAACTTAGAGGAACTGAAAATCCAGTTGTTGGACGACAGAAACAAATCATTAGATATCCTGAAGTGAGAAATATAATTTTAATATTCTTTGTTGTTGTGTTTTGCTCTGGTAAGGCACAATTGCTCGATTCGCTTACTTTAGATACATTAACACCATACACATCTATTGCCGAAGGATTAAAAAATCCAGATAAGGTTATTAAACTTGTTTTGAGAAAGGAGCATCTTAAAACCATTCCGAAAGAAATATTTCAGTTTAAGAATATACAATACTTAGATTTAGCAAAAAACAACATAAAGGAAATTCCTGATAGCATCGAATTATTAAGTCAATTGCAATACTTAGATATCAGTAAAAACACTTTGCAAAGTTTAAATGGTAAAATTGGCAAGCTTACTAATTTGTTTTATCTCAATTTAAATAACAATGAGTTTTCGGTATTACCAACTACCATGGGTAATTTAGTTAATTTACGTGTATTGGATTTATGGAGCAATAATTTAGATGAGTTTCCCGAAAATCTAAAAAACATGAGGAGTTTAAAGGTTTTAGACTTAAGAGCCATATTAATTCCAGATGATAAACAGCGATATATACTCTCGCTTTTTCCAAATACCAAGGTTCATTTGTCGCCAAGTTGCAATTGCAAGTGGTAGTTAACTAAAAATATTGCCACTTTACCTCATTTTTTGGCAATTCTTAACAAAATCACTCTATATTTGCGCCTCAAATTTTAAGTATGAAGAGTTTATTTAAATCAGTTCTGTTAGGTGGCTTATTTTTAGTTAGTTCTATGGGTTTTGCTCAGGATTTTCTTGGTTATTCTGCGTCAGAATATGCAGGTGTTACTGCCATTGATATTCAACCGGCTAACCTTGCCGATAATCGTTTTAAGTTCGACATGACCTTATTTGGTACACATGTTAAAGCTTATAATAATTATGTTGGTCTTAATCGTTCAAAAATTGTTTCTAAAGATGGTAAGTTTTACGGCTCATTAATTAAAAGCTTAAAAGGCGATACCAATACAGCGTGGAGTGACCCTAACTTTAAAGATAATTACTTAGTTCCAACAGATAGTAGAGATAATCAAAAGCGTGTTTATTTTGCAAATCGTATTGTTCTTCCTTCTTTTTTGGTAGAGATTAATCATAAAAACACGATTGCTTTTACTTGGGATATAAGAAATTATACCAATGTGGATGGTATTAGTCGTGATTTAGCACGTATGTTGTATCGTGATTTAAAAGATTCATCAAATTGGGCAAAGAAATTGGATGCAACTAATGTTAGTTTACAAGCAATGAGCTGGGCAGAGTACGGTGTTACTTATGCCAGAGTTTTGAAAGAAGATAATCAACATGCATTTAAAGTTGCGGGTCGTTTAAAAATAATGCAAGGTATTGCCGCTGCTTATATGTTTGCTAAAGATTTTAATTATAAGTTCGAGCGTTTAGATACTATGTTTGTTAGTGGTTCTGATACTGTTAGAATAAATGATGAAGTATTAAGCGTGGCTAATGTTGATGTAGATTATGGTCACTCTGCAAACTTATATACCGATGATGTAGGAGGTTTAAAATACGATTGGAAACAAGCAAATCCTGGTTTTGGTTTAGATTTAGGTTTTGTGTACGAATACCGTCCCGAATATAAAAGTTTTACTTACGAAATGGATAACGAGCAAAACTTATGGAGAAGAGATAAAAGTAAATACAAATTTAAATTAGGAGCTTCCATTTTAGATATCGGTGGTATTAAATTTAAAAAAGGACAATACAGCAACAACTTTAAAGCAAACGTTAATTTGTGGGACATACGTAATTTGAAGTTTGATTCGGTTCCAGTGAAAGCATTTGATGATACTTTAATTAATCGTTTTGGTATAAGCTCAAATTCAAAAACTACTTTCTTTATGAATTTACCTACTGCATTAAGCGTTCAGGCCGATTATAAAGTGTGGAAAGATTTAGATATTAACATGGTTGTTTATTACGCATTACAATTTAAAAACAATGCGCATAAAGTGCATGATTATACTTCAATTAGTATCACACCTTCGTATGACCATAAGTGGTTTGGTATTTTCTTACCAGTGCAATACCACGCATTGTTTGGTATGACCTATGGTGCATGTGCTCGTATTGGGCCTATTATTGTTGGTACAGATAACTTAGGCAGTATTATTAATAAGAAGAAAAACTTTTATGGTTCGGATGTTTACTTCTTGTTAAAAATTCCAATTCCTTTTGCTGCACCTAAGGATAAAGACAAAGATAAAATTTCAAATAAAAAGGATAAGTGTAAAGATGTAGCAGGTGTTTGGGAATTTATGGGTTGCCCTGATACAGATGGAGATCATATACCTGATGCAGAAGATAAATGTCCTACTGTATTTGGTATCAAAGAAATGAATGGCTGTCCTGATAAAGATGGAGATAAAATTACCGATGCTGATGATATGTGTCCAGATGATGCAGGTTTAATCGAATACAGAGGGTGTCCTGATAGAGATGGAGATAAAATTATTGATAAGGAAGATGAATGTCCAGATGAAGTTGGTCCACTTGAGTTTATGGGATGTCCTGATAAGGATGCTGATGGTACGCCAGATAAAATGGATGCTTGTCCTGATGTTTGGGGACCAAAAGAATTTAAAGGTTGCCCTGATAAAGATGGAGATGGTGTGTTAGATAAGGATGATGCATGTATTGATTTAGCAGGTGTTGCCGAAAACAAAGGATGCCCTTGGCCAGATACGGATAAGGATGGTATTTTTGATAAAGACGATGATTGTCCTGCTGTGTTTGGTGTTAAAGAAAATAAAGGTTGTCCTGTTATTCCTGCACCAGTATTAAAAGAAGAAGAGAAAAAAGTGTTGGAGCAAGCTTTTGCTAACCTAGAGTTTGCAACTGGTAAAGACATCATTAAGCCTACTTCATTTAAATCATTAGATGATTTAGCTAAGTTGTTAAAAGAGCATAGCAAGGATTGGATGTTGAATTTAGATGGGCATACAGATAACCAAGGTGACCCAGCTAAAAACATGATTCTTTCTGAAAAACGTGCAAAAGCAGTAGCTAAATACTTAACTAAAAAGGGTGTTAAAGCTGATAAGTTTAAAGTGGAGTGGCATGGTCCTAATAAACCAATTGCAGATAACACAACTAAAGAAGGTCAGCAAAAAAACAGACGTGTTGAAATGAAAATTATTTTTAAATAATAGTTAACTTAAATAATTAAAACGCCCCGAGAACTCGGGGCGTTTTTGTTTTTTTGAAGGAGTTATCCTAATGTAATTAGAAAGTCTTAATTATATTAAAGCGAAAATAGCACTAATAAGTATCTAGAGAAAATAAAAAATCCTAAGCCGAATATTATTTCAACTTAGGATTTTCTTAATGGAAAAAAATTAATCTTTCGTTAACATATTTTTAATATCGTTAACGGTTTCTTTAAAGTTTTTCTTTTGTTCCTTTAAAGCATCCATTGTTTCTGCTTCGCCTAATGCTAATTGAACTTCTAGGTGTTCTAGTTTACCTTTTACATGGTTAAACTCTTCTTTTTCTTCATTAAATTCTGAAGTAACCTTCGCTTTAATATCATTTACTTTTTCACGAGCTTCTTTCTTTATTTCTTCAAACTTTTCAGATAATTCGGCTTTGCCTAATGCTGTTTGCACTTGAAGTTCTTCAATTTTGGTTACTGCTTGTTTTAAGAAACTTAAAACGTTATCTCCTGTGTGTGACATGTTGTTTTTTTTGGTTAGTTGAATGGTAATAATTAAATATGCTTAAACCTAAAGATAGTTTAAAAAATCGGATAGTTCAGCTTTTCCCAATGCTGTTTGAACCTGAAGCTCTTCAATATTTGAAACGGATTGTTTTAAAAAACTTAGTACATTTTCACTTAAACGGTTCATTATGTCGATTTTATTTATCCAAATGTACATGAATACTAAAGAAAGAAAAATGACTTAAGGTCAAAATTAAACTGATAATTGTCAGTTAAAACTTTAATCGTACCTGAAGTTTCAATTCTGTTTTTGATGAAGCTTTAATTTCGGTAGCGCTGCCTTCGTTTTGTATTGTTTTGTTCGAATAAAAAGTTTGCGCCACACGCGCCCAAACTTCAATGTGTTTGTTAATGGTGTAATCAACCATTAAGTATGCTCTAGATCCTTTATCGTACAATGCAGGTATAGAGAAGGAGTAAAGCACATCGTTTTCAAAACTATATATTCTAGAATTGTAACTATCTGTGTCAAATAAACCATAACGAGCAGTAATTTCAAATGGTGAGCCCATTTTCTTAAACACTACATCCTGAAACATCATAGTACCTGATTCTTTAGTTGAAAATTGTTTGTTATAAATTACATGTTCAATCCTCGAGCGAATTTTTAAATAAGGCAATAATTGAAAACTTACATTGTAACGGAAATTCTCTTGATTTAAAGCAACTGGGAAATCAAATGTATTTGTTGAGCTTGCATCTTGCTCTCTTGTTCTTTTTCGGTAACGGAAATACATATCCGTTTTTTTATTTGGTGTCCAATTTAATTGTCCAAAAAAGTCAGCTCCACTTGTTGGTTTGCTTGCTTTGTAGTTTAACCAAGGGAATTTGTATTGATCGTAAAAAGATGTTAAGGTAAATCCTTTTGGTAATTTTGCTTCTATACCAACATATAAACCTTGTTCGTTTTGCGGTAATGTATTTTCAGATATTGCTAAAGCAACTAGGTTTTGATATTTTTTATCAAAGTTGCGATACGAAGCAACCATGGTGAATTTTGGATCTAAAGCCATAATTGCGCCAACTGTCATTGCCTTTCCACCATTTTCTGAAATAGCTCCTTCACCATAAAAATTAATGTTTCTTAAAACATAAGAAAAGTCGATTCCTGCATTTGTATTAGCTGTTCCGCTAAAATCATATTTATTATACAGTTCGCTTTTTGCTTGAATCGGTTTGCTAAGCATAAAGCGTTGAGCAGTTGCTCCAATTAAAAGTCGATTGGTCTTGTAGGTAACATTACCTCCAAAAATAGTTTCTTGAATTAAGTCTTTATCTTTTATTTCACCAATGGTACGATGTGTTCCACTTACAATTATACTCGAAACCTCTTCTGCATCTAATGCCCCGCTTACGGTTGAATCAACTAATGTAACATTAGCATCAATTTTTTTAGAAGAGAAAAACACGGATGTTTCTATTTTCCCAAACTTTATTGTGGTTGCTGCCCCGCGCATAAAACGGTTTTCATCAACCGAGCTGTATGGTCTAAAGCCTGGCGCATTACGTTTCATATTTGCAACTGAAACTGATTTTCCAAATCCAAATCCCCTCCACATTACTAAACCTTGCCCAAATGACGCTTGGTAATCACCAATAGCAAGTGTTTTAACAAAACGAATATTCCGTAAAAATAAATGGAACGAATAAAAGTCAAAACCTGCTTTTTTATTAAGCGAATCTATTTTTTTGAATGTTTCTCCCGCATCTTTTTCTCCAATAAAACCAAGCGATACATTGTTGCTGTATCTAAAACGTACACGCGTAAAAATACGATTAGCATCACCTAAATAGTATTTACTTGGACTCGCTTTTAATAATGAATCATTATACTCATTATAACCAGCTTGGTGTTCTAATACTCTTTGAAAACGTGTAGTAATTTCGGTATTGCCACTTTTTAGCATCTCTGCAAAAGTAAAATGTGCTGATTCAAAATTGTCGGTTACTTTAACATAAGGTAAAATTGCTTTTATGGTTCTTATATCAAAACCGTCAATACCTTGTAATTCGTATATAGTAAGCAGGTTTCCGTTTTTTTCTCGATGACGTAATAAAGCACTTATTTGAATTTCGGTAAGCAAACCTAAGTCCATTAATTCGTCCTTAGTTGCACGGTTTAAATTAATAGGATGAGATTGGTATTGTTTTAAACTCTCTATTAAACTAGTATAATCGGCATTTTCATCTTGATTTTGTTCGGATAATAATTCAATGTTTTGATTTTGTTGATTGTCGTTATCTTCGTTATCCTTTACTGGAGTAACAACTTGAGAAAAGCCACTTGCCGTAAACAGCAAGCACATCACTACATAAATATGTAATTTTCTCAATTTCATTTATTAAAGAGCTTCAGGTGCTTTTTCGGTTGAAGATTTGCCAAACACATAACTTAAGCCAACTTGTGGCGAAAAGCCAAGTACATTATGATACGAAGAACTTAAATCAAATTTTAAGCTGCTAATGTTAAGTCCAACACCAAATGAAGCCTGTGCAGGATTGCTTGTTGCGCCTGCTCTTAAGTAAAACTCTTTTGCAGGTGAGTATTCAATCCCACCTTTAAAGTTTACAGCATTATAAGATGATTTTTCTGCTTCTGCTAATGCAATTAATTTATCGGAGAAAATGTATTGTATTCCAAAACGTAATTGCGAAGGAAGTTTTTCATTATTGTAATCTGTAATTTTCGCACGATTAGGATTATACACATGCGCAGCAACAATAACGTTTTTAGATAATTTTCCTTGTAAACCTAATTCAACTGTAAATGCAGAAGCTTTACCATAGATATCGCCAATACGATACGAAAGATAATTCATTTGTACACCTGCTGTAAAATTTTCGCTTAGGGCTAATCCGTATGCTAAACCTAATTTACTTTGTTTGTAAGCCGAGTAACCAAAACCTGTATAAGTTAATCCAAATGTTCCTTTTTTAATTGGAATTGCCCCTACAAATGAACTGTAGCTTAATTGTTTTAATAAAAAACGGTTTTCATAGTAAGCACCAACGCTTGCCTTTTTTAGAAAACCTAAACCAGCTTGATTGTTCTGCGCACTAAATACATCCGATAAAGTTATGGATGCGCCACCTAAAGCGGCCGCACGCGCACCAACAGGATTGTTATCAGCTTTGGTTAATGAAGCGGATAACAGAAATAAAAGGAGTATGATTTTTTTCATCTTTTCAAATATAATAAAGTTTTTCGAGATTTCTAGTTAAAAACAAGTGTACAAAATATCAACAAATTAGGGTATTTATTCTGTGTTATCTGCTTCGAATGTTTAATTTTGGGCAATTAATTATAAGTATCAAATACTATGATAAACAAGGTTGTTGCAAATGCTGAAGAGGCAATAAAAGGAATTGAGGATGGTATGACCATTATGATGGGTGGATTTGGTTTGTGTGGTATCCCAGAAAACTCTATTCAAGCTTTAATAAAAAAGGGAACTAAAAACTTAACATGTATTAGTAATAATGCAGGTGTTGATGATTTTGGTTTGGGTTTGTTATTGCAAACAAAACAAATTAAAAAAATGATTTCTTCATACGTTGGCGAAAACGCGGAGTTTGAACGTCAAATGTTAAGTGGAGAATTAGAAGTTGATTTAGTTCCACAAGGTACTTTAGCTACTCGTTGTATGATGGCAGGTTATGGTATTCCTTTCTTTCCAACTCCTGCAGGTGTGGGTACTGAAGTTGCAATTGGAAAACAAGTTATCAATTGGAAAGGCAGAGATTATTTGATGGAAGAAGCTTTTGAAGCAGACTTCGCAATAGTTAAAGCATGGAAAGGTGATGCCGCAGGAAATTTAATTTTTAAATCAACTGCTCGTAACTTTAACCAACCAATGTCGATGGGAGGGAAGATAACCATTGCAGAAGTAGAAGAACTAGTTCCACTAGGACAATTAAACCCTGATCAAATTCACACTCCAGGCATCTACGTTCATCGTATTTTCCAAGGAGAGAAATATGAGAAGAGAATTGAGCAACGTACTGTTCGTGTTAGGTAATTGGTTTATTTAGTTCATTAGTAATTGGTTGAGATTTGTTTATTTAGTTCTAGAACTCGAAACAGGCAAATGAGTAATTTTGAAGAGTTAATAGTTTGGCAAGAATGTAGAAAGTTCAGAAATGAAGTTGCTGAATTAGTTAAAAAATTCCCTCCTGAAGAAAAATATAGACTTACCGATCAATTACTAAGGTCAAGTAGATCAATAACAGCACAGATTGCAGAAGGGCATGGTAGATTTCATTATCAAGAAAATATCCAATATTGTCGGCAGGCAAGAGGATCGTTGGCAGAAAGTTTAGACCATCTGATTTGCGCGCATGATAGTAAATATATGAGCGATGAAGAATTGAAGAGATTTAGAACTCAATATACAAAGTGTTACAAGCTGCTCAATGGATATATATCACATCTTAATACTGAGAAGGAGAAAAATAAAATTGATAAACCGATAAGCAAAAACTAATAAACCCATAAACTAAATAAACACAATAAACTCATTATAACTATGCTTGACAAAAACGGTATTGCAAAACGCATCGCTAGAGAAGTAAAAGACGGAATGTACGTAAACCTTGGTATTGGTATTCCTACATTGGTTGCAAATTATATTCCTGAAGGAATTAATGTTGAACTTCAATCGGAGAACGGAATTTTAGGTATGGGGCCTTTTCCTTTTGAAGGTGAAGAAGATGCCGATTTAATTAATGCAGGTAAACAAACGGTAACCTTGTTAGATGGTGCTTCTATCTTCGACTCAGCAATGAGTTTCGGAATGATACGTGCACAAAAAGTACATCTTACTATTTTAGGTGCAATGGAAGTAAGCGAAACAGGTGATATTGCTAACTGGAAAATTCCCGGTAAAATGGTAAAAGGAATGGGCGGGGCAATGGATTTAGTAGCTTCGGCAAAAAATATTATTGTTGCTATGCAACACGTAAACAAAGCAGGCGAATCAAAACTATTACCAAAGTGCGAGTTGCCTTTAACAGGAATTCGTTGCGTTAAAAAAATCGTGACTGAATTAGCGGTGTTAGATGTATTACCTGAAGGTGGATTTAGATTAGTAGAACGTGCGCCAGGTGTGAGCGTTGAAGATATTAAAAAAGCAACAGCGGGTAAATTAATTGTTGAAGGTGAAATTCCTGAAATGGTTATTTAAGAGATAGTAAGAATTGAATTTATAAAAAAATACAATTACGTTTTGCGCATCGTTATACTTCGATAAACTCTTTACAGCTACTATGGTATGACGCACAAAAGAACGTTCTGCCTTTTTGGTACTTTAGGTATTGTAATTCAACTATCTTCTTACTCAAAATAGGAGTCTACTACTTTTGGCAATTCTTTTAGTGGAATTAAATTTTTATTATCAGGTTGTTGTATGAATTTTTTTAATTCTACTGTTCCAATTTTCATTTCTGCATCCGACTCCCCCAAAGCATTTTCTAGCATAACCAAAGAAGCTCCTAAATAACGGTTGTCGCTTTTTTTATAATTTTTAATGTATAGCTCTAAATCAATTAGCTTATTTTCTTTGTTATAATTGTATTTAACCATTATATCATCAGGTTCTACAATTAAACCTTTAAAGGCAATGCTAACCAAAGGATTTAGACGAGGGCGAAAAGCAATAACATTCCATTTTTTTAAATTGGGCGCAGCTCTTGCTAATTCTCTTACATCTAAAAATGCTTCTTTTGCACTATCTGCACTTACAATAAAATCACGTTTGCCTTCTTTTGCCTCACTAAAAATAAAGGTTATGTTTGGATGAATGGCGCTAAGCTTACTATCGAGCGAATCAAATAGTTTTGCTTGATTTTTTTCATATACAAAGTACTCATCCTCCTTTGTTTCGAACCATTGCCAAAATAGTTCATATTTATCTTTTTGCTTGTTACTTTTTGAATTCCTATTGTTACCACATGCAGTTAATACAAGCAAAATAGCAAGCGAATAAAATAATGTATTTGACTTAAATAAATAACGCATAAGTACTATCAATGTAAGCAAAAATACGGATATAATCTATTTTTGTTTCAAATGTGAGTCTCCGTTTTTAGGTGTAAGTTATAATGCTTTAAATAAAAACCAACAAAGTTGATTTTACTTTCTTTTTTTGTTTTGCTCCGCTGTTTTTGCCTTTAAGTATTTATAAATTTCTTTGTGTTTACAAAACTTTGCATACTTTGCAGGGTTTTTATTTTCGGACCTTTCACATTTAAATCTGCACCTCTTTCAACTAAAATTTTTGTCATAGCTAAGTTATCTTTTAAAATAGCATCAAAAATGGGCGTTGTATTAATTGAGTTTTTAATATTAGGCGAAACATTTTGATCTAATAACCAAATTAAAAAAGCCTCGTCTTTCATGTTTATTGCTAACTCCATTAAATTATTACATGATAGTAGGTCATATTTTATTTTAATAGAAAACCAATTCTTTGCATTTAAATTAGCCCCTAGGTTTTTGAGTCTTGTTGCTTCGTCTAAATCAATTTTTGCAGGAGGAATATAATCAGTGCCATCATAAGTTAAACTACTCATTAAAGCAACAATGAATAGCGGCACATCGGTAGCGTTTACCGAATCATTAATTCACTATGGAAACTTTGAAATAATTTAATCTGCATTACTCGGACTGCATTTCATTTTATTTATCTGTGAACAAGCAAAACCATACTTCGCAAGAACATCAATTTTTTCTTGAGGTAATTGAACAAATTCAGTTGTGGTAAATGTTAAATGATTAATTGGTATTCCCAAATTAAGCATGCTGTCTAATTTTATTGGCTTGGTTTTAAAAACGAAATCCGTCCCAACTTTAATTTCATTAGCGGGAACAGCATTTTTCATGAAGATTCTTATACAATTACTATTATCTGTATAAAATGGCCCTGCTTTTTTAAAATCAATGTTGTGTTTTACAAGTTTTAAAATACTTGAGGTGTCATTATCATAGGCTAATTGTTGTACAAAATTTAAGTTTCTGTAATTGTAATTATCTCTTGATTTTTTTAGATAAGGATCCGCACCCAAAACAAATAAATCGCTGAGTAAACTATCTTCCTTTAATTTAACGGCATATTGCAGGGTCGACATTTTTACTACAACATCTTTGTACTTTAATTTCCATTTTGGTATTAAATTTGGTCGTATAGTTGGTATCAGCGTTTTCCAACTTAATACACTTTTTTCGATATAACAGTCACAGTTTGGGTCAGCACCCCTTTGAATAAGTTCGTTAAGTCTAGTTTTTGAATACCCCTTTTTTATCATTTCATCACAAAGCTCCGCATTAAGCGAATCTACTTGAGAAAACACAGGGGCAAAGAAAATAAATGTAAAAATGAAACAAAGGATTGTTTTATACTTTAATGTGGTAATTTTCATTAATCGAATTTAATGATTTTATTTTAAACAGTTGAAGTCAAGCTCTTCAATTATTTACTCAAAAATCCAAATTAATGTTGGCTTCTTAGCCTTCTTAAGCAGTGCATGTTTAGTATTCATAATAAACAAAAATAGTTAAAGCAATCACTTCACTTTTATAGAAAGATTGAAATTCGCCTTTTGCCTAGCTAATGTTTTGTTCTGCTTTTTTATAGGATTATCGAAATTTTTCTTTTAGTCCCAAAAACTAAGTCAAGCATAGTTTACTATTATTTTATTGCTGTTACTTCGATTTCAAGTTTTACTCTTTCATCATGAAATTGAGCTGCAATAGCGGTTAAGGTTGGTCTAATGTTTCCAAAATGCTTTTTGAAAATTGGTTTGCATATTGTGAATACACTTGGCTCAGTATAATAAAATGTGGTTTTTACCACTTTTTCTAAACTTGAATTTGCCTTTTCCAAAGCATACTTGATGTTTAAAATTGTTTGTTCACATTGCTCTTCTACGTTTTCTGAAATTATAGAAGTTTCGTAATTAAAACCAGTACAGCCTGAAAGAAAAACGAAGTCACCAGCAACTACCGCTCTAGAATAACCAACTTCTTTTTCAAATGTTGAACCTGAGCTTATTAATTTTATGTCCATATTGTTTTGTTTTTATTTTTTGTTGCAACTAACGGGCTTGGGCTAAAAGCTGGTGGGCATCAAATATCACCTAACTGACCACTAGCACAAAAGTAAATAAAAAGCACTAACCTTTGATAACCCATAAACGCACACTTGATTTTAGCCCATGTTAGCGTTTCGTTGGTTCTTTTTCACTGGTCTTACTTTCAATACAAATTTTGCAATTCCTCCGCTGAGATATACGTGGTTAAACCAATAACCCGAAAGCCTTTTAAAGATCATTCTTTTTCGCAGATTGTAGCTTTTATAATGCTTCATTATACCCAAATACGAGTTCATACTGCTTTGGAAAGCTTGTTGCTCTTCCTTTGTTGGCTTATGGTTTCGGGCAATTTGGTTTTGCTTTTCTATGGCATTGTAAAAGTTTCCTTTAGTTCTGTCGGCTATGTAAATGCGTTTTGGCAAAATTACTGTCCCCAAAAATTGTACTCCTTTGCCGTAGTGTTGAAGATATATTTTCTTTGGGTGTATGGTAACTTGTAACACTGTTTGCAGATATTCAGACAATCTGGGAATAACTTTCTTCAAATACTCTTTATCTTCATGCACTATTACAAAGTCGTCAACATATCTGCCGTAATATCGTATTTTCAAGTTGTGTTTTACAAAATGGTCGAAGCTGTCCATGTAAAAATTAGCAAATACTTGGCTTGTTAAGTTACCTATGGGTAAACCGCAATTGGGTTGGCTGTGAAAAAGGCTTTTTGTTTGGGGTAAATCGCTCCAATCGCTTTTGCTACCTTTAATAATGCAATTTTTCGTAGGGTCGTTGTAAATGATTTGCTTGCAAAGTTTTATAACTAATTCTTTATCTGCTTGCTGATACTTTTCTTTTATAAACTGTTCGAGTTTTGTAAATAGAATGTTTTTGTTGATGCTCATAAAAAAGCCTTGCAAATCAAGTTTTAGTATGTAGCAGTCGCTTGAGTAATTTTTAGAACATTGCCTTATAAATTTATCAACTCGCTGTATGCCAAAGTGTGTTCCTTTGCCAATACGGCAACTGTAACTATCGTGTATAAACTGTTTTTCAAACAAATGGTTTAATTTTCCGATAATTAAGTGATGAACTACTCTATCTCTAAAATCGGCTGCAAAAATTTCTCGCTTAACAGGTTTGTCCACAACAAAAGCAATGGAACGACCTATTTGGTATGTTCCGCTGTTTATTTCTTCACCTAATTGCACCAAGCTATTTTCGTAGTCAATTTCAAATGCCAACGCATTGGTTGTATTTCGTTTATTTTTGCGACATTCGAAATAGGCAGTGAATAGTTCTTCAAGTTCAATTTTGGGTTGTGATATGTCGAATAATGAGAGTTGCAAATCAGTTTGTAAAGTTTAATGTTTTTTAAGAAAGAAAACACTATCAGCGCCTTTGCTGACGCTGATAGGTTTTCTGAAAAAATGGCTTGTTTAAAATCCCGAACAGCACGAACCCTATTTGTGTTGTTCTTATTGTTGTTGTTCTGGTTGCCATTGTCGAAGTTCTGTTTCCAAGCGTTGTTATTATTGTTCTCGGTAGAACTCCAATAGTAGGCACTAGCAAAACCGCCAACCGCAAAAATAAAGGCGTTCATATAAATACAAGGCATCTCATATTTATTGTAGAGTTACTCAAAACTAATTACTTAGCATCAAATAACGCTCGTTTTAACTGCTCACCGAACAGTCCCTTTATCGCTTTTAAACTAAACCTTGCTCGCTTGTATATGCCTTAACACATACAATTCCGGCATTTACCGATTGGCATTACGCCAACCGGTAATTTGTTTGCCTATGCTATCCATTAAACCCGATAGCTCGGCTTGCTTTTTTATTGCTAAAATTTTCATATCAACACAAAGGCGTATCTCAAATTTTAGCAATTCAAAATCATCTAAAAATGTTTCCAGATAAACAACTTTATCCTTTGCTTTATTGGCTCTATAAATACTTCTTACAAGCTGTATGGCATCTCGTTTCATATCTTGTCCCAGAGTGTATTTGTACTCACGAGGAAACTCCTGCGTATATAAAAACACTTTTTGCACAAGTGTGTAAACATCCTTAAAAACCTGTAATTCGTAGTATAATGCCATAGTCAAAAAAAATCGACCGCTTCGCGGATAAATGGTTAAATAGATAAATGGTTAAAAAGCCCGAACAGCACGAACCCTAAATGTGGCGAACTTATTGTAGCCGTCCTGGAAGCCACTGTTGAAGGCCTGTGACCAAGCGTAGTTATTATCGTACTCGGTAGAACTCCAATAGTAGGCACTAGCAAAACCGCCAACCGCAATTTTTTGTAAGTATAATAAATTTAGCTCGTATTTTGAAGGCAAGTACCAGTCGCCATAAGTAACTCCACCAACAGTAACTGAATAATCGGCACAAACTTTTGCAGCAAAACTTCCTGATTGGTTATCTGCCATTTGGGTAGCTACTATCATAGCAGTATTCATTGCACCTGCATACAATCCGTCTCCAGCTGTACCAGTATATCTATTTGTTCCGTTGTACCATTGTATTCCTGTGTTTTGGTCGGCTGTAGCTGCTATTAATCCGTGCTGACCTGTGGCATCTAACCAAAAAATGATGCCACCTTGGTAGCTATCGCCTATGGCTAATGTACTACCTCCACTTGTTGCATTTATGGTATTACCAACTATGGTAATGTTAGTGCCCGCTACTAATTGGTCTTGTTTGTTGTTCCAATTAGTAGTGTCAGTTCCTGTAATACCACTTGCTACTGATGCACCAAAAACAGGGTCAGTTTCGGTTATTGTTCCCGTAACCGTTTCAGCCGTTTTTGCATGTAAAGCGTAAGGCACACTTAATAACTGGCTTGTGCCGGTTATGGTGTAAGAAGTACCACCAGTTGGGTCCGTTTCGGTTTTGATGAAATAAGGTCCGTTTGCCCAATCAATAGTAGTAAAGTCTCCACTTACAACCGTTCCCGAACCAATCTCTAAACTTACCAAACCATTAGCGTTAGATGTTGGAGTTTGGGTTTCTACATATATAGCTGTTCCTGAAGAAGTACCTTGCAAAATGCTAATTTGCATTCCTACGGCTGTAGAGGAAACCAAAGCATTACTTCCGTCACGTACCACTGCTTGATAGCTCATTTTTTCAGGTGCTTGAGCGAACACGCTCGCAGTCATTAATAATACTGCACATATTGTAATTATCTTTTTCATGATTTCTTAGTTTTTGATGATTTTGAATGATTGAACTTTTTTATTTTCTTGGTTTACAACGTTTACAAAGTAAGTAGCTGTTGGCAAACTATTCATGTTTATTTGTGTTTGCTGTGCTACTATTTGTCCGTTGCTTAACTGTTTTCCTTGCATATCAAATAGCTGATACGACAACTTTTCGTTGTTGTAATCTTGTATTTGCAAGGTTAAATTATCCGCAGTAGGATTAGGGTAAACCGAAAGTGAAATATTCAATTCAGTTTCTTTAATTCCTACCGTAAAAATTTCGTAGGCTTGTTGTACGCCTTGGCTTACTGTACCAGAAGCATCCGTATTTGTAGTGTAAACTACTTGTCCTACGCTGTAAGCTACGGTTCCTCCGCTGCCCGAAGCATCACCACCTGTGGTGGTGGTTGCTTGTTGTGCCTGTACTGATATGCCAATGCTTAACAGTAAAACACTTAACTTGATTTTTTTTTGTTTCATATTTGCTTTGTTTTTAATTGTTAATACTCATTTTAATTTATCGTTTTATTTCTGTTTTTCTGTGTCGTTTTGGTTCTTCCAATGAACGCTAACTTGTATATACCCGCCATAAAGTGGCGGGTATACACCCAAATTTGGGTGGCTTGCCGCCATAAGGTGTCGGATATTTAAAGTAAATATAAGTCATTTTAATCTTATTTTATTAAAATATCTTAAGCCCTCTCCTTATCCAAATACGATTGCACTACATCAATAGCATTATCAATTACATCACTCAAGGCAGTAATAAATGTGCCTGGTTTAGCAATGTCTAAGGCATGGCGTAAAGCTTCAACTTCTTTAGGAATGTATTCGTAAGATTGTTTTGGGTTTACTTCGTTTATACCTTCAACTAATAATTTCACGATGTCTTCTGCTAAACGGCCTCTTAAAAATTTATCTTGGCGTATGATGATGTGGTCAAACATTTGCGCTGATATTCTTCCCATATCACGTATGTCATCATCACGTCGGTCGCCTGTACCTGTTATGATTCCTATTTTGTAAGGCGATTCGATGGTAGATAAAAATTCTTTTATTCCTCTAAAACCATCTGCATTGTGAGCAAAATCAATTAGTACTTTGTATTCTTTAAAATCAAAAATATTCATTCGTCCTGGAGTTTGCACTGCAGAAGGAATGAACGTGTTTAAGTTTAATTTAATATCTTCAATAGTAAAACCATATACATAAGTTGCAAGCGTTGCAGCAAGCACATTGTAAATCATAAAGGTTACTTTACCACCAAAAGTTAAAGGCACATGCGATGCTTTTTCCACTCTAAATTTCCAATCACCTTTTTTAATGGTGATGAATCCATTTTCATAAATAGCGGCAATACCACCTGATTTGCAATGTTCAACAATAACTGGGTTATGCTCATCCATACTAAAATAAGCAATTTTACAATCAACTGTTTTTGCAATAGAAACCGTGTGTTCGTTATCTGCATTTAGTACCACATAACCATCACGTTTAACTGCACGAGCTACAACGCCTTTAACGTTGGCCATGTCTTTTAAAGTATTAATATCAGAAAGTCCCATGTGGTCTTCCTGAATATTAGTAACCACTGCAACATCACATTTACCAAAGCCTAAGCCCGAACGCAAAATTCCACCACGCGCAGTTTCTAATACAGCAAATTCAACAGTTGGATCCTTTAAAATAAACTCAGCACTTACAGGACCTGTTGTATCACCTTTGGTAAGCATAGAATTTTGTACATAAATTCCATCCGATGTTGTAAAGCCAACTCGGAAACCATTATTTTTTACAATATGTGCAATTAAACGAGTAGTTGTAGTTTTTCCATTAGTACCTGTAACAGCTATAATCGGAATCCTGCAAGATTTCCCTGGAGGATACAACATATCAATTACAGGTGCAGCAACGTTACGCGGCAAACCATTAGCTGGTGCTAAGTGCATACGGAAACCTGGAGCAGCATTTACTTCTAACACCACACCACCTGTTACTTCAAGTGGCTCACTTAGGTTAGTTGCCATAATATCAATACCACAAATATCTAAACCAATAACACGTGATATACGTTCACATATAAAAATATTATGTGGATGAACAATGTCGGTTATATCAGTTGATGTTCCGCCTGTACTTAAATTAGCTGTTCCTTTTAAATAACATTTTTCATCTTTCTTTAAAACAGTTTCAAGTGTATAACCATGTTTGGTTAATTGCTCTTCAGTTTCACGATCGATGCTAATTTCGGTTAATACATTCTCATGTCCGTAACCACGGCGTGGATCTTTGTTTTCTATTTCAATTAATTCTTTAATAGTAGTTTTTCCATCGCCAATAACGTGTGCAGGCTCACGCAATGCTGCTGCAATAAAACGATTATTAATTACTAAAATTCTAAAATCATATCCAGTAATAAATTTCTCTACAATAATTTTACGCGAATATTTTTTAGCATGCTCAAATGCCGCATAAGCTTCTTCTTTTGTTTTAACGTTGATAGATGCGCCTTTTCCGTGATTACCATCCAATGGTTTAAACACTAAAGGAAAGCCAACTTTCTCAATTACGGTTTCTACTTCCGATTCGTAGGCAATGCACATTCCTTTAGCAACAGGAATGGCAGCATCTTGCAACATACGTTTTGTTTCATCTTTATTACTTGCCAAATCAACAGCGATAGAGCTTGTTCTATCTGTCATAGTAGCTCTAAAACGAACTTGATTTTTTCCGTAACCTAGTTGCACTAATGATTGTCCGTTTAAACGAATATAAGGAATATCACGAGCAACGGCTTCATCTACAATACTTCCAGTGCTTGGCCCTAAACGCTCGCTCTCACGCATTTTACGCATGGTAATAATATCTGCATCTAAGTCGTAAAAACTCCCATCAATTAATGATTCTGCAATTTTTACTGAAGCTTTTGCTGCAAATACACCAACTGCTTCTTCCATGTAGGAAAAAACAACATTATACATTCCTTTTGTTCCTGTTCCTCTGGTGCGACCAAAGCCACATTCCATACCAGCAAGTGATTGTATTTCTAAGGCAATATGTTCTATAACATGCCCCATCCAAGTTCCTTCTTTCACACGTTCAAAAAAACCACCAGCGTGATCTTTTGAGCAACGATGTTTTCTCATAGACGGAAACATATATTCTAAACGCTCCGAAAAGCCCTCAATTAAGTTAGTTGGCTGCTCTTCTAGCGTTTCCAAATCTAACTTCATTACTATTAATTTCTTTCTGTAGTTCGACCAGTAGTTAGGTCCGCGCAAAGTCTTTATTTCAATAATTTTCATATTCGTGGAGATTTTGTTCAAGATAGGACTTGTTTTTTAAATAAACAAAAAGCTGTTTAAAATAAAGTGATAAGTTGAAGAGAAAAGGAGTTTTAATTGTATCTATAAAGTTATTTTTGTTATATAAAATTGTAAAGATGGGAAGTCCAAAAGGTAAATTAGTAATCATTGGTGGATCGGTTGATAGAGGAAGTTTTTCTGAAAGCCCAGATGATTTGCAAAGAAATTTAAAATTTTTTGAGAAAGGAATTTTAAAAAGAATTACTACCGAATCAAAACATAATACAGCCTCTAAGTTCGAAATTATTACTACTGCATCAAGCATTCCAGAGGAAGTAGGCGAGGAGTACATAAAAGCATTTGCACAGTTAAATGTTATGAATGTAGGTGTACTTAATATTAAAACACGCGAAGAAGCAAATGCTCCAGAAAACATTGAGCGTTTACAAAAAGCGGATGTAGTAATGTTTACTGGTGGAGATCAATTACGTTTAACATCTATTTTTGGAGGAACTAACTTTCACCATTTATTATTAGAGAAATACGAAAATGAAGATTTTATTATTTCTGGAACTTCGGCAGGTGCTGCTGCAAGCTCAAACAACATGATTTACCAAGGAAGTAGCACTGGTGCTTTATCAAAAGGTGAAGTTAAAATTACAGGAGGCTTAGGTTTTATTAATAATGTAATTATTGATACGCACTTTGTACAACGCGGACGAATTGGTCGTTTAATGTATGCGTGTGCAAGTAACCCAATTAATTTGGGTATTGGCTTAGGAGAAGATACTGGATTATTAATTACCAATGGTAACGATATGGAAGCAATTGGTTCAGGATTGGTTATGTTAGTTGATGCTACCCAAATGCGTCACACCAATATGGCTGATGTTGAAATGGGTGAACCAGTTTCGATTGAGAACTTGGTTGTTCACGTTATGGCTTTGGGCGATAATTACAATTTGAAACAAAGAAAATTAAGCATAGGGCACCATAAGATAACAGAAATCTAAATTGCAATTTAATTAGAGTGTTGTAATTAGTTGTTAATCAATATTTTAATTAATAAATTTTGACTGTAAAAAATGTTAAGGAACATTTATTATTACAGTTTAATACACTACTTTTGTCCTTTAATAAAAAGCAAATAATAAAAAGAATCAACTATGAAAATGTTTAAATCATTTTTAATTATAGCGGTTATAGCTGCTAGTACATTATTCACTTCTTGCGGAAACGGTTCCGAAAAAGAAGCAAATCCTTTAGCTGATAGTTTAGCTGGATTAAACGGAGAACTACAGGGACAAGTTTCTGAGAAAGAAGCTGCATTGCAAGAGTTCGTTAATTCATTCAACGAAATTCAATCAAACTTAAATGAGATTAAGGAGAAAGAAAAAATTGTTACTGCAAGTGCGAGCTCTGGAGATGTAAAAAGCAAGGAAGAACAAATTAAAGAAGACATCCAAGCTATTTACGATTTAATGGGTAAGAACAAGGCACGTATCAATTCATTAAACAAAAAATTAAAGAATGCTAATACTAAGATTTCTGGTTTAGAGCAAATGCTTGCAAACTTAGAGGCTCAATTAACTGAGAAAGACTTAGAAATTACTGATTTAAAAAACACAATCGAACAATTGCATATTGAGTTAAGCAACTTAAATATGAATTACGAAGAGTTAGCTCAAGAAACAGAGGTTAAAACAGAGAAGTTAAATACTGCTTATTATGCAATTGGTACTTCAAAAGAATTAAAAGAAAAGGGTGTTATTACTAAAGAGGGTGGTTTTATTGGAATTGGTAAATCTACTTCATTAAAGAGCGATTTTAATAAAGACTACTTTACAAAGATTGATGCATCTACTACAAATTCAATTACAATTGGCGCTAAAAAAGCGAAGATTGTAACTGTTCACCCTAGCAATTCTTATAAAATTGTTGGAGAGAAGCCAGTTGAGAAAATTGAAATTACAAACACAGAAGATTTCTGGGGAGCTTCAAAATACTTAGTAATCATTATTGAGAACTAAGAAATAGCTCAGTATCATAAAAAAGCCCTCTCAAGAAATTGAGAGGGCTTTTTTTATTTTGGGTGTATCGATGCTTTTCTTTCCAATCCACTTCGAGTGTTTTAAGTGGATGTAAAGTTTTAAATTATATTATCCACTTAAAACGTATCGAGAAGTGATTTACTATTACTTAATTGGAATATAAATTTTAGTTAACCATTTAGCAGTATCTTTTTCCACCATTGGGTCAGTAATGTATTCTTCCCAGCTATATCCAGCAACTTCCATTTTATTTTCTCCAATGTGCTTGTACATTGATTCATAAGAAGCTTGCATTGTTGAATAATCACCGTAATAATTATAAACTAAACATTTTTGAGCATCGTACTTAGCGAATTTTATTTTTTTATTTTTTACATCTTTAACTTCAGCACTAACAGGAATACCTGGTGAAAAGACCATGAAGTTGTTATTCATATCATATTTAATTGTTACCGCGAAAGGTGCTCCTGCTTGTGATAATTTTTGAGCTTTCATTTCAGCATCTAATTGTCCAAACATGCTATTGTATTTGTCTCCAATAATTTTTGGGTCAACAGTACAAGAATCTAGCATAGTTAAACACATCATTGGTTTTGAATCTTCAACGCTGTATTCAGATTTAACAGCTCCAGTAGGTTGTGCTAATCCAATTTTTTCAATTCCAGCTAAGCCTTCTTCAAAATCTTTGCCCATTACACCATCCATCATAAAGCCCATAAAACGAGCATAAAATGGAAAATAAAATTTCATTGTCCAAGTAACTTCAGTTGAATCACCTTTTGAAGCTATATTAAATATAACCGGACTAATGCCTTGTCCTGCAAAATCTATTTCAAATCTAATAGAGTCGGTTCCGGAAATTTCTTTTATAGTCATTTTACCTTCACCCATATCTTTATTACCCTTCCAAGTGTAAAAATCTCCAACCTTGTTTGCTGGTTCACTAGAATAAGTGTAGGCTGCATTGGGATCTAATTTAGCCCAAGTCATCCAATTTTTCCAGTTTTGTAAAACAGCAATGTTTTTCGTAGGCACTTTCCTTAGAAATAGGCATTACTCTGCTTCTTTTTACTACAACGGTTCCAGGTAAAAAGATGTTCGCAAGCATTATTATACTTAGTAAGACAACAATTCCGATTAAAATTTTTCTCATTATTTTCATGATCTTATGTTTAAATTTGGACGAAAATAAACTAATTTATTGGAACGAAAGTGCTCTATTTTTAATCATTTACTTTTCGTTTTAAAGTATAATTATTACTTTAGAACATTAAATAGAAGGATTTATGGCAGAGATAGATTTAGAAGCAGAAAAGAAAGAGATTCTTAATAGATACAAAAACTTACTAAAAGCTTGCAAACGTAGGTTACAAAAGGGAGATAAGGAACAAATACGTAAAGCATTTGAGGTTTCGGTTGATGCCCATAAAGAAATGCGTCGTAAATCGGGCGAACCTTATATTTATCATCCCATTGCTGTTGCTCAAATTTGTGCAGAAGAAATTGGCTTGGGAACAACTTCTATTGTTTGCGCATTATTACACGATACTGTTGAAGATACTGATATTACCTTGGATGATATTCAAGGAATGTTTGGTGAGAAGGTTGCTAAAATTATTGATGGCTTAACTAAAATATCTGGAGTATTTGATCAAACCTCTTCTTTACAAGCAGAGAACTTCCGTAAGATGATGCTCACACTATCTGATGATGTGCGCGTAATCCTTATTAAACTTGCAGATCGTTTGCATAATATGCGTACGCTCGAAAGTATGAAGCGCGACAAACAAATGAAAATCGCTTCTGAAACGCTTTATTTATATGCCCCGCTTGCACATCGTTTAGGATTAAATTCTATCAAATCTGAATTAGAAGATTTAGGATTAAAATACACCAATACAGAAATGTTTGATGATATTGTCCTTAAACTAAAAGAAAGTGAGCCAGAAAGAAAAATATTTATTCAAAAATTTATTGAACCGATAAAAGAGATTTTAACGGAACAAGGTTTTAAAGCAAAAATATACGGAAGGCCAAAATCGATTTATTCGATTTACAATAAAATAAAAAACAAAGGCGTTGAGTTTGGAGAAATATACGACCTCTTTGCAATTCGTATCATCATTGATACTCCACTTGAATTAGAAAAAACAGATTGCTGGAGGGTATATTCTATCATCACCGATTTTTATCATCCAAGTCCAGAACGTTTACGCGACTGGGTTTCTACGCCTAAAGCAAATGGTTACGAATCATTACACACAACTGTAATGGGACCTGATGGCAAGTGGGTAGAAGTGCAAATTCGTACCACTCGTATGGATGACATTGCTGAAATGGGTTACGCTGCACATTGGAAATACAAAGGCGCAACACCAGATAGAGAAGGGCAATTAGAAGATTGGTTAAAGAAGATTAGAGAGTTATTAGAAAGTCCGGAAGAGAATGCAATGGACTTTATTGATGATTTTAAATTAAATTTATTTGCTGAAGAAATATTTGTGTTTACTCCATCAGGAGAAATGCGCACATTACCTTTTGGTTCAACGGCTTTGGATTTTGCATTTGAGATACATTCAAAAGTAGGTTCACATTGCATCGGGGCTAAAGTAAATCATAAGCTGGTACCATTAAGTTACACGCTTAAAGGCGGTGACCAAGTAGAGATTTTAACTTCAACCAAACAAACGCCTAAAGAAGATTGGATTAGCTATGTAACTACGGCAAAGGCTAAATCTAAAATTAAATTAGCTTTAAAAGAATCGCATCGTAAAATTGCAGATGAAGGAAGAGAAATTTTAGAACGTAAATTCACCAAACAAAAAATAGAATTCACAATTCAAAACATTCAAGACTTTGCTAATTTCTTAAAATTGCCCAGCTCTCAAGAATTGTTTTATCGTGTAGCTAAAGATGCAATTGAGTTAAAAGACATAAAAGACTTCGCTAGTTTTAAAGCTCATCCAGAAAAGTTTGCTGCTAAAAAACCTGAGCCAACTATATCACATACCTTAGAACAATTAGTTGCAGATACTAGAGGTAAAGCTGACCATTTAGTTATTGGTGATGATATGCAGAAGTTAGATTATAATCTTTCTCCTTGCTGTAATCCAATTCCGGGTGATGATGTGTTTGGTTTTATTACTGTGGGTGAAGGAATTAAAATACATCGTGTAAATTGTCCTAATGCTATTCAATTACTTTCCAACTACGCTTACCGTGTGGTTAAAGCAAAATGGAATAGTCAGCATCTAATCGCATTCTTAGCTGGTATTAAAATTACAGGTACAGATGAATTAGGTTTGGTAAATAACATTACTAAAGTAATTTCTACGCAGTACAACGTTAACATGCGTTCGATTAGCTTTGATACCGATAATGGAATTTTTGAAGGAACGATAATGGTTTACGTGCACAGCACCGAACACTTAACGCAATTGATTAACAAATTGAAGAAAGTGAATGGGGTTACGAATATCGTGAGGTTGGATAATTAATGAGTTGTTGAATTGGCGAGATATTGAGGTGGCTAATTAACGAGTTGTTTAATTCTAGCTTGATTCAAGACTTATTCCCTTAACATTTATTTATCACTTTCTATCATTTTAACTTTTGCAAATTAGTATTTTGTCTATATTCAAATTTTTAAATTTGATTTATGCAGATAAGATATATATTGGTTTTATTGGGGTTTCTATCTTTTACTTTTTCAAAGGCACAAACATCTCCGCAACTTAATTCGGCTGAAATTTTACATGGATTAAAAAAGTTAAATACTATTGGCTCTGTGCTTTACATTGCAGCCCATCCCGATGATGAGAACACGCGTTTACTTGCTTATTTAGCAAACGAAAAAAAGTTTCGTACTGCATACTTATCGTTAACAAGAGGTGATGGCGGACAAAACTTAATTGGCAAGGAACAAAGCGAACTATTAGGTTTAATAAGAACAAACGAATTACTAGCTGCGCGCAGAACCGACGGGGCAGAACAATTTTTTACACGAGCAAATGATTTTGGTTATTCTAAAAATCCGGAAGAAACATTTTCTATTTGGAACAAGGATAGCATACTAGCCGATGTTGTGTGGACAATTCGTAAGTTTAAACCAGATGTAATTATTTGTCGTTTCCCAACTACAGGTGAAGGTGGACATGGGCATCACACTGCTTCGGCAATGTTAGCTGAATTGGCTTTTGATGCTGCAGCCGATCCAACTAAGTTTCCTGAACAATTAAAGTATGTACAAGTTTGGAAAACAAAACGTTTATTTTGGAACACCTTTAATTTTGGTGGAACAAATACTACAGCAGAAAATCAAATTAAAATTGACGTTGGTGTTTTTAATCCCTTACTAGGTAAATATTATGGAGAAATTGCTGCTGATAGCCGCTCTATGCATAAGAGTCAAGGTTTTGGCTCTTCAAAGGGTAGAGGAAGTTCAATTGAGTATTTTAAGTCTTTGAAAGGTGATTCATGTAAAATGGATGTGTTTGAAAACATTGATAACACCTGGAAACGTTTTAAAGAAACAGCTAAGTTTGATAAAATGATTGCTGATTGTATTGCTAAATACGATGTTTCAGCACCACAAAATTCAGTTGCAAGTTTAAGTGCTGTGTATAAAGAATTGCTGAAACTTAATTCGTCCAATACAGAAGTAATGTATTGGCAAAAACAAAAGTTGAAAGAGCTAGAAACGCTTATTTTAGTTTGCTCAGGCTTTTGGGGCGAAGCCTATGCTACAGATTACATTGGTATTCCTGGGAAAGAAAGTTTAATTACTACTCAAGTTGTTTCTAAGAATAACACCATCATTAAATTAAACTCAGTTTCCTTTTTGCAGGATGATTCAACCACTGCATTAACACTAAAACAAAACGAGCTATATACCTTTAGGCATAAACTTGTTTTAAATAAAGATCTTTCTTTCTCCAATCCATATTGGTTAAGTGCAGAACACACAACGGGTTTATATACTGTAAACGACCAACTGCTAAGAGGAATACCAGATAACGTTTCTGCAACACAAGCTACTTTTGATATTACAATAGGCGATTTAGATTTTAAAGTAAAACGTCCTTTGGTATATAAATTTACTGACCAGTTAGAGGAAAAGTGTATCGTCCGTTTGAAGTTTTGCCTCCTGCAACCATTAATATTGCAGAGAAAGTATATGTGTTTTCAGATGATAAAGAAAAGACAATTCAGTTAAGAGTTAAGGCCAATGCTGATAATGTTAGTGGGACAGTTTTTTTTAGCCTTCCTACTTCTCAAAGTGGGCAAAACTGGGAAGTAATTATGAAGGATTCATTAATTTAAATTAGATAAAAAAGGCAGTGAAAAAATAATTGAATTTAAAATTAAAACGAAGGCTGAGTTTTTAAGTTCTACATTAAAGGCACGTATAGAAATAGATGGACAAAGTTATGATAAGAGCATTCAGCGTATCGAATATGATCACATTCCTTATCAGTTTGTTTTATCGGATGCAACAACTAAATTGGTTAAACTCGATTTAAAAAAATCAAACAACAATATTGCATACATTCCAGGTGCAGGCGATGAAGTTGAAACTTGCCTTAAACAAATTGGATATAATGTAACTACTTTAACAGATGAAATGCTTGCCACAGCCGATCTTTCTAAATACGAGGCAATTGTTACAGGCATTCGCGCACATAATACAAACGAGCGCCTGCAAATATATTATACTAAATTAATGGATTACGTTAAAAATGGCGGTAACTTGGTTGTTCAATACAATACCAATAGTAGAGTAGGGCCTGTTGTTGCTAAAATTGGACCTTATCCTTTTACCGTTTCAAGAAACAGGGTTACTGATGAAAATGCTGATGTGAAGATTATTAATAAAAAACATTCAGTTTTAAATTTTCCAAATTTAATTTCCGAATATGATTTTAAAGGATGGATTCAGGAGCGCGGAATTTATTTCGCAACTGAATTAGACAAAAATTACGAAACTATTTTCGAGATGAACGACAAAGATGAAAAGCCAAGCGATGGCAGTTTAATTGTTGCTAAGCACGGAAAAGGAAATTTTGTCTACACTGGTCTAGCATTTTTTAGAGAGCTTCCTGCAGGTGTCCCTGGCGCATACAGGTTGTTTACCAATTTAATTAGCATTCCGCAAAATAAATAATGGAAGAAGAAAAATCACCCATATTAGGTAGTTGGCGAAATGTGTACGCATTGGTTGTAATTGTATTAGTTGCAGTTATTGTAGGTCTATACTTTTTTACCGAAAACTTTAAAAAATGAGCGGAATAGATTGGTTAGTATTATGTCTTACACTATTCTCCATAATTTTATACGGAGTTTGGAAAAGTCGTAATACAAAAAATATAAAAACCTATTTGTTAGCTGACAGGCAATTACCTTGGTACCATGTTGGGCTATCGGTAATGGCAACACAGGCAAGTGCAATTACATTTCTTTCGGCACCGGGGCAAGGTTATACAGATGGTTTGCGCTTTGTACAATTTTATTTTGGTTTGCCTTTGGCAATGATTGTTTTGTGTACCACCTTCATTCCCATTTTTCATAAACTGAATGTTTATACTGCATACGAGTATCTAGAAAAACGTTTCGATAACAAAACCAGAACCTTAACGGCATTTTTGTTTTTATTGCAGCGGGGCATTTCAACAGGTATAACTATTTATGCACCTGCTATTGTACTATCTACCATTTTAAATATAAATATAACTTACACTACTTTTTTAATGGGTGGACTTGTAATTCTATATACAGTTTACGGCGGGGCAAAGGCAGTTTCCTATACTCAAATGTTGCAAATGGGAATTATATTTATTGGTTTGTTTATGGCAGCTTATATGGTTGTCCACTTAATGCCTGCCAATGTTGGTTTTACCGACGCTTTGCACATTGCAGGTAAAATGGGAAAACTAAATGCAATCGATACTACTTTTGATTTGCAAAATAGATACAATATTTGGTCAGGTATTATTGGCGGTTTCTTTTTGCAGCTTTCTTATTTCGGTACAGACCAATCTCAAGTAGGGCGCTATCTTACAGGTAAATCGATTACTCAAAGTAGATTGGGTTTAGTAATGAACGGACTCCTTAAAATACCGATGCAGTTCTTTATTCTACTAATCGGAACATTGGTATTTGCTTTTTATCAGTATCATACTCCACCCATGTTTTTTAATAAGGTAGAAGTAAATGCAATTGAAACCAGCGCTTACAAAAATGATTACAAAGCATTAGAATTAAATTACGAAAAGGAACAAGTACACAAACGCAAATTAGTAACTGATTTAGTTGATGCAGAGCATAAGAATGATGAAGAAGGAATTTTCTTTGCAGGAAAAGAGTTAGCATTGGCCAATATGCGTTCGGAAACAATACGAAAGGACGCTATTGCCTTGATGAAGAAAAACAATCCAAAGGCTGATTTAAACGATACTAATTATGTGTTTCTTTCTTTTGTAATGCAATACCTGCCAACGGGATTAGTTGGTTTATTGATAGCCATTATCTTTTTAGCATCCATGGGTTCAACAGCCAGTGGTTTAAATTCCTTGGCATCAACAACCGTAATTGATTTTTACAAACGTTTATTTAAAAAAGAAGAAAGCGATAAAAAAAGAGATTTGTATATTTCTCGTTTTACAACTGTGATTTGGGGGCTTATTTTGTTTGGTAGTTGCTTTGTATGCAGGTAAAATTGGTAATTTAATTGAAGCCGTTAATATCTTTGGCTCTCTTTTTACGGAACTATTTTAGGGATTTTCTTAGTGGCATTCTATCTAAGAATGTAAAAGGTAACAGCATTTTATGCAGCTATTATTGCTGAAGTATTTGTTGCTACCGCTTGGTACTTTGATTTATCAGCCTTTTGTGGCTAAATGTATTGGGTTGTGGAATGGTTGTTCTATTTTCATACTTGTTTAAATTGCTTTCATTTGATAAAGAGGCTGATAAAGAATAAAGCATAAAAAAACGCCCCGAGAACTCGGGGCGTTTTTAATAATATAATAAATCAAAAATTATTTTCCTTTTGTTTCAGCAATAATTTTTTCAGCCATTTTAACATAAGCATCGTCTTGGTCTTCTTTAGCTAAAGTTAAGGCTTGTGTAGCTGTAGCATTTGCACCTTTATTGTCCTTTAATTTAACTTGAATTTTAGCTTTTAATAAAACAACCCAATATGCTTTTGGATTTGCAGCTACTGCTTTATCAGCCCACTCCAAAGCTAATTTCATGTCTTTGTCGTTCTCATAATAATAACTTGCAGCAGAGAAATATGGTTTGTTATCCTTAATTACAGAGTTCTCGATGTTCTTCATGATTTTAGTATCGATATCAGCAACTACTGAAAAAGCAACACGTGTTTTTTCCCATTGTATTTCGATGTTTGCTTTGCTTGAAGTAACATCAGCAACGTTAATAGTGAATGTTTCAACATTAGAAGCTAAAGCACTTGACTTAACTTTAAAACGTAAAACTTCATCTTCCTTTTTGTAAGAAGATACATCTCCACCCATTGTTAAATCTTTGTACAACATGATTTCCCACATGTCTTTATCAGGAACGCTGTAGATAGCATAAGTACCAGCTTTTACATCATTACCTTCTACTTTTACATCTTCACCAAAAGTAATTTTTGTACTTCCATTTGCACCAGTACGCCATACTTTTCCAAAAGGAACAACATCACCAAAAATGGTTCTACCTTTTACACTTGGTCTTGAGTAATCAATTGTGATTTCAGATAAAGCAAAAGCTTGCTTAACCGTTTGTGCCGGACTAGGAGCCGGAGTTTTTAATTGTGCATTTACATTTGTTGTAAAAATACTAGCAGCAGCAAATAAAGCCATTGCAGTAAGTTTTGTTGATTTTATCATATTGTGTTTAGTTAAAAATTTAGGATGCTAAAATAATATTAATAAGCTTAGTATAGCGCTACCTTAACTAAATCAATCATTTTTAACGATAATTAAATATACAAGTGTATGCGTTTTGTTTAACGATTTATATGATTATGATTACAAATCCGTACGAATATACTAATGATTACTAATCTGTACGAATATACTAATGATTACTAATCTCTACGAATATACTAATGTTGCGAATTGTACGAATACTTTAATCGAATTGTCCTGCTTTTCATTCGTGCCAATTCGTAGTATTCGTATATTCGTAAGAAAATTCGTAATTCTAAAGGTTTAGGTAAGAATTCGTAATTACTTAATCCTTCTAGCTGTTTCTCTTTGGATATCCCTAGTTTTAATATCGTCGCGTTTATCGAATAGTTTTTTACCTTTTGCTAAGGCAATTTCAAGTTTTGCATAACCACCTTCTGAAATAAACATACGAATAGGGATAATGGTTAATCCTTGATCTTTAAGTTTTTTCTGAAGTTTGTTAATCTCCATTTTATTCAACAACAATTTCCTATCACGATTGGGTGCGTGATTATTGTAGGTTCCTTGTTCGTATTCAGTAATGTGCATGTTTTTTACCCAAAGCTCATTTTTAATAAATAAACAATAACCATCGGTAATGTTTGCTTTACCTGCACGAATAGACTTAATCTCTGTTCCGGTTAATTGAAGTCCAGCAACATACTTTTCAATGAAAGAATATTCAAACGAAGCTCTTCGGTTTACTATATTAATATGATTCTTTAAATCGGCCACAACACATTTATTCTTCTGCAAATATAGTTAACTTTGAGCATGGAAATTAAATTAGTTTTAGCAAGTCCTACAGATTTTACTCTTATTGCCGAACTGGCAAAAGAGATTTGGCACAAACATTATGTTCCTATTATTGGAACGGAGCAGGTAGAATACATGCTGGCTAAAATTTATAACAAAGAAAGTTTGCTCGAACAAACCGCACAAAAAGGTCATCGCTTTTATTTAATTGAAGAGGAGGGAACAAATAAAAAGTTGGGATTCATTTCTTTAAGTAGTGACGACAATAAAAACTACTGGATTCACAAGTTTTACATTCTCAACAATGAACAAGCTAAAGGTATTGGTACTAAAGTGTTTCAAGAGACTTTAAAAATCATGAATCAACCTGAAAGCATTAAATTAACGGTGAATCGCCAAAATTATAAATCAGTTAATTTTTATTTTAAACAAGGCTTTACCATAAACGAAGTTGCCGACTTCGACATCGGCAACAACTACTTTATGAATGATTTTGTGATGCTTTGGAAAAAGCACTAATTATTAAGGCTGCGCCTGCATTGCTTCAGGTAAAAAGTGGAAGAAAGTATCTCCTCTTAATCCTAAACGTAATGTTTCTAATGGAATAACATCATCAGGAGCAATATTACCAACATTTACATTAGCACCAAACAATTTAATAAAATATACTTGTTGTGCTTTTGTGGGGTTTCCCAAATAATATTTTCTACAGGAACTTTACTTGTAATTTTGTTTACCAACATTACATGCGTGCTACCATTACGGTGAAAAATACCTACCGTACCACTTTCACGAGCTTCAGCAATTACTTTGAACGAACCAGCTTGTAATTCAGCATTCATCATCTTAACCCATTTGTTTGGGTGAATAATAATTCCTTCTTCTTTTGAACCTACTTCTGATAAAACTGTAAAGTTTTTTGCAAGCTTGCTAATGTAACCGCATTTATCATCATGGTTCATTTCAATAGAACCATCCGAAACCTCTGCAGCATCAATTTTAAATTTATCTAATAGTTTCTGATAATCATCAAATTTGTTGCGTACAACAAATGCTTCTAACAAAGTGCCACCTAAATAAACTTTAATGTTCGCTTCTTTGTATAATTTAATTTTCTCTTTTAAGTTGGGTGTAACCAATGAAGTTCCAAATCCAAATTTTACGAAATCAATATTGTGTCCAGATACTTCAAGCATATCTTCAGCTTGTCGTGTGCTTAAACCTTTGTCCATTACCATGGTAATTCCGTTCTTTCTATTCTTTACCGTTCTTTCTGGTATGTGGCTTAATTCAAAATTGTACATCTTCTTCTAGTGTTTTTTGTATGTATTAATAACTTGCAGTACCGCAGCATTGTCTTTCATCTCCGGCACGTAATCAAATAATTCGTTGTGTTTTTCGTAATCTAAAACCAAAGCGTTTTGTAGATAAACTAATGATTCTTGTTTTTTACCTAGCATCATTAATTGCGCGCTCATTCTATAATGCAATTCAGCTGCATCCGGAAACAATTTTAGTCCTTGCTCTAACACGCTTATTGCTTCTAATTCATAACCGTTTTCAATAAGTACGTTTGAGTAGTCTAAATAAATATCAAAATCGTCGTAGCCTAATTCAATTACTTTTAAAAATGCATTGATAGCTTCGTCTTGAAATCCTAGTTTATTTTGTACTTCAGCAAATACATACCAATATTCTGGATTTAAAGCGTTTAACTCAATTGCTTTTTTAATGTAATGAATTCCTTCGGTTAATCTGTTTTGCGCATCTAATACAATTCCAATTGCTAACCAAGCATCACCAAAAGATGGGTCGAGCTTAATTGCTTTGTTATAATTTAATAAAGCTTTATCAAAGTTTTCTAAGTTCTCGAAACACTCACCAATGTAAAAATACGCACTTGGATCTGGATCTTCGTAAGCAAAGGTTTCTTGATAAACATCAATAGCTTCCTCGTAACGAGTTAAGTTTGCCAATGCATTTCCTTTGTTAAAGTATGCCGATGAAAAATCTTCTTTAATGGCAATACAATAATCGTAAGCCTCAATGGCTTTTATGAACTCTTGTTTTTTACTTAGGCAAACACCATAGTTAAACCAAGCATAAAAGCTGTAAGGACTTTCATCAATGTATTTTTCAAAGAAATCAATTGCCTCTTCGTTTTTATCAGCTAGATCAAAACTAAGTGCAAGTTCGTTTAATAAGAAATCGCTGTCTTGCTTAAACTTTAATGCTTTTTTGAAGTAGTAAATTGCATCGTTTGCTTTTTCTTCGTTCAAAAACTCTTGTCCCATTGCAATGTATATCTCTGCAGGGTCATCGCTGTGTTTTAAAGCGATTTTATAGTTTTCGATTGCCTGTTCACTTAAGCCCATTTAACTGTAAATAAGCGCACGTGTAGTGTAAATCTCAGAGTTTGAAGGCTCTATTAGTTCCAGTTCATTTAAAATTGCAAGAGCTTCGGTAGTTTCGTGTAATCCTGACAGGTATTGAGCCTTAAATATCTTAAAAATGGCAGAGTAAGGGTATTGTTCCAATGCTCTATCCATTGCTATTTTTACCATGTCCATCTTAAAAATGGTAAAATAGTGCTCTATAATTTCCTCCAGCTCTTCCGAATCGAAAAACGCTGGAGTGTCATTTTTTACTGTCCTTTCAAACTTCTCTACCAACTCCATGAACTCGTTATCGCGTTCATCCATAGTGTCCTCCTTTTAAAAATCTATCCTTCTGCACTGTTATCTTTCGATAAACACTCCCAATTAACATACCAAACGTAATTTTGTCAGGTTTGTTTCACAAATATACGATTTTTCTCTGTTTTTTCCTCATTTGTTTTAAACAGAAGTATCTTAATATGTTCAGAAAATACCCAATTACCGCAAGCGAGAAAGCATAACTTTGTACTCCTAAAAAATATCAAATTGACACTAATAAAATCGATCTCAGGAATTAGAGGAACAATAGGCGGAAAAGCAGGTGATGGCTTAAGTCCAATAGATGTTGTAAAGTTTGCTTCGGCTTATGGTTATTGGTTATTAAAACGTAACGGAGAAAATAAAGTAAAGGTTGTTATTGGCCGCGATGCTCGTATATCGGGTCCAATGGTAAACCAGTTAGTTTGTGGAACTTTGGTCGGACTTGGAATTGATGTTGTTGATTTAGGTTTATCCACAACACCAACTGTTGAAATGGCCGTACCTCATTATAAAGCTCAAGGCGGAATTATTTTAACTGCAAGTCATAATCCAAAACAATGGAATGCATTGAAGTTGTTGAATGAAGTGGGAGAGTTTATTAATGATGCAGATGGAAAAGCAGTTTTAAATTATGCTGAGAGCGGAGATATAGAATTTGTACAGGTTACAGCATTAGGTAAATACGAAGAAGCAACAAACTTTTTTGATGAGCACATCGAAAAAATATTGAAACTACCTTATGTTGATGTAAAAGCAATTAAGGAAAGAAACTTTAAAGTTGCTGTTGATGCAGTTAATTCTACTGGTGGAATTGCAGTACCTCAATTATTAAAAGCATTAGGAGTAAAAGATATTATAGACTTGTATTGTGAGCCAAATGGTGATTTTCCTCACAACCCAGAGCCATTACCCGAAAATTTAAGAGACTTATCAAAAGCAGTTACTAAAAATAAAGCTGATGTTGGAATCTCTGTTGACCCAGATGTTGATCGTTTAGCATTAGTGTGCGAAGATGGAGAAATGTTTGGCGAAGAATATACTTTAGTTGCAGTTGCTGATTATGTTTTAAAACATAATAAAGGAGGTAACACAGTTTCTAATCTTTCTTCAACTCGTGCATTGCGTGATGTTACGGAGAAAGCAGGAGGAAGTTACAGTGCAGCAGCAGTAGGTGAAGTGAATGTGGTAACTAAAATGAAAGAAACCAATGCAATTATTGGTGGCGAAGGAAATGGTGGAGTTATTTTACCTGAGTTACATTATGGTAGAGATGCATTAGCTGGAATCGCAATATTTTTAACGCACTTAGCGAAGTACGGTAAATCGGTTTCAATGCTTAGAGCAAGTTATCCTGATTATCATATTTCAAAAAATAAAATTGAGCTTACTCCAGAAATTAATGTAGATGAAATTTTAGAGAAAGTAAAAAACAAATACAAACAACAACCAGTAAATACAATTGATGGTGTTAAAATAGAATTTGATAAAGAGTGGGTTCACCTACGTAAATCAAACACTGAGCCTATCATTCGTATTTATTCGGAAAGTGAATCGCTTACTACTGCAGATAATTTAGCAAAGAAAATTATTCAAGACATAAAAGAGTTTATTAAATCGTAAATGATAATTCCATTTTATAAATACCAAGGAACAGGAAATGATTTTATTCTTTTCGATAACAGAGAAGGAAAAATTCATTTAACAACGGCGCAAATAAAACACTTGTGTGATAGAAGATTTGGTATTGGTGCAGATGGATTAATGTTATTAGAAAGCCTAAAAGATTACGATTTTAAAATGGTGTATTATAACAGTGATGGCAACGAAAGTACCATGTGTGGTAATGGTGGAAGATGCATTTGTGCTTTTGCACATCGTTTAGGAATAGTAGGTGATACAGCTCACTTTATGGCTATTGATGGAAAGCACAGTGCTCACATCCATAAACACTTTGTTAGTTTAAAAATGAATAATGTAGAAGGCGTAGAAAAAATTGGAGACGATTTTTATTTAAACACCGGCTCACCACATTATGTAAAAGTGGTTACAGATATTAAACACATAAACGTTTTTGAAGAAGGTAGAAAAGTAAGGTACAATGAACGTTTTACTAAAGAAGGTACAAACGTAAATTTTATTGAGCGAGTAGGAGAGAATCTACACGTTAGAACATACGAGCGTGGTGTGGAGGATGAAACCCTTTCTTGCGGCACAGGTGTAACGGCTTCTGCATTAGTTGCAGCTAAATTAAATTATTTTCCAGAGCACCCACATTGCCACATTGTAACTCCAGGTGGAGAATTAAAAGTAAAGTATCATAAAAAAGACGAAGCACACTTTAACGAGATTTGGTTAGAAGGCGCTGCTGAATATGTGTTTGAGGGTGTGGTGGATTGTTGAGATTTTTTTAGTTTAAATGATACCTTATTAAGCGCCTTTCTGTTTGAAGTTGAGTAGTTAAATAGAAGGGTAATGATTCTTTTACAATTCCAACGTTATTGGCATATTTGCAATGCATATATCTAACACTTCCTCCAGAAGAATAAGATGGCCATACTTGAAAAGTAGTTCTTGCGTCAAGAGTTACATAACTACCTGAAGGAGTTGAAGTAGTCTGATTAATCTCTTCCATTTTTGTAACATAGTAATTAACAGTGTCCAAAGGATTAGAATAGAATTGATAACCAGACCTGAAGATTAAATTGAAATCTTTCGAGGAAAATTGGATATTATGATGAAAATCTATAATATAACTTGATGAATCTCTTAGATAATTTACTAAATAAGGTAGGCTTGTTGAGTAAGTGTTAGGTCTAAACATTTTATAATAAATATAATTATTAATAATTGTATCACCTTTAATAAAACAACTATCAAATTTATTTAGTGGTGTTGAATTTCCTGCACTATCAACATCAAACCTTTGATATATCCAATAATTTCCAACTTCTAACTGAGAAAAACTGGCTACGTTAGTTTGAGAAGTTGAAAGTACCTTATTTGTGCTGGAGTCTTTTTTACATGCATTAAAAGTTAATGCAAAAAAAAGTATAAGGAAGCTAAAAATTAATTTAGTATTTTTCATATTGCATTTATAACGATATTTGTAAAAGTATATTGTTTCGAATTATAATTTTATTACCATGAGCAAAGTAAGAGTTGCCATTAATGGCTTTGGACGAATTGGTAGAGTGTTTACACGCGCTGCTTTTAATCATCCTGAAATAGATATTGTTGCTATCAATGATTTAACAGATAGTAAAACACTTGCTCATTTATTAAAATACGATTCGGTGCACCGTGGTTTTCCTGGAGATGTTTCTTATAACGAAAAAGGAATTGTAATTAATGGGAAAACAATTGAAGTGTTTAAGTCGAAAGACCCAGCTGCATTGCCTTGGAAGGAATTAAATATTGATATCGTTATAGAATCAACAGGATTATTTTTAGATAAGGAAAGCGCGCAAAAGCATATTGATGCAGGAGCGAAACGTGTTATACTTTCTGCCCCGCCTAAGGATAACACCAAGGCTGTGGTAATGGGAATTAATGATGATATTATTGATAAGAACGATTTAATAGTTTCTAACGCATCGTGTACAACCAATTGTGCAGCTCCTATGATTAAGGTTTTGCAAAAATGGGGGATTGAAGATGCATACATCAGCACTGTTCACTCTTACACAGGCGACCAGCGTTTGCATGATGCCCCGCATAAAGATTTAAGAAGAGGAAGAGCAGCTGCAATGAGTATAGTGCCAACATCAACTGGTGCAGCAAAAGCAATTACAAAAATATTTCCTGATTTAGAAGGTAAAATTGGTGGTGGAGGAATTCGTGTTCCGGTGCCTGATGGTTCATTAACAGATATTACTTGTGTTATGAAATCTTATCCAACAGCCGAAGAAATTAATGCAGAGTTTAAACGTGCTTCAGAAAATGAATTAAAATCAATATTACAATACACCGAAGACCCAATTGTATCTACGGATGTAATTGGTAATAAATACTCATGTGTGTTTGATGCTGAGTTTACTTCTATCGTTGGTAATCTTGTAAAGATTATTGGTTGGTATGATAATGAAATGGGGTATAGCAATCGTTTAGTTGATTTAACTATGAAGTTAAAAGGGATGATGTAAATTATTTTCTATACTCTCCAATAACTTCTACATTTTTTATTTTATAGAATTTCTCCACTTTCGATTCAATGAACGAAGCAGCTTCTGTATTTGGTAAGTTCTTAATTATTCTTTTAGATCTATTGTTTACATCTAACATGTATAAATCATAAGTAATAACTGTTCCATTTTTATTTCTTGTAATATTTTCAGCAAAATAGAGTTGGATAATGTCGTTTTTGTCGATTTTTTTATTTCCTAAAACTGGTAATGGACCTGATTTTATTGAAAGTTCATCGTTTGTGCAAGTAATAACTGTTTTGTTTTTTAATAGGGTAAGCGAATAATAAAATAGAAATAAGCCCACGGCAATTGGAAAAGTAAGCACAAACAAAAATTCAGTTGGAACTTTAGTAGTCATAAATAGTATCATTCCATTCCACAAGAATGAAAAGATAAGGAGAATAGTTCCTGTTAATCTGCTCCAATCAAATTCAATAATTAGTTCACCAAAGTTTTCTGTTATTCTTAAATTATCTGGAATTGGTTGTAATTGCTCTTTATTAATAGCGTTCATTTTTAGATTGGAATTATATTTTATAAAAAATCCTCATCAAATTTTTGATGAGGATTTTTTTGTTAATGTTCTGTATTATCTTACTAAATGCACATGACCTGTATCATAAAACTTTTTACCATTAAAACTTTTTACATTAATTTTCCAGATGTAAGTATCTTCTTGAACAATATTACTATGTCCTTGTACTTTTCCATCCCAAAATGTATTCCAATCCTTGGTGTAAAAAATCATATTTCCCCAACGGTCATAAATCCAAAGGTTATATGTTTTTTCATCTAAGCCAATTCCAGAAGGATGAAAGTAATCATTGATGCCATCATCATTTGGTGAAAATGCATTAGGAACGTAAATTGCCCAATCTTGCGGAATGGTTACTGGGTGAATTACAGTATCTCTGCATCCTTTATCATTCATAACAATATGTGTTACATTATACACGCCAACATCTGTATAGGCGAAAGTTGGATTAACATCTCCAGAAGTGCTTAATAGAGGATCGCCAAATTGCCAAGAATAAAAAACAATATTACTTCCTACAGAAAGATCAACAAAATTTATTTCTGGTTCAAGTACACTAATTTTGTCTGGACCAAAAGTAAACTCTGCAATTGGAACCTCATACACTTCAACCCAGTTATTAAAATGCATTGTGTCAAAACAACCATTGTTATCGGTAATTAATACACTTACGTTATAGGTTCCAGGGTCGCTATAACAATGTTGTGTTACAGTATCGTTTCCAACAAAGATTCCATTTCCTAAATTCCAAGTATAGTTTATTAAATTAGAAGAAGAATTAAGGAAAAAATCTCTACATATTGGAGCGCAACCACCTATAATTGGATTTATTATTGCTGTTGGTAAAGGATTTATTGTGACATCTAAAGGTGCTCTTGGACCTTCGCAACTTGATACCGTTTGCGATACATAATAAGTTGTTAAACCAGCAGTTATAGAAACTGGAGTAGGAGCAGTAGGATTTGCAACACCGCCTATTGAATTTGTTCCATACCAATTTAATGTTCCGCTACCAGTTGCAGTTAATGGTATTGTAGATGCATTTTGACAATAGAAAACGGGAGTTGTAATTGGAGCAGCAGGTAAAGGTGTTACGCTTACAGTAGTTACATTTGCATTAACGCAGTTGTTAGCATCTGTTACAGTTACAGTATAATTGCCAGCCATAGCTAAGGTTGCACCTGTAATACTTGGGTTTTGTAAATTAGAAGAGAAAACTAAAGGACCCGACCAAGAATATAAAGTACCACCACCTGAAGTTAAATCAATTGTTCCATTTTCGCACACTGGTGAATTACTTCCAATAGTTACAACTGGTAAAGGATTTACAACCACTGTTGTTGTATAAGAAGATTGACAAAGGTTTGCATCAGTTACCGTTAACAAATAGTTACCTGCCATAGTAGTGGTAGAATTTAATAAACTAGGATTTTGAGTTGCTGAAGCATATAAATCAGGCCCTGTCCATGAATAAGAGACACCCGCTAAACTACAACTAAGATTGATGTTTTGATTAGCACAATATGGTCCTGTGTTAGAAACTGTTGCAACAGGCAGAGCATTTACAACAATAGTGGTGGTAGCAGTTGCCACACATGAATTTGCGTCGGTAACAGTAACTATATAGTTGCCAGCCATTGCTAATGTTGCTGTTGCAATGCTAGGATTTTGAGTTCCATATACAAAAGCATTAGGACCAGTCCAAGCATAAGTTACACCGCCACCAGATGTTAAATTGATAGTAGCGTTTTCGCAATACGGACCATCATTATTTGCAGAGGGAGAAGGTAATGGATTTACGGTTACACTTGTTGTAGCTGTTGCAACGCAGTTATTAGCGTCGGTTACGGTAACTGTATAAACACCTGTCATGGCAGTTGTTGAGTTTGTTATTGTAGGATTTTGTGTTGCATTGGAGTATGTATTTGGACCTGCCCAAGAATACCCTGTTCCACCACTCGAACTTAAATTGATTGTTGCACCTGCACAATAAGCTCCAGTATTAGCTGCGGTTGCTGGAGGCAATGAATTTATAGTTACAACTAATGGAGATCTTGGTCCTTCACACCCACCAATGCTTTGAGAAACGTAATAAGTGGTTGGCCCAACAGTACTTGTACTTGGTGTAGGTGCAGTTGCGCTGGCTGTTCCTCCAGCTGCATTAGTGCCGTACCAGTTTAGTAAACCGCCTGCACTTGGTGTTGCAGATAAAGGAGTAGATGTTACATTTTGGCAATAGTTAAGCGGGGCAGTTGTTGGTGCAGGTGTATTATTATTTACAGTAACTGTTGATACAGCTGTTGCAGTACAAGTACCTATTGAGCCTGTAACAGTAAATTGTGCAGTTGCTGCAGGTGCTACCGTTGCTTGATCGCCAAAAGGTGCAATTGAAGTTGCCCCTGCACTCCAAGTATAATTAGTTGCGCCTGTTGCTGTTAATGTAGTAGTTCCAACACAAATAGTTGGAGAGTTAACTGTTATAGTTGGTGTTGGACTTACAGTAACTACTACTTGAGATGTATCTGTACAACCTGTTGCTGTTATCGTTTGTGTAAGCGTATAAGTTGTTGTTACCGAACCAGGACCCGGAATAGTTTGATTATAAACTGGATTGGCAATTGTTGTAGAACTTAAATTAGCTGCGGGTAACCAAGCATAAGTGTTTCCAGCTGTTGCGGCCGCACCTAGGTTATAGTTTACTCCGCTGCAAGTTTGCCCCGATGTACCAGCATTTGCAACTGGTAATGGATTTACGTTGATTGTAATTGTAGTATCAAAAGTACAACCATAATCATTTGTTGCAGTAAAAGTATAGGTGTGAGTTCCAGTTGTTGTTGGCTGAACTGTAATGGTGTTTCCAGCTGTATTTGTGATTGAAGGGTCGGCTGTCCAAACTGTTGTTACGTTAACAGGAGTAAGTGTTTGCAGATTATATAAAGAAGGATCGAAGTTAATTCCCCAATTAAAGATGTAACCATCATCTTGTAATTCGGTATCTAAAATATATAATGTCCATGTACCATTTAATGGACAGCCGAGTAGAGGAGTGAATGCTTCTTCAGCTAAATAGGAGCCTGCTGGTCTTGGATTTCCAGCTGCATTGGCAAGAGTTACAGTTGCTCCAGTTGTTGGCCAGCTGTAATTAAATCCTGTTCCTGGACCAGTTCCATCTGTTGCAATAGGATTTCCTAATGATTGTGATTGTGCGGCATCAAAAGTTTGATCGGCGTTATGCAAACCAACACTTGAGCCATTAGGACAAATTATTTCTATTGCTAAATCTCCTAAATAGGTGTGTTCCAAATTAGCCCAAATATCTAATATTTGATTTATGTTAGTAACAGTTGCTCCAGGCGCAAATTCCTGATAAGTAATTTGTGCATTATAGCCAGCATTATCACCATCGGGCAAATACAACTCACCTGCAATAAAAGATAAAGGTTCTTCTTGAAAAATTTGTGGTGTTGGAACGCCTGTAATGGTAGTGCTTTCACCTAAACATAATTGGTTGTCGGCCGCAGCAGTTCCATTAAAAAAGGTAGGAGGAGAAATATTAATTTCGTATTTCGTTAAGTTATTATTTACACAACCATTATTATCTGTAACGGTTAAGTTTACATAGTAAATTCCAATATCGTTGTAGGTGTGATTTACATTTGCACCTGTTCCTAAAGGAGAACCATCTCCAAAATCCCAACTATAATTTGCTATTGAAAAACCTGCACCAGGTGTTGATGCTGCGCCAGAAAAACTAACATTTGTTCCTGGGCAAATTTGAGCTGGAGCAGCAGGAAATCCCGTTGCTGTTACATTTGAAATAGGAGGCACGCAAGGTAAAAAGCAAGAAATAACACCTGCCCAACCAGCTTGTTGTAAAGAACCATCCGAGACAAAATGAAAGGTTAAGCATCCTGAAGCATCAGAAGATTCAAAGGTAATGGGAGCATTAAAATCGGTAGCCATGGTAGTAAGTAGAGGCGATGCAATGCTAGGGCCATTATGGATTTCTAAAAAATCGTAAAGCGTAGTTCCATCACTTAGGTTCTCTGTATTATAAGAACTGAAAACGATTCGTATTAATTGACCTGGTGTACCTGGGCAAAATGTAATGGTTGAATTTGCATTGGTGCTGTAATTACCACCAGCTCCGCCACTATCAAAAAAGTTACCCGAACAGGTGCTAACGTTTTGGTTACCCGTTCCTGTGGGCATAGTATATGTTTGCCCGAAAGAAACAACGTTAATCAACAATAATAAGGCTAGTAGAACTTTACTTAGTTTCATAGTAATTATTGATTTAATGATTGAATAAATTGTTCAAGTTTTTGATTAAATGAATTTTGAGAATAAACCATTAGGTACTTATTGCCAAAAGCAAAATATTGGTTATTCTCAGTAGGCTCAATACCTTCTTTTAAAATATCAAATTCGGTAATGTTTGTAGTTGAAAAGGTTCGGGTTTGAATGTTTAAGTTTTTATCTGCAGGTAATTCATTTATAAACTCAAAGCTATGTTCAACAAAAAAATTGAAATAAACCAGTTTAAAAGTACTACTAGTAATGTATTCTGTTACCTTTTGACTACCCAAGAATTTTTCTACTCTAGTATCAATTGTAAATTCCTTGCCTTTATGCTTAAATGTAGCGTTTTGAGAGGCAAGAAGTAAACTAAAAGAAACAAATAATAAGGTAAAAATGTACTTCATAGTTGAATATTTTAGGTTGTGTTTTTATAAAAGTCAAATCAAATAAACGGAATATTGTACTAATTTCCAAATAATTACGTTTCTAATTAGTTTGTAACAACTGATTTAAATTGCGTAAATTCGCTCGAATAATTTATCATGCCTTTTCCAATAGTTACCATAACAATTTTGTTAGCCTGCATCGGCTTTTCTTTGTATGCTTTTTCTAATAGAAGTGTGTTTGAAAAGTATATGTTTAATGCTTATGCAATAAAACACTTTAATCAAAAGTATCGTTTTTTATCTCACGCTTTTTTACATAGTGATTATGGGCATTTGATAATAAATATGTTTGTACTTTATTCTATGGGTGGAATTGTCGAGACTCTTTATTCGATATACTTTGATAGGTTAGGCGTACTTGTTTATATTCTAATGTACACCGGCGCAATTTACGCTTCTTCACTTATCGATTATTATAGACATAAAAACAATCAATATTACAATGCTGTAGGGGCAAGTGGCGCAGTGAGCGCAATCGTATTTAGTTTTATTCTTTTTTTACCTAAAGAGCCTATTGGCCTTCTTTTTCTACCAAAAGTGCTTCATCCTCCAGCATGGATTTTTGGAGCAATTTATTTAGCATACAGTTTTTACATGGATAGGAAAAACAAAGATAATGTGGCACATGGAGCGCATGCTTGGGGCGCTGTATTTGGTTTCTTTTTTTCAGGTATTATGGATTTGATTATTAGGCAACCAGATTTATATAATAGCGCCTTTTATAAGTTTTTTAATGTTTTATTTAAGTTCGACTAAATGAAAGTAACATTTTTAGGAACCGGAACATCTCAAGGCGTGCCTATAATTGCATGTGATTGTGACGTATGCGTTTCTGGAAACGAAAAAGATAAACGATTAAGAAGTTCTATTTTAATCGAAGACCAAGGTTCTACTTTTGTAATTGATTCGGGACCTGATTTTAGACAACAACTATTACGTGCGAAAACAAAAAATTTAGATGCTGTAATTTTTACGCATGAACACAAAGATCATATTGCAGGATTAGATGAAGTGAAAGCATTTAATTATTTGCATAAAAAAAGAGTTGATGTATGGGCAGATAAAAATGTGGAAGCTGCTATACGTAGAGAGTTTGCATATATTTTTAGTGATGAAAAATATCCAGGTATTCCAGAAATAGATTTGCACGAAATAGGCAATGAACCATTCACTATTAATAAAACTACGTTTATTCCAATTGATGTTTTGCATTATCGCTTGCCAGTAAAAGCTTTTCGTATTAATAATTTTGCTTATGTAACGGATGCAAATCATATAGCTGACCACGAAAAGGAGAAATTAAAAGGCTTAGATTATTTAGTATTAAATGCATTAAGAAGAGAAAAACACATTTCGCATTTTACTTTACAAGAAGCAATTGAATTATCGCAAGAACTTGGTGCTAAACAAACTTATTTTACACATTTGTCGCACCAACTTGGTAAACATGATGATGTGAGTAAAGAACTTCCCACAAATATTTGTTTGGCTTTTGATGGCTTGCAAATAGAAATCTAATCTAGATCCTTCTTAAAAATGATACGTTACTGTTTGATTATAACATTGAATAATTAGCAAGCTCTCTTTTGGTTTAGTTACTGTTATTTCTTTAGTACCATAAATAAGTTTACCACTTTCAAGTATTGTGTCATTAGTATCAACTATTTTGTAACTAGCATTTGCTGGTATTTCTTTACCTGCAACTAAGAGGTGATATGTTTTGTTAGTTGCGGGACTTAATGTTACAAACAAACCTTCGTTTTCATGAATTTTTTTGCCGCCATAATGCATTTTACTTTTTGATTTTAATGTTGATTTGGCTAAAGATGAATGTGGTGAGTGGAATTTTTTTGAACTCTCATCGTTCCTACTTGTGCTTAATTGTTTGCTAGGATCATTCGTCCATACTCTAATGTAATCGATAATCATATCTTCAGAACGTTTAATAGATGTATCTGGTCCAGGTTTAAATGGGCCGTTATTTGAGGGCACGGCTAAATTTACAACTAAGCCTTTCTGCTCAGGCATTTTTAGTTTTGAGTAAGCAATACATTCACCATTTAAATAGTACTTAATGTATTCAGGATTCCACTCTCCAGAAATAATATTATAGTCTTCGTTTAAGTTACCTTTAAATTTGAGCCACTCTCCCCACCATTTTTTTTTGATATGCCAACCGGCTCTAAATTTATTTTCGCTTTTTACTTTACTATGTCGGCCAACATGAATTTGATTTGGCTTTTCGGTTTTAGATTCAATCCAGTCAATTTCTTCATTAGGTGTTCCACCATATAACCAAAATGCTGGCCAAAACCCTTTTTCTTTGGGTATTTTACATTTAATTTCAAAAAATCCATATTGAAAACCTTTCTTCGATTGAAGCATTCCCGAAGTATAATTAAACTCTTGTAAATTGTAGTTGTAAAATTTGTTGTTAACTTTTATCGAATCGGTAGGAGGTAAATAATCTATGAGTTTAGCAGTTATTTTTTCGCGTTTTGCGTAAAGGTGAAGCTTTCCGTCTTTTAGTATATGGTTGTTTCCATCTGTATAATATTGCTGCTCTTTATTTCCATAAATATTTCTTGCCCAGCCATATTGATACCCCCATTTTTCTGTATTAATTGTTGCTTCATTAAATTCATCTCCATCTTGGTAATACCAATTAATAACAGTGTCTTTGTTTATTTGCCACATGCGTTGTGCAAATGAGTTTGTAGTGATAAAAGTGATGAGTATGAAAAATATTTTATTCATAATTATTCAATTAAAATTTCGTCAATAAAAATAAATGCATCTTCTCCTTTGCCTTGATGCCATTCGGGAAGTTTGCCAAAGTTTTTAGCTATTATTTTTACAAATTTAATTTGTTTGTTATATACGTTAGTGCTTCCACCTAATTCTTGTAAAGTAACTTCTTCCTCTTTTGGGTCTTTTTTGTTTTTATAGGTAATTACAAGATTGTAATTTAAACCATCTACTGATGTGTATATTTCAAGTTCGGTAGGAAATAAAATCCAAGAACGAGAGTCCTGAAGAAATCCTGCTTTTACTGATTTGATATCCATGAGTTTATCTAGTTCAATAATTGCTTCTACATCTTTGGGTTGATATCCTTGCCAATTACCCTTTTTCCAATTTACATCGCCTCTTACTCCATCAATTAAACCTATATCTCCACCAGCAGTGTATTGCGAATTGTAATTGTTTGTTAGCTTAACTTTCCATTTATTTGGACGTTTAAAAAATTGAGCCCTTACTATCGAACTTTTACTTTTTCCAAGTTGTTCATAGGTTTCAATAGTGCACGATTTTGTAATAATAAATGATGTCTTATAAGTATTAAAATTTTCTTCACCAACAATGCGATACAATACCTTCGACTTTTTATTGTTGCTGATGATTACAATTTTTAAAGTGTCGTTGAAAATATTGATTGTGTTTTTGAAAATAGGTGCAGGTACTAATAATGAATCTGCTATTTTAGAGCTCGGTGAAATAAATCTTTTCGAAAGAGTATCACTGATTGTTTTTTCTTTACTTGCACTAAAATTCAAATTTCCACCATTCATTAATTGTTGGTGACTAATAAAAAGATTGTCAAAATTATTTTTGTTTAAAGAAAATTGAGTTCCATTTGCGTTTTTAAAATTGTATTCAACAGGTTTGGTAATGCTAATTGTTTTTCCATTGTATAAGTTTAGTTTAACATCACTAAATTGCGGTTTGCCTAAAATATAATCAGTAGAACCAGGACAAACAGGATAAAATCCCATCGAACTAAAAATATACCAAGCACTCATTTGTCCGCAGTCCTCATTTCCAATTAATCCATCAGGGGCATTGGTGTAAAAATTAGTACAAATTGTATCAATGAGTTTAACCGTTTTGTTGTACTTACCTGTGTAATTATATAGGTAAGCTATATGGTGACTAGGTTCGTTTCCATGCGCGTATTGACCAATTAAACCTGTAATATCAGCTTGCATCCTACCAGTTGTTATTGTTGAAGCAGAGAAAAGTTTATCGAGTTTAAATTCCAGTGCTTTTTTTCCACCATGAAGTTCAATTAATGTTTCCATATCTTGTGGAACATAAAATGAATATTGCCAAGAATTACCTTCGGTAAAATTGTTGTTTACTTGTTTAGGATCAAATGGGTTTTGCCAAGCTCCATTTTTTCTCGGTCTAAAAAAGGTTATTTGTTTATCAAACAAGTTTTTCCATGCTTGTGAACGATATATAAATGTTTTGAAATCATTTTCTTTTCCGAGCGATTTTGCCATTTGTGCAATACACCAATCATCATAAGCATACTCTAATGTGCGTGAAACAGATTCTGATTCATCATCTACCGTTATCATATTGTTTTTTTTGTAAGCAGCAAGTCCTAGTCTATCTTCCATAGCACTATTCTTCATTGCCTCTAAGGCTTTTTCTGCATCAAATCCTTTTATGCCTTTTTGATACGCATCTGCAATTACAGAAACAGAATGATAACCAATCATACAGTCTGTTTCATTAGATGCTAGTTCCCAAACGGGTAATCTACCACCTTGCTCGAATTGCGCTATAAATGTTTTGATGAAATCTTCTGTTCGTGTTTTATCAATTAGTGTATATAATGGGTGCAAAGCTCTGTAGGTATCCCAAAGTGAGAAAACAGAATAATAATTATATCCTTCGGCTTTATGGATTTTAAAGTCTCGTCCTCTATAATTACCGTCAACATCATTTGCAATGGACGGATGAATCATACAATGATAAAGAGCAGTATAAAAAACACTTAATTTGTTTTTATCTTTATCACTAACCTCAATTTTTTTTAATTCATTTTCCCAACTGTATTCAGCTTCCTTTTTATACTTTTCAAAATCCCAATGCGAAGCTTCTTTTTCTAAATTTTTTCTCGCCCCATCAATACTTACATTGGAAATCCCGACTTTTACCGTTATTTTTTTTCCTTCTTTTCCTGGAAAGGAAAATACTGCTTTCACATTTTTACCGCTGTAATAATTATCTTTTAATAAAAATTCTTTCTGTGATTGTTCGTTTAAAAAATCTCCCATTCAAAGTCTTCTGAAAATTCGGCAACATAATATATACGTTGATTTGTTGCCCATGCTTTGCTTAAGCGAGTTCCTTCGATTTGGTTTTTCCCAACGATTTTTACATAGGATTCTAGAGTTTCGTCTCTATGTGTTAAATCTAAAATAATTGCTGGTATTGTTTTTTTTGCAAATTCATATTGATGAATTCCAACTCTAGTAGTTGAAGTAAGTTCGGTTGTAATACCATTATCAAATTTTACTTTATAATAACCAGCACTTGCTTTTTCGTTTTTATGGGAATATTTTTCTTCATAGTTTTTTAAGTTAATTGCAGTAGAGTAGGGAGTTGGCATTAAGAGGATATCTCCAAAATCACTACAACCTGTTCCGCTTAAATGCGTATGTGTAAATCCATAAATTAATGAATCGCTATAATGGTAACCGCTGCATCCGTCCCATGAACCATCTCTGCGGGTATCGGGACTTAATTGCACCATGCCAAATGGCACAGTAGCTCCCGGAAATGTGTGCCCGTGACCTCCTGTGCCTATAAATGGATTAACGTATTGAGAATGTTTTTTTTGTGAAAAGGCATGTAAAAGGATTATGGAGAGACATATTGAAAGAAGTAATCTCATTTTATTGATTAATTAATTCATTTAATTTATCTACAAAGTATAGTGCCATTTTGTTGGTGTACGTTTTAGTTTTGTATTGCTCAACCCATCTTACGCCTCTTACAGCATTGGTAAGAAACACTTCATCTGCATTCATCATCGTATTAAATACGATTGGAATTTCGTAGCAAAGTATTCGGTTTTGTTGTGCAATAGCAATAATTTGTTTTCTTAAAACGCCATCTACACATCCTTCAGATAAAGCAGGAGTGTATAGTGCCCCGTTTTTTACAATAAAAATATTTGAACTAATGGTTTCGCAAATATTACTGTCTTCATTAATAATAATACACTCATCCATTTTAATGTCCTTTTTATATATACCTGCAAGTACATATAATAGAGCATTTCCACTTTTTAAATTAGCTAGTTTGTTTTTATTCTTTTTAATGTCGTGAAACACTTCCATTTCATAACCTTTCTCATTAAATTGATAACCGCCTTTTTCTTCAAGGTCTTCGGTTTCAATTAAAAAAGAGATATCATTTACTTTTGGAGTATAAAAGCCGCCATCGTTTCTAAAAATGGTTAAACGAACACGTACATCGTTTTCAATGTCGTTATGTTTAACTAGGTCTGAAATAAGTCGTGAAATATTGTCTACATTAAAATCGCTAGGCACATTCATACGAAGCGTAGTCATTCCTAATTTAATTCTTCTTAAGTGGTCGTTAATAAACATTGCTTTACCATTAATAACTCTAATGGTTTCAAATAGGGCGTCGCCATATCTAAAAGCTCTGTTTGCGAATGATACAACTGGTTCGTATATGCTTATTAAATGTCCGTTATAATTGCAGAAATAATCTTTGATTTCCATATTAGCTTACTAAATATTCTTTTGATGTTTCTATGTACTCAAACTTGAGTTTAGAAATAAATTGATAATCTTCACCCGCTTCTAATAATTCCTCACTGTTAAAAAACCATTTTATTTTTATTTCAACTCCACTTGTACTAATTTCCTGAAGTTTATAAAGAATAAACAAAATCATTTTTGATGATGAAATATTAAAATAATCTAGATTCAAAACAAACTCCATTTCCTTTTTTGGATTTTTAGCGTACTCGCCTAACCAATCCAATATTGGTTGGTAAAACTCCCTTCCATCTTGAGGAATAGATACTCCAATTATCTCAAATTTATCATTAAGTGCATCCAAAACAACCAATGGTGTTTTTTCAGTAGGCTCAATATAAAAGGTGGATGACATAATAAATTTAATTTACGAGGCTAAATATAGCAATTTGACCAAATTTAACATATTTAATAGGCTTTTATTCCTACTTTTGTTTTGTGAAAGTTTTCCACAAAATAGCGGCTTTAATGCTTTTATTGCTTTTTACGGCAGAGTCGTTTGGTATTTCTCGTTATGCGCATTTTTGTGGTGGAGAAGTTACATCTGAAAGTTATTTCATCGAAAAAAAGGATTGTTGTTGTGAAGAAGCTGAAGAAGCAGAAACGGATGACTGTTGTAAAGATGAGATTAAAGTTGTACAAAACATAAATGATCAAGTTCTTCCAGTTAAAAAATCCGCTTCAGCACCTAAAATAGATTTTGTTACTGTTTTCTTTTCGATTCATTCAAATAGTATTATTGCCCCGCTTGTAAATTCTACTTTTGCTAGGGAGAATAAAATAAATCAATCCTTTGATACTTCGCCACCCATTCGGGAACTTGCTTGTTGTTTTATTATATGATGCTTTCTGTTACTCTTACAGATTAGGATCATTATATTATTAACATCGAACAAAATTTAAAATGAAAATCACATTAACATTATTTTTCGCTGTATTGTGCAGTGTATTTGCTTATTCTCAGGATAAGGCTAAAAAAGAAGTAAAAACAATTGAGTTTAAAGTACTAGGAAATTGTGACCAATGCAAAAAGCGTATCGAAAATGCTGCTTTTATTAAGGGCGTAAAAAATGCTGTTTGGAATGAAGAAACAAAAATGCTTAAAGTTATTTTTCGTGCTGATAAAGTAGATGAGCAAAAAATCCATGATGCCGTTGCTAAATCGGGTCATCAAACAGAAAAGTCAAAAGCTAATGATACAGCTTATACTGAATTACCTGATTGTTGTAAATACAAAGATAAAGATTGTCACATAAAATAATTCCTAAGCAATGAAAGCAGTTGTAATATTATTGCTTTCCTTGTTTTTTGTTTCTCCGCTTTCGGCGCAAAAAAAATTGCAAGGAATTGTGTTTGAAATAACAGGGAAAGCTGATACCACTATTTTACCTGGAACAATGGTAAAATGGCTTGGTACACAAGACGCATCAATAACAAATGATAAAGGAGAATTTACTTTAAAATTTGTTGCAACAAAACAATACCTTATCGTTACCAATGTTGGTTATGCTCCTGATACTCTTTTGATTGATACAATTCAATCCTATGTTGCAATTTATTTGTCGGAAATTAAAGAATTAAACGAAGTACAAGTTGTTTACCGTAACACTGGTTCCGAACTTTCGATGATGAATCCGATGAAAGTGGAAACATTAAACCAACGAGAGTTAATGAAAGCCGCTTGTTGTAATCTTTCCGAAAGCTTTGAAACCAATCCTTCTGTTGACGTAAATTTTGCAGATGCTGTTACTGGTACCAAAACAATTCAAATGCTTGGTTTATCGGGGCAATATGCAATGATTACCAAAGATAATATGCCTTATTTACGTGGCTTGGCGAGTATTTATGGTTTGTCATTTATTCCTGGTTCGTGGATACAATCTATACAACTTAGCAAAGGTGCAGGAACAGTTGTAAATGGTTACGAAAGTTTTAGCGGACAAATTAATACCGAATTACAAAATCCAGCAAGTAGCGAGAAGTTATTTTTTAATGCCTACGTAAATGCAAACGCCCGGAATGAATACAATTTAAACTTGTCAAAAAAATTAACGGATGTTTGGAGTACAGGTTTGTTATTACACGCAAGTTCAAATCCTTTAAAACAAGACATGAACCATGATGGTTTTATGGATATACCAACCGGTAGTCAAATTAATGTTGCTAATAAATGGACCTATCAAACACGTAAAGGTTTTGAAGGACAGTTTGGGGCAAGTTATGTTACTGATAAAAGAGCAGGAGGGCAGGATTTAAAATTAATAGATCATCAACACGATACAAGTGCATTATATTTAATTGGAATTAACAGTGAGCGTATTGATGTGTTTGCAAAAAATGGTTATGTGCTAAAACGTCCATCAACAAGCATGGGCTTGCAGTTAAACTGGTCGAGCCACTCACAGGATAATAAGTATGGAAACAATACTTACACAGGCAAACAACAAACTTTTTATGCGAATTACATATTTGAAAGCTATTTGTTTAACACCAATCATAAATACAAGTTGGGTTCAAGTTTTATGTTTGATGATGTTGCTGAGAAATACGATGTGTTTGATTTTAAACGTAAGGAAATTACACCTGGTGTGTTTGCCGAATACACATTTAATCATTTAACCAAGTTTAATTTAGTTGCTGGTATTCGTGCCGACTACAATAATTATTATGGTTTATTTTTTACTCCACGTTTGCACACTCGTTATGCTATTAATGATGGTAAAACAGTGTTTCGTTTATCAGGTGGAAGAGCGTTACGTACAGCTAATATGCTTGCAGAGAACACTAGCTTAATGGCAAGTTCACGTAAGTTCGAATTAATTACTAGCGACTTGAGTATGCCTTACGGTTTAAAGCCAGAAATTGCATGGAACTACGGGGCTAATTTTACGCAAAAATTTAAAATAGATTACCGAGATGCTTACGTTACTGTTGATGTTTATAGAACTGACTTTACAAATCAATTAGTAGTGGATGTAGATAACAGTTCGCAAAAGGTGTTGTTTTATAATTTAAAGGGAGTTTCATTTTCTAACACAGCGCAAATTGAGTTTGGCTGGGAATTGTACAAACGTCTAAATGTAAAAACAGCGTATCGTTTTGTAGAAAACAAATCAACTTTTAGTAATGGGATGTTGGAGAAGGCCTTGATATCTAAACATCGTTCGTTTATTAATTTGGGCTACGAAACACGTAAGTCTAATTGGATGTATGATTTAACTGTGCAATGGTTTAGTCCAAAGCGTTTGCCAACAACAGCAGCTAATCCAATTGAATATAAAAGAGAAACTTATTCCCCTGCATTTTATAACGTAAACGCTCAAATAACCTATGTGATAAAGAAAAAGAACGAGTGGAACTTTTATATAGGTGTTGAGAATGCTTTAAATTTTATGCAGCCAAACCCAATTGTATCAAACGAAAAACCTTTCGGTAATTACTTTGATGCTTCAATGGTGTGGGGTTCTATTTACGGAAGAATGTTGTATGGTGGTTTGAGATTTAAGATTAAGTAGTTTTTTTCTACTTAATCTTATTTTCACCGAACTACTTTTTAGGAGGCAATGCAAAAGCTACTGCTTCATGTTCAAAATGACCATTATGTGAACCATCACAAAAAGGCTTGTTTTTTGAAAGTCCGCAACGACAAATTCCAACAATTTCTCTTCCACCTAAGTCGTAGTTTGCGCCGCTTTTATCTACAATTTCAAAATCGCCTTCTATTTTTAATGATCCATTGTTGTTTACCGTAATTTTTGTTTTTGACATGATTTAAGTTTTAGTTTGACTAAAAGTAGGTAAAATATTTTAATACCAACAATAAGATTAAATACCGCACTTTTAATAAGTGGTTGAAATCCTTTTTTTATAGGAGTATAATATTTTCGTACTTTCATGAAGTATAAATAAAGCTTATGTCCAAATCGTTTAAGGCACTTTTTACAATATTAAAACAAACTGCTAATCAGTTTGATGATGTTGCTAATGATAAAAAATTGAAAGCATTACAACTTATTCATAAAACACCCTTACCTGCGTTTAAGGAGTGGGCAGAATATCAAAATTTACTTTTATTTCTTTCGGCGCATCCTATAAATGAAGCTTTTGCTACACTGGTAAACAAAGAGAAGGAGCGCTTTGCCAAGCATATTAAAAAAGCAAGTAATGCCGATAAAGCTAAATTGCAAAACAGTGGCTTGCCATATACAACAACTTTATCAAGCTTTTCTTATGATTTATTAGTTGCACTTAACGAAAAGCAAGATATAAAAATGCTTTACGATTACAGCAGTGAAGAAGAAATAATGCTGAATGATGTATTGCAATTTACATTACCCGATATGGAAAAACTCCTTACATCAGCAGGTAATGTGCAGGAAGATTTACTTTCGGAACTACAAGTAAAAGAAGAACAGTTTTTACCATTTCTATTAGACCAGTTTTCTAAACTAAATCATGAGCCTTATATAAAAGATTATTTTTGGAATAAATTGAGTGTGTATGTTCAGCTAAACTCTGAACAAGAAAAATTTAGTAAGCTTTACAATCAATTAAGTTTTGATACTCCTTATTTTCATACTGATTTGTTGCGTAGTTTTGATCATGTTGAGTTAATAAATCGTGAGCTGCCTTATTTTATGAATTTAAGTGTAGCGCAGCAAGATGAGTTGATTGATGTGATGCGCAGCGCCTTGATTTTTTAGAGCGCGAAACCGACCCTACAACGTACATCGAGCGTAGGTCATTACGTTTTTACCAATTAGAGCGGGGCATTTCAATTGCGGTTTATACAATGACACCTAACCGACAATTACCTTTAGAAACTTATGCGGGTTATACCTTATTTAAAAATGGTTTCCCGGCTGCTTATGGTGGCGGTTGGTTGCACGGCAAAAAATCATTGTTCGGCATAAATATTTTTGAGCAGTTTAGAGGTGGTGAGTCGGGCTACTTATTTATGCAATTGTTGCGTGTGTATCGTGAGGCGTTTGGTGTAGATTATTTTGAGGTAGAGCCATATCAATACGGATTGGATAATCCTGAAGGAATAGAGTCGGGGCATTTTGGTTTTATTATCGTTATGGGTTTAGACCATTAGATAAAACATTAGAAAAAATTGCCAACGATGAATACGAAAAAATTAAAAAGAAAAAAGGATATCGTACACCTGCAAAAACATTGATACGTTTTACCGAATCGAACATTGCATTAAAGCTAGGAAATAAAATACCTGAAGGTATACATGCGCAGCGTGAAAAAATAACCAATTACATTGCTCGCAACTACAAAGGAAATCGTACAGAGGCATTATTGGATAGTATGGCTTGGTTTAAGGATAAGAGTAATTTTAATCGCCTTTGCAATAAATATGAAGAAAGTGTTTTGAAAGATATTTCCTTATTGGCCCATACCCTAAACATTCAAAGCGAAGCTAAATTTCAACTACTAAAAGAAATGATAGTGTCAAAACCTTTTGATATGTATACTTTTCAGGAGTTATTAGTTGATTTTTATGAAGAGCATTAATTAAAGTATAATATTTTTTCAAGTGGGAAAACTAAGCTTCATTTTAAAAACAACATTTGTTGTTTGTTTGTTATTGCAATTAACGAACTTATCTGCACAAGTAAAATTGCCAGCAGACTTAGTTGAGAAGATGAAAAAGTACCATGTTCGTTTCGAACGTAGTATTTTATCCCAAAAAACCGACACATTACTCGTTGGTTATTCAGCTTTTATTTCTAATAAAAAAGGTATCATGTCTAAATTAGCCATGTTTAAAAACCCAGCTAAAAAAATCAATTTAGCTTATTATATAGATACTTGTTATAATCATTACAATTTGGAATCCGAACTTAGAAATGATATGGCTGGTTTATTCGGAATGAAGGAAGAAAGCAAGTATTCGATTGTTAGTCAAAATGAATGGAGTGTATTGCTTAATGCCGACGATGTTCAAATGGCTGTTTTAAAAAATCAACCTGATTTTTTAAAACCTTTTACCGACTATCGCTACACAGTAATTATAGCATATTATAATAATGTTACAAAGGGTAAGATATATACAATCATAAATTTTGATAGTGATATAAATGATTTACTTAATGCATTTATTAAATTATTAATGGAGTTTTCATTTACTCCACATCAACCTGCTCCAGCAATGCAACCCGAATTAATAGTACAATCCGGATCAAACGATGAAATTAATACCATTGCTATTAGTAAGTCGGAAGATTTAATGGCTTATGGGGGATTAGAAGGAGAATAAAAATTGCTCTTGGCGATGGTAGCAAAGAATTAAGAACTATTAAAGCTCATAATAAACAGATATTAAATCTTAAATTTTCGGATAACGAACGCCTTGTAGTAAGTTGTTCTGTTGATTCCACTATAAAAATTTGGGAAGTTGAAACAGGTAAATTAATTGGTGTTTTACGAGGCCATAAAGATAGAGTAAATGATATTGCCTTTTTTGATCATGATAGAAAACTAATGAGTTCTTCAAGTGATAGTACACTTAAGTTTTGGAACATTTCTGAGCAAGCCTGCTATAAAACAATGACTGGTTTTAAAAACAAAACAGCTCAAATCGAGTTAGGCAGATATGGAAATAAAGCCATCATTAACCTACTAAAAGGGAATATTATGTTGCTTAATTTAGAAACATTTAAGGACACTATTCTTGTATCAGGGTACGATAAAATAACTGATTTTGCCATGCCTTATTCTAATGCAATTGCAATTTCAAATGGCAGAGCAGTTAAATTTATTTATACAGACTCAAAAAACGAACGAATTGTTTCTGATGAAAGTGATTCTGCATTCTCACGCATGGTCCCTATTATTTTAAATGATAGTGCTAATAATATTCGTTTAGTTTTATTGACGGATAATGGATTTGGAAAAGTATACGATTATGTTGAGCATTCATACAAAAGTAAATTTGTTAATGAAGATTTTACGAATCACAGGTATTTTAGCTTGGCATTCAGCTCCAAATATAATTGTGTGTTTTTTGGAGGTGTTACTTTTATTACTTCCTATTATTTTGATAGACAAGAATATATTTTTTTACTAGGAAAAGGGATAATCCCCTATGGTGCATTACCAGATCAGCACAACGAGGTGATTACCATAAACTATAATAATAACATTAGTTTATTATCCTTAAAAACAGGAAGAATTTTCTGGAATTCTAAAGCCTCTAAAGTTGATGTAAATGAATTGGGGAAAATAAATAAAACAAGTGGTAACCTTACATTTGTAAATACAGATAGCTCGTTGTGTACATTTAATTATCAAAGCAACAAATATGTTTATCAATTTAAACCAATTAGCAAGCCTGTTGGCTATTTACCTTTAGCAAGTGATTCCGCATTTATTTATCTTACTAGTAATAAGGATGTATACGTGCATAATCAAGGAAAAAGCAAATTAGTACTTAGTTCCTATAACCTTAAGGAAATTAAGGTTATACGCGATACATTTTTGGTATTTGAAAACAATGGAAAGGCTTGTTTAAAAAATGTGTTTAATGATAAGGTTATTGAGCTGGGCAACTTTAGTTTGTACAAGTGGTTGGATTTGGAAAATGAAAATGAAAACACCTTTGCTTTAAGAACATTAGATACTAACTTATTTATTTTTGATAAATGGACTTTTAAAAAGATAAATGAAATAAATGATAAAAAGTTAGTGCAATCAATCCTTTATTATAGTTTACATCCATTTAATAATGAGTTACTTATTTTAAGTCGTAATTACGAGATTAAAGTGATAGATTTATTAACTAAAAAGCAGTTAGCAAGCTGGATTCCACACGTTGGTTATTCGTGGAAAAGCCATTATACTGCCGACGGAAAACGTATTGTTTCTGCTGGTACTGATGGGTTTATTAGAGTATGGGACGCTAAAACATTTAGTAATATAACATCAACCTATGCAACGCCATATGGAAATTATATTACAACAACCCCATCTAACTATTATGTTGTGTCAACTTCTAATGCAAACGAGTCCAATAATAATTTAGCTTATTTCTCCTATGGTAATTCTACTTTTGATTTGGCTGATTTAGATTTGGAGTACAATAGGCCTGATATTATTTCTGAAGCCTTAGGTTATGAGTCGCCCGAAATGATTACTGCCTATAAGAAATTGCATGAAAAAAGATTAAAACGATTACATTTAAGTAGTAGTGCAAACGTAAATAACGACAATCGTCCTGTGCTGCGTAGCGTACTTAAATACCCACTCGAAGTGACTAAAAGTAGTTTACGTTTGTTCTTTATTTTACACGATGATCACAAAAAACTAAAAAGTATTAAAATTAGTATTAATGATGTTCCTGTTCATGGTGTTGAAGGAACACAAATCATTGATGGTTATGACCTTTCTACAACAAATTCTATTCCAATAGCATATACTATAATGCTTAACAAAGGTTTTAATAAAGTATCTGTAAAAGTTACAAACGAAGATAATATTGAGTCTTATCCTTATACATTTACTACTTGGTACGCTAATAATAAAAATAAAGCAAAGCCTAAGCTTCATATTATAGGTATTGGTGTTTCTAAATTTAAGAATGAAAATTATAATTTAAAGTATCCAGCCAAAGATGTAAGAGACATCATTAAGGTATTCCAAAATCAAAAAAACTATTACAGCGAAATTATTGTTGACACACTGTTGAATGATAGTGCAACGCTTGATAACATTCTAAAATTAAAAGAAAAAATTCAGCATGATCATAATACGGATTCGATTGGTGTGAATGATAAAATTATATTTTTTGCCGCAACACATGGTATATTAGATAAAAACTTAGATTACTATTTAGCTACCTATGATGTAAATTTTGATAATCCTTCTGAAAAAGGTTTGTTGTATTCGGAAATAGAAAACTTATTGGATGGAATAGCACCACGTAACAAAGTTGTACTAATCGACGCCTGTCATTCGGGAGAAATTGACAAGGATGAAATTGTGCAAACTAAAGCGGAGGCAATTGTAGAAAATGGAGCTGTTGCATTTAGGTCGGCATCTTCAACAAAAATTAGTGCAAGCGAAGGGAAATTAAATAATTCAATAAATTTAATGAAAGAGATGTTTATTGATTTACGTAAAACATCTGGAGCAACTGTAATATCATCTGCTGGAGGTACCGAGTATGCAATGGAAGGGGAGGAGTGGAACAATGGAGTTTTTTCTTACTCACTAATTAATGCATTACGTAAACATAAAGCAGATAAAAACAATGATAACAAAGTATATTTATCCGAACTGCAAAAATACATTGAAGTTGATGTACCAACTATAACAAATGGAAAACAACAGCCCACATCACGTAGCGAAAATATTTCGAATGATGTGTTAATTTGGAGAAATGATTTTAATGAAGAGCTTGCAAGCGCTATTAGAACAGATGATAAAGAATTAGTAGATAAGCTTTTAAAAGATGGTGCGGATATAGGGTCAGTAGATTCAAACGGGGCAACAACATTAATGTGGGCGGTTTTATATAGCGATTTAGCAATGGTTAAAAAATTGGTTGCAGCTAAAGCTGATATTAATTCGAAGGGAATTATTTACCCTAACCCTGCAAATAAAGAAAGTTATTATGGTAATTTAACTGGGATTGCAGCAGCAACAAAAAAGTTAGATGTTTTAAAATACTTGATTGAAGTTAAAAAAGTTGATGTAAATGATTTAGAATATAACCCTACATCAAAACGACAAGATGGTTGGAGTGCATTAACTTACGCTGTTTCTGCTGAAAATATTGAAATTATAAATTACTTAATTTCTAAAGGCGCAAAAGTAAATATGCTAATCGATTCTACTACTAACTATGGTTTAGAACAAATGGTTTTTAACAAAGGCAATAAAGAAATTATTGAACTCTTAATTGCTAAAGGTTTAAACTATAAACGAGTTGATAAAAGTGGTTATAATATAATTAGTCGAGCCGCAACATCAAACAATCCTGAAGTATTAAAGCTTGCAATTAAATTAAACAAAAAACTAATTAATGCGATTACAATAGATAGCTTAAGTGCTATTATGTTGGCATCCTTTTATGGTAAGGCCGAAAATGTAAAGTTGCTAGTTAACAGCGGGGCAAATATAAAGGCTGTTACAACTGGCGGACAAACCATTGTTCATTTAGCTGCCCGTTCAAAAAATATAGAAACATTAAAACAAGCCCTTGTTGCTTATCCTGATGCTTTAAATAAACAAGATAAAAATGGATTAAGTCCTTTACTTTCAGCTGCAATTGTGCAACATATAGAAACACTGACTTATCTGTTAGAAAATGGAGCTGATATAAGCCTTAAAGATGTAAATAATGAAAATTTTGAAGACTACGCTAATTATTACAAAAACGAGGAGATGATTAGCTTGGTGAAGAAGTACAAAAAGTAGTTTCAATTATTTCTTCAAAAAAGTGCTTTTTACTATTCTCATGTTTTTTTTAAACAAAGCCTTAACATCGTTTCTTTGGCCAATCTTTATTCATTACTTTGCATGAAATTTAAACTCAATATATGAAAAAACTATTACTCGCTTTATTTTCGCTCTTAATTATTATTGAAACCGCAAACGCACAAGTAAATACAGTAACGAAGTGTTATTCTGGTCCAACTCAAAGTTATGGTAGCACTTTTGGGACTCAAGTTGGTTCCGTTAATATTATTAATGGAGTTGATTTACCTCCAGGTCAAAAAATTATTGATATTACTGTTGAAGTTGTTTGGTCGAAAACGGATGATGGTTCATGTGGCGCTGCATCTGGTGTAACAACGGATTTAAGTCATATTGGGTTTAGGTTAAGAGGCCCTTCAGGAGGAAGTAGAGATTTGGCCCTATCTGCAGTAACAGGCCCATTAGCAACCCCTGCAACTGGGGCAAGTTTTATAGGTACTTTTCCTCCAAATTCTGCAGGGGTTATAAATGATATTACTGTTTTTAAAGATGGATACCCATCTTTATTACCTGCACATTTGCCAATTTATCCAGCTAGAGATACAGTTGCGCCAATTAGTAGCCTTAGCTTTTACAGAAACACGGATCCTTATGGTACTTGGTCTTTTGAAGCAATTGACGATGCTCCCTTGGCAGGACCTAAATTATGTATCCATTCATTTTGTTTTACTATTAGAACTTGTACTTATAATACAACTCCACCAGTTCCTACTTTAACTACTTTGCCAGCTATTAATGCTGTTTGTTCTGTTACAACTTTAACACCTCCAACTGCTTCTGACGAATGTGACTATACAGTTTCACATAATCTAACTTTGCCTTATAGTACACCTGGAACAACTGTTATTACTTGGACATACACAGATGCATGGGGAAATACGGCCACTCAAACTCAGAACTTAAATATATTAGCTATACCAAACCAAACAGTAACCGCCTCTCCAACATCAATTTGTTCGGGAAGTTCATCAACTGTTACTGTTAGCTCAACTAGCTCAGGTGTTAATTATTTCTTACGTGATAATTCTAACAATTCAATTGTTGCAGGACCAACCGCTGGAACTGGAGCTGCTATTAATCTTACTACAGGTGCATTAACAGCAAGTAAAACATATAATGTATATGCAACAAAATCAGACATCACTCAAGTTAATGCATTAAACTTTAATGGAAATGCTGGTCTTAAAAAGGTAAGTCTTGGTACTAGTATTTGGACAGATAATTTTGCTGGTACAAATAAATTAACCGTTGAGGCTTGGGTTAATAGATCTTCTACAGGTTCTTTACATAGTATTATTGGAAATTATGACGCATCATATCCTTTTTTACTTCGTATAGATGGTGATAAAGTTAGGCTATTTGTAAATTCTAGTACTTTCGCAACGGGTGCAAGAAGTATTGCTGTTGGCACATGGACCCATTTAGCCGCAACCTATGATGGAACTACGATAAAAATTTATGTTAATGGAGTATTAGATGGAAGCGTTGCTTACTCAGGAAATTTTATTTCAACTACTAGTGAGGTAAAAATAGGTGGAGGTTTATCAAACAATACCGAATTTTTCCCTGGTGATATTGCAGATGTGAGGTTATGGAATGTCGCAAAAACGCAATCTGAAATTGCTGCAAGTAAAAATATAGTTTTAAGTGGCAACGAGCCTGGTTTAATAGCAAACTATAAATTTAATGAGGGTTCAGGTACTACAACTGCTAATTCTGCAAACGGAAACGCATATCCTGGCACGTTGGTTAATTCACCAGCTTGGGTTACTGGTCCTACTTTAAGCATAAGTGACCCTATGTGTACATTACAGATGACAAACACACCAATAGTTACAGTAACAGCAGTCCCAAGTCTATCAACCACTCAAACAAATGTTTCTTGCTTAGGTGATAATAATGGTATCATAGATTTAACCGCATCTGGCGGTACTGGTCCATATACGTACCAATGGAGTAATGGCGCGACTACAGAAGATATTAGTAATTTAGGTGGAGGAGTTTATACATGTACAGTAACAACTGCTTCTAGTTGTACAGCAACAACATCGGCTATAATTTCTGAACCGTCTGCGCTAACTGCAACAGCAAGTGTAGTTAACAATGTTTCTTGTAATGGTTTAACAGATGGTTCTGCAACAGCAACTGTAACAGGTGGAACAGGTGCATATTCTTATGCTTGGAGTAATGGTGCAACATCTGCAACAATTACTAATTTAGGTCCTGGTGTTTATACTTATACTGTAACCGATGCGAAGAATTGTAGTGCTACTGCTTCTACAACAATGTCTGGACCGACAATACTGTTAGCAACAGCAAGTGTAGTTAATAATGTTTCTTGTAATGGATTAACAGATGGTTCTGCAACAGCAATTGTAACAGGTGGAACAGTTGCATATTCTTATACTTGGAGTAATGGCCAAATAACTACAACTGCAGTAAATTTATTTGCTGGTGTTTATACTTATACTGTAACTGATGCTAATGGATGTACTGCAACTGCTTCTGCAACAATTACAGAGCCTACTGCAATTACTGCAAATTCAACAGTGGATAATAATGTATTATGTAATGGAGGCGGAACTGGTTCTGCTACAGCTGATGTAATTGGAGGAACAGGAGCTTATACTTATGTATGGAGTAATGGCCAAATAACTACAACTGCAGTGAATTTATTTGCTGGTGTTTATACTTACACTGTAACAGATGCTAATGGATGTACAGCAACAACATCCGCAACAATTACAGAGCCTACTGCAATTACTGCAAATTCAACAGTGGATAATAATGTATTGTGTAATGGAGGCGGAACTGGTTCTGCTACAGCTGATGTAAGTGGTGGAACAGGAGCTTATACTTATGTATGGAGTAATGGCCAAATAACTACAACTGCTGTGAATTTATTTGCTGGAGTTTATACTTACACAGTAACAGATGCAAATGGATGTACTGCTACTTCTAGTGCAACAATTACAGAGCCTACTGCGCTTGCTGCAAGTTCAACAGTAGATAATAATGTTTTATGTAATGGAGGTGGAACTGGTTCTGTTACAGCTGATGTAAGTGGTGGAACAGGAGCTTATACTTATGTATGGAGTAATGGCCAAATAACTACAACTGCAGTAAATTTATTTGCTGGTGTTTATACTTACACAGTAACTGATGCTAATGGATGTACTACTACTTCTAGTTCAACAATTACAGAGCCTACTGCGCTTGCTGCAAGTTCAACTGTAGATAACAATGTTTCTTGTAATGGTTTAGCTGATGGTTCAGCAACAGCTGATGTAACAGGTGGAACAGGAACATATTCTTATGCTTGGAGTAATGGAGCAGTATCTTCATCAATCATTAATTTAGGAGCTGGCGTTTATACTTACACAGTAACAGATGTAAATAATTGTACATCTACTGCTTCTGCAACAATATCTGAACCAGCTGCAATTGATGCTACAACCTCTTTAAATGCTGAAACAATAACTGCAAACGAAGCTTCCGCTACTTACCAGTGGGTTGATTGCGATAACGCTAACACGCCAATTGCAAACGAAACTAACCAAAGCTTTACTGCTACTGTAAATGGAAACTACGCAGTTGTTGTAACAGTTGGTTCATGTAATGAAATGAGTGCTTGTGTTAACATTGCATCAGTTGGTTTAAGAGATATTACTTCAATAAACTATACAGTTAAACCAAATCCTTCAACTGGATTGTTTACAGTTACTGTTAACACATCTGAAGCAATAACAGTAAAAGTATATGATATGATTGGTAAACTAATTGTTTCTCAAAATACAGCAAACAATACTTCGGTTATTGATTTATCAAATTACGAAAATGGTATCTATAGCTTAACTATCGAAACTACTTCTAAAAAATCTACAAGCAGAATTGTATTAACTAAGTAAATACCGAATTTCTATTTTATTAAAAACGCTTCCAATTTGGAAGCGTTTTTTTGTATTAGTTTGTTTTAAAAAATGCAATCGTTTTTTCTATTACCTCTTTGGCATGTTGACTGATTTCGCCATTAAAAGGATGGCCAATGCCAAAGGTGTGATTGCCGTTTTCTATTTTAAGTAAGTGGCCTTGTTTTGCATTGCGCATTAGTTCCTCTGCGTCACTAAACGCAACTGCCTCATCATTAGTGCCGTGTATAATTAAAAATGGTTTATCCAATTGCTTAACTGCTTTTGCAATGTTAAGTCGTTCTTTATTATCTAGTATACACTGGTAAAACTGATAATACAGGGGCATGTTTTGTTTGGTGCGACCGTTCATTGCATACACAACACCTTCTTGTTTCCATTTTTTAATGGTGTTTTGTTTGTTACGATTTATGAAATCACTTACCGATGCCCAAGTGGCTACTTTTGTAACTCTTGATTCTTCAGTAGCTTTTAGTAGGGTAATACCGCCACCTCTGCTGTGGCCTAATAAATTAAGTTTACTTGTATCAATCTCATTTTTTAGTTCGGGGCAGGTGAGGGCCCAATCAATTACTGTTTGTAAATCATCTAACTCTTTAATGTAATTGTTATTTCCAAAGGCTTCTAAATCTCCAAACTCTAACGGGTTTTCTGTTGTTGTTCCGTTATGTGAGAAATTGAATTTAATAAATACAAATCCAGCTTCAGCAAACAATTGTCCTAGCAAATTAAAATGTCCCCAATCTTTAAAGCCTTTAAAACCATGAGAAAAAATCACAATGGGCTTTGCCAAACCATCTTCTTTATGAAATACATCAAGCAGTATGGGCTTGTCGTTACTTCCTGTTAGTTGAAGGTTTTTTATTTCGTTCATTTGTATTCTATTAAATAAAAAAACGCAGCCCCTTTTACGAGACTGCGTTTTTTAAAATTAGTATTTATTCAACAATCAATTTCTTGGTTTGTTTTCCATTCTCATTCATCAACTCCACAAAGTAAATTCCGCTTTGTAATTGTTGGTTGACAAAGTTTAAATGGTATTCGTGCTTACCTTTTGGTAAATTAGTGAGGTTTAAGCTCATTGCAATTTTTCCGGTAACATCATACACTTTTAGTTGAGTTGTTGAATTAACTGAAATTGTTTCGAACAATACTGTTGTGTAATTAGTTGCTGGATTAGGATGTACGCCCATGCCTATTAGTTCAGTTTTATAATCTTCAATACCCACTGCGGTTGGTAAAGTAGGGTACACCGAATTATCATCTGCATAATAAATTAAGTTTGTTGTGCTATCACTAATAACATTTACAACATAAAACGAATCCATTGGTAAGCCAGGAATATCAACATAAACATTGTAGCTAGCATCAGGTAAATTATCAAAATTATATTTTCCGTCATCATTTGTGGTTGTACGTGCCTGAATTCCACCACCTGGATTTCTGCCCAGTTTTACATCAATACCTTTTAGTGGTCCGCCAGGTACCATAATATGATTGTTGGGTCCGTTATATCTATTTCCAAATCCATTCCACTCAACTACTTCTCCACTAATTCTTCCAGTTCCTGATCCACCTAATAATTGCTGCACAGTTAAAGATGCTATTGCCGGCATACTACAAAGATGCCCTAAGATATTAGCTAACTCACTACGTGTTTGATTTCCTAAATAAGTTATCAAAGCATTTGGAAACAAAATGGTATCAGGCTCTACTGATACAATATAATTACCATGAGGTATTGGCGGAAAAGCATAATTACCTGCACCATCTAAGCTTGTTGTCATTAAGGTATCAAACAATTGAGGCTGCGGATAATATTTTATTAAATGTACATTTCCTGAAGTTAAAAAACCTGCACCTAAATAAGCTGTTCCGGAAATAATTTCGCTTGCGTCATAGATAAGCGTTGTGTTGAAAGAAGCTGTACATCCATTAATATCTGTTACTGTATAGGTATAACTCTCAGTAGCAGTTGGTGTAATATAATCTGTATTAGCTGTAGAAATAACAGTAGGTACACTATTCGTCCATTGATAAGTAAATGGGGCAGTACCACCTGGAGAGTTAAAACCAAGTAAAAAACTATCGCCTTGGCAAATATTGTAACTCGACCACACTGTTGGATTTGGTGCTGAATGTATTTGAAGAATTAATGAATCTTCTACATCGGGGCAATACGGACTGTTAGCTGTAGCTTTAAATGCAAGGCGTGCTAAACCAGCTGTATATTCTGCAGGGGATGGGCCATAAAATGTATTGGTAGAAGTAGGACTCGAAAAATTTCCTGTTCCTGTGCTTGTCCAAATTAAACTACCTGCATAAACGGAAGTTGCAGTTAAAAAACATTGCCAACGTTTGAACATAAATCATTAGGGCCTAATATGTTTGCCGTTGGTGCATCATGACGTGTAATAATCATTGTATCACTTACAGCAGGACAAACAGCTGGTGTTGCCATAAGAACAAGTGCGACGGTAGTAGAAGAAAGGTCGACAGGACCAAATGTATAAATGCTACCTGAAATTAAATTTACATCATCAAAAAGGCCATCGCCGGTAGTGCTCCAAACTCCACCAGCAAATCCTCCATCATTACCATTCATTAAAAAACCAGTAGTAGTGCTGCAAATATCGTAATCGCCACCAGCACTTAAAGCAGAAGGGTTTTCAACGGTAACGGTTATTTGATCTGTTGCCAAAGCAACCGTTTTCATCTGTTCCTGTTACTGTGTAGGTTTCGGAGTTGTTGGAAAAAGGAATATTATCAATACACAGCATGTGTCCATGAATAAAGTTTGCGCCTAATACCATAAAGTGTTACGGGCGAGCCAAGACAAACAATATTTGCAGAGTAACCTGCTGTAATTATTGGCAAAGGATTTACAGTAATGGTTAAGCTTGCTGTATTAACACAACCATTTGCATCGGTACCAGTTACTGTATAGGTATCGGTAAAAGTTGGTGAAAAAGGTGAATCATTAATGGCACCACCTGTCCATATAGAATGATGCTCCTGTACCATAAGTGTGGTTGAACCGCCCGCGCAAATATAACTAAATGTAGCATTTGCTGCCATGTTTGGTAGCGTATAATTAGTTTCATAAGCACCCATGTCAACAGTACTAGCCAAATACGTGGATTACCAAGTAAGTCGTAACTATAGTTAGGTAAATTGTTACCTGCATTAATACACGGCGATTGACAATTTATTGACAAGTTTCCTGCAAATGGATTTAAAAAATTGGGGTCTGCCAATATATTTCCCGTAGCTGCTCCCCAAACATTACTTCCAGATAAGTTAAGGCAGTTATTATTACCTGTAATTTGTGCATCCGAAGCAACATCCTGATCATATAAAATGCAATTATGCATTTGCAGGGTTGACGAGGTTGCACCTTTGTAAAAAGAAATATCTTCAGCTGCAGCATTTCCAAAAAAGGTACAATTAATTAAAATTGGTTACGCTTCCACCTACAGTTGCGGCGCAAAAATACTTGCTGAGGGCTGGATTAACATTACTATAGTTAAACAGTTTTCAAAATTCGGTGAAAAGCCCGTACCAATTACCGATGCAGAATACGTAAACTCAGTTCCATTGCCATTGGAGGTATTGGCAAATATTCTACAATTAAGTAATTGTGGTGAAGCACTAGCACCTGTTAAGTTAGAACACACAATAGCTATACCTCCGCCGTAAAAATTTGCATAGTTTTGCTTAACAATACAATTTATAATTTTTGGAGTTCCAACAATGCTTATTGAGCTAGGTCGGCAGTAAATTCCAGCGCCATGATCGTCGTCGCCACCACCAACTGCATTACCTCCAGTAATGGTAAATCCATCAATTGTTGCAGTAGCACCAGCGTTTCCTGATGATACAACATGGTAAGCATCAGCAGCGGTAAGTGTTCCTGATTGATCTAAATCTCCACTAAGTATACAAACGTTTACGGATGGGTTTCTTTGTGTTGGTCCACTTTCGGTACCATTAAAACCACCTAAAATAGAAACGTTGTTTTTTAATGTAAAAGTTGCCGTATTACTGCCCGAAGTACCCGGATAATAAGTGCCTGCAACTACCCAAATACTTCCGCTTGCTGTATTGGTTAAAGCAGTTTGTAAATTGGTATAGGCATTAGCCCAAGTAGTACCATTGTTTGCACCAGAAGCTGCTGCATTAACATAAGTAATTTGCGCCTGCGCAAAATAACTTGAAAGAGCTAAACAAAAAACAGGTAAACTTTTTTTCATAATTTAAGTTTGAGTAGTAAAAATACTAAATAAAATCTTTGATAATAAAACTGTTGATAATCTTAACATAATTGTTGCTTGTGTTAATTTAGCTCTGTTTTATACTAACAATACCTCCATTTCCACTTATTAGGATTTTATTATATTTGATTCCCTAATATGTACAAACCATTATCCACACTTGCTGCTTTTGGCAATACATTTACTTACCTTAAATTGGTTGCAATTGTGCTTTGCCTTATTTGTGTTAGCAGCTGCAATAACCTAGATAACAAACTTCCGCCTTTCGAAAATAAAAGTGGAGTAGGTGTGCAAAGTGTTGACTTAAATTTAAAAAGCAAGTACCTTGTTAATTCCTTTTTAAACGAAACCATTGTGCCCGTGCTAAATAGCGAGGGCAAACCCATTGCAACTGGCAAACCTATTCCTGTAATCAGTAAGCCGCTACAAATTAAAAATCCGCTTGTAACAGAGTTTAAGCTCCTATTAAAATACCGTATAACAATTATACCTATGCTGCAAAGGAAAAACAAGTTGTACCCTTAAATGCGGCTCAGGTAAAAACCTTTACCATTGGAAAAGATAAATCCGATTACCAATTAATTAATTCGTTTGGCAAAGAAGTTAAAACCGGACTTAAAACAAAACTTCCTTCTAAAATAAAAATTGCCTCGCACTTACACCCACAGTCAACTATGCCCATGCGCATGAAAGATGATGCTGGCTATGATATTCAGTATTTAGATGTGGAGCAAGGCTTAAACTCTTCTTATATAAATGCCATGACCACCGATGCAGACGGTAATATGTGGTTAGCTACTTTAACAGGAGGTTTAAGTAAGTACGATGGAAAAAGCATTAGCTACCTTACTAAAAAAGAAAAACTATTAGATGATAATGTGTTAAGCATTTGTTTTGATGAGAATAAAAAAATGTGTTTAGGTGTAGGTAATGGCTTTAGTATTTACGATGGTTATAAATTTATTAACTATACCGAGGAAAATGGTTTTATTGATAATTATATACGCTGTATTATTAAATCGCGCAAGGGCGGTGTGTGGATTGGAACCGAGCATGGCTTGGCTTATTATAAAAATGGTGATTTTACCTTTTACTCAAAACGCGAAGGTTTACTAGAAAATAGCATTAGAGCATTATTAGAAGATGATAAAGGGGAATTATGGATTGGTACTGATGGGGGAGGAGTAGCTAAATTTGATGGGGCAAGATTTGTAAGTTATGGTACCGAAGCTGGCTTGGCAAACGAAACAATTAGATCCTTAGCGCAAGATAAAGAGAAGGAAATATTTGGATAGGCACCAAAGGCAATGGCCCCATTGTTTTTGATGGAAAATCCTTTACCCATTTTTTAAACGTACCACAACTTGCAGATGCCGATGTGAGATCAATGGTATACAGCAATAACAGTATGTGGATTGGCACCCTTGCAGTTGGTGTTTATAAATACGATGGCAAGCAGTTTATACATTTTAATGCTGATAATGGTTTTTGCCCAAGCGCTGCTAATTGTTTAATGGCAACTACGGATGGAGCTATGTTTGTGGGCACACAGGGTAATGGCCTTTGCAAAATAAATGATAAAAGCTTTAAGCACTATAACCAACTAAGGGGTGGTAATAATGGAATTGCAAATAGCATTTTGGCGATAAAAAGGGTAATATGTATTTTCGCGGGATGATGCTGGCTTAATTATGTTAAAGGATACTGCCATGTATATTTATAATAAGGAAACAGGAATAAGCACCAACAATACTTATTTTATTTGTAACGATAATGAAGACAATGTGTGGTGCGCCACCCGATCGGACGGAATACTAAAAATTACAGCAAGTACTTGCACCACCTATAATACCGATTGTGGATTGCCTACTAACGATTTTACCTATGCATTTACCGATAAAAATAAAAACCTTTGGTTTGGAACTGCAGATGGCTATTTAGTAAAATATAAGGATGCCGCTTTTGAATTATTTTATTTTAAAGAGTTTGATGGTAATAAAATAAAGGATATTGATGAAGATAGTAAAAACAACCTGTGGCTTACCATAAGCAATATTGGTATTGCAAAATTTGATGGTAAAAACATTACTTGTTACAGCGGAAGCGAGGTTTAGTAAATAACGACAACAGATGCACTTTGGACCAGCTAACGATGATGTGTGGTCGTGCACAACCAGCACTGGGGTAATGAAAATAAGTGGCATAAAGTTTATGCTATTAATGAAAGTAATGGCTTAATACACAATACCTGGAGCATAATACAAGATAATAAAAACAGAGTGTTT
>JADJDM010000009.1 GCA_016702705.1 Bacteroidota bacterium | reverse complement strand
TTGTATTTTCATTAGATGGAAGAGGAAGTGCAAACAGAGGGAAAGTATTTGAACAAGCTACATTTAGAAATTTAGGCGTCGCTGAAACTAACGATCAATTAGTTGGTGTGAATTATTTAAAAAGCAAATCGTGGGTTGACCAAAACAATATGGTAATATACGGCTGGAGCTTCGGTGGTTTTATGACAACAAACATGATGGTTAAGCATCCAGATATTTTTAAAGTTGCAATTGCTGGTGGACCAGTTATTGATTGGAAATATTATGAAATAATGTACACCGAGCGTTACATGGATACTCCAAAAAATAATCCAGAAGGATATAAAAATTCTGACTTAACTAAATTTGCTCAAAACTTAAAAGGAAGATTATTAATGATACACGGAACCGAAGATCCTGTTGTTGTGTGGCAACATAGTTTATTATTTACCAAAGCTTGTGTAGATAATGCTAAACTACTTGATTACTATGTTTACCCAGGACACGAACACAATGTAATGGGAAAAGATAGAGCCAACCTTTACGAGAAAATTACTGATTATATTTTCACACACATTAAAAAGTAAGTTTTAGAACCAAGACGGCAAGAGGCAAGAATAAAGACTTTTAAAATTAGTCTTGCCTCTTGATTCCTGTTCTCTTGAATCCTTTACTCCAGCATTTTCTTAGCGTACTGCATAAAAGAATGATCTTTCCATTGCACCGCGCCTACTTTGTTATAAACCATTTCTCCTTTTGCATTTACCAAATAGGTAACAGGAATAGAATGAATACCAATTTCATCAAATGATTTATTAATTCTATAAAATTGAAAAGGAAAATTGCGTTTTGTTTTAAATGAAATTAATTTCTCTTGAGTTTCATCAGTAATACAAATGATTGTTATTCCTTTTAGATTTGCCTCTTTCACTTCATTTAATTCCTTTAATTCTTTAATACAATCGCCACACCATGAAGCGTAGTATGAAATTATTAATGGTTTTCCTTTAAAGGATGCTAAATCAATTTTTTTATTTTGCTCATCAAAAACTTCTTGAGTAAGTAGTGGAATAGTTGGAGCAACGCGATATTTTTTATACATATATAAACCAATTAGTCCGCCAACAACTAAAAGTAAAAAGAGTGCTATTTTATTATTTCTGTTCATTAAGAATCGAATGTTAATTAATGATTGTTTTAAAAACAATCGGGAGCACAAAATTACCTAATTTTGATTCATGTTAAGAAGAATTTGGCGAATATTGTGGAAATCGGTGATGTGGTTTTTAATCATATCAGTTGTTTCTACTATTGTTTTTCGTTGGGTTCCCATTCCGTTTACACCTTTTATGCTTAAAAGATGCGTAACACAAAAAATGGATGGAAAGGAAATGAAACTAGATAAAGATTGGGTTCCATTGGAAGATATAAGCCCACACTTGCAACTTGCAGTAGTTTGCTGTGAATACCAAAATTACTTATTGCATTATGGTTTCGATTTTAAGGCGTTGAAAAAAGCCATGATGAACAATGAAAAGGGTGGGAAAATGCGTGGTGGAAGCACCATTAGCCAGCAGACTGCTAAAAATGTTTTTTTATGGGATGGCAGAAATTATGTTCGTAAAGCATTTGAAGCTTATTTCACACTTCTTATAGAAACCTTTTGGAGCAAAGAGCGCATCATGGAATCCTATTTAAATGTGATAGAATTTGGCGATGGCATTTATGGCGCAGAAGCTGCTGATCAACACTATTTTCATAAAAGTGCAAAAAAATTAACGAAAGATGAAGCTGCTACATTGGCTGTCTTATTACCTAACCCGCGAGTTTACGGTAAAAACATAAAAGGCGGTTATGTAACCAGAAGAAAAGCTTGGGCATTACAGCAGATGCGTTTTTGGGGTGGCAAATTAGATTATGATAAATACGAAGAAAAAGAAGTAGAAGAAAAACCAGTAAAGAAAAAGAAGAAAAAATAATTCGAATCATTCTGCAGGAGGGCGTTCTCCAAATTTTTCGGCATAGGTATAATCAACCCAATCAATAAATTGCAAAAAACTAATTCCCTTACCAATAATATTCTCATCAAATCGCGCATGGCTCTGAGTTTCAAATAATCGGCAAGCGTTCAAATGAGGCTTTAAAAACAAAACTGCATCTTCAGTAAAAACGGGTACTTTATTTAAATCCCACTTCTCTTCTCTATCCAAATGTGGGCTCGAGTATTGATCTTGCATCTTCAACATTTCGCAACCTGCTGCGGACAAAGCACTTCTGAGCATGTCATGGTGATACGCAGCACCCGATTTTTTTAAATCAGTTAAGGATATTGTTATAAATTCTACCATAAGTCAAATATAAATGATTGAATTTTAGCCAACAAATTGTTTTACAGCTAATTCACATTAATTTTGTACATTTGCGGGCTTAAATTTTTTAGATATGTCGAATGTAGTTGCCATTATTGGAAGACCAAATGTAGGAAAATCAACCCTTTTTAATCGCTTGGTTGGCGGTCGTGTTGCTATTGTTGACTCTGTAGCTGGTGTAACCCGCGACAGACATTACGGAAAAACCGAATGGAATGGTAAAGAATTTAGTATTATCGACACTGGAGGATACATTAAAGGTAGCGATGATACCTTTGAAGCAGAAATTAGAAGACAAGTTGAAATTGCCATACAAGAGGCTACAGTTTTAGTATTTGTTGTTGATGTTGTTGATGGCGTTACCGAATACGATAAAGAAGTTGCAAAAATAATTAGAAGAAGTAAAAAGCCTGTTTTATTAACGGTAAACAAAGTTGATAATAATGAACGTGGTGCATATGCTGCTGAATTTTATTCATTAGGTTTAGGAGATATATATTCAATCTCATCAATCAGCGGAAGTGGAACTGGTGAATTGTTGGATGAATTAGTCAAACGATTACCATTTGATACTGCTTTAGAAGAAATGGCCGACCTTCCAAAAATTGCCATTTTAGGAAGACCAAACGTTGGGAAATCATCATTAACAAATGCATTACTTGGTACCGAAAGAAATATTGTTACAGATATTGCAGGAACTACAAGAGATACTATACATACACACTACAAAGCTTTCGGTCATGATTTTTGGTTGATTGACACTGCAGGTATTCGTAGGAAATCACGTGTGCATGAAGATTTAGAGTTTTACTCAGTAATGCGTGCATTACGTGCTTTAGAAGATTGTGATGTTGTTGTATTAATGATTGATGCAACACAAGGCTTCGAAAGTCAAGACCAAGCAATCTTTTCTTTAGCAGAAAAAAACAAAAAAGGAATTGTAATTGTTGTAAATAAATGGGATTTAGTTGAGAAAGAGAATAACTCAACAAAAAAATACGAAGAACAAATTAGAGAAAAAATTGCCCCGTTTAGAGATGTTCCCATTGTATTTACTTCTGCAACAGAAAAGCAACGTATTTTAAAAGCCGTAGAAGTTGCCATACAAGTGTATCATAACAGAAGTAACCGAATTGCAACTTCTAAATTAAATGATTTCTTCTTACCATTAATCGAAAACCACGGACCTCCTGCAATTAAAGGGAAACACGTGAAGATTAAATATGTAACTCAATTAAAAATTAGAGTACCAACCATTGTATTCTTCTGTAATTTACCACAGTATATTAATGAAGATTACAAACGTTACTTAGAAAACAAACTACGTGAAAACTTTGATTTTTCGGGTGTTCCGTTGACAATGGCGTTTAGGAAGAAAAGCTAGCCGTTACTGGTTCCTCGTTTCTAGTTACACTTCGTTTCATTATGTGGTAAAGATTCCAATTCAAACATAATACAAACTAGAAACCAGCAATAAAAAATAACAATGAAAATTACGCTTCTTCAAATAGATAAAACCGATCAGCCATGGGTTAATGAAGGTTTTGAGCTATATGAAAAGCGACTGAAGCATTATATTGGATTTCAAACACAAACTATTGTTTATCCTAAAGCGAATAGGAACAAGTCGTTTGATCAGCAAAAAAAAGAAGAAGCTTCTTTACTCTTAAAAGAATTTCCAAAATTTGATCATATTATTTTAATGGATGAAAAAGGCAAAAGTTATTCTTCCATGAAATTTTCGGAGCAATTAAACAAACTGAGTATTTCGGGTAAAAAACATATTGCCTTCGTAATAGGAGGTCCTTATGGTTTTGATGAAAGTGTTTACGCAAAAGCTAACGACAAAATCAGTCTTTCAGAAATGACCTTTTCGCACCAAATGGTTCGTGTATTTTTTGTAGAACAATTATATCGCGCTTTCAGTATTTTAAAAGGTGAGAAATATCATCACGAATGACAAACTAAGTGCATTTATTCAACCCGCTTTGCGGGTTGGATTTCAGTTCATAGCTTCACCCCGAATTGCATTCGGGGTTATTTTTATTTAATCCGCCAAGGCGGATTGTATTAAGAAACACTACTGATTTAGATATTCAATAAAACTTCTCTAAAAACAAATTACAATCCCGAAGGGATTAAACAACAATAACCCGATGACACCCTTACACCCCTGTCGTCAGCACTAACAATGCCTAAAATGCTTACTTTTGTTCAGCTTGAACTTCACTCATTTCATAGTATTATTAAAGAAAGAATTCGACATCGAGTTCCGACAAAAAACGGCATTAAATGGTATTTTACTTTTTGTGCTATCAACTGTTTTTGTTAGTTACTTAGCTTTTCAAAAAATCATTCAACCCAATGTTTGGAATGCTTTGTTTTGGATTATTCTTTTATTCGGCTCTATCATCACCACATCAAAAAGTTTTTTAGCGAGCAAAAAGGGCGCATGCTTTATAATTATTGGTTGTACAATCCACGCCAAGTAATTATGTCGAAAATTGTGTACAATAGTTTTTTACTTTGTATTGTAAGTTTCTTAACGCTATTTCTTTTCACGATTTTTATTGGAAATATTGTTCAAGATTTAGGCACTTTTTCGTTGATTTTAGTACTCAGTTCTTTTGGATTTTCATCAATTTTAACATTAATGTCGGGCATCTCTGTTAAAGCTGGGGGTAGTTTTACCTTAACAGCAATCTTAAGTTTCCCATTAACTTTCCCTTTATTGTTGGTAGTTATAAAGGTTTCTAAGTTTGCAATTGATGGCTTAGCTTTCTCGGTTTCGGTTCAATACTTGTTAGTTTTAATCCTTATAAACGTTATTGTTACAACGCTTTCCTATTTGTTATTTCCTTACCTTTGGAGCGATTAATTTATGCTAAAACATTGGTGGAAAATACTCGCGTTGCTGATGGTACTTTATACCATTATTGCAGGTTTTTTATTGCCTGTTCCGCGCCTCGCAATACTTAACGAAACAATCAGAAGTTTATATTTCCATGTTCCCATTTGGTTTGCAATGATGACACTAATGGGCATCTCTGTTTTTAATAGTATGATGTACTTAGGAAACAGTAAAATCAAAAGCGACATCATTGCAGTTCAGTCAGCTCATGTTGGAATGATATTTAGCGTGCTTGGTATTTTAACCGGAATGCTTTGGGCTCGTTACACTTGGGGTACTTGGTGGACAACCGATACTAAACTAAATGGAGTTGCCATTACTTTTTTAATTTATACTGCTTATTTTATTTTAAGAAATTCTATTGAAGATGATCAAAAAAAAGCACGTATTTCTGCTATTTACAATGTGTTTGCATTTGTAATGATGGTGGTTTTCGTAATGATACTGCCCCGCATGAATGCATCATTACACCCAGGAAATGGTGGTAATCCAGCATTTGGAAAGTTTGATTTAGATAATACCATGCGCTTAGTTTTTTATCCGGCTTGTATTGCTTGGATTTTGATGGGCGTTTGGATAATGCAACTAAGAGTAAGAATGGATGTACTCACTAAAAAAATATTGTATGACGAAAATGTTTAAATATATTCTTTCGACTATTCTATTACTAAGCAGCTTTGCAAGTTTTGCTCAGAACAATACAGTAGAAATGGCTGATGGTTTTTACAAAGAAGGTAAAATTTATGTGGTGATCACTATACTTGCTATTGTACTTATAGGTGTTGCCATTTATTTATTTACCATCGAACGAAAATTAAAAAAATTAGAAGATAGTATTAAAGACAAAAAATAAGATGAAGAAGATACATATCATAGCTATTATAATTATTGCCATTGCAATTGGCGCATTAATAGCAACATTAGGAAACACAAGCACCTACTCTAACTTTGCTGAGGCAATGCAAAATCCAGATACTGAATATCATGTGGTAGGCAAATTGAACAAAGAAAAAGCAACTGAATACAACCCTGCAATTGATGCAGACGCGTTTACTTTTTACATGTTAGATAATAACGGATTAGAAAAACGTGTTGTATTACACAAAACTAAACCACAAGATTTTGAACGCTCTGAGCAAATTGTAATCATTGGTAAAATGCAAGGTGAAGAATTTCATGCAAATGAAATTTTAATGAAATGCCCGAGTAAGTATAACGATGGGAAGCAAGTAGCAGAGGCTAAATAGGGATTGAAAAAGGAAAAAGAAAGAATTAAATTTTAATTTATGCTACGTATTTATATTCCAATTGCATTTTTAGCGGTTTTTTTAGGGTGGGTGATTTACAGATTATTTATTAAAAGAGATTTGAAAAAGCAGGTGAACAATTTAATGCTTGGCGGATTCTTTTTTGGAGTATGGGGCTTGATTTATTTGGCATTGAAATAAAATGCACCTAGTTTTTTTTAGTCAAAAATTCTTCTTACTTTTATTTTACTAAAACCTTATTTATGAAAAAATCATTTGTTGCGTTTTCAACTGCGCTGTCGCTTATTGCTTTTCCTTTGATGGCAAAAAAAACACCTACTATTCCAAAAGATTCTCCTTTATATAGCAAAAAGAAAAGTACATTTTTAAGTCCACCTCTTGCAAGTAGCGAAGGTTCAAAAAGCGTAATCAAACTAAATCTTACTCAACTTGCTTTTCGTAATTTTTCATTTCAATACGAGTATGGTTTTCATAAAAACATGTCGGGTGCGTTAGGAATAAGCTTAGTAATTCCAAGAAATATACCAGGTCAAATTTACTCGCCACCATCAAAAACAGAAGGTTGGCAAATTCCTAAATTTAGTGGTTTTGCAATTACCCCAGAATTTCGTTTTTATCCAGGCAAAAAGAAGAACATCAAGCTCCCCATGGCTTTTATATCGCGCCCTACTTTCGTTATGCTAAATACAAACTTACTGCCGATTATTTAGAATTATACGACAACAACACCAAAACGCGTACTTATTTAGGAACCGTTACTTATGGTGGCGTTACGGGAGGGTTAATGATAGGTTCACAATGGATTATTAATGAGCATTTTTCAATCGATTGGTGGATTTTAGGTGGAGGTGGAGGTGCTGCTAAATTTTATGCTAATGTTGTTTCTGATGGAACACTAAATTTAACAACCCAAGAACAAGCTGATTTAAAAGATGATATTCGTGAAAACATTGGCGACCTAGGGCAATTTGGAAAAGGTGTAGCAGACATTCAAACAACACCGAACTCTGCAACACTCACAATAAAAGGAGTTCCAATGCAAAGCATACGAATGTTTGGGCTTAATTTGGGGTACGCTTTTTAGTTAAGATACTCACCACTATTAATTCTTTTGAATAATTTACATGAAAATTTCAGTCATTATATTATTCCTATTTTATTCCTTTCATGTTTGGGCTTGCAGTTGTCGTTGGCCAGAAGATCGTTTTGAATACTACAAAAACAATACTCATTCTTTTATTGGGAAAATTTATAAACTAGAAACAAATTCAAAAAAAAACATTAGAAAATATTACATTGAAGTTGTAAATAAATTAAGGAGCCATGTCGGCAAAAAAACAATCATTTTTATAGATGCAAACGAGGCGTGTAGTCAACATATGACAGGGCCATCAGTAGGGAAAACCTATTTGTTTTCCGGAGGTAAATGGTTGGGTAAGTATTATATTGACCAATGCTCTTTTGTTTATGAAGAAAATAGTGAAGCTTACCGTCAAGACTCAATGCTGATCATGCTCTTCACAAAAAAGAATTTTAACATTGATTGCTTCTTTTTTAAGGCGACAGTAATAAATGGAAAAAGAGAAGGTGAGTTTATAGATTACTATATTGATCTAAAAGACCAAACAAAAAAAATTAGTGAAAAAGTAAATTTTGTAAATGGAAAATTAGATGGGATATTTATTAATCATAATGAAGAGGTAGAATATAAATCAGGAAAATTCATTAAAAGGTTGGAAACACTAAGCGACACAGTTACAGTAATTCAAACTCCTGAACTACTTCTGATGTATTACAAAAAGGATACGTTAGTAAAAAAGCTTGATTACAAGAATAATGAATTATTATTTTATTCTATTTACGGCTGGGTAAAAACAAAGTATACACTTCATAGACAGGGTGTATGGGCAAAAGAAAAAATATCATATAATAAAGAAGGGAAAATTGAAAAAATTATTAAACTAGAATATGGTTATGAAGAAGCGCTTAACCTCTTTTACGGGTATTCTAATTAAGTTAACGCTCCACCACAGTAGCCCAAAAAGTATAAATCACTTTTGTAATGCGTATGCTCTTGTTAATGTGATCTCTGTTTAAAAAAGATTTTACGCGTTGGTCGCTATCATCAAACAAATAACTCAACTCATTGTACAATACATCATTCTTAAATTGTTTCTCGGTAAGTAAATTTCCTTTTGCGTCATACTCAAACGTACTCTTAGTTTGAAGCGTTCCACCCGAGTTTGATTTATAGGTTTTTTCAATCATTTGATGATTAAAATTATATGCAAATTTTGATTCTTGGCTAATCCAAGTCGCTGTAAAAGCTTCGTTTAACGAGGTGATATATTTACATTCATCATAAGTCATAATTATTTCTTTAAACACACGATTCTCATCATTTAAACATAATTTTTTTAACTGCTTATCTCCAAGTTTTATATATTGAAAACGCTCGTCAGATAATACCGTTTGCATTCCTAATTGGAAATTACCTTTATCGTAACTCACGTTAGTTTCTTTTGCTCTTATGATTTTTGTAATTAAACTTGAATCATTGTACTCATAATACATTGCTTCATAATAAGGGCCATCATTGTAACGCGAATGTGTTAATCTATTTTTATCATCATAATAAAAACGTGTTGAAATAGTATCATAAACATATTCATTTTTAAAATACACTCCGCCATTACTAATCTTCTTCCGCTTTTTGTAAACTGCTCCTGTATGTATTTCTTGCGTAATTGTTTTTGAAATTACGGTGTAATAAAAACGAGTTAGCATACCATCTTTATTAAATTCATAAGAGTGAATTAAACCCTTATCAACTGCCACTTGCAAATCCTTTTTATCAATAATATCAAACACCAAACTTTTAATATTATGCTTCTTAATGTATTCAGGATTAAAGTTGGGATATTTATCTACTCCATTTTGCAATGAAGGTAAAAGCATTTGTGCATGCAAGCCAATGCAAGGAAATATTTAAAATGCAATTAGATATTTGAGGAAATGTTTTTTCACGATTCTTGTTATACAAATATCACACCTAAAGAGGCAGTCTTCTATTGGGTTTAGAATATTGTATTAACAAGGTTACGAACAATAAAAATTACGTTAAACTCGTCTCGACTGCGCTCGACTTGACATTCTGCGAGTGTTTTCATTTCGAGCGCAGTCGAGAAAGTGCGGAAGGATATTATTCTATGCTTTCATCTTCCAAACTGAAGATTACAAGCCCGCTACGCATTTTTGGCTCAACCCAAGTGGATTTGGGAGGCATGATATTATTGGTATCGGCAATCCACTTTAAATGCTCCATCGATACAGGATACAAACCAAATGCAGCTTTTGCTTTTCCTGAGTCAACTTGAAATTTTAACTCTTTGCTACCTTTAATGCCAGGAACAAAACCAATACGTTTATCCGTTTTAAGGTCGTGTATATTTAGAATGGGCGACAATATGTGATCAGTTAAAATCGCTGCATCCAAACTTCCAACTGGGTCGCTCGAATTATAAGTTCCCTCCTTCGCTTCTAAGGAATACCAATTTTGTGAAAGATAAAGCGATAATTGGTGTTTACGTGTTGGTTTAAAATCATTCCCTTCAATCTTATTTACAACAAATGATTTTTCAACTTCCTTAATAAATTGTTCGTCCGATAAATTATTCAAATCCTTAACCAAACGATTATAATCAAAAATACGTAATTGATCCTCAGGAAAAAACACGCCCAAATAGTAATTAAACGCTTCTTTTCCTGTAACCGATTTTCGAGTACTGCGTTTTATTTTTCCGTATAAAGTTGATGATGCTGAACGATGATGTCCATCTGCAATATACACAGCAGGAGTTGCTGCAAACTGCTCGGCAATAGCACGCACATCCTTTTTATCACTAACTACCCAAATAGTGTGACGAACCTTATCTGTAGTTGTAAAGTCGTAATCAGGGCGTTGATGAACGTGAGCATCTGTAATCGAATCGATTGTTTTATTATTTGGATAAGAAAACAAAACAGGTTCGGCGTTAAATTCACACACTTCTAAATAATCTTTTAACTTTTCCTCACGTGTAGTAATTGTTTGTTCATGTATTTTAATTACACCATTCAAATAATCATCAATACTTGTACAACCAATAATGCCAATGTATGTGTTACCTTCTTTAACTTGGCGATAAATATAATAAGCAGGAGAAGCATCCCGCAAAAAAATATTTTCCTTAATAAACCCCTTGAATCTATTTTTTATTTTTTGTAATCGCTCTTTAGAACCTGGTTTTGTTTTTCCTCCATCAGCAAAATCTGGATTAATTACATGCAAAAAAGTAAAAGGATTCCCAGCTAATTTTTCTTTCAGCTCAGCGGTATTATAACCATCAACCGAACGCGATGCCACCAAGTGAACCTTATCGTTCTCTGGTCGTATTGCTCTAAAAGGTAAAATCTTTGCCATACATTATTCCAAGTTGCTGGTTTATTATTCCTAGTTTTTGTTTTCCAGTCGGAGTTCCAGCTATAAATTAATCAAACGAACCAAAAACTCGTAACTAAAAGCCCTAAAACCTAACGCTGTAATCATCTTCTCTGCTAACTCAACTCCAATACGTTCCTGAGCCTCATTCGTAGCTGCCCCGATGTGAGGAGTTAAAGAAATTTTCGTGTGTTCTAAAATGTCATCACTTGGTGTTGGTTCGTTTACAAAAACATCTAAACCAGCGTGCGCAACTTTACCCGAATTTAATGCCCCGATTAAAGCTGCTTCATTAATAACTCCACCACGTGCAGCATTTACTAATACTACTCCGTTTTTCATTATTGCCAATTCTTTCTCAGTAATAACTTCTCCACCCGGAACATGAAAAGTAATAAAATCACTATTCGAAATTACCTCTTCTAAACTTGAAGTAGCAACTTTTACTTTCACGTCAGCTATTCCATGAATTTGTAATGCAACCTCAGCTTCTTTTACAAACGGATCAAATGCCAGCACTTTCATTCCTGTACCTAAAGCAATACGCGCAACCGCCTGCCCTATTCTACCAAAACCAACAATACCAATTGTTTTGCCAGTTAGCTCAACACCTTTTGCATATTTCTTTTTTAATTCATCAAACTTTGTGTTACCACTAACATTCATATTACGATTGCTGTCGTATAAAAAACGAGCGCAATCATATAAGTGAGCAAACACTAATTCGGCAACCGAATTGGAAGATGCTGCTGGCGTATTAATTACTTGTATTCCTTTTGAACGAGCATAGTCAACATCAATGTTATCCATACCAACACCACCTCTACCAATTACTTTTAAAGCGGGGCAAGCATCAATAAAATCTTTACGCACCTTTGTTGCACTTCTAACAGTTAAAGCAATAATTCCTTTTGCATTTATTTCCGCAATTAAATTTTCTTGTGCTACCTTTTCAGTTAACACTGTAAAACCCGCTTTTTCTAAGAGTTGCTTTCCTGTTGCATCAATGCCATCATTGGCAAGAATTAATTTGCTCATACGTTTTATTTAAATGATTTTGAAGAAAGCGAAGGTATTAATTTTATTGATTTTGTGATACTTCTCAGTCAAAAAAATCAGCTTGGCATAAATTTGGTTAAAGTATTTTCGCTAATTTTATTTCATGAAGTATTTTGTGTACATCCTTCTTTTATTTTCTTATTTAAAAACGCTTTCTCAAAGCGCAACTAGCTCAACAATTACACATGAAAACATAGGAAGCAATGTGAATTCGTACGCAGGAGAAATTTCTCCAATCATTTCATCCGATGGCAAAACCCTCTACTTTGTGCGAGATGGTCACAGCCAAAACAAAGCGGGGCAAGATATTTGGTTTTCTACTTTGAATGAAGATGGGAAATGGAACCTAGCAATTCATCCAAAAAATCCGCTTAATCAAGGTTATAATTCTGGAGTTTTTAATATTTCTACAGATAACAATCAATTATTGGTAAGAGGTGCTTATGTGGATGGTGAATATGAAAATTCGGGATTGTCAATTATCACAAAAAACAAAAAGGGTGAATGGAATGATCCCGAAAAATTAGAGATAAAAAACTTTTCTAAATATTCAAGTCTTGGGAAATACAATGGTTCTTTTTAAGTACGGATGGAAAAACGATACTCATGTATTTTTCAGATGATAATAATGGCGGTTTAAGTGATATTTATGTTAGTCACCTTATTTTAAAAGATAAATGGGCAAAACCAAAATCGGCAAAAGATGTTGGTAAATTCATAAGCAAATCATTGAAAAATAACACTTGGACAGAACCGGAAAAAATTGGCAACCTCAACACCAAAGAGTTTGATGAAACTGCCCCGTTTTTAGCAGCCGATGGTTATACACTTTATTACAGTAGTAATAGAATTGGCACTTTAGGCAGCAACGATATTTGGATGAGTAAACGACTTGATAGTACTTGGAAAAAATGGAGTGAACCAATTAATTTAGGCGCAGGAATTAATACTGCAGATTGGGATTGTTATTACACACTTGATGCGCGTGGAGAGCAAGCCTACATGGTATCTTGGAAAAACTCCTTAGGCGCTGCAGATATTGTGAAAATTAAACTTTTAAAAGAAGTAAGGCCAAATCCAGTTGTACTTATTTCGGGAAAAGTTTATAACGCAAAAACAAAAGAACCAATTGGTGCAAACATTGAATATGAAAATTTAATGGACGGAAAAAATGCTGGCATTGCTACTTCAAATCCACTCACTGGAGAATACAAAATCGTTTTACCTTATGGCGTTAATTACGGCTTTATGGCTTTTGCCGAAAAACATATTGCCATCTCTGACAATATTGATTTGAGTACTATTTCAGACTATAAAGAAATAACTAGAGATTTATATTTAGTTCCCTTAGAAGTTGGTTCAACTATTCGTTTAAACAATATATTTTTCGATTTTGGAAAAGCAACATTACGTCCCGAATCATTTCCTGAAATTGATAGATTAATTGTATATATGCATCAAAATCCGAACATGGAGATTGAATTATCGGGACATACAGATAATGTAGGTAGTAAAGAAATAAATCTAAAATTATCTGATGAGAGAGCAAAAGCAGTTACTACCTATCTTGTTGCAAACGGAGTAAAGGAAAGTAGAATAAAAACAATTGGCTACGGCGAAACAAAAGCCTTGGACAGCAATGAAACAGAAGAAGGAAAACAATTAAACCGGAGAGTGGAATTTACTATACTTAAAAATTAAAATACCCAATACCACGTAGACGAAAAAAAAACATAATCTTTAAATTTGAAATCAAATAATTGCACACATGAGATCATTAAAATTATCATTAATCTTAGCGCTTGGAATTAGCTTTTCAACGGCAAATGCACAAGACGAATTAAAACATGAAAACTTAGGTTCAGGAGCTAATTCCAGCGCAGATGAATTAAAACCAATTATTTCTGCAGATGGAAAAACATTATACATGATTAGAAACGGCCATGCTCAAAACCAATCAGCCGAAGATATTTGGGTTTCTCAACTACAAAGTGATGGCACTTGGGGCAAAGCTGTTCATCCTGGAGCTCCAATTAACCAAGGAAACATTACTTCCGTGTGTAACGTGTCTCCCGATGGAAACACATTAATCGTAAAAGGTGCTTATGTGGATGGCGAATATGAAGGCTCAGGATTTTCGGTTATTCGTAAAAACAAAAAAGGCGAATGGAAGGATCCTAAGAAATTAGATATTAAAAATTTTACGCAATACTCTGGCGCTGCATCTTGCATGGGCGCTTATTTTTGCTCAGATGGGAAACAAATGTTGTTCTATTTATGCGACAATGCTGATGGAGGAAAAGCAAATATTTATTTCAGTAAATTAGTTGAAAAAGAAAAATGGAGCAAACCAAAGTCACTAAAAGATTTCGGGAAATTTTTAAATAAAGCAGTAAATAATAATACTTGGACAGAGCCAAAAAAAATAGGCAACCTTAACACAAAAGAATATCATGAAACATATTGCTTTTTGGCACCTGATGGAGTTACCTTGTATTTTGCAAGTGACAGACCAGGCGGGCAAGGTGATTTAGATTTATGGATGGCAAAGCGTTTAGATGACACTTGGGAAAACTGGAGTACACCAGTAAACTTAGGCCCAAAAATGAATTCAAAAGGCCGTGATGCTTATTATTGTTTAGATGCAAAAGCAGAATATGCGTACATGGTTTCTGATCACAAAAGTATTGGTGGTGATGATATTGTAAAGGTTAAATTAGCTGAGGACATCAAACCAAATCCTGTTGTGTTAATTTCCGGAAAAGTTTACAATGCAAAAACCAAAGAACCTATTGGAGCAAGCATTGAATATGAAAATTTAGTGGATGGTAAAAATGCAGGTTTTGCCAACTCAAATGCTGGAACAGGTGAATACAAAATTGTATTACCTTATGGTAAAAATTATGGTTTCATGGGCTTTGCCGAGAAATTCATTTCTGTATCAGACAACTTGGATTTAACAAACATTGCCGCTTATCAAGAAATAACTAGGGATTTATACTTAGTTCCTTTAGAAGTTGGTTCAACCATTCGTTTAAATAATATTTTCTTCGATTTTGGTAAAGCAACATTACGTCCTGAGTCATTCCCTGAGATGGATCGTTTAGTTGGATACATGAACGAAAACGGCGGAATGGAAATTGAACTTTCTGGTCACACCGATAATGTAGGTTCAAAAGATGCTAACTTAAAATTATCAGATGATAGAGCAAAAGCTGTAACAGAGTACATTGTTTCAAAAGGAATTGATGCGAAAAGAATTAAAGCGCTAGGTTATGGAGAAACAAAACCAGTTGGAACAAATGACACAGATGAAGGCAAACAATTGAATAGAAGAGTTGAATTTACGATTTTGAAGAACTAAAATACTAATAATCAAAATTTTATCGTAATTTATATTATAAAAACGGCTCGAAAATTCGAGCCGTTTTTTGTAATTGATTTTCTTGTTTTTCATTACTTAGGATTAAATAATTATTATTATATTTACCTTTATTCTTATTTATCGATATCAACAAAATCTTATACAGATGAAAATATATATTAAATTTTTACTGGCCTTATTACTTTTTTCCTTTGCTTCAAAATCATGGGCACAATCCTACTTCATAACAAATGGAACAGTGAACACTTGCACAGGTACATTTTATGATACAGGTGGGTCAGCAGGTAATTATGGAAACAACCAAAGTTTTGTTTATACAATTTGTTCAGATAATGCGCAACCTGTTTACGTAAATTTTAAATCATTTAATCTTGAATCAGGTTATGATTCTTTAAAGATTTATGATGGGCCAACCAATGGAGGACCTTTAATTGGCAAATATTCTGGAACAACCTCTCCAGGGCTTGTAATTACAGGTGGCGGAACGTGTTTAACTTTTGTATTTACCTCCGATGCATCAACATCACAAACAGGTTGGGAAGCAATTATTGGTTGTGGCGTTCCGCCACCTCCACAATCTTCAGTGGTTTTTAATTCTGGAACAAGCACTTGGACTGTGCCTTGCGGTGTAACTACCGCTACTGTGGAATGTTGGGGCGGCGGCGGCGGCGGCGGCGGCGATAATAACGTAAGTAATACAACTCCAGGCGGTGGCGGTAGCGGTGGATATACCTCAATAACAATTCCTGTTTCACCAGCTTCAACAGCAACATATACGGTAGGAGTTTCAGGAACAGCAGGGGTAGCTGGAGCTAATGGAGGCAATGGAGGTTCTTCCGTTTTTGTATATACTCCCACAACAACAACTTTAACTGCTTCTGGTGGGCAAGGTGGCGACGGATCTTCTGGTGCCAATGGAGGAGGAGGTATTGGTGGAATGGCTAACGGCGGGTCGCTTAACTTAATCGGTTCAAATGGTTTTCTTGGTGCAATTGGAATGTCTGGAGCTGGAGCCACTGCTCCAAATGGTTCTATTGCAGGAGGTCCTGGAGGGGCTGGAATGCCTATTGATGGAAACGGCATCAATGGCGGCTCTCCTGGCGGTGGTGGTGGCGGCGCAAATCACACTGGATCAACAGTAAATGCAGGTGGTAGTGGCGGTAATGGTCAAATAATTATTAGGTTCGATAATCCTAGCCCAATAATTTTAGGGCAGTTATTAAGTCCACAAACCCTTTGCCAAAACCAAACGGCAACTCCTTTGAGCGTTGCTGCTGGTGGATTTTCACTAAGCTTTCAATGGTATAGTAATAATATTCCAACTAATGCTGGAGGAACTTTAATTGGTGGAGCAACAGGTCCAAGTTATTCACCTAGTACAATAACTTCGGGTACAACATATTATTATTGTGTTGTTTCAGGTCCTTGTGGCGCTTCTGTAACAAGTGTTGTTTCAGGAGCGGTTGTTGTTAACTCTGCGCCAGTTGCTAATACTGGAGCTAATCAAACAATTTGTGAAGGTTCTGGAATGAGTACTTTCACAATTACTCCATCTGGAGGAACACCAGGATATACTTACGAATGGTATGATGCAATAACCGGAGGTACACTTTTAACAACAAGTCAAATGTATTCAGTAGGCCCTTTTGCGGGCATATATACGTATTATGGAGTAGTTATAGATGCTAATAGTTGCGTTAGTCCACGCACTCCCGTTCAACTTACAGTAAATCCAACTCCAACAATGATGAGTGTGAACGCAACAGATATTGATTGTTTTGGAAATATTAACGGAATACTTAACGGTAATGCAAGCGGAGGAACAGCTCCTTATGAATTTTCATTTGATGGAAATCCTCCTTATTACCCAAACCCAATCACCGGGTTAGCAGCTGGTTCTTACTCTTTATATGCTAGAGACGCGAATGGATGTGCTGGTAGTAACTGGCAGGCAAATTCGATAAACGAACCGCCTCCAGTAAGTTTGTCGGCATCATCAACAGGTACGAATTGCTTTGGAGGATCAAATGGTACTGCCACAATATTTGCAATTGGAGGAGTAGGTGGATATAATTATTCTTGGTCTCCATTTGGCGGTACAGCGTCAATGGCAACTGGACTTTCTGCAGGCACTTACACTTGTAATGTTGTTGACGCAAACGCTTGCCCTGCAACTTATACGGTAGCAATAACTCAACCCGCAGCTTTATCAGTTTCTCCCTCTGGACAAACAAATGTTACTTGCAGTGGTGGAGCCGATGGAACAGCAACAGTGACTGCATTTGGTGGAACTGGCGGCTATTCTTATTCTTGGTCGCCAACAGGTGGTATTGCCGCAGCAGCTTTCGGACTTACGATTGGAAATTACACTTGCACAGTTACAGATGCTTTAGGTTGTTCAGCAATGCAAACATTTACAATTAATGAACCAACTCCAGTAACACTAACATCTAATACACAAACCAATGTTTCATGCTTCGGAGCTGCAGACGGTGTTGTATCAGTAAATCCAGCAACGGGTGGTAGTGGATTTGGTTACGAATATTCATTAAATGGAGGTTCATTCTTCCTAGGTGCAATAAATTTCACTGGCTTAGCAGCTGGTAATTATACAGTAGTTGCTAGAGACAATAATCTCTGTACAAGTAACCCTGTAACTTTTACAATTACAGAGCCAAGTGCAATCACCTTAGGAACAGCAGGAAATTCTACACCTTGCTCTGGAACTGCATTAAGTGTTACACTTACTGGTAGTGGTGGAGCTGGCAGTTACACTTATTCATGGATTGCCAGTGCTGATAACCCAAACACAACTGGTGAAAATTTTTCTACACTTTCAAATACTAGTTTAATAAATAACAACATTACAAATTTATCAGCAGTAGCAGAAGTTGTAAATTATTCTGTCAATGTTACCGATGTAAATGGTTGTATTGCTAATTTTAATGTTCCAACAACAATACTTCCTGCTCCAACGATAACACCTATAAGCAATCAAGTGCTGTGTGCTGGTGCAAACAATACTGCAATTGTATTTACCGCATCTATTGGAGGTTCAACAATTAACTGGACTAACTCCAATGTATCAATTGGAATTTCTGGATCGGGTATAGGAACTATTACAGCTGTGCCAATGATTAATCCAGGTATTACACCAGTAGTTGCAAATTTCATAGCAACTCCTAATTTCTCTGGTTGTAATGGGCCTTCGCAAAGTTTCAATATTACTGTAAATCCATTACCAATTGTTACTAATGCTCCAACTTCTTCTACATGTGAAGGCGTAGCGCTAAACATTCCATTAACATCAAACATTGGTGGTACAACTTATACTTGGATTTCAAATAATAATCCAAACACAACAGGTGAAAGTATCTCAACCATGTCAACAGGATTAATTAATAATACAATCAATAATATTACCGCAGTAAATCAACCGCTTCAATACACTGTTACTCCAACTGTTTCAGGTTGTGTTGGTGCAGCACTAACTTTAACGGTAACCGTTTTTCCTCAACCTAATTTAATTGATCCTGCCGACCAAACATTATGTGCAGGTTTTTTAACAAGCGCCATAACATTTACTTCTGATGTTGGTGGGTCCACCTTTACTTGGACTAACTCAAACGCTTCGATTGGAATTCCTGCTTCTGGCACAACAAACATTGCATCAGCTACAGCTACAAATGCAGGGGCAAGTCCAATTGTAGGTAATTTTTCTGCACAGGCAACTGCTAATGGTTGTATTAGTACGCCACAAGTATTTAGTATTACAGTTAATCCAATTCCTACAACGCCTGTTCCCACTGCATCAAGCGTTTGCTTAGGAAGTTCAACTTCATTTACAACTCCATTTGTTGCAGGTGGAACTTACAATTGGAATTTTGGAGATGGTAATACTTCAACTCTTCAAAATCCAAATCATACCTATGTTGCGGCTGGCGCTTATACTGCAAGTGTTACTGTAACAGCAGCTACCTGTGTTAGTGCGGTAGGAACTATTATTGCAAATGTAAGCCCTTCAACCATTGGCGGAACTATCACTGGCGGAACTACTCCTGCTTGTAATGGTTCTAATAGTGGAACATTAACCTTAGTAGGTAATACAGGAACTGTTAATGGATGGGAATTTTCAACTAATGGAGGCGCTTCATGGTCTCCAATTGTAAACACTACAAATTCACAAGTTTATTCTAACTTAACCGTTACAACAATGTATAGAGCCATTGTTCAAAGTGGTGTTTGTGCATCCCTTAATTCAGCTATTCGTCTAATAACGGTTAATGATCCGCCAAGTGCTGCAAATGCAGGAATTGACCAGAGTCTTTGTAACCAGACAACAGCAACGTTATCAGCAAATGCACCGGGTGTAGGAACTGGTTCATGGTCTGTTATTTCAGGTACAGCGGTTGTTACAACACCAGCATCTCCTAGTTCTGGAGTTACAGGTTTAACAATTGGCGCATCATCTGTGTTAAGATGGACTATCGCAAATAGTCCTTGTACTTCTACAACAGATGATATTACTATTACTTCCAATCCTAATCCAACAATCGGTGGTTCACTTACTTCATATACTGCTGGAACAAGTTTATTAACGGGAACCGGAACTACTTTATCATGGAGCTCTTCAAATACTTTAGTAGCAACCATAAATGCTACAAGTGGATTAGTAAGTCCACTAATACCTGGAACAACCAATATTACCTACACTAATACGGACGGTTGCACTGCCGTTGCAACATTTACTGCAACTCTAACTCCGCCAACACCAACATTAACAAGCAATGCTCCTATTTGCGAAGGCGATAATTTAAATCTTGGAACTCTGGATGTAGGCACATACAGCTGGTCGGGACCAAATGGATTTACTTCTTCTTTACAAAACCCAACAATAAATAGCATCACAGCAGCTGGGGCTGGAACATACAGCTTAAGCATAACTACTGGAGTTTGTCTTTCTGGAGTTGGAACAATAAACGTTGTTGTGAATCCCCTTCCTTCAGGAACAGTTTCTCCAATAGATGCTACTTGTAGTGGATTTGCAAATGGATCTGCATCAGTTATACCTTCTGGAACAGGGCCATTTTTGTATTCATATAATGGAAGTGCATTTGTTGGAACTGCAACACAAACAGGACTGAGCACTGGAAATTATACGGTAAATGTTCAAAGTGGTGCAGGATGTATTAGTAGTGATATTTTATATTTTATCAATGAACCTACAGCAATAACAGGTTCTCTTGTTACTTCTTCAAACCCAAGTTGCTCAGGGTCTTCTGATGGCTCGGCAACAATAAACGCTACTGGTGGAAATGGAATTTATAACTATAGTGTAGATGGTGGTGCATACTCACCAAGTAATCCAATTTTAGGATTAATGGCTGGCCCACATTTAGTAAATATTCAAGATGGAAATGGATGTTTTAGTGCGGCTTCAGTTAATTTTAGCTTAACAGATCCATTACCTCTTACGGTTAGTAATGTAACAACTGATGTTTCATGTTTTGGTGGTAGTAACGGAACAATAACAGCAACTGGAAGTGGTGGAGCAGGTGGATATCAATACTCTATTGATAATATAACTTTTCAAGGCTCAACAATTTTTAATAGTTTAAGTGCAGGATCTTACACTGTATACATTACAGATGCTTCTGGTTGTACTTCTGGTAATACAACTTTTATTTCACAACCTGCTTCCAATTTCTTAATTACTACACTTGGTATAGACTACGTTTGTGATGGAGAGGCTTTGGCTGAGACGTTTACTTCTTCAGGAGGATTCGGTTCTATAACCTATTCTTGGGCTGCTCAACCAAATCCGAATGGCGCAACAAGTGGTTCGGGTAATACAATTAGTGAAACTTTGACTACTATTACAACAGATCCAAATGTACCTGAAACCGTGATTTATGATTTATCTGCAATAGATCAAAATGGTTGTAGTGCAAGTTCAACTTTTACTGCTTATGTTCATCCTTTACCTCCTGTAAACATTACTAGCAATGTTAACCCACTTTGTGTAAGTTCTGTTGCAAATTTAATCTGCAACCAACATGTGATTTTTTGGTTGGAACCCAACAGCTGGTTTAACAGTAATCAATAATGATACTGCAACTTTCACGCCTCCAGCTTCAGGAAATTTTGTTGTTACTTATACTGTTGCTATGAATACAGGAGCTAACTGTACAAATAGCGGGGCAATAACATTAACAGTAACTCCAGCTCCAACTGCTCCAACATTAGCTGTAAACTCGCCAGTATGTACAGGTAGTTCAGTTAATTTAACTTCTAATACAATTGCAGGAGCTACTTATTCGTGGAGCGGACCTAATGGATTTACATCTACGCTTGAAGACCCAACAATTCCTATTGCACTTCCTGCTGATGCTGGAACATATACATGTACAGTAGATGTTGCTGGTTGTACTTCTTCATCAACAGTTAACGTTGCAGTAAATCCAAAACCACAAGCAATTATTCTTGGAGTTTCAACTACATTTTGCGCAAACGAAACATTTACTTTAGACGGAAGTAATTCACTACATAATAGTTCAGCAATTACAAACTTCCAATGGCAACTAAATGGTGTTGATATTGTTGGCGCAAATGCAGCGACCTACACAGGAAATACACCTGGTAGTTATAAATTAGTTGTAACAAATGATTTAGGCTGTGTTGATACAACCCTTACTCCAAATATTGCGAATGCAGATCCAATTCCAACGCCAATTATAAATGGGGCAAATGGATTTTGTTTTGGAGGTAATGCCACACTAGATGGCACAACATCTGGAGCGGGCGGAGCAAGTGTTATTGATAATTATGAATGGCTTTTAAATGGAGTTTCTGTTGGCTCAGGCCCAACAAACGACACTTACCTTGCTACTGCTGGAGGTGACTATCAATTAATTGTTTTAAACTCAAATGGATGTAAAGACACAACTGCTTTATTTACTGTTACTGAACATGCTACTCCAAAGTTTACCTAGTGTTACACCTGACCCAATAAAGTTTGTGTTGGAGTAGTACAAACGTTTCAGTAAATTCTCTGATTATCAGTAGTACTTATACATTGGGCAATTTAATGCAGAAGCGAGTGTTTCTTTAGCAACTGGTACTTCAAACACAGTGAATGGACTTACTGCAGGCATTGCTTGATTTAACTGTAACAGAAACAAATTCAGCAGGATGTACAGGACCAACATATAGTGTAACGGTTAATATTAATAGTGCACCAATTGCTACTGCATCATTTACTTCTAATGATACTATTTGTTCTAATGGAAATGCATCTGTTACATTAAACACAATAACTGGTGGAACATATAGTTGGAATAGTAGTATTGGTTTAGCATCCGCATCACAATCTGTAACATTTAATAATATCACTACTAGTGGCAACATTCAGTTTTATGGAACTGTGATTGATGCATTTGGTTGTGCAAGTACGAATGATACAATAAATTTATTTGTACAAAACCAACCTATTGTGCCGGTAATTTCTAATGCAAGCAGTGTTTGTCCAGGTCAAGCATTCACGTTGGATGTGAGTCCTATAATACCAGGTGCAGATTATTATTGGACAGACCCATCTGCTACTACACAAAATGGCATTAACTTAACTTCTATTACAATTCCTGTTGCTACAGCAATTACTGCTGGTCCTTATGTTGTGTATTACATCGACCCACTCGGCTGCACAAGTGCAACAAGTTCTTTGTATAATCAACCACTTGATCCAACACCAATTGTAAGCATTAGTGGTTAACAAATATATGTTCAGGTAATAGCACTTTATTAAGCGCAAGCACTTCAGTTGGCACTGCAAGTGCATACCAATGGTATAACAACGGAACTATAATTGCAGGTGCAATTTCTGCATCATATAATGTAAGCACGCCAGGAAATTACAACGTAAAAATAACTTTAACAACTGGATGTATGGATAGCGCCGCTGTTGGAACAACAGTTAACTTTTCAAGTGGACCTAGTATATCTATAACTCAATCAACATCAAGCGATTTGTGCTGGAATTAGTGCAACAATTAGCTAATGGAGCGCTTACTTATTGTTGGAATTCTGGCAGCACTACTCCTAGTGTAGCATGTTCATCCAACTGCTACTACTTCATATATTGTAACAGGAACAGATGCCGGTGGTTGTACAAATAGTGATACGGCTGTTGTAATTGTAAATGCACTTCCGGCAACTCCAACTATTACAGCTAGTTCAATAACTGAATGCGCAGGAACAAGCGTTTCTCTGAGTTCTAGCTCAACATTAACTAACACTTGGATTAACGCTTCAACATTAGCAGTAATTGGAACAACGCAAAACATTTCACATACTGAAACAGTTGCTGGCGTTTATAATTACGGTGTTTATGTAACAGATGCTAACTCTTGTAATAGTGCTACGGCAACCATTGCTGTTACATTTAACTCTTGCTTAACTAATTTAATTTCTGATAACGTATCAACAAATTCAAATATTCCAGTATCTGGAAATTTCTTAACCAATGATGGAAGCCCTAGTATTTTTACAACGGCAACTATTATTAGTGGACCTGCTAACGGGGCAATAACAGTAAGTTCAAATGGTAATTTTACTTATACACCTAATACAAACTTCAGCGGTTACAATATGGTTATTGTGCAAGTGTGTGATGTAACACCAACTTGTTTAAATGATACAATTTATATCGTGGTTAATCCAAATGCTAATGCTGATACTTATACTGTTAATGGTTTAAGTAGCCCGAACACTGTAATTGGAAATGTATTAGTGAATGATGCAGGAACAGGAATTGCAGGAAATGTTTCTTTAGTAAACTCAGTAACAAACGGTATTGTAGTAATTGATACATTAGGTAACTTCACTTACACTCCAAACAGTGGATTCTGCGGTACAGATAATTTCACTTACAATGTTTGTGACCAAAATGGATTATGTACATCTGCATCTGCAAGTATTATTGTCACTTGTGATTCAACTGTTACCACAACAACTGGCTTTAGTCCTAATGGTGACGGTGTAAATGACAACTGGGTAATTCAAGGAATTGAAACCACGCAAAATACGGTTACGGTATTTGATCGTTGGGGTAACCAAGTAATTTCATTTACAAATTACAACAATACAAATACAGCTTGGGATGGAAAAAACAGTAATGGGGTTGAGTTGCCTGCTGGTACTTACTTCTACTCTATCGATATTCCAAATGAAAAATCTAAAAAAGGTTGGGTTGAAATCACAAAATAATTAATAGGCATGAAATAGCCATGTGCCAAGATATTCAAGCATAAATAAGGAAACATGGCGTATTCCATATGACAATAAAAAAATGAAATATTACATATGAAAAAAATTATATACATATTGTTTTTCGCATTGAGTTTTTCAATGGCAAAAGCGCAGCAAGACCCGCAGTACAGTCAGTACATGTTTAATCATGTGGTTATTAATCCTGGATACACAGGAAGTAAAGATGCTTTAAGTACTACTTTACAAATGAGAAAACAATGGGTTGGTATTGATGGCTCGCCACAAACAACTGATTTTAGTATCCATGGTCCACTAAAAAGTAAAAACATTGGTGTTGGTGGTCACATTGTACTTGAACAAATTGGACCAAAAAGATGGGCATCTGCTTATGGTGATTTTGCTTACCATATTAAAGTTGGAAAAGGCAAATTAGGTTTAGGCATAAGTGCCGGTATGATTTCTTACAAATATGATTTTTCTAAAATCACCTACAATCAATCAGAATTAGCAAGCACCACCATTGGAGAAATGAATAGAAACAAAACTAGTTTTGATGCGAACTTTGGTGTTTATTATCATACATCTGCTATGTTTATTGGTTATGGTATAACTCATATTACAGAGCCAAAACTGTATCAAATTACAACAGGTGGAACAACTAATCCAACTACTTTTAACTTCAATGCAAAACGTCATCACTTTATCACAATTGGTAGAGGGTTTAGACTTTCTGATAATGTTGTTTTTAGTCCTTCTATTTTAATTAAAAGTTTAGAAATGGCAGGTGGGCAAAATGTTGATGTAAACTTAAATTTCCTTTTAGCGAAAAAGTTATGGCTGGGAACATCTGTTCGTTCAAGTAAAAACGTAATTGTTTTAGCGCAATACTTAATTAATCCGAAGTTTAAAATTGGGTATTCGTTTGATTATGTTTATGGAGGCATTTCAAAAGGAAGAAACAACTCACACGAAATTATGTTAGGTTACAATTTCAGCAGTGCAAAATCACACATTATTTCTCCACGTTATTTATAATATTTTATGCAGAGGTTTTTTATAGTTTATTGCTTATTATTTTCATGTTATTTAAACGGACAAAACTCCGTTAATATTGATGCCAAAGATAAATTAGTGGAGTACGAGCTAACTCCATTAAATAAAATCAACACCAAAAAATCAGAATTTGGAGCTGTAAAATATGGCGAAGGAATTGTATTTGTTGGCGAACAAAAAGAGGACCTCGTTAATTTAGAAGCAACCGATGTTGATGGACACCCTTATCTTGATTTATTCTTTAGTAAAAAAGAAGAAGGAAAATTTAGCAAGAAAAAAGTATTCTCTCGTTCAACTAATACTTCTTATCATGATGGTCCAATTTCGTTTTCATTTGATTTGAATGAAGCTTATTTAACACGCACTCAATATCACGTAGAGAAAAATAAATCCTTTGTAAATCAATCGAAACTTTATTTCATGACTAAAAAAGGAACTAGTTGGAGTAAACCAAAAAAATTTATTTATGATAGTGATGAATATTCACTTGGCCACGCAAGTGTTTCAAAGGATGGGAAATATCTTTTCTTTTCGAGTGATATGCCTGGTGGTTATGGTGGCACTGACTTATACGTGTGTGAAAGAGCCGGTGACAGTTGGGCTAAACCAGTAAATTTAGGTCCAAGTGTGAACTCGTTAGGCAATGAATTATTCCCTTGCATGAGAAAAGACGGAATGCTTTTCTTTTCTTCAGATAAACATGTTGGCTTTGGTGGACTAGATATATTTAGTGCAACCCAAGTTGAGGGAAAATGGGTTTTAAACAGAAACGAAGGATTAGGAATAAATTCACCTTCAGATGACTTTGCCATTTATTTTGCTGATTCGGTTAATGGCTATGTATCAAGTAATAGAAATGGAAGCGATGATATTTTTAGTTTTGTTTTTACACAAAAATATATTGAGTTCGAAGGTTTCGTTTTAAATAGCAAAGATTTATTTGATCCTTCTGAAAACATAAAACTTGAATTAAAAGATAGCTTAGGAAATCCTATTGCAACAACACGTACTGATAAAGATGGTTACTTTAAATTTAGCTCATTAAAAACAAACGAAAAGTACTTAGTTGATATTGATGAAAACGACAGTTTGTTTTCGAACATGAAACATTATTATTTTGCCGACAAAAACCACAGTATAGTAAGAGTAAGCGGGGCAAATTCAGGCGACAAATTTGTATTTAAAAACCTACCAAGCGATCCAAACGCTTTGCCCGATATGGATTTAGATGACGACAAAATACTAGCGGGTAATTTGTTGTTTAACGACTCTCCTTCATTACCTATTTCAAATACAAAAATAGTTGCAAAAGATAAAAACGGAAACATCATTGATGAAACAACAACTAATCAGTTTGGTGCATTTGTGTTTACTAAAATCCCTCCTGGTGAATCCATTTTAATTGAAATTGTTGAATCCGATTCATTACTTGCGCCAGGAACAAAAATATATCTAACAAACAATAAAGGTAAAACCTTACTTACTACAACAGCTGGTGAAAATGGGAAATTTTCTTTGAACCTTTTAAATAAAGATAAAACAGGCATTTCAGAGATGTTAGTTGAAGATTCGGATATTTCGCTAAGCTTTATGGCAACTATTTTTAATGAAGACAATGTTACCATTCCTAACTTAAAAGTATTTTTAAAAGATGAAAGTGGTAAAATAATTTCAACGCAAACAACTGATGGAAATGGTAAAATAAAATTTAACACCTTGATGGGTGACAAAAATTACATTGTTGAATTTGATGAAAATGATACAAGGCTGAGTAGATATAAAAAAATCATCATCAAATCAGACGATGGAAAAACTACCAGAGAAGTTTTAAGAAACGAAAAAGGGTTTGAATTCCATGTTTTAAAAGGCGATAAAAACGATATTTCAGAAATGCTAGTTAAGGACACTGACATTGCACTTAACTTTATGGCAACAGTTTACAATGAAGACAATGTTACTATTCCTAACTTAAAAGTATTTTTAAAGGATGAAGCAGGGAAAGTAATATCAACACAAACAACTGATGGAAATGGAAAAATAAAATTCAACAAGCTTATGGGCGACCAAAGTTATGTTGTTGAATTTGATGAAGATGATAGTAGATTAAGCAAGTACAAAAAAATCATCATAAAATCGGATGACGGAAGAGTAACAAGAGAAATCATTAGAACCGAAAAAGGATTTGAGTACCATATTTTAAAGGGAGAAAAAACAAACATTTCAGAATTATCTGTTGACGATACAGATATGCTACTTAACTTTAAAACTACTGTATACGATGAAAACAAAAATCCTATTCCGAATTTAATAGTGTATCTAAAAGATGAAAACCGTTCTCTTTTAAAGGCCGACACAACTGATGGAAATGGAAAAATAAATTTCGACAAACTATTGGCCGAAAAAAGTTATGTTATTGAATTTAATGAGGACGACGCAAGGCTTGCTAATATTAAGAAAATCACATTAAAATCTGCCGATGGGAAAGTTATAAAAGAAATTTATAGAAACGAAAAAGGATTTGAATTTCACATTTTAAAAGGCGAAGAAAATGAGTTAACAGATATCTATATTGATGATCCTTGGTTAGACACTGTGAACTTAAATAAAAATCCAAAAAATTCAAGTATAACAATTGAAGAAAAATTATACTATGCATATGGAGATTACCAAGTAGATGATGCAGGTAAAAAGGTATTAGATAAAGTTATTAAAATAATGAAAGATAATCCTCAAATTACAATTGAGTTAAGTTCGCATACCGATTCTCGTTCAACTGATGAGTTTAATATGCAATTATCTAAAAAGAGAGCTCAATCGGCAGTAACTTATATTGCAGGAAATGGAGTAAACAAAAATCGCTTAAAAGCAATTGGCTTTGGAGAAACAAAACTTAAAAACAAATGTGGCAACGATGTTAGCTGTACGGAAGAAGAACACGCAGTAAACAGAAGAACAGAGTTTAAAGTAATAAATTTAACTAAGTAAGTTTTCCTTTTATTTCAGAAGTATATCTGTAATTGTAAAACAAGCAAAAATAACACTTGCAATGCCATTTGTTGTTCCAAATGCTAAATTAACTCTACTTAAATCTGTAGGTTTTACAATAGAGTGCTGATATATTAATAAGCTGCAAAACACTATTACACCTGCCCAATAGATCATACCAAATTGCGCATAATACCCAGCAAAAATAACAAGTGCTGCACTTAGCACGTGTAATACTTCGCTTAAACGTAATGCATTTTTCTTTCCTAAATAACCTGGAATTGATTTTAAATTTTGTGATACATCAAACTCCTCATCTTGTAATGCATAAATAATATCAAAACCACTTACCCAAAACAAAACTGTAAAACTGAACAATAAAGGAAGCCAAGCAAATTCACCTGTTACAGCTAAATAAGAACCTATTGGTGCTAATGCTAATCCAATTCCTAAAACAATGTGACAAAGTGCTGTAAAGCGTTTTGTATAACTATAACCCAACACAACTAATAAAGCAACAGGAGATAAGTAAAAACAAATTGGGTTAATAAACCATGTTGTGACAACAAATAATAAGCTAGTGATAATTACAAAAGCAAAGCAGCGTTTGCAGATATAAGTCCGGCAGATACTTCACGTGTTTTAGTGCGGGGGTTCATAGCATCAAATTTTCTATCGATGTAACGATTAAAACCCATTGCTGCACTTCGCGCAAATACCATACATAAAACAACATACACTAAAAGTAATGGATTAAATTTACTTAGATCATCTTTTATTGATAATGTAAATCCAATTAAAGCAAAGGGTAATGCAAAAATAGTGTGACTAAATTTTATAAGCGATAAATAGTTTCTTACTACAACAATCATATTAGGCTTTAAATATCAGTACTATAATAACAATGTAAATTACCGGTATAGAAGATAAGACCAAACCTAAATGAGCTTTAGTAAATAATCTTTTCTCCATTTGATATTTTGTTTGAATAAAAATATTAAAGATGGATGCTGCAAACCCCAAAATGGAACAGATTAAACCAATAAATAAAAACTGCGCACTAATAACCGACAAGGCTGCCAAGCCACCAAAAACTAAACTCAAATAAGAAGTTGCTCTATACATGAGGCAAAGATAAACTTATGATTGAATTATTTCTCAATTAATAATAAATTTACCAAACTCTAAAATTACTAGACAAATTTTCTGATCTACTCGTTGGAGTTTGCTTGCCGCCGGTTATTAAACTTACCTTTTTACCTAAATACTCCTGTAATTCATTTACCCATATTTCACCATCTTTATTTAGGTCAGCCTCATTAGTTTTAAAGCCATTCAATAATGCATAGGTAAAAACTCCATTTTTCCATTCGCCTCCTTCCATTGCATATTCCGCTCCACCAGCCGAAGAAATAATGTTTACTCCATTGTTTGACCTTGTGTCTGTAAACAATAGCTTTGCAATTTCAATGGAAGATTTTGAATCATACAAATTTTTACTTGAAACACCTTTACTTCCAATAGCCCTGAATTTCACTTCTTTATTTTCACTTGTAATTTGAATATTATTAATCACAATATCTTCCTTATCCACTTCGCCACTATGACAGGCGTCAATAAACACTAATTTCTTTCTACATTTAATTTGACTCACTATGTGACTCAATGTATCTATGGATAAACCTTCGATTTGTGGGGCTGTAAAATCAATTGAATAAGTAGATAAATAATAGTTTAATTCTTTGTCAAGTACACCATGCCCCGCATAAAAAAGAATAAACACATCTGATTCTTTCGCAGGGCTTACAAATTCATTTATAGTTTCAATCTGCCTTTTCGTTGCTGCCGAATCAAACAACAACTTATACTTTACATCCTTATATATCTTATTTTTTTTCATTTTATTCAAAAAATCAATTGCATCCTTTTTTGCATATACCAAACTATTTTCCTTTGACTTGTGATCTGAAACTCCTATAGCAACAACATATAAATTAGGTTTACTTAACTTACTAATTGTTGAATTAACTACAAAGCTTTTAGTTAAGGATTTTGTACCTTCAAAATCCACAATATAAACCTGAAAATAATTTTTGCCGTTCTCGAGAGTTAGTGAAACTTGTTTTTCAAAATCCTCCCCCGACTCAATTGAAATACCTTCTATCCCGTTTAGTGGAATACCATTCACTAAAACGATTAATTTTTTAATTTGTGAAAATTTTGATTCAGAAAAAACACCAAAATTAAACTTATCGCCTTCAACTTCTAATTCTTTTGGCAAAATTAAAGAGAATGATGGTGGCCTCTTCAATCCATTTTCCTTTATTTCTCCCACCAACTTTATTCTCTTTTTGTAAGTACTTTCGACGCTTCAATTTGATTTTGATTAATAAATCCTAAATCCGAAAAAATAACATCTGGTCTATTATATTTAACATCAAATTGGTCAAAATCATAAATATTTTCCCCATTTCTAAACGCCAAAAAAGGCAATGCTCCTTTTGATGCGTAATAATAAGAAGAATCATTAATATAAATAAAATCCCTATCTCCAACAATTATCGATTTAATCTTCTTCTTTGTTTTATTAGAAATAAGTTCCAGTTCTCCATTTGACTTAATTACAATATCAAGAAAAAGCGCATCAGAATGGAAATTATTCACAATTCCATTAACTAGTTTATTTTTAAGTAAATTGCTTTCAAAATCTGTCAAGTATCTTTCATCATTTACTTCAGGAAATTTTTCAATCGTTTCCAAAATAGTCTTTCTTCCATTTCTTCTTTTTAACAAACTTCGGTAATTTTCCGACTTTGTAATCGCAAAATTATAGCCATTAGTTCTTTTATTATAAGTAACGGCAAATGCTTCAGCCTTTATCACTGCCTCGGTTAGATTCACTTTCGTCTTAAAAACATTAAAAACTAAAGTACTGTCTGTTTCATTTATAATTCTTGTTGGAAAATAATTTTCCGACTCGCCCTTTAGAAATTTTTTCGAATCAAATTTTTCAGAATATATATTGTTATTCTCTAAATTCCATATTTTTAATTCTCCACTTGAATATAATAAACTCAGCGTTTTTTGATCTTTACCTATGCTAGCATCAATAACCTTAATAACCTTTGATTGCAAAACTGCAGTTAGCCTCCCGTTTTCCAAATTCCACAAAAAGATATTTCCTGTTTGATCTGAACTAGCTAACCATTTTTCTTTATTACTTATAGCCAAACAATTTGGGGGAAAATTATGTCCACTTAAATTAAATGCTTTTTTAAGCCCTGCAGCTTTATAAACAAAATGTTTTTTGCCTTGTAGACACAGTCACGTACTTTTTTAGAAGACTCAATTGCTATAATTTTAAACTTATCCGAGCCTTCGGTGATTTTCGAATTTTTATAATATAAATTATTCTTAGAAGATAATTTATATTCTGTCAGTTCATTTCCCTTACTTCCAAGAGAATAAAAATTAAGAGTGCCGTCACGAAATGGAGCAAAAGCTCTTCTTTTTAGAATTGTATTTGTTGAATTACTATTGTTCACTTTGTTAAAGCTGGCGTAAAAATTTTTCTCGCCATTTCCTACGCTAAATAATACTCCAAGGTCTGAAAAATATGCCTTTTGATAGAAGAAGTCCTTTTTGCTAAAAGTAATTTGTTTGTCCGAAAAATTAAGTTCATTTAAAGAATTTGCACATACAAGTAATTTAGACCCGTCACTTGAAAACATAACTGATGTTACTGCTCCTGAAGAAAATTTAATTTTATCAACTATTTTAGAATTTAAATAATCCCAAACTAGAACAGTGCTATCACTACCTCCACTCACAAGGAGAGGAAGATTTGGATGAAAACACAAAGAGTTAACTGTATGAAAGTTTTCTTTAAGGTCCGCAAATTCTTTCTCTGTTTTTAAAATCCTAAAAAATAATCTTGTTCCATCATCAATGGACGCAATATATTGGTCATCGAAACTAAAAGCAATTTGTTTTAGACTTCCATTATGTCCTGTTTGCAATATTAAACTAGTTTGCCCGCACACAAAATGTAGCAAAAGAAAATGAAAATAGTAACTACACTTCTATTCATAAATGTTCTCTAGCTGCTATGTAAATACAATTAACCTCAGTTTCGTTAAATAGAATCTGCTTATTTATAGAATCATAAGTATAATTCAGTATAGGAATTAATTCATATTTTATATTTGAATAACTATTAAAGGTTTCTCCTACTTTAATTTTTAATTTATACGGTTTAATTTCAGCATGATATATTTGACAAGGATTACTTGAATTTTCACAAATATTATATCCTAACTTAAATTGGGCGGCTTTAGCTATATTAGTAACTGAACTATTTAACTGGAAAGTTGAATCCGAATGGATTATATAATAATTATTATTCAAATCACTTATATTTCCTGTTGAGGTAGTATATTTATAATAAAAACTAGCAGTGTTTATTAATGAGCCTTTATCAATTACTACACTTGAACTTCCAAAAACAAGATTGTAGCTTTGTAGTTCCATTTCAAACTCCGAAAAATCAACTTTTTTTCTGCAATCATATAATGCAAAAACAAGTAAATACAGAAGTAGAATAAACCTAGATTTTTTCATTTTTTATTTTCGTGTAAAAATTGTAATTAATAAAAATTCTAATCTGATTAAAGCCACTTAATTTATACTCACCAAAATTATTGAATTGTTTAGGTATACTTGAAAACTCTCCACCAATCCTAAATTTATTATATTGCACTCCTGAATTAAGTTTATAAACAAAAGCAGTGGAGTTAAAATTATCATAATTTTTGTGATGTTGCGTTTCTAATCCGAATACACCTGCATAGTAAAAAAGGTTTAATCCACCTGTAGCGGAAAAAAATATATTTAGTTTTTTTCCGCTTAAAAAAATCATTTCGGGACCAGTTGTAATCATCATCCTGGATTCTTGGTTTTTTTCATCTACAATTCCACCTGCATAGGCTGTAGAATATCCCTTCTCAGCAACAGCTTTTGAATAAGTAACATTCATAAATTGATAATTCACATCTGCCTTCCAGTTTATAAATTTTTGTTTGAATAATTTCGTGAAATTTAACCCAAATACTGGGAATGTTTTTAAAACTGGTTTACCATAAAGATATTCTGAATATTCATAATACTCATTATTACCATCGTAACCATTAAAGTTATATACTTGCTTACCCTCTTGCTTAATTATATTAGACAAATCATATCCAAAATATATGCCTAATAAGAATTTTTTATTGTTATTTTCCTTTAAATCTACAAGGTAACGTTTCTTGTATTGATCATAAACATAAAGTTTTTCAACCATTTTATATCTTAAACCAAACTGATGTAAATAAACTTTATCTATAAAATAAGTCTTTGTTCCCCGAAATTCATAAAAACTTCTTCCTAGATTAGAATACACTTGCATTCGCGAACTATAATTATATGACATGCCTAAATTCAAATTTAAGTAGGGACCAAAATTTGATAGTTGTTTTTTAAAATCTTCTAATACTATATCCCGATTACTACCCAAACTTTGCCACTTTCCGCCTACATTCCCATCAGTTCTAAAATCCTTTTCAATAAACTTAAAAAATGGGACACTTACGGCTGTATTAACACTAAGGTATTCTGATGAATTTGGCAAATGTATTGGGTACTCATATCCCAATCTAAAATTTCTTATCTTTAATTTATACTCATAAAAATTATCCTTTAACTGAAATTTACTATACTTTCCAGCATATTCAAGATGAAAAGAAAGCTTTTGAGCACACAAACAAATTGGAAGTGTAAACAATAAAATTAAAAACTTTATCACTCCCATCTGTAATAAAATTTTAGAATTAGTTTATATTGAGTTGAATAACTTATATCAGTTCCTTCATAACCAATATATGGTAGAGTGTTAGCTCGAACACTAAAATTAAAAGACCCACGCTCATAATTATATCCTCCTAAAAAATTATCTATTGAGGTATTTGGTGAAGTCCCATCCTGATCATAAATTCTCCACTCATAATAGCCAGCGTAACTATCCTCATTAATAATTAGAGGATTTGAAAGCACTAATGAAATTGGCAATGAGTCATAACTAACATTAGTTAATACATTAGTTACTTCATAATATTGAAACAAAGAAGTACTATAGCCATACTGCAAATATAAATCAGGCTTTCCATCCGGATCACCAGGGGAGCAAACCGAAAAATCACCATCTAATACTTCGACTTTATAAATTACCTTTTTTGTGGGATGTTGAACAGTAACTTTATTTTTGACATCAAATGTTTTTTCTTTTGCGCAATTTGAAAGCACTAAAATCAATAGTATATAATAAACCACTTTCATTCTCAGAAAAACAATTAATTACTAAAATTCAAATATATAACTTTATTAATATCAATAAAAACAATTAACTACTCTTTCAAAACCATATCAATACACATCACAGCCGCTAAAATCATTTGACGAATAGGACTATTTGGTGCAACAACAGGTTTAATATCAAGCATATAATTATCTGCACTTGTAAATAATTCTTTACCCAAACCAGCCCATTTTTTGCTTACATGCGCTAATTCAGTATCACCTTGCATAAACTTAAAATCCCAACTCGTCCATTTACCCTTAAGAGTACATAAAACCTGATTATTGGCATCTAACACATCAAACTTCCCTCCTATTGAAAAAAACTTTTGTTTAAAATAGCCTATTATTCTATCATTTTCATCCAACACCTCCACTGTAGATAAAATAATTGAAATCCCTCTTTTAACAGTTATAACTTTTTGCCCTGCTGGAGTTTTTATTTCTAATGAAAAGGAGTCATGCGTTTATAATCAGTAAAACGAAGCATTTTGGTAAAATCCCCTAAATTATCCTCTCTACAATTAAGACAACTTGCCCGGTTGTGGATCTAAAACATCAAAATTATTTGCCGCTTTAAATATGCCAGTATGTTCTTTTACAAAAAATGATTGTTGTTTAAAATTGGATTCATAAATACTTGTTTTCTACGAATTTACTAAAAAAAGTCATACATGAACGGCTTCCTTTTTTAATTGCAAATCCATATATTTACCACCTATCATGCTAGCTCGTATAATACTTGTACCCATTTGTTTTTATCCTCTGCAATTTTTTGCTTTGGGGCAAACGTATAATTTCAAAAATTACAATGTTGAAGATGGTTTAGCTCAATCACAAGTTCTTACTTTATTTCAAGATGCAAAAGGATATATGTGGTTTGGAACAAATGGTGGTGGGGTTTCAAAATATGATGGTGTAAAATTTAAAAATTATTCTACTAAAGAAGGTTTAATAGGTAATTACGTATACTCCATTACTCAAAACAAAAAGGGCGAACTATTTTTTGCCACCTATGAAGGACTTAGTGTATACAACGGTTTAACTTTTAAAAATTATTCCATTAAAGAAGGTCTTCCAGAAAATGCGGTTTACGCCGTTTACATAGATAGAAACGAAAAAATATGGATTGGAACAAACAAAGGAATTTGCAACTTAGTAAACGGAAAAATAATTCCATTTAATCCTAACGAAAGTTTATCTAAAAAAGCTATATTCACCATTTTTGAAGATGCTGCAGGTAATATGTGGTTTGGTACGCTTAAAGAAGGGGCAATAAAATACAATCCCGAAACAAAAAAAACTGAAGCCTTTTCAAAACAAAATGGTTTTCTTCCGTTACGAGAATTTTATACGCTCTATTAACGAAGACCATAAAGGAAACGTAATACTAGGAAGTGTTGCAGGCTCTGTTTTTATTTCTCCTCAAAACAAAAAAATTAGTGTAAACATTAATAGACAAGATAATGTAGGGTTTACAGGGATTTTCAAAGACAATCAAAATGCACTTTGGTTATGTAGTGAAAATGGAATTTATAAATACGCTAACGATAAACTATTAAACCATTTTAAAACACACAAAGGTTTAGTTGGCGATGGCATTTTATGTGGAATGCAAGACAAAGAGGGAAACTATTGGTTTGGAACAAATGGTTTTGGCATTAGCAAACTCACCAACGAAATGTTTACCAATTACAGTACTGTAAATGGATTACCTGAAGACTATGTGAATTGTAGTTTTATAGACGCTAAAGGAAATGCTTGGATTGGTTCAGGACGGAGCGGGGCAGCGCATCATTGACAAAACAGTACAAGCTATTAATGAGGACAAATTTGGCGCAATTTGGTTTGCTACACAAACAGGTATTTCTGTTTTTGATGGTGTAAACATGAAAGACTACACAGGTAAAGATGGACTTCCTGATACAAATATTTATTCCTTACTAAAAGATAAAGATGGCGTAATGTGGGTTGGAACGCATGATGGCTTATGTTATTTTGATGGAACGAAATTTATATCTATTCCTGAAATACTTGATAAAAAAGGCACAGAAGACGTTCCTATTTATAATGTGTTTCAAGATAAACAAGGAGCCTATTGGTTGGCAACGAATGTTGGAATTACAAAATACCACAACAAAAAAATTACACATTACAATGCTTCAACTAATTTTAAAAACATTCCAATTTACTCTACTGTTCAAGATTCGAAAGGAAATTATTGGTTTGCTTCGGAAAGTGGAGTATATCATTTTGATGGCACCACATTTAAAAACATTAACGATACAATGGGCCTATCATCTAACCAAGTGTGGTTAATACAACTAGATGATAAAAATAATTTATGGATTGGAACAAATAGCGGATTAGATAGATTGAATTTAAACGAATTTTATCAAACGGGAAAAACAGTAACAAAACACTACGGAAAAGAAGAAGGTTTAAAAGGCTTGGAGTGTAATATGAACGCTGCTGTACACGCAAGCGATGGAAATATTTGGTTCGGAACAATTAAAGGTGTTACCATTTACAACCCTCGCTTTGATAAAACAAATTATCAAGAAACAAGAACACATTTAACTGGACTTCGATTGTTTTTTGAACCTGCAGATTTTACAGATTACTCAAGTAGTATTGATACACTTTCGGGCTTACCTAATGAATTGGTTTTACCTTATGATAAAAACCATGTTACTTTCGACTTTATCGGTATTTGTCATGCAAACTCAACAAAAGTTCTTTACTCGTTTAAGTTAGAAGGAGCTGATGATAACTGGTCGCCTCCTGTTTCTCGTTTAGAGGTTACCTACTCCTCTTTGCAACCTGGCGATTATACTTTCCTTCTTAAATCAATGAACAACGATGGTATTTGGAACGAGACACCCACAACTTTTAAATTCACTATTCTTCCACCTTGGTATCGAACATGGTGGTTTTACGGATTGTGTGTTGTAATTGTAGTTGCAAGTATTTATGCGTACAACACTTATAAAACGGCGAAGCTTCGTCAAAATAATATTAAACTCGAAAAAACAGTAATTCTTCGTACAAAAGAGTTGCGTGATGAGAAAGAAAAAGTTGAGTTAATTAATAAAGAAGTGCTCGAACAAAAATCAATTATCGAACACAAGAACCATGAAATTACCGATAGTATAAAATATGCAAAGGATATTCAAACTGCATTGTTACCTGCGCAAACAATATTGAAAAAAGATTTACCAGAGTCCTTTGTTTTATACATGCCAAAAGATATTGTGAGTGGAGATTTTTATTGGTTTGCAAAACGCGACGGAAAAAATTATTTTGCTTCGTGTGATTGTACTGGTCATGGTGTGCCTGGTGCCTTCATGAGTATTATTGGAAATTCATTGTTAACAGAGATTGTTGCTGAACAAAATATTTTTGAACCTGCTAATATTTTAAATCATTTAGATAGCGGAGTAAAAGCTGCCCTTAACCAAAACAAAGGTGAGTTTGAACGTAGAGATGGTATGGACATTGCCCTTTGCGCCTTCAACAAAAAAACAATGATGATTGAATATGCAGGTGCAAATCGTCCGCTGTGGATTTTTAGAAAAGATTGCGACGGCGTTTGTGAAATTGTGAAGCCTGATAAATTTGCCATTGGTGGTATTGACTTAGAGCAAAAACATCCTTTCACTCCACATGAAATAAAAGTGGAAGAAGGCGACACGCTGTATGTATTTAGTGATGGATATGCCGATCAGTTTGGAGGAGAGCGGGGCAAAAAAATGATGGTGGGTAATTTGCAAAAATTATTAGGGCAAATTTACACCAAACCAATGGAAGAACAACGTGAGATACTTCTTAATCATTTTAATGATTGGAAAGGTGATCACGAACAAATAGATGACGTATTAATTATTGGAGTAAAAGTACAAGCATAAAACACAAACAAACTATGAAAATTAAAAAAATCATTATCATCACACCCCTATTAGGTTTTGCATTAGGTTTTAATACCATAATAAATGCATTTGCAAAAGAAGGTGATAAAAAAAGATTTCACACCGAAAAAGAAAGAGAGCAATTGCAATTGATGCAAGTATTGGAACCCATTGAAGACGGGCAATATTTTTTACAATCAAAAGAGTGTAGAACATGCCATGGTTACGACTCTACACAATATGCTAATGTAGATGCTAATGGCGTTTCGGTAAACGTGTTTGATGATTGGGAATCATCTATGATGGCAAACTCTGCTAAAGATCCATTGTGGAGAGCAAAAGTGAGTCATGAAATTTTAATTAATCCAGCGCATGCAAATGAGTTGCAAGATAAATGTACATCCTGCCATGCACCAATGGGACATTACACTTCTTTTTACAAAGGAAACCCGCATTACACCATTGCTGATTTAGAACTAGATTCACTAGGTTTAAATGGTGTTTCTTGTGTTGGCTGCCACGCAATTGGACCTGATGGACTAGGTTCCATGTTTTCGGGACAAATTCCTTATGATACAAATCGTGTACTTTACGGACCATACACCGATCCTAACATGGGACCGATGCAATTGTATGTGGGTATGACACCAAGTTATGGAGCACACATGAGCGAATCAAAAGTTTGTTCATCTTGCCATACCTTATTAACTAACACTGCAGATTTAAACGGAAACTTAACAGGAGGTAAATTTGTTGAGCAAGCTACTTACCATGAGTGGCTAAACTCATCGTCCTCTGCGGATAATGTTACTTGCCAAAATTGCCACATGCCACGTGTAGATGATTCGGTAATTATTGCAAACCAATATTTGAATTTACCTCCGCGTTCACCATTTAACCGACACAAGTTTATGGGTGGAAATGATTTTATGGTGAAGCTGATTAAAAACAACAAAGCAGCTTTAGGAATAAATGTATCGGATAAAAACTTTGATTCTACCATTGCAGTTACTACTCGTAATTTAAAATTAAATACCTTAAATGTTGATTTGTTATTAGATAGCGTTACACAGGATAGCGCCTTTGTGCGTTTTAAATTAACTAATAAAGCGGGACATAAATTCCCATCTGGCTATCCAAGCCGAAGAGCTGTAGTGCAAGTAGTGGCAATAGATGCAAACCAAGATACTATATTTAAATCGGGATTATTTGCGCCTAATTACGCATTACAAAATGCGCCGCCAAGTCATCAACCACATTACACCATTATTAATGATGAAACACAAACACAAGTGTATGAAATGGTAATGGGCGATGTAAACGGGGATAAAACAACTGTATTAGAAAGAGCTGCTATTACATTAAAAGATAATCGTCTTCCACCTGAAGGATTTGTCACTACACATGTTGCTTACGATACAATTAAAATTGTTGGTGAAGCAGAAACAGATGTAAACTTTAATAAATACAATGGAGGTATTGAAGGTAGCGGACAAGATTATGTACACTACCACATTGCATTAACCAATGTAACAACAAGCTTTAAAATTTTAGCGAAAATATATTACCAACCAGTGCCGCCCGAGTGGCTGGAAGAAATGTTTGCTATAAGCAGTGCACCGATAGATAATTTTAAAGCTATGTTTAACGCAGCAGATAAAGCTCCAGTATTAGTTGGTAGCGACTCATTAGTAAACTTAGCCATTGGACTTGTAAGCCATAGTAAAGAACTTGAGTTTAAAGTATCGCCAACAGTAACAAGCGATGGCTGGGTAACTATTAATGGTGAAGAGGTAAACAAAATACAATTAATACAAGTGTATAATGTAGCGGGGCAAATGCTAATGAATTTTAGACCACAACAAAGCGAACATAATTTATTAGTACGCTTACCCGAAACCAAAGGAGTTTATTTTATCAGTATTATGTTAGATGATAGGAAGACTGCATTGAAGGTGGTGAGGCAGTAGGTGGGGATTTGATAATCACCAACGAAGAGTTATTATAAATTCATTTTAATAAAATTAACTTAAAAGTTCGGAATATTTCCGAACTTTTTATTATATTTGTATCGGTTTTATGGAAATTACGGGTCGTGCTAAATTAATTAAGCTGCAAAGAAAGAATCGTGGAAACATAAATCTTTGTAAAGCTATTGACGAATTATTAGTTGAACTCGAAAATAAGAATTGGAAAACACCTTTAGAATTAAAAGCAGATAGGCCAGATGCGGATATTGTTCATAGCGACGGTTTTTACATTTTTAATATAAACATTCATAGAACAATGATTTTAATTGAATTTGAAGAAGATGGTGAAGCAACGATAGTTTGGTGTGGCACTCACGATGAGTATGAAGGAACTTTCAAAAACAATAAAGATACAATCGAAACTTGGTTAAGAAACAGAGGTTTTATTAAATAATTAGAAGACATGAAAGAGCAAACTGATTTAAGGAAAATTTTGAAAGCTGGAATTTTATCCAACGAATTAGATTTGGAAAGAGCCCAAATTTTGGACAGAAAACTCCGACTACTCACTAAAGAACATCCTGAACTTACTGAGGATCGTAAACGACTTCGTGTAATAATAAAGTTGTATGAAAAAACAAATTGGTCTAATGAATCAACTATTAGCGAAGCTAAAATAAAAGAAAGCGACGATGCTGAATTTATTGCTGAGCAAGAGCGTGTGTTTTTAGAAAATAGAAAAAAAATCATTAAAGAACATTTAACTAAGTTTAATTTAAATCAGCAAGACTTAGGAAAATTGCTAGGTCATGGTAAATCTTACATGTCGGAGTTAATGAATGGAATAAGCCCATTTAGCAACAGAGATTTAGTTATATTACATAGGTTATTTCATATTAAACTTGAACACCTAATTCCAACCATAATTTCGGAAGAAGACAGAAGTAAAATTAAAATTCATTAAGCAAATTAAACAAAACCCGAACTTAAACTCGAAAAAGAAGATCTGGTATTTTCGTAAAAACCATACCTCATCGAAATTACGTTGAATGACGTAAAAAATACAATTACAAATAAAACATTAAAGGAAGAATATAAAATCAATGAAATATAAAAACATTAGAGAGGAAGAACTTAAAAACAAAGTTGGTGTTGACTGGTTTAAATCATTTGATACAACCGAAATTTTAGGTAACGTTGATTTTACAGTTTTCCCTAAACAGGATAGTATTTTTGGTAGAACGCCACTACTTTGGGCTGAAGCAAAAACGGGAAATTTTGATGTGGCAACAATGTTTGTGCAGTTAGTACTTACAATTGGAAAAGCCCGAACATTTGATAAAACATTGCCGCCTGCATTTCTTGGCGCTTTTGACTTTAACAAAATTGCCTTTGTCCCTTACATTAGCATTCAGGATATTTTTTACATTAATGATTTTAATTGGAACGTAACGCCAAGCAACCACGATACAAAAGAATTTAAACTCATTAAGGATAGGATTGAAGCTACTCTCAAACAAAATACTTACATCTACGATTATGAAAAAGATGAAAAGGATTTAAAAACATTTATTGCAAACAATATTGCAAAAGCAAGTGAAGCAAGCAAAATAAAAATTGATAAGAATAATTTTATTCCAATATACTTACGTTGGCTCGATATTGTAAAACCAATTATTGATGTTAACTGGGACGACCTTAAAAAAGCAAGTATTTTGGATAGCGATTTTTATTTAGCTGATTTATTTGTAGATGATAAAGACACACAGAAAATTGATGACGATATAACAATACGAGATAGTTTATTTGTAGTTTTCCAAAACGAAGGCTACAAAATTGCGAAAGAAAACATTAAACAAATGTTTGATGCAACAATAAACTTAAAAGCAAAGGACACTTATCAGCAATTTTGGAAACGTTACAAAAGGCCACCAATAAAAGAGTTTCAGGACTATATTATTGAACGGAGAGATTTACTTGTACCGCAAGATATTAGAGAACGCAAAGGCGCCTTTTTTACTCCAAGACAATGGGTTGAATTATCACAGAAATATCTTACCGATGTGCTTGGTGAAGACTGGCAAGAAGAATACTACATATGGGACTGCGCAGCAGGTACAGGCAATCTTCTTGCTGGTTTAACAAACAAATACAACATTTGGGCAAGCACTTATGACCAAGCAGACGTAAAAGTAATGCACGACCGCATTCAACACGGTGCACATCTTTTAGAAAATCACGTTTTTCAGTTTGATTTTTTAAATGATGATTTTATCAAACTACCTAAGAGTTTGCAAGATGTAATATCGGATGAAAAGAAAAGAAAAAAACTAATTATATACATCAATCCGCCTTATGCAGAAGCATCTTCCTACGGTATAGAAAGTATTCCTCAAGTTGCAACAGACAAATCGGTTTTAAAAAATATAAAAGTGAAATTGGCGCGGAAGCACTAAATGAATTATTTGCACAATTTTTCACTAGAATTTACAAGGAAATTCCCGACTCAATTCTTGCCTCCTTCAGTACACCCAAATACATTACTTCAGAAAAATTTGTCAAGTTTAGAAACACTTTCAAAGCTGAATTTAAAAAAGGTTTTGTATGTCCTGCTGACACTTTTGATAATGTTAAGGGTAAATTCCCAATTGGGTTTTTGATTTGGGATTTGTGCAACAAAAAAGAAATCAAACAAATCGAAACAGATATTTTTGAAAGTGATAAATCTGGGAAAAACGTTGTTCAATTGGGTGTAAAAATATTTTCGATTGTAAAAGAAAAATCAATTGGAGAATGGCGAACCACATTTTATTCATTTAATGAAAAACCGATAGCTTACATTATAATAGTCGGGCCCAGTATGCAAAGTAATAATAATACTTACATCACAAATGAACTAGTTGAGAGTTATCGAAAAAAAGGAATGATTGCAAATATTACCGCAAGCAATTTAGTTCCCATGTCTATTTATTTGGCAATTCGTAAAGTAATTGAAACAAATTGGCTCAACAACAAAGATCTCTACCTTAATCCAAGAGAAAAATGGAAAAATGACCCCGAATTTCAGACAGATTGTTTTGCCTACACACTTTTTGAAAATATTATACAATCCAAATTTGGAGTCAACGATTGGATTCCATTTACTGAAAATGACGTAAACGCAAAAGAAAAATTTGATAGTAATTTCATGTCAGATTACATAAACGGAAAAATAAAAACTGAACAAAAACAAACCGATGGTTTATTGTTTAAAAAAGATAGTTTAATTAAAATCAATTCTAACAAGCCTCTTCAATTTTCAGATGAGGCAAAATCAGTCTTTGATGCGGGACGTGAGTTATGGAAATACTATCATTCTCATAAGAACATAAATATAAATGCTAGCTTATACGATATTAAAGAGCATTTTCAAGGCAGAGATGAAAAAGGTAAAATGAAAAGCAGAAGTACGGACGAAAAATACACTAAACTAATTGGCGACTTGCGAGAAAAATTAAATTTACTTGCAGATAAAATAAAACCAAAAGTTTACGAATACGAATTTTTGAAAGAATAATAAATATTAAGTACGAAAAGAAAGTAATATCCCGTTAGCACAGATGTGAAGTGCCGTTTATGCAAAAGGCAAATCGTCCATTTGAAATCGAAATAAATATTACTTAATAGAATTAAGCAGAAAATAATACTTTATCTAAACAATTAGAGTGCCTAAAATGCTCCACCTAAACTTCACCCCTTTCCCAATATTAGAAACTGCTCGTTTGCGCTTAAGGCAAATTGAAATGAGTGATGCTGAGAATATATACAATCATAGATTAAAAGAAAAAGTTAATACACACCTTGAAAATTTTCCACACAAATCAATAGACGAAACAAAAGCATTTATTGTAAAAATACAAAATGCAGTAGTTGCAAACGAAACTATTTTATGGGTGATTAATGAAAAAGGGAGTAATACTTTTATTGGTACAGTTTGCTTGTGGAATATAAACAAGGAAACAGAAAGAGGCGAAACCGGTTACACATTGGAACCTGAGTTCCATGGCAAAGGCTATATGACAGAGGCGCTTGAAAAAAGTATTGACTATGCTTTTAACACAATCAAATTAAAAAGTATTGAAGCTTACACAAGCAAAAATAATATTGCCTCAATAAAAGTGTTGACGAAAAATAATTTTATTATCGATGAAACTCAGGAAGCGATAAATAGGGGAACGGATAGAATAATATTAACTCTATCTGCAAAAAACTGAATTGCCCTTAGCATTCAATATTATCCTTCTATATCCAAAACATTTACAAGTTTAACTGAAATAAAAAAATCCCGAACACAAAAGTGTTCGGGATTTTTAATAGAACCTTGAATCAAAATTTACACTATTGATTTAATTTAACTTTACGCGACTAAACCAAATATTTCTTCCTTTCTTATCAGAACCAAAAAACACTACATTTCCATTAGCTCCTGAAAGAAATGGAAAATTCTCATCTAAATAATATTTAGGATCATCCTTTACCATTCCTAATGTAGTAACATCACTAATTCCTTTTCCATCTGTTTTAATTTGCGCTAAACGTGCATAAGTAAGTGCTCTTCCAGCTTTATTGTAAGCATCAATTTCCTTCATCAAAAGATACATATTAGAAGGATTATCGCCAGATAGCATGATAGTAGGCATTGCATTTAATTCACCTGCATCACTTTTTGTAAGCTTATCAATACCATAATTAGCTTTTAAAACTCCATCTTTATCAAAATGAAAAACCATCACATCTGTGAATTTGGTAACCTTACCAGTTTCAAAATTTTGACCAGTAACTAAAAAATCTTTATTTGTAGCTAAATTATAATCTAGAATTCTGAATTTTTTTCCAGAATACTCAGGTGATTTTTTTTGTGAAGCAGGCTTCATTGCTGTTACTTCAAACTGTTTTAAATCAGTGAATGAGCAATATTGTCTATCACCATTACTATTTAGTTTAGCTAACTGAACCGCTTTAAATTTAGTCTCAGCGATCATTGTATAGCCCATAAATTTATTTTTAGGTTCAAGTGCTGGTCCAAATAAATATACGTTTTTGTCGGCATCACGCACTAATTCATCAATACGCCATTGTGCATTTGTAACCTCAAATGATTTCTTAATAACAATATCCAAATCGCTACTAACTTCCATATACATAAACTCATTGTTTTTTGGATTTTCGAATTGCTTCCATGCTTTCCCCTGCTCTACTGGTGCAAAAACAAATCCACATCCTGTAACCAATTCCTCATCTTCATTATCAGGGTCAGGCGACACAAACGTTCTCATTAATGCAATTTGATATGAGTATTGATTATCAATAACCTTTTCTTTTATAATTGAACCATCTGCTTTGCTTATGCGCAATAATTTATAATCAGGAGCATCCATTTCTCCAACCTTTCCATCTTTACCATAGGCAGAAGGTTTGTACATAACTAAACAAATCATATCTCCAGTTGCACCATCACTAAAGGAATTCAATAATTGATATTTTGCTCCTTCTTCTCCTTTAGGCTTAATCTTGTTAAGCTGTTTTTCTGTATATAAATAACCACCATAAGCCCAATCCCAACGATACGTTCTTTCCCAAATTTCAATTACAAGAGTACCAACCAAATTACCTCCTGCCTTAGCATAAACACGAGTATAAGTTTCTGGCGTTTCAACTTTTTTGCCCTTTGCTAAACGCTTTCTTGCAACATCATTATTTAACTCCTCAGGAGTCATATTAATAAAGTTAAAATCTTTGTCAAACTCATACGTTTCAAACTTCACCTTTTGTTCAGTTGCTTTGGTAACGTATATAAGCGTGTATTTATCATTTTCAAAGGTCACACTTTTTAAAACACCCTTCGCTGATTTTTTACTCAACTCATAGGTCTTTTCTACTTCAATTGTTTGAGCCGATAATCTGGACATCCCCAAACACATAAGAAGCGCTGGTATTAAAAATATTTTTTTCATATTGGAATAGTTTTGAGCATCAAATATAAAAACATTAATATAATAATAGTGTGATTGATACAGTATAAAATCACAAAATACCCACTAGTACTGATAAAAAAACACCCGATTCTGAGAATTATCATCACTAATCAGCATTATTTCCGCTTTTACTTATTGTATTTAATTTTGAATAAATGGAATCTCTTTAACTAAGATTTGAAAAGTTTGACTTAGTAACCGAATTCACTTCTCCGCTCTTATCCTACTCAATGTTTCTTGTGTAATACCCAAATAACTGGCAATACAACCAAGCGGGGCACGTTTAATTAATTCGGTGCGCTTTGTAAAAAAATGTTCGTAGCGTTCTTTCGCTGATTTAAATTGTATATACACCACACGTTCTTCCAAACGCATGTAGTATTGCTCTAAAATAACCCTACCTACTCTTTCGGTTTCGGGAAATGTTTTATACAATAATTCCAAATCATCTTTGTGTATTGCTTCTACTTCTGTATTTTCAATTGCCTCAATACGCTCGTACGACGGGGCATTTGAAAGGAAAGAAAAACGAAGTGCAAAATTCATTTTCGATTGCCAACCAATTGGTAACTTCTTTGTCGTTGGAATAATAATAACCACGCAGCATTCCGCTTGTTATTAAATAAAGAAAATTGCAAGTTTTATTTTGTTCTAACACCATTTCGCCTTTCTTAAACTGAAAAGTTTTAATGCGTTTTTTAATGAAGTCCTTAGCTTGTTCGCTTAAAACAACAATGGGTTCTATTTGAGAAATTATGCTCATAGTATTTATTTAAATTGATATTTAAATTGTGTTCTAAAGCTCAAGTTTTTTTACTAAACCAGGATTGTTAGCAGAAATAACCTCAATCATTAAATCCTTCCTCTTAAAATTTAAAATTTTACTCCAACTTCCATTTGCAGGGACTTTGTTTGTTTCATATTTCTCAACAATTTTATTTGCCTTTGTCTTTAAATAAATTGTATAAGTATCTGCTTCACTTCCGTTGTTAACAATTAGTAGCTCTCCTTTTCTCTTACCAACTTCATTAAACCTAAAAGAAAACCAAATAGGATAAAGAGAAGAAGCGCTGCTTACCCTATATTGGGGATAGTTTGTCCATTTTTTCTCAGCAGTTAAATACCTTTCACAGAAACCATCCCACATTATTTTCCCATCACCTGTTATTTCAAAAATTCTGTTCAACTGTCCCATACAAACAAGAAAATTTCCGTTCTTTAGTTTTTGAACACTTCCACCTTTCAAGCTTCTTCCATCAGTTATTGTATCAAACAAACAATTAAAATCTGTATCAGTCTGTGATTTAAATTTATTACGATTAAAAATCATTAAGGAAGAAGTTAAATTTTTATTGTAATAAATCGCATTATTATTAAACAACGATATGCTACTGTCGCCTAAAAAACGGGCGTCATGTTGGAATCTAAAATTTTTAAACTGATGTGTTTTTATACTTGCAAAAAGTTTATCCCCATAGCTTTCAACAATCTCCTTTGTTTTTTTATCGATAACAATAACCCTACTTAAATCACGAAATCCCAAGAGAATTTGAGTGTTTTCATGATTAACATCAATAGAATTTAAGTGTGCGCCAACTGTAGGAATTGTATCCGCATTGCCATGATGAAACAAATCATCAAGAGATAAGTAATCTTCCGAATCCCATTGCCAAACAAGCTCCTTTTTACTTGTGAACTCATACACTAAACCATACTCTATACGAATATACTTTTTACCATCGATGTTTTTAAATGTATTGTATTTTTCAATCGAATTGTTTTTTATTGAATCAGGAAATTCTTTATAAACATATTTAGTTCCAAGTACTATATAGTTCCCATTTTTTAATTTAGTAAACTCATGGTGATAAAACCCCATGCTATCTCCTTTAGATTTAATTGGCTCGGGCGTTTCCCAAACAATTTCACCATTAATATTGCACTCAATAGCCGAATAATTGGTTAAAAAAGTAAAGTTACCATCATGGGTCATTTTTAAATCCCTAATACGTTGTGTTGCATTAACCTTATTCCCAATGTCGGGCAAATACCAAACGGGCGTACCTTCTTTATTTATTGCGGTTCTGGAATAGTCAATAAATATTAAGTCATTGCTCTTATTTCCACTATCAGCCGAATTCAATTTTATTCGAAACAAATTTGTGTTTATTAAATCAACTCCTTTAATGCGAAACGCATAGTATCTCGTTGAATCTACTTTTTTGTTTTTTTCATCAAATGCAATTGCCCTCCATTTATAAATTTTACCGAATTTTAAATTACTTACAATATACGTACTTGTTTCGCACTTATATTGTTTTGTCCAAGCAGTATTTTGCCGTTCTGTAACCTGAAGAAAATAATATTTAGCGTTTTTAACTGCTGGGAATTCAAATAATACTTGTGTGTAATTTATATCGCTACTATCCTTTGGTGTTACTTGTGAAAACAAATTAAAGGTTACAAAAATCTGTAAAAGAATCAATACAGAAAAAATCGATTTTTTAACCCTTCCTTTTATTCGTTCTAATTGCATAATTAAAACTAAAGTACAACTTAATATTTAAAACACACTTTATTTTTACTTAATATTGCCTTTTAAAACATAGACAAATGAAATTAAAATTTACAATTGTATTTATTTTGAGTGGTTTATTTATTATTGGCTGTAAAACAATTCATAAATCAAAACTTAGCTTATTTAGCAATGAAAAAAACATTGATATTGTAATTAAATCTTCATGTAAATTATCGGCGGTTTCACATTTGAAAGAAGACTCAGTTTTTAAAAAGGCTATTGATTTAGAATCCGATAAATCTCTTCAAGTTTTACAGATTAAAAACGAAACCAAACTCGAAAAATCAAATTATAGAATCAGCAAGACCGAGTTTGTCATTACTGAGCGATGTGGTGCAAAAACAAATGATGGCAATCCGTTTATTGGACTTCAGGAAAACATCTACCTTGAAAACACAAAAACGAATGAAATTTTGACATTTCATGCCGACACTATATTTATCCAAGGGCAATCCTTAAGCTCTCCTAAAACACTTGTTCCTAGAAAATTAGATTTTACCTCATATATTAAACCCCTTACCAACAAAAACTATTCACAAATAAAAAAATATTTTAAATAAATAAAATATTATATTTGTCTTAACTAATAAAATTAAATAAATGAAAAAACTTTTACTCGGTTTACTTGCTTTAGGAACTTGCTATACAGTTAATTCGCAAGTTTTATATAACCAAACTTTTGATGGTATCCCTGGCCCAACAGCTGGAGGTGCTGGAACTTATGCTTTTCCGTCAGGAATGTTGTTACATAACGTAGATAACAGAACTCCAGTTACTAACGTAAATTATGTAAACGAAGCATGGGAGCGCCGTGAAGATTTTCAGACTAGCGTTGTTGATTCAGTAGCTTTTGCTACTTCATGGTATACGCCTGCTGGCGCAGCTAATGACTGGATGTGGACACCTCTTATTGGCCCATTACCAGCAAATGCAACACTAAGCTGGAATGCAAAAAACTATGATCCTTTATATCTTGATTCGTATGAGGTACGTATTATGACTTCTCCTGATGTTCCAACCGGAGGCACGGGAAATATTGGTAATCTAATCACTAATTCAACAGTTATTTATTCAACCCCTGGAGAACCTGCTGCTTGGACAGCACATAGCGTAAGTTTAAGTTCTTATGCAGGACAGTCTGTTTATATTGGTTATAGACTTACTAGTACCGATAAATTCCTGTTGGTTGTAGATGACATCAAAGTTGAAGTAGTGGTAAACTTTGATGCTCAATTAGTATCTACTGACACAATAACAGAGTATACACAAATTCCTCTTTCTCAAGTAAGTCCATTACCTTTTGGTGGAAACGTAAGAAACAATGGCGCATCCGCTCTTACAAACGTTGTTTTAAACGTAAATGTAACCAATAGTGCTAATGCTAGTGTTTATGCAGCATCTAGTGCTCCTTTATCTTCATTAGCTCCAGGTGCAAGCATGGATGTTACGATTCCAGCTTTTACACCAAGTGTTGCTGACACTTATACTGTAAAGTACAATGTTACCGCAACAGAGGTAGATCAAGTAAATACAAATGATACACTTTATGATTCTTTTGTTATTACAGATACAATTTATGCTAGAGATAAAGGAATCGTAACTGGAGGCCTTGGTATTGGAGCTGGTGAGGTTGCTTATTTAGGGCAGCAATTTGAAGTTGTAGCCACTACTAATTTAACTTCAGTAACATTAGGTTACATACGCGGTTATATTGGCAGACAATATGCTGCGGTTGTATGGAATATGGCTGCTGGTTTGCCTAGCGCCATCATTGCAAGTACAGATACTTTATTGTATCCAGATAACAACGCATTATTTACTACAGTTGATATAAGTGGTGGATCTATTATTTTAACACCTGGAGATTATGTAATTACAGCTGTTGAGTTTGATAGTACTTTACAGCTTGCTCATACTAGTGATATTTTTACACCAGGAAAAACTTGGGTTAATTGGCCTTCAAGTCCATTGGCCGGTTGGGGAAATCCCGAAGCTTTTGGGGCTAATTTTGCAAAAGCATATCAACTAAGAGCCAATTTTGGTCCTCTTTGTTCTAATACAACTGCAACTGATGTTCAAAACTATTGCGGACCTTATACTTGGATTGATGGTAATACTTATACTTCTAGTAATAACACAGCTACATTTACCATTCCAAACGCAGGTGGTTGTGATAGTTTAATCACTTTAAATTTAACAATTAATGCAACTTCAACAGGAACTGATGTTTATACAACATGTTATCCACTAACTTGGATTGATGGTAATACCTATTCAACAAGTAATAACACTGCTGTATTTCAACTAACAAATTCAGTTGGTTGTGACTCTATTGTTACTTTAAACTTAACAATAACAGCTCCAGATGATTTAACTACAACTGTTACTAACGAAACAATAACAGCAAACGCAACTGGTGTTACATACCAATGGTTAGATTGCGGAAATAATAACACTCCGATTTCTGGAGAAACTAACCAATCATACACTGCAACTTCTAACGGTAATTACGCTGTTGTAATTACTGGAACTTCTTGTTCGGATACAAGTGCCTGTGTAGCTATAAATTCAGTTGGAATTAGAGATAACGGAAACTCATCATTAGTTGTTTCATTATACCCTAATCCAAATACAGGTGACTTCACAATTAATTTAAAAGAAACTTCTAATGTTGTTATAACTGACGCGTTAGGAAGAGTAATAATGGATGCTACCTTAAACAGTGGTTCTCAAAAAATTAATTTATCTGATGAAGTAAAAGGAATTTATTTTGTAAAAGTAAGTTCTAAAAACGGCTCAACAATTAAAAAAGTTACAATTAACAAATAAGTTAATATTTAAATATTATTTAAACCCTCCTCTTTAAACATTGGAGGGTTTATTTTTTCAATTTGCCACTTTCGGTCATGAATAATAGAATGAAAAATTCAATATATGGAATACTATCTCTTTTTACATTTGCAAAATGTACGCATTCCCAAATTGAATCAGAAAATAAAGTTGAGAAAAAAGATTCACTTAAATTAAACTCAATAACTTCAATCTGGGAAGTTCCTGACACATCTCGCATTCCTAAGGATGAGTTTGGCGATTTAATAAAGTATGGAAGAAATCTTGTACTTAATACAGCATATTATATTGGTCCCGAAGGAAAAGTTGGCAAGTATTTAGGTAACAAAATGAATTGCACAAATTGTCATCTTGAGGCTGGTACAAAACCATATGCTTTCAATTTCTTTAGCACGCATGCCCGTTACCCCCAATATAGAGCACGTGAAAACAAAGTACTTACTTTAGGTGATAGAATTAACAATTGCATTGAAAGACCACACAATGGAAAGCACTTACCACTTGATAGCAAAGAAATTATTGCCATTTCAAGTTATATAAAATGGCTAGGTAGCAAAGTGCCAGTTAACGAGCATGTTGAAGGAGATACCCCATTAAATTTAGCTTTCCCTAACAGGTCCGCAGACCCATTAAAAGGTGAAGAAATATACAAACGTGATTGCTCATCATGCCATGGAAAAAATGGGCGTGGAAAAATGCGCAAAAACAATGTGAGTTATGAATACCCTCCACTATGGGGCGACAGTAGTTATCAAGCGGGTAGCAGCGTACATAGATTAGTTAAATTGAGTGCTTTTGTTTACGCAAATATGCCCCACAAAATAGCGAATTACAATAATCCCCAACTTACAGTAGAAGAAGCTTATGACGTATGTGCTTTTATTAATAATGATTTGATACACAAAAGACCAAGCGCTGTTACAAAAAAAGACTATCCTAACACTAAACACAAACCAATTGATTATTACAAAGGACCCTATTTGGATACCTTTTCAGAACAACAACATAAATACGGTCCTTATAAACCAATTATTGATTATTACAATAGCAAAGGGTTTAAGATTAATTTTTAAATTCATCTCGAACATTTCTTTACAAAAAACAATGCTCATCGATAAAATTTTTATAAGAAAATGAAGTTGCAACAATTAATATTTAACGACTAATCGCATCCTTTAATCACTGTTATATACTTTCTTCCACAATAAGATTGCTAAAAAAAATCATCTGTAAATCCAATCAAATATACTTTTTCTTTTGCACGTGTGAAAGCAGTATATAACCAACGATAATAATCTTCGTTTAGCATTTCTTTGGTAAAATATCCTAAATCAATAAACACGCAGTCCCACTGTCCGCCTTGGGCTTTGTGGCAAGTGATAGCGTAACTAAATTTCACTTGTAAAGCATTATAATATAAATTCTGTCTTAAAAAACCAAAAGGTTTACGTGTTGTAGAGTCGCCAAAATCTGCTTTAATATTTTCGGCCAACATTTTTTGCTGATCTTGTGTAAGTGCTGGTGCTTCCGAATCTAAGGTATCTAACAACAAGGTTACATCCATCGTTGGCGCATCCTCAACATCACTTAATTTTATAACTGCATCTGCAAAACGAAAGCCATACATTTCGCGTTGCTTGTACAAGCGCTCCACCTCAAGGTTTTCGCCGTTAGCAATAAAATCAGTTTGTTTGTTTCCCTCTGTCCAGTAATAATTATTTTTTACCACCATCAGCAAATCACCTGCCGATATATCGTTCTCTTGCCACTTAATTTTAAAACGTATTTGTTTATTAAAACCATTTGCGCGTTTGTTACTTCTGCAAACTACCAATACATTTCCAAAACCATATTTGCTGTAAGCAGTATTCAGTGTATCTTCCAAATCATAACCATCCACACGCACCACATCCTTCATGGTTTCAATTTTTGGAAAAGCAGTTGGCTCCATCAACATTTGAACACGCAAATTAGTTGCATTCAACAACACTCCCGACATTTCCGACTGACGAACAACTGTTTTTAATTCGTATTCTTTTATGTGAATCGAATAATTACGTTCTAAATATTCTTTGCTTAATGCAGGACTAAATGAACTTCCTACAGGAGGCAACTGTGCAGTGTCTCCAGTAAAAATAAGTTTGCAATTTTCTCCCGAAAAAACATATTCTAATAAATCACTCAACAAATTGGAACCGCCCATTTCACCACCGCTTCTCGAATCGTTAATCATGGATGCCTCATCCACAATAAAAATGGTGTTTTTTTGTACGTTTTCTCCTAATGAAAAAAACACGCCACCATCGGCAGTTTGTAGCTTTTTGTAAATTTTACGGTGTATAGTTTGAGCAGGCCTTTTCGAATAATTACTAATAACCTTAGCCGCTCGGCCTGTAGGAGCCAATAAAACGCTCTTCATTTTAAAGGCAGGCAGCATTTGACTAAGTGTTGCAAGAAGCTTGGTTTTACCAGTTCCGGCATATCCACGAAGTACAAAAACCTCCCTATTATCAAGGCTATTGCAAAACTCAGCTAAGCCCGAAATCACCGTTTCTTGGTCGGGAGTGGGCTGGGCAGCAAACTGCTCAAGAAATGATAAACGGAAGCGCTCTAATACATTTGCCATACCTGCAAAAGTAAAAAAATACTACCTTTGTAGGGCAATGCAAATGCTCTCAAAAAATACAGTTACTAACAAATTTACATTCGAAGCCAAAGGTTTTAAACCCGCTGAGCTCGAATCGGCAATTTTATGTATCGAAATTGGCAAAGACTTTTTCAACTACGCACTATTTTCTAAAAACAAAGATGTGTTAGCTTTAAAAAGTATGCAAAGCCAACAATATGGTGTAACAGGAGTTTTACCAAGTTTGTTTATTGAAAGCGATAAATTATTGCAACATAGTTTTTCTAAAGTATATATTTCTGTTGCAGATGTTCCTTACACCATTGTGCCGAATGCATTTTATGCGGAGGAAGACAAAGCATCGTATTTACAATTTGCAACTGGCACGCAAAACAATCAAAGCATTTTAAGCGACGACATTAGCAGAAGCGAATCGAAATTAATTTATTCGATTGATAAAAACATAAAGGAGCAATTAGATAAATATTATCCAAATCACCATTTAATAAGCACTATCAGCAATCAGTTAAACAACATTCCTGTTGCTAAAAAAAACAAAGCAGCTGCTTATTTAAATTTTAGAAGAGATTCGGTTGATTTAATTTTAGTGAAAGACAAAGTTGTTTTTTGCAATAGTTTTTCGGTTATATCGCCTGAAGACCTTATTTACTTTGTGCTTTCATCGCTTGAGTTAAATAGCTTTGAAGTGCAAGAAACACAGTTTATTATTTACGGCGAAACCGAAACCAATTCGCTTTGGATAAAATTAATGAAGAAGTACATTAAACATATTGATTTTGCTGGCATTGAAAAGCAATTTAAAAAGCCACTCGAAATAAACAATATGCCATCGCATTATTATTATCACCTTATAAACCTTATCCATTGCGCATAATAGGAGGAACACACAGAGGCAAAGTACTGAAAGCACCAAACGGATTGCCTACACGACCTACAACCGATTTTGCCAAAGAAGGATTATTTAATATACTCAACAACCGAATAGATTTTGAAGGCATAGAAGTATTAGACTTGTTTTGCGGAACAGGAAATATTTCTTTTGAATTTGCATCACGAGGTGCTAAGTTGGTTACCGCTGTTGATGAGCACGGCAAATGCATTGCTTACATTCAAAAAGAAGCGGCAGCATTAAAATTAGATTGCATTAACACACAACGAGGAAACGTATTTAAGTTTTTAGCGCAAACGGGTCGACCTTATGATTTAATATTTGCCGATCCGCCTTATGATATTCCCAACTATTTAGAATTACAAAATTTGCTTGTAACAAATAACTGGTTAAAAGAAGATGGCTTGTTATTAATTGAACATCCTAAAAAAACCGACTTCACCTCTGCCCCGCTGTTTAAGGAAACCAGGAATTATGGCAATGTGAACTTTAGTTTTTTTGGGAGGTAAGTTTACACAAACTGCAAATCATACAACTTCTTAAACTGCCCATCTTTATTAAGCAATTCATCAATTGAGCCTTGCTCAATAATTTCACCTTTTTCTAATACAATTACTTTATCCGCTTTTTGTATGGTTGCTAAACGATGCGCAACAACAATGGAAGTTCGTCCCTGAGTTAATACTTCCGTTGCTTTTTGTATCAGGGCTTCAGTTGCAGTATCAATGCTTGAAGTTGCCTCATCTAAAATTAAGATAGCTGGCTTATGAACGTATGCTCTGAGGAAAGCAAGTAATTGTCGCTGCCCAACAGATAGAGTTGCCCCGCGTTCTTTTACATTATAATCGTAATTACCTGGCATGTTCATGATAAACTCATGCGCACCAATGGATTTAGCTGCTGCAACAACTTCTTCTTTGCTTATAGAAGAATTATTAAGTGTGATGTTATTTAGAATACTATCCGAATACAAAAACACATCTTGCAATACAATTCCAATATTTGAACGCAGGTAATTTAACTCATACTCACGTACATCTTTACCATCTAAATTAATTTCACCCGAATTAAATTCGTAAAAACGAGGAATTAAATTAGTAATAGAAGACTTTCCAGAGCCTGTAGCGCCGACCAATGCAACTGTTTGCCCCGCTTTAATAGAGAAAGAAATGTTTTTTAAAACATATTCGTCTTCGATGTAAGCAAAGGAAAGGTTTTTAAATTCGATATCACCTTTTATTTGAGTTGGAATGTAGGTTCCACTGTTCTCAATTGTTTCCTGAGTGTCTAATACTTTAAAAACTCTATCAGCTGCTACAACACCCATTTGCAAAGTATTTAGTCTATCAGCCATCATACGGATTGGTCTGAATAACATATTAGTAAGCATAATAAAAAATGTAAGCTCGCCCGGAGAAATTTGTAAATCCATTGCACGCGCTCCTGCATACCATATTAATAAAGCGATTGCAAGCGATGATAAAATTTCGACAATAGGGAAGAAAATAGAATAATACCAAATAGAACGAATGTTTGCATCTCTGTGCTTATTGTTTATGTCTTGAAATTTTTCAAATTCTTTTTCTTCACGATTAAATACTTGGACAATTTTCATTCCTTGTATATGCTCTTGCACAAAGGTGTTTAAGGAAGCAACTGCATTACGCACCTCGCCAAAAGTAAGTTTTACACCTCGTTGAAAAAACTTGGTAGCAATTAGTAATAAAGGAACAGTAGTAAGCACAATCAATGCAAACTGCCAATTGATACAAAGCATGGTTACAACAAACACTACCAACATTAACACATCTCCTGCGATTACAATAAATCCTTGCGAAAAAACATCTGCCAATGCTTCTACATCCGAAATAGCACGAGTAACAAGCATTCCAATTGGCGTTGTATCAAAATATTTAGAACGGAAATTCAAAATGTGATTATAAACTTGCCTACGCAAATCTTTAATAATATTTTGACCAATGGTTGAAGTAATATAAATATTTAAAAACTGAAAAAGTGCTTCAATGGTAAGTGCGCCAAGCAAAGCAATAACCATTACCAAAAGCATATCAGCATCCTTTGCAATGATGTACTTATCTATAGTAAGCTTAATTATTAAAGGGCGCGCAATTGCAAGGGCTGATAAACTCAGCGTTATTACAACAGCAAAAAGGAATTTAGTTTTGTAGGGTTTTACGTATTGAAAAATCCTTCTGACAACTGCCAAATCCAATTTCTTTTTTTTCTCTTCTATCTTTTTCTCTTCCTTACTCACGTATAAAAATTGTTTCTGGGTATTCGATATGCGTTAAATACAAACCATTTGCAGGAACCGATTTACCAGCACTGCTGCGGTTTTTAGATTGCACAATTTGTTTAAACTCATCAATACTTGTTTTTCCTTCACCCACATCTAACAATGTTCCAACAACAGCACGAACCATGTTTCTTAAAAAGCGATTTGCTTTAATGGTGAAGATTAATCTATCACTCTCATGCTTCCAATTAGCTATTGTAACAGTGCAATTATTGGTGTGTGTTTGTGTATTTACTTTCGAAAAGCTTGTAAAATCTGTTACCTCTAATAAATAAGCAGCAGCTTCGTTCATTTTGCTTATATCAAAATCAACAGCGCACAACCAAGACTGGTCAGTTAAAAAAACATTTTTCTTTTTATGAATGTGATATTCGTATGTTCTGCTAATGGCTTGAAACCTTGCACTTGCATCCTCCTGTACTTTTATTAAATCATGAAACGCAATATCAGCGGGGCAAATTCTGTTGAGTTTATTTAACCACACATATTTATTAATTGCTAAATCTGATTTTGCGCTATCAAAATGAGCGAAATAATCTTTTGCATGCACACCTGCATCTGTTCTTCCACAACCAACAATTTCTATTTGCTCTTGCAATACAATGCTCAAGTTTTTTTCAATAATTTCTTGAACGGTGCTAGCAATGTTTTTTTGCGCTTGCCAGCCGTTAAAGTTTTTACCAAAATAGGATAGTTGTAGAAAATATCGATTCACGGGGCAAAGATAGCGATAATGAGCAATTTGAAGATGCTACAATTTGGAAATTTGAAAATGAGTTTTAACTATTTTGAGTGTAAAAATGAATTGATGAATATTTTCATTTTAGTATCTTTCGCAAAAAAAGAGAAAATGAGGATTATTAAAAAAATCTTTAAATGGTTTTTTATTACACTTGGATGTATCCTAGTTTTGTTGATGATTTTACCCTATTTTTTTCCTATAGAACAACGAGAATTAGCACTTGACTATAAACCATACAAAAACAGCGAATTTCTAACTGCACACAACACACGCATTCATTACCAAACATGGAATACAGAAGCAGATACTATAAAAAACTATGTTGTTTTTATTCATGGCTTCTCTGGCTCTAGCTTTTCATTCAGAAAAAACATTGATACACTTGTAAAGAACAAAAACCTCGTTGTGTGCATTGATATGCCTGCCTTTGGTTACAGCGATAAAAGTGAAGAAGCAAATTATAACGACACAATAAGATTAGAAATCATACAAGAAGTTCTTAGTAAAATAAGTAAAAACCAGCAATGGTGTTTAATTGGTCATTCTATGGGCGCATCCATTATTGGAGCATATGCTTGCAAATATCCTAACAACACGAAGAAATTAGTTTTTATTGACGGGCCAGCTTTTGATAATACAAAAGAAGAACCTAGTTCCATAAATAAACTCGCGCTGTTCCCCCCATTAAAAAGATGGGCCGAAGTAATTGGCAAAAGAAAATTTGTAAACTACAATTCGTTTAATGAATTATTAAGTTCGGCTTATTCACAACAACCTGAAGAAATTGACATTTTAGGCTATATGCAACCATTTAACTATAAAGGAAGTGCTTCGGCAATTTTTAATATGACTGCCAATTCTGGTTACGCAAAAATTGATAAAACCGAACTCGTCAAATTACCAATGCTATTGATTTGGGGCGAGGAAGATCAGTGGATTCCTATAAGTACAGGCGAACAATTTGTTAAGCAAAACCCAAGTATAATCTTCGAAAAGATTGAAAAAGCGGGGCATTGCAGCATGGAAACCCATGCAAATGAGGTAAATAGCAAAATCATTAATTTTCTTAATAATTAATTAAAACTATTGTTTTTTATTAATTATTAGTATATTTGTTTATCTGTTGATGAATTAGACCGTTCTAATTTGCGGCAGATAAAGGGTGCCTTTCCCTGGTTTAAAGGAAAAAATTAATTAACAAACAACACAATGAAAACAGGAACAGTAAAATTCTTTAATGAAACAAAAGGATTTGGATTTATTAAAGATGATGCAACAGGAAGTGAAATTTTTGTACACGTTACAGGATTAAAAGAGCCTATTGCTGAGAACGACAAAGTAGAATTTGAAGTTCAAGAAGGTAAAAAAGGATTAAATGCAGTTAACGTAAAACAAGCATAATTACCATTTAACCATTGAAACAAAAAAACCTCCCCCGAGCACTCGGGGGAGGTTTTTTTGTTTTATCCAATTTCTATTATTCATCTCCTCCACCGCCAAGTGAAATCATCATATTATCACTTCCGGCTTTCGTAGAAACCTTTGGTGGTTTAGAACCAAAATTCCATTTGTTGTTATCAGGTTTACGATCAATTAATTTTCCATAAGGATCTATTCCCGCTTTTATTGGTTTTTCACTTACAATAAACTCAAATACTTTTATATCCTTGTCCATTTTTACCTTTTGCAAAAGCAATTCTTTTTCTTTTGTCTTACCATTTACAATTTTCTCTGTGAAAATTCCAACATCCATATAATCAGCAACAGGAACAGCCTTTTGTTTTCCAATACTATCCGATTTAAATTTAACCGAACCTAAAGTCAGTTTCACTTTATACTTTCCATCTTTCATTTCTTCATAAGATAAATCCTTAATGTAGTTTTCGTAAACAGTAATGTCTTCAAACATATCCTTTATCAAGTACTTTAAACTATCAGGACAAGCATCTCTTAAGAAACCAACAAACTCAACCGAGTTAGTATAAGGAGGTTCTTGAAAAGCAACTTTCTTAATATATCTTTTCAAGGCAGCATTTAAAGTGTCTTCACCTATAAAATCTTTTAGCGCATACATAACAATACTTCCTTTGTTATAGTGAATGTATTGTTGATTTTCGCAAAGCATTAATGGTAATTCCTTTTTGCTTTCGGTTGCACGGCCTAACAAATAAGAATTCATTTCATACTCCAAGAATTTTTTCATTTGCTCTTTACCATATTCTTTCTCCATCACCATTAAGGCAGAGTACTGACTCATTGTTTCGGACATTACAGTTCCACCTTGTACATTTCCACCAATTACTTGATGCGCCCACCATTGATGAGCAACCTCATGTGCAGTTACATAAAAAGGATAATCAATACTCTTCTCATCTTTATCATCAACCTTTGCAATAAATCCAATTCCTTCTGAAAAAGGAATTGTGTTTGGAAATGACTGTGCAAATGTTGCATAACGTGGGAACTCAAGTATACGAACTTGTTTATGCTGATAAGGACTAAAGTTTTTGGTATAATAATCTAAAGAACGTTTTATTCCTTTTATCATTCTATCAATATTGTACTCATGTCCTTTTTGATAATAAATTTCGATAGCCACAGGATTAGCCGCATCAGCTGGATTTAACCACTTATCTTTTTTTACTTCGTAACGTGCCGACAAGAATGAATAGAAATTTAAAATTTTACTATCCATTTTATAGTGATAAAAATTTCTTCCATTCTCTTTCCATTCCTTTTGCAAATAGCCTGGTGCAATGGCAACTTGGTCGCTGCTTGTACTAACCACTGCTTCAAAACGAATCCAATCAGCGTCGTTAGAAATGTATGTATTCATTCTTGCTAATGAATCGTTTACATCTGCCATACGAGGTTTCTTTGGCAAATTATATTTTTTACGTGCTTTGTTTTCTGATAACTCATACCCTTCATTATAACCTAAAGAAGGGAAAATAGAACTATTAAAAAACGAACCATTATAAACAATATCCGTTTCGGTTGAACCATTTTGGAAACCATTTGGCGAACGAGAAATTTCGAAATCTAATTTAATAGAATCACCAGGAGCAATTGATTTGTTAAGCTTCCAAATTTTTAAACCAGCAGCAGTATCTTCTAACACTTTGGTATAGCCACAACTAACCGCTAGCTTTTTATATTTGTAAGAAGGGTCATAATTAAGAATAAGTGTATCTATATTTTTAGCATGCTTGTTTTTTAAATAGAAAAATCCACTTGCTTCCAAACTTCTTTCCGCTGGAAAAATGTTAATTTTTACATTCGATTCAACAATACGAGGCTGCAATGTTTTTTGATATTTTTTATACTTCTTCTCAAAATCAACTTGCAACAATTCCATTTGTTTTGGAGTAGTGAATTTATTAAGCACTTTAATGTTATAATAAATAAAAGAACCTAAGCCAATTGCAACAACTAAACTACCATACATAGCAAGCTTAGTGGATTTAGTTCCCGAGTAGCGAGAAAGTTTATATCGAGATTTCAGACTCTTTTCCTTCCCTCGTGCGAAGAATTTTAAAGAATAGAATGAAATGAAAAGTACAATTCCCAACCAATACAATTTATATACTACAAACACAGGAAATTTATGCCCATATCCATTCATATCTGAATATTGCATCCCTGGCCCAGAAGAGTTAAACGTATACATACTATTCGTCCACTCTAACAAACCAAAAATAAAAGTGGAAAGTAAAATTGGAATAATAGAATAAAAGAAACCCAAATATTTATTAGGAGAAAAAACTTGAATAGACAAACAAAGTCCAATTAAAATAACCATCGAAATTAGTCTATATCCAAGCAGCTCTTTCAGATAATGTAGTGGTTCGATAGCTGTATAACCCTGAGATAATTGTATCACAATTCCTGTTAACATTATTACGCACATCAACACTGCGGTAACATAAATCAATCCCAAATATTTAGAGAAAAATAAAATTTGATTACTAATTGGAGTAGTACCAACTAATTCGTCTACTTTATTATCTCTATCTCTCCAAATAATTGTACCTGAAAAGAAAACAATTAAAATTAAAATAAAGAATTGAAAAATTCCTGCAACTGCTTCTAAAATTTGATATGTTACAGGAAATGTTTGAGTCCCATAAATTGAACCTGTGAACTGAGAGATAACAAACATCATTGCTGCCCCTAAAGCACAAATAATCAAAAAGAACATGCTCTTTGCCATCTTTTTATATTCAAATGATGCCAAATAAAACAGTTGCTTCCATGATGCTTTCGTTGTAAAATCTCTACTCACATTAGGCAAGTCGGATAAGTTTTGTAATTGCGATGATGCTGGTGAAAGAGATTCTTTTACTTTACGCTTAAACAAAACAAATGGAGTTAAGAATTGACTGAAACTAAATTTCCAAAAACTAACAAATGTAATTAGCAAGGCAATTCCAATCCACAAAATTCTATTGTACAATAAAACTCCACTCAAGGGAATCATATAATTATTTTGTTCTTCAGGAGTCCAATACTCAGTAATACGCTGGTAAGCTTCCTGCCCGAAAGGTTCAAGTATGGCTGCTAAAGTTTTATTATCAATATCAGATGTAATGGCATCTGTTATTGTGCGTATTACTAATAAAATAATAGTAAACAAATAAGCTGTCATGCTACTACGAGTATAAGTTGTAAGGGCAAAAAAGATAATACCTAACAACAAAATATTTGGAGCTACAAATAATAAAAATGGCTCAATAAAATTCATTGGGTTTAATGGTCCAACCTGCGAATTACCTGCTCCGCACGCAACACCAATGTAGTAACCTATTACTTGCGCAACAAATACAAAAAGCCCAATGCAATACGCTCCAAAAAAACGGCCAAAGAAATAAGCCGCCTTTTTTATTGGCTTTGTGTAAAAAAGAGAGTGTGTGTTATATTCATAATCTTTTTGTATTGCAGTTGCCATAACAGCAACAAGTATTATACTATTAACCAATCCCAAAATATTTTGGTTAAGGCCAACAAGCATTCCGGCAACAGCACTTGCAGATGTTACTAAAATATTGGTGTCACCTGTTGCAACAGGAAACACGCCTGCCACTAGCATACCTGCAAGCATATATAAAACCAAAAACACCCCAAAGAAAATATAGGTGGATGGCTTTTTAAATCCTTGTTTTATTTCAAACAGAAAAATTGATTTAAACATATCGAATATTATTTTTTAGTAATGTTAGAAAAGTAAACATCTTCCAAATCAGGCGTTACTCCTTCAAACCCTGCACCTGGATTATTATCGCTATGCACATGAATAGCTAATTTACCATCCATTACACGCGATGAAATAACATGCATTTCTTTTCTAAAATCATTCAATTGTTCTTTGTCAATATATTTTCTCCAAATTTTATTTTTAATTGTTTCAAGCGATTGGTCCGGAGTGCCTTCAAACAAAATAGTTCCTTGATTCATCACTACCATTTTTTTGCAAAGATTCTTTACATCTTCTACGATATGTGTAGATAAAATAACAATTACATTCTCACCAATCTCACTTAATAAATTATGGAAGCGATTACGCTCCATAGGATCTAAACCAGCGGTTGGTTCGTCTACAATAACCAATTTTGGATTACCTAATAATGCTTGTGCAATTCCAAAACGTTGACGCATACCTCCAGAGTATTCACTAATATTACGTTTGCGGGCTTCAAATAAATTAGTTTGATTTAAAAGTGCATCAACAATTTCGTTACGTTCTTTTTTGTTGCTTATTCCCTTTAACACAGCAAAGTGATGCAACATATCCAAAGCTGTAACTTTAGGATAAAAGCCAAAATCTTGCGGCAGATACCCAAGTACTTTTCTTAACTCATCCTTTTGCTTTAAAATGTCAATATCACCCAACATTAAAGTTCCGCTATCAGGCTCCTGCAAAGTTGCAATGGTTCTCATCAAAGATGATTTTCCGGCACCATTCGGTCCAAGCATTCCAAACATGCCCCGCTCAATTGTTAGGTTTATATTATTTAATGCTTTTACCCCATTTGGGTATTGCTTTACAACATTTTGAATTTTTAATTCCATAATAAGAAATAGCTGATTTTAAAAAACTAAAGTACTAAGATATGACGAATAGGAAATGAAAATGTTACAGGCGGCAATACTTTCTATCTGATTTTAAACAAAAAATTTGCTTCTTAATTCATTTTTTGTATTTTAGACGAATCAATGGAAAACTTAGACTATAGTATCAATTTACTCGAAGAATTAGATAATATTTCTAAAATACACATTTTAGAGAGAGACGATATTGATGGAATGATGATTGAGTTTGCAAAACGTATTGTGAAAACAATGCATATCGAACGCATGAGTGTTTGGCTTTTTAATCAAGAAAAAAACGCCATCATTTCCTTAGGAGAATACGACTCTCGAGACAAATCTTTTAAAAAAGAAAGTGTTCTAACTAAAAAAGACTTTCCAAAATATTTTAAATCACTCGAAGAAAATAAAATACTAATCGCTCCAAACATTTATACTAACGAAAACACGAGTGAGTTTTCTGAGCTTTACTCAAAACCCAACAATGTAATTTCCTTGATGGATATTCCACTAAGAATTGCGAGTGAATTAGTTGGGGTGATGTGTTTTGAAAAAACTGGCGAAACAGAAAAAAAATTCGCAACCGCAGAGCAAACTTTTGCCTTTAGTATTTCACTTGTATTTGCTTCTAACCTCGAAGCTAGACACAGGAGAGCTGCGCAGCATAAACTTACTGCTGCTTTAAAAGAAAAAGAGTTACTAATTAAAGAAATTAATCACAGGGTAAAAAACAACTTCTCTATTCTTATCAGTTTGCTTAGAATTAGCAAAAATCAAGGTTTAACTAACGACCCACGTATTCTCCTAGAAGAGTACGAGCATCGTATCTTCTCTATGATGAAAATTCAAGACTTGCTTTTTGAAACTGAAAATTATTCTGAAGTTAAAATATCTGCTTACCTCAACGAATTAATTAAAGAATTTAAGAGTTCGCATCCCGAATTAGCTGCAAACATAACATCTGAAATTGAAAACTCGAACTACTCAATAGAGTCAAAATCAGCTTTGCACATTGGCTTAATTGTAACTGAAATCTTCTTAAATTCAGTTAAGCATTCTTTTACTAAGTATGAAGAATATTCTTTACACTTAAACTTCAAAAAAGAATCTGACGATTTTTATCAGCTAGCTATACAAGATAGCGGCAGTGGTTTTGATTTTAACGAGAATCTGAAGAAAAACACCTTAGGCTTACCTTTAATAAAAGACTTAGCCGACGACATGAATTTTATTTCAGTCTTCCCAACTAAGATTTCAAATCTTTACAGCTTTAAGATTCCTGTTTAAATTAACATTTCTTAATTTTTCCATAAAAAAAGAGGCGGTAAATTTACCGCCTCTTTTTTTATTATTCTTCTTTTAGTAATTACTTCACTAACATAATTGGGCCTTGCGCTTCATATTCTTTTTTATCAAAACCTACTGCTTTTAAAATATAGAAGTAAGTTCCTTCAGCTGCTGGTTCACCATTGGTTAATTTACCATCCCAGTTTTGACCTGGAGAATCAATAACATATACTTTAGATCCCCAACGATTAAATATATCAATCGTTAATTCACTTAAACCAGTGCTAGTGATTGTAAGAACATCATTAACATTATCACCATTTGGTGAGAATATATTTGGAACAACAATGGTAGAATTTTCATTTACAATAATAGTTACTGTTGCTGTTGCAGCACAACTATTTGAAGATGCTGTTAATGTTACTGTGTAAGTCCCATTTCCAACAAAAGTATTTGATACAGATGCAAGAGTAGTTGTACTAGCAGTTTGTCCATCACCAAAATCCCAAGTATATGATGTTGCACCTGTTGATTGGTTAGTAAATGTTACAGGTAACGGCGAGAATCCAGCAAGCACATCAGGAGTTAATGCAGCAAATACCGCATCTGTTACTATATCTAATGTTGAAGTTGAAGAACAACCTGTTGCATTATCTACCACTGTTAATGTATATTGCCCCGCTGCTCCTAAGGTTGGTGAAGCCGTATTTCCATCGGCAACTACATTTGGTCCAGTCCATGTATAAACGGGAGTTGCAGCATTAGTAGTTACTCCAGTAATAACAGAACTTGTAGATCCACAAGGAATAGTAGCTGAAACTCCTGTATTAATTGTAGGAGGACTATCTATCGAAACATTTACTACAAATGTATTTGTACATGTTGTAGCAGGATCTGTTCCTGTAACGGTATAAGAACCAATACCCGCAGGCGTAAATGCAACACCATCAATCACTCCACCTGTCCAAGTATATCCTGAAGCACCAGTACCACTTAAGGTAAGTGTTCCGCCACTACAAACTGATGCACTTGATCCAACTGTTGCTCCAACAGTTGGAGTACTAAGTACTGTAACAGTAGTTGTAAATGTGTTAACACAATTTGTAACATTATCAGTACCAGTTACAACATATGAACCGCCCGGTAATGTAGGAGTAAATGCAACCCCGTCAATAGGACCTGTTCCATTATCCCAAATGTAAGTTGTTGAATTACCAGAAGCGTTTGTTCCGCTTAATGTAACCTGTCCACCATCACAAACTGTTGGACTATTTGCAGAAATATTTGGAAGTTGGTTAAAGTTTATTGAAATAGGAATTGAATCACTCTTACAATTAAAATTGCTCGCAACTAAATAAATGGTAGTACTTGAAGTTATGCCTGTTGGAGTAAATGGACTTCCACTTCCAATCATTGTCGTTAAAGCAGCGTCTGAGTACCATTGTAAAATACCCGTAGATGAATTAGCTTGTAATGCAGTTACAGTTTCGCCATCACAATAAACAGTATCACTACTAGTAACAAATACCGGATTAGTAGGATTACTATAAGTATTGATTGTAATTGCACTTGACGTTGCTGAACATGAAGGTGTATTACCATCAGTAACAACTAAAGTATAAGAACCTGCAGCTTGATTTACTAAATTGGCGGTTGTTGTAGATGTACTCACAACACCAGTAGAATTACTCCATGTGTAAGTTAATCCAGGAGTTCCTGTCACTAATACACCTGTTATACTACCACCTGAAGAAGTTGCTCCACAAGTGGCAGAATCAACAACCAAACTTGTAGTAATATCTATTACAGGTAAATTATGAATTGTAATGGTAACAGATCCCGTATCACTACCACAAGTAATCCCTGTGTATGCAATACTATCTGTATACCAAATAGTAGTTACACCAGCATTAGAAACACCTGAAGCAAACGGAGAGCCTGTTCCAATATTAATAGTTGTAATGTTATCAGCAAACCAAGAAACATTAGTCCCTGTAGCAACCAAATCAGCAACAACATCACCTCTACAATAAACTGCATCACTTACGGTTGGAACTGAAGGCGCAGCGTGGAAATCGATGTTTACAGAAAGTGGCACACTTACACAGCCATTATTAGAAACTAGGTAGAATGTTGTATCCGTTGTAACTGCAACTGGAGTGAATGTAGGTCCAGTTCCAACAGGAGCACCTGTTAATGATGCGTCTGGATACCAAAAAATTGGATGACTTGAAGCAGCAGTTAATGCATTTACAGTTTCTCCATCACAATAAAGTAAATCATTTGCTGCAACCGTAAGCGTTGGAGTTTGTGGTTGATTAAATGCAACGATAGCTGCAGCTTGTGTTGCATTACAAGTATTTGCATCCGTAACAGTTAAGGTATAAGAACCTGTTGGAAAACCTGTTAAAGGATCAAGATCTGCTGAACTTCCAGAAGAACTTACTGTTGCTCCCAAAGAATTTGTCCAAACAAAAGTAAAAGGTGCGGTACCACTGGTTACAACAATATTAGTTAAACCACCATTAGCAGTACCATCACATGATGCAGTGTCGGTTACCATATTAGTAGTATCGATAAGTGGATTTGGATGAACCGTTATATCAACTTGTGTTGGATCACTTTCACAAAGCAATGCAGATAACTCGGTAACAAAGAACGTTGTAGTTGTGGTAGCCGCTACATTGTTTGAAACACCTGAAGCAAATGGAGTTCCGTTTCCAACAGAAGCCATAGTAGAATTATACCAATTAATAGTACTACCTACTCCAATTGAACTTGTAATAGTTAAATCACTAATAGTTTGCCCCGCACAATAAGTATTTCCTACAGCAGCTGGTGCCGCTGGCTTAGGATTAACTGTTACTGTAACAGTAGTTGCAGCACTTGAACAACCCGAAGCAGTAGATGTAACATAAAGTGTATGAGTGGTTGTAGTTACAGGAGTAAATGGATTACCTGTTCCTACAGACGTTGTTAATCCTGGGTCGGAATACCAAGTAATAACGTTTGTAACATCATTTAATGTAATAGGATTCATTGATGAGCCACTACAATTTGGATTATTTGTAGCAACCAAAGGTGTATTAGGAGCACTTAAATTATTAATTGTATAGGCACTTGTTGTGTCTTTACATCCATTTGCATCACTAACCGCCAATGTATATGTACCAGCAGGTTGGTTCGTTAATGCTGGCGCTGTTGTAGAAGCAATAGTACTAACAATTGGGAAACCTGCTCCAGCTCCTAACCATGTGTAAGTATAGTTTGCTGACCCACTAGAAACTGTAATACCAGATATACTTCCTGTTGGGTTAACACAATCTGAATTAGTAATTGCAGCGGCACCTGCAGATAAAACTGGTTCAGGGTAATTAGTAATAACATAAGCCGCCGAAGTATTTTGACAAACAGGGGCATTATTATCTGTAACCATTACTGAATAAGAACCAGCAACAGATGTTGTATAAGTAGAACTGGTAGCTCCTGCAATTAAACCACTAGGGCCATACCACTGATAACCAGCAATAGAAGCTGTGCCTCCACCAGTAGAACTAGTAGCACTTAAAACAAAATTAGTTTGTTCACAAAACTGAGTTCCATTTCCTGTAACAGTAGCTGTTGGATTAGCATTTACTACTACAGAAGTATTTACCGAAGGATTACTTGTACAACCAGCTGTTGTAACTGATACGTTATAGTTACCTGTAACTGTTGGCGTTATTGTAATTGAAGTTCCTGCACCAAGAGAACCTGATGGACCCGACCAATTATATGTACTTCCACCAATTGGCGAAACAACACTCAAAGTAATTGGTGTACCCGCGCAAACAGCATTGGAAGTGACATTGAATGTAGGACTAGGAGGCATTGATGGATCACTTAATGTATATCCTGGCGATGTAACAGAACAACCAGTTGATGCATCTGTTGCAACGACACTATATGTTCCAGCAATTAAACCCGTTGCATTCTGCGTATTTTGAACTGGAGTTGTAATCCAAGAATAACTAATTGCACCTATGCCAGTGGCCGTAAAGCCAGTTAAAGAACCAGTACCACCACAAATAGCTATATTAGGATTTGGCGTTGCAGGGTTAGTTATAGCAGGTAATGGATTTATTGTTACCGTACCAGTAGCTATAGCTGTATTTGAACAACCTGAAGCAGTAATTGTAGCAACCGCTGAAATCACTCCTTGTGTTTGAATTGCCACAACTGGAGCTGCAAAACCTCCAATAGTTGAACCCGAACCAGAAGCTACTAAACCAATACCCGTATTACTATTTGTCCAATTAACTGTTACCCCTGTAGCAGGATTTGTAACAAACGTAATTGGACTAACCGTACCACCAGAACATACTGATTGCGAAGATGTAGCAGCAGTAACCGTAGGCAGAGGATTCATTGTGATTGTTCCTGTTGCTGTATTTGTACAAGTATTTGCATCAGTACCTGTTACTGTATAAGTTGTTGTTGCACTAACTGGATTAATTGTCAATCCTGCAGTTGCTACACCAGTGTTCCACAAATATGTATTTGCACCACCTGCTGTAATTGTTGCTGAACTTCCTTGACAAACCGTAAATGATGTTGCTGTTACAGTTGGACGAGGATTCATTGTTATTGTTCCAGTAGCTGTATTGGTACAGGTATTTGCTGCAGTACCTGTTACTGTGTAAGTTGTTGTTGCAGATACAGGATTAATTGTTAAACCTGCTGTTGATACACCAGTGTTCCAAACATAAGTATTTGCACCACCTGCTGTAATTGTTGCTGAACTTCCTTGACAAACCGTAAATGATGTTGCTGTTACAGTTGGACGAGTGTTCATTGTGATTGTTCCAGTAGCTGTATTGGTACAGGTATTTGCTGCTGTTCCTGTTACTGTATATGTTGTAGTTGCAGTTACAGGATTAATTGTTAATCCAGCAGTTGTTACTCCTGTATTCCAAACATAAGTACTTGCACCACCTGCTGTAATTGTTGCTGAACTTCCTTCACATACTGTAAACGAGGTTGCTGTTACAGTTGGACGAGCAAGCATTGTGATTGTTCCCGTTGCTGTATTTGTACAAGTATTTGCGTCAGTACCTGTTACCGTATAAGTGGCTGTTGCACTAACTGGATTTATTGTCAATCCTGCCGTTGTTACTCCTGTATTCCATGAATAACTGCTTGCACCACCTGCTGTAATTGTTGCTGAACCACCTTGACAAACTGTAAAAGAGGTTGCTGTTACAGTTGGACGAGGGTTCATTGTGATTGTTCCAGTAGCTGTATTAGTACAGGTATTTGCTGCAGTACCTGTTACTGTGTAAGTTGTTGTTGCAGATACAGGGTTAATTGTTAAACCTGCTGTTGCTACACCAGTGTTCCAAACATAAGTATTTGCACCACCTGCTGTAATTGTTGCTGAACTTCCTTGACAAACAGTGAAAGATGTTGCTGTTACAGTTGGACGAGTGTTCATTGTGATTGTTCCAGTAGCTGTATTGGTACAGGTATTTGCTGCTGTTCCTGTTACTGTATATGTTGTAGTTGCAGTTACAGGATTAATTGTTAATCCAGCAGTTGTTACTCCTGTATTCCAAACATAAGTACTTGCACCACCTGCTGTAATTGTTGCTGAACTTCCTTCACATACTGTAAACGAGGTTGCTGTTACAGTTGGACGAGCAAGCATTGTGATTGTTCCCGTTGCTGTATTTGTACAAGTATTTGCATCAGTACCTGTTACTGTATAAGTGGTTGTTGCACTAACTGGATTAATTGTCAATCCTGCCGTTGTTACTCCTGTATTCCATAAATAACTGCTTGCACCACCTGCTGTAATTGTTGCTGAACCACCTTGACAAACTGTAAACGAGGTTGCTGTTACAGTTGGCAATGCATTAACCGTAACAGTAATCACTTTATTATCCCTACAGTTTCCATTTGCAGTCCACTCATAACAATATTGTTGACCGTTTGTTGGAGTAACAGTTGTTACTACAGCACCAGCAGGAGTATTTCCCACATGCCAAACACCAACACCAGTAGTTCCGTTCGCATCAATAGGATTATAAGTTGATAATGTTATTGATTGCCCAGCACATATAACAGGATTAGTAGGTGTGCTTAATGCTGGCACCTGATTAACTGTTACATTTTGTGACTGAGTAAATACACAACTTCTACCATCATCATAAGTATACGTTACTGGATAAGTACCTACAGTATTTGGATCAAAATCACCCGAAACGTTTCCAGTTTGAGTTACATCTGTTCCACTTAGAGTACCAACAGAAGTTACAGTGTAAGTTACCGTACTTGTTGGAGTTAAACCAGCTAAACTAATAGTTGCTGAGGCTCCCCAATTTCCACTTCTTGTCGGCCCAATTTGAGCGCCACCATTATTATTTGTTATGTAAACACTTCCATCATCAGCTGGACCAGCACCTCCACCTTGCCCGTCCGAAAAATCATCTATAATATGAAATGTAAATGGCCCGTTTAGTAGGTTTAATCCATTAACTACAATTGGAGCTAAATTCGAATTTGCAGGCAAGTTACATAAGGATGCATTACTCCATGTATTACCTGCGGCAACAACATTACCAAGTGCATCATCAATATACCAAGTCCATTCGTTACAATATCCATCAGATTCCAAATGTATTGTTACCCCTCCTGTTGTGGATGCTGTATAAGTGGTTGAAGTTCCAATTGGAGTTGCAGTGAACGCATCAACAGGATCACCAACACAAAAACTAGATCCTAATCCTGTAATAGCTAAGGTAGGAGGAGTATAAGTATATGTTCCTGAAAAAGTTTTAGGACAACCATTATTATCAGTTACAGTAAAATTATATGCCTGTCCACTTGTTAAACCAGTAATAGTAAAAGTTCCAGCATGATTCACAGTACTAGCCGATAGTGCACCTAGCCCATTATTTACTACCCCAAATGTACCAGGGAAAAATTCAGGATAACCACCTGTTAAAGTAAATGAAGGACCATCACAAGTTTGTGTTAGTGCTGCCTCAATATCATTTAAAAAAGTTATTTTAATAGGAGCACCTGCATCAATACACAATCATCATTATTACTATCCGGCCACCAATAGGCACCATAAGCATGATCTGCTGTGAAAGGATATAATACAAGTGTATTATTCATAAACATCAATCCAAAATTTGTTTGTAAAGTAGTTATGTATGAACCATTGTTTGTAAAAGTTCTAATAGGACCTGAAGAACCAACACCAGTAAAAGTAGCATCGTTAACTGGGTTTGCTGCAACTGAATAATCATTCAAAATTGCATACATCAAAACTGGGTTACATGTTGCACTCCCTCCACCAGGAGGAAGTCCATTATCAACAGTTGCATCACAACTGGTAGGTAGCACATAACCTGATGTATTTAAAGTAATCTGATCTCCATAACACAAAACAAATGGGGTTGTTACACCTGTTCCATTATTAGCAATAGTATTACCATTTCCTACTTGTGTAATTAAAGTACTACCAGCATTTGCTGTACAACTAGGGCAATAATCAGATGCTACAATTGGCCCAACAGTAAATACTCTTGAACAACCTGCTCCATCAGTAATAGTAATAGTAACAGTTCCATTATTAGGAATACCTGTGATGTTAACAGTTCCGTTATTTGCAACAGTTGTTGAACTCAAAGTTCCTACACCACCTGTATTAGTAAGTGTATATGATGAAGCTGTTATTGCTGGCTGTCCTCCAGAAATGGTAAGTGCTATTCTTGTTGTAGGCGTAGCTCTCACATCACAATCAATCGCATAACTCGTAAGAATTTCAGGAATCATTGTTACCTCTGTGTAATTTCCAACATCAAAACAATTAGAAGTTACCTCACCAATTTGGCAATTACTTAAAGTAACAGGGGCAATATAATAAGTTGCTCCGTTCCCCTCTGCTGGCAAAGTTGCAGGGCTTCCATTCGCAAGAGGATTAGTCAAGGAAGTAAACACACCAATGTAATTGGCATCACTGGTAGGCATTCCACCAGTAGGAGGGTTGTAAGTTGTAATAGCAGGGAAAGCACCAAGAGGATCGCTTTTTACCCAAAAACCCCAGCCGAGGCAGGGGTTTGCTCCCACATTCGTATTTGTATAAGTGTTGCCAGCAACAGTAACTGTATAATTTGTATTTGCACAAATATTTTGTGTAGCAGGTTCATTGTTTACTCCTGCAAATGCAGCACAACCCACAATATCCACATCAATATTAAAATTACAAAGCGAGGTTGCTCCGCCAGAAAAATCACCATCAATCATTACATAATAAGTACCAGCTGTTACAGCAGTAAATGTTGAACTTCCAGTTGAACCATCACTTACTCCGCGGCAAACTAGATTTGCAAAACTTCCACAAGATCCTGAATATACTCCAGCGGTAATACCTGCACCACTACCAAAACAAGAAACGCCAGAATAATTTACAGTAACCGTAGATGGAGCTGTTGGAACAACAAAAGAATACCACACATTATTGGTTGTATTTCCAGCTTCCATACAATCAGCTGGATCGCCAGCAGAAACGGTTGCACAATAGTTTGTTCCAGCTATAGGAGCTGCATTTGCGGTAAGACCTGTTGCACTTGCACAAAGGTTATTTACAGGAGGTGTTCCACCATTAGTAGTAACTTGGTATTGACCTGTTCCTCCATTATAATCCCAAACACGAATCCAAACTGTTGCACCTGGAGTTAAACCAGAAGCTGTTGAATGTGCATCCAAACCAGTACCACTATCATCATCACAAGCTCTAAAAACAAGCGCACCACAAGTTCCACTATAAATACCTACAACAGGGTCACCAGTAATAATTGCAGCATATACATCCACTGTACCATCCGCAGCCACTGTACTTGTAAACCAGCCTTCATAGTCATAAATTGTACCAGCTGTTATATCAGAACCAACTGAAAAACATCCTGTACCATTCGAAACAACCGGATTAGGCACGGTATGCGTACTCATTGAAGTTGTTAATGTGATTGTATTAGAGGTACAAGAATTTGGCAATGGCCCTGCAGTACAAGGTGTTGCAGTAAACTGCGCACTCAATTTCCCAAAGGAAAAAATTGAGATTAATAAAGATAAAATAAATATATTTTTTTCATATTGCTAAGATGATTCTTATATGATTATTGATTTAGTAGGTTTAGTCTTGTTTCAGTTTGCTACTATACATTTTATACTCTTCTTGTTTTCCTTCTTGTTTAAGAAGAGAAAGAAACAAACTTTGCTCGCGCTTTGAGCAATTTTCAAAACCCTTTTTGTCTACATCGGCATTAAATTTAGCTCGGTAGGTGGTAATATCTGAAAGTAACTGAGTGTACTTTGCTGTTTGCGTTAAGGTTGCATGATTGTTAGACGCATGAACTTTATTACGTAAATCAATCATGTTTTTTAAATTATCAAAATTACTTTGTTGCGAATCTATTGTATAATTCACCTCTGTCATGCTCTTTTCGTCACCAACATAGGTTACTGGTGTAGGTTTTGCGAAATTATTATCTTCTTCAGCAACAGCTTTCACTCTGCCTTTAGACATTTCTTCGTAGTTTGGTTGAACTATAGGCGGTGGAGTAGATGTTACAGTACTAGCTGAATTACTAGATTTATTAGTATTTACAGACGACTCATCTGTCTTTCCTTTTCCACCTTTATCAACTTTTTTCACTCGCATAATTTGCGAATCAGTTGTTTGAGCTAATGAAATATTAACTGATAAAACAATAAAAGATGATAACAAAAACATCTTGGAAAATGAAGTAGATTGTGAATTCTTCATGGTTAGAAAGTATAATTTGAGGACTAAATTAGCTTTTTTATCTGATAAACAAAAAAAAACGGAGTACTTTTTAGGAGTACTCCGTTTTTTTATTATTCTACGAGATTTATTAAATTATTTTACCAACATCATTGCCCCATGCAATTCATATTCTTTTCCGTCTAAACCATTGGCTTTCAGTATATAAAAATAAGTTCCTTCTGAAGCGTAATCTCCATTGTTTAACTTTCCCGTCCCAACTTTGACCAACCTTGCACAACAGCAACCTTAGATCCCCAACGATTAAAAATATCAACTTCCATCGTTTTTAAGCCTTCGCTTAAAATTGTAAACTGGTCGTTAATTCCATCACCATTTGGAGAGAAAATATTTGGAATTGTAATGTTAGATGGAATCGCTGTAGCAATAACTACACTCATACTATCTTCACAACCAATAGCATTAGTTACATAAAGTGTCATCGTATATGTTCCACTTGTTGTGTATGTAATTGCACTAGGATTTTGTGCCGTAGATACTTGTCCATTCCCAAAATTCCATGAATATGAATTTGCTCCAGTTGATGTGTTTGTAACATTAACAACTAAAGGAGTAAGCCCGAATTAACATCAGTTGTAAACTGTGCATTAACCGCACCCAAATTAACAATATTATAAACAGATGAAACAACCGAACAATTATTAGCATCTGTAACAGTTAATTCATATTGACCAACACTAAGTCCTGTTAAATCCGTTCCTGAACCTACGTTTGTATTTCCAGGTAAACTTACCCATGAATAAGTATAATTTGGAGTACCTCCTGAAATTGTAGGTGTAATACTTCCATTACTTAAATTACAGCTAGCATTAACAATAGTTGCTCCTGCTGCAATTGAAGGACTTTGATTAACATTTACAGTGATTGAATTGGTAGCTGAACAACCATTATCCGTTCCGGTTACAGAATAAATTGTTGTGTTTGTCGGATTAACAGAAATGGAATTTCCTGTTGCTGTTGTAGACCATAAATAGGTAGTTGCTCCACTTGCCGTTAATGTTGCCGATGTTCCACTACAAATTGAACTTGCATTTGAACTTATTGCAACATTAGGTAAAGCAGTTGCTGTAACATCAACAGTTACTGAATTAGTACACGTTGTTGCTGCATCTAAACCAATAACCGTGTATGTTGTTATTCCTACAGAAACTGGTGTAACATTAATACTAGCAGTAGTTTCTGTTGTGCTCCAAACATAAGAACTAGCGCCACTTGCAGTTAATGTAGCGCCACTTCCCAAACAAACAGAAGCCGAAGGAACCGAAACAGTTGGTAGACTATTTACATCAACTGTAAACGTAACACTAGCACTACAACTAGTAGCTGTTTGCGTTCCTGTAACAGTATAAATTGTTTGTGTTGCAGGAGAAGCTGTAGCAGTATTAACACCAGTTGATGTTACACCTGCAGACCAAACATATGTATCTGCATTATTTGCAGTTAAGGTTGCAGAAGAACCATTACAAATTGTTGGGCTGTTTACAGTTACCGCAGGTAAAGCATTAACCACAACAGAAACCGTTGCTGTATTAGAACATCCTGCAGTTACTCCTGTAACTGTATAGGTAGAAGTACCAACACTTGGCGTTACTGTTTCTGTATCCGTAGATGAGCCACTAGACCAACTATATGTAGTACCACCTAATGCGGTTAATGTCGTAGAAGCGCCGTCACAATTTGAAGGTGAAGCTGCAGTAGCTGTAATAACAGGTAAATCAGTAGCTGTAACATCAACAGTAACAGAATTTGTACAAGTTGTTGTTGCGTCAGTACCTGTTACAGTATAAGTTGTAATTCCAGCTGTTGTTGGTGTTACAGTAATTGTATTTGTTGTAGCTGTTGTACTCCAAACATATGAATCTGCACCTGTTGCTGTTACCGTTACTGAGCTGCCTAAACAAACTGATTCAGGAGAAGCAGCAACTGTTGGTAACTGATTAACATTTACTGTAAATGCAGTTGTATCAATACAACCTGTTGCAGCAACTGTTCCAGTAACCGTATAAGTTGTTTGTGATGTAGGAGAAACATCCGCAGTATTTACACCAGTTGATGTTGCGCCTGTTGACCAAGTATAAGTATCAGCATTGTTTGCTGTTACAGAAATAGTACTTCCACTACAGATTGCATTTATATTATTAACAGTAACAATTGGAAGAGTGTTTACTGTAACATTATAAACATTGGATGGATTTGGACATAAAGAACCGTCATCAACAAAAACAGTATATGCTCCTGAATTTGTAATTGACGATGCAGTAATTACTAAAGTATCATTTACTCCAATACCCGCTCCCGTTGGACCATTCCAAGAATATGTTGCTCCCGAAACTTCAGGCGTGACTAGTATTAATGAATCACCTTCACAAATAGCATTTAAACCGGTGATTGTTGGTGGTGTTCCTATTGCTCCAACAATTAAAGGCGTAGCAACTTGTATAGCACAAGCGCCATCATCTATGATAACACTATAAGCAGTTGAATTAGTTGCTGGAGTAATATTAATAACATTTGTAGTTTCTCCATTTGGTGACCAAGTATAAGTATAAACACCGCTTCCACCTGTTGGATTAACTGTAATTGTAACATTAGTTCCAGCACATACAGTATCGTTAGTACTATAAAGTGTATCAGCTAAAATTGGATTATTTGAAACACTTGCTACAACTGGAATCAAAACCGACTCGTTACAACCTGGAATACTATCCGAAACATACACAGTAACCGTTCCGCCTTGAGTTAAAACATCTACTCCATAAGCCAAACTTGGTCCTGATTGCAGTAAAGTTGTTCCTGTTGCATCACTATACCAATTATAAATAGTTGCTCCCGAAACTGGTGTTGCTCCTACTTGAACAGTACCTGGCAAACATTCAATAACATCAATTGCTGTTGGTGGACTAACTGGGTTAACCGTAATATTTACTGGAACTCTTGGTCCAATACAGCCACCTGTGTTAACAGCCTCAATATAATAAGTTTGATTATTATTCACAGGATTAACAGTGTAGGTTGCTGCGTTATTTATAGAAGACCCACCAGTTGGCACATTGTACCATGAAAAAGCATCATTTACTGGAGCGGTAGCTGTTAATACCGCAGTACCTCCTGTACATACCGTTGTATCATTAATTGTAGGTGCAACTGGAGTTGGATGCACGGTTATTGTTTGAGTTAGAGGTGTCAAATTTCCACAACATTCTGTTGCAACTTGCAAACTAACAGTATAAACAATAGGACTAGAAGTTGTATTTGGAAAAACAATTCCAGTGGACGAGCTCGTTCCATTTATTACTGTTACACCTACAGAAGGACTAACTGTCCAACTAAAGGTAAATCCAGGAGTACCTACTGCTGATGCACCATAAAAAGCGGTATCAGGACAAATACTATTTACCGAAGCTAAAATAGTTCCAGGCAAAGGCTGAGTTGTAATAATGTTATTAAATCCAGTATATGTATTTCCATTCATAACTACTGTCTTACGTCCTGTAGTAGAATATGCAGTGGTAGAAGGTGAACCACTTCCGCTTGCTGGAGTTGCATTTAAACCAAAATCAGACCAAACTGGGCCGCCTACTGAAGTTGAATGAGATATATTCACATCTGTACATGCAATATTATCAACAGTTATTGTTGGTTGCGATGTTAAAGCAAAATTTGAAAAAACTACTGTGTTTAAGGTTGTGCCTACTAAATCACAAACTAAGCAAGATTGTCCATTTGCACCATTTCCACCACTTCCGCCGGCGCCACCATTTCCACCATTTCCACCTTTTCCACCTGCACCACCAGATGCACTTGTACCATCATCAATATAAGTTCCTAATGGTCCTGTTCCACCTGTTCCGCCTGTTCCGCCTGTTCCACCTGTTCCACCAGAACCTGCAACCGCAGCAGCATCACAATCTAACACATTTGAATTAATTCCTTTACTTACTGAAAAAATCGCGAAGGCTCCACCTGCAGCAGTTCCACCAGTAGCACCAGTTCCTGGAAAACCACCGCCGCCGCCGCCGCTACCACCGCCACCTTCAATAAATCCAGCATAACAAAGACTTGAAGCTTCATTATAAACTCCGCCGCCGCCGCCACCGCCGCCAGCCCCTCCAGTTCCCGAAACTCCTGTACCTCCATTACCACCAATTGCAAAATACCCTGCTGCAAAAACACCAGGGGTACCATTTGTACCAGATGCACCTGTAGATCCTATTGAGCCATTACCACCATTTGTTCCATTATATTGAGCACCTGCTAAATATAAATATGCACTATTACAAAAAGGCCAAAAACTTCCATTATTATAATCTTGATCAGTACTAGTTGCTTTAGGACCAGCAGTACCTCCGCCAACCCCAGCACCTACAGTTCCATTTGCATGGTTATCTGTTCCATTAGAACCACGGCCACCTGCGCCACCTGCATTTGCACCTGCACCACCTGCACCACCAAGACCAACAGTGCTACCTTGCACACCAGGTGAACCATTTGCTCCAGCGGCACCATTTAATCCATTCGTTCCTGCAGACCCAGTTCCTGCATCTACAATACATCTCACAATATTATACTCTGAACATCCACTTCCTAAATAAATACCATAATTTGACGTAAGTGAACCAGGAGCAGAATTATTAACTAATATCATTAAATCTTGAAATCTAAAGTAGCTTGATCCAGCAACTACATCAATCGCTGTTAACCTTAAATTACCTGGACTTCCTTCAGGATTTGATGTCGTTCTTATAATTCTTGTGCCTTGACCAGGAAAGCCACCTGAGGTTCCTTTTGCAGATGTTTTTTGAGTGAAAGTTGTATTGTATCCACCTTCGATTGTTACAAAACTTGAAACAGGTAAAGGGGTACTAATTGAGTAATCACCTACTTGCATTTTTATAACAGCATTATTACAAGCAGCCATTGTTAATGCAATTTGAATTGTTGTTGGTGACCCAGGACTTGTTCCTGCTCCACCTCCAGTAGGACTAACATATAATATGTCACAGGAAGGTAATGATACTGGCGATAATATTGAAACTACCGAAGTTGCGGTATTACCCACACACCCAGAAGCAGAACTTACTAAAACACTATATGTATTTGCTCCAATTCCAACTAGAGTTGAAGTAGATGTATTATTATCAACCTGAGTTGAACCACCTGACCAAACAAAATTACAATCAGTACACAGGACACCGTTCATAGTTGCAGAAGCTGAAACACTTGTTGTTCCCGAACACAAAGAAACACTTGAAGGATTTACACTGACAACTGGGGGATTAGCAATTACAATTGCTTGACTAATTGATGAAGAACATCCACCATAAGTTACAGTTGCATTGTAAGTAGTACTAACAATAGGTGAAACCGTTAAAACTGAATCACTGCTTGTTTGTGGTGCCCAAGAAAAAGTTGCACCAGAAGTACCTCCAGTAACTGTGATTGTAGCACTATTTCCAGCACACACTGATGTGTTTGTTGCAGAAATAGCAATTGGCCCAAGATGATTAAATGTGTAACTTATCCCTGTCGCCATAACATTACCACACTTATCAAGTAATGTGTTTCCATCAGACCCCTGAACCGTGCTAACAGTATAGGTACCAGTTGGCATCACGGTATTAGCATATGTAAGTGTTATTTGTGTAGTAGTAGAAGCACCAGTAGAACATAAATTTCCAACAGCACTAGAAACAGGAATGGAAATACCACCTGGGCCAGTTATTACGAAATCGGAACCAGTTGTACTTATGACGAACAATTTACAGGTTCGCTTAAAACCAAGGTAACACTAGGATTTACACAAGGTGCGCTAATACTTAATACAGAAGGTGGTGTTTGATCAAAAATTGCTGCTGTGCCGCCAAATGTAAGAGTGTAACCATTACTATTTGCAGAATAATTATCAATAATAAGAGCAAATGTTTGACCCGCAGTAACATTAATTCCTGGCATGGTTGGAGAACCACCTGCGCCAATTCCATTTGGAGCATTACTTCCTACCGGCAAAGTTAGTCCAGTGCTTCCGTATGTAGCTGAATAATTACATCTGATAGGAGTTGCTGATGGCACACCAGAACATCCAATAGTTGTTATATCATATAATGCAAAATCATAATCATTTGCAGTATTGAGTGTAAAGTAAATGTTCCTGAATTTTGCACAGTAAATGTATACCACACAGAATTAGTTTCCTGCGAGCTCAAACATGTTCCTGTAACCTCTTCAATTGTTCCATCGCCAGTATAAGAGTTATTTTGTGTATAAGACTGCTGACAAACCGGAATTGCATTATCACAATCTTGCTCTGGACCTGTAATCATTAAGTGATTTTGTCCTGGCTGAACACGATTAGACCAGCCAGCTTTGTATTTTTTTGCTAGCTCTTCTTTTTTTGCTAATTCCTCTGAAGAAGGCAAACGTAAATTTTGACCGATTAAGGGATTGAAATCAAAAGTCAAAAATACTGCAATGAAAAGGCAAATAGTAAATATTTTCTTCATTTTCGTTTCTTATTTAGCGTTTATAAATCTAATTCTTTCTCCCAATATCAGGTATGTAAAACCAACCTCTTCGCATGCTTGACTAAATTTATCAGAAGGAAGCTCTGTTGAAAAAGTAGCACTAACAAAAAGCGTAGACTCTTTGAATTTCAAATCACTTATGTTGAATCCAACATTAATTAATTTTTTTTCAAGTGCGACTAAAAGCTTTTCGCCAGTTTCTTTATTATCTATATTCGGGATACTCCAGCTATAAGTTTTCCCAGGCGAAAAGCCTTTTGTTTCACCTATATTAAGTCCAACATCTGAACTTTTAATTTCACGCGCTTCTTTTGTAATTTTGGCATAACTTGCTTGCGAGAAAACAAAGCCTGCAGAAAAAAAGAATAGTATAAAAATGATTTTTCTCATAGAAATTTGACTTTAAGTTGTAAAACGTAATAACAAATATAATCCTTTTTATTACTAATCCAAATAATTTTTAAAGCTTATGAATAGCTTTTTTTCAGATTGAACTTTATGAATTAATTGTATTATATCTTCTTACACTTCCTCATTTTATTTTAGAGGCAAGAAAAAATGCTCATCTTTGCGGTTAAATTTTTTGACTATGATAAATCCAAATAAACTCGAAAGAAGTTTTGTTGATAGTGACTTTACAATTACAAACTGGGAAAATCTAAAGCCTCTATACGACAACTTATTACTGAGAGAATTATTAGCTTTAAATGATTTAATGGCATGGCTAAAAGATTGGAGCGAATTGGATGCTATAGTAAGTGAGGATTATGCATGGAGGTATATTAAAATGACTTGCGATACCAGCAACAACGAACTTTTAGAAAATTTTACCTTTTTTACCGAAAAAATAGAACCTGAAATTGCCCCGATAATAAATAAACTTCAAAAAAAGCTATTAGACTCTCCGTTTACAAATGAAATTGAAGGAAAAGATTATTTTGTGTTTTTGCGCTCAATAAAAAAAAGTAATGAATTATTTAGAGAAGAAAACATTGCTTTAAACACCCAAATTTCTAACGAATCGCAAAAATATGGTGCTATTTCTGCAGAGCAAACTATTGAACACGAAGGGAAACAAATTACACTACAAAAAGCTGCAAGTCTATTAAAATCATTAGATAGGGAATTGCGTAAATCAACTTACCTGAAAATTCAAGAACGAAAAAACACTGATGAAAATAAATTAAACCAATTATACACCGAACTAATTGAATTACGCCACAAAGTAGCCATAAATGCAGGGTTTAAAAACTATAGAGATTATAAATTTGAAGAATTAGGTAGATTTGATTATACAGTAAAAGATTGCGTTAATTTTCATGAATCAATTGCAAAACACATTGTTCCAATCAATAAAACTTTAGAGAAAAGCAGAAAAGAGAAATTAAATCTAGACTCATATAAGCCATGGGATACTGAATTTGACATTGAAGGTAATTTGCCTTTGGTACCATTTAAAACTGGAGAAGAACTCACTGAAAAAAAAACAATTGCTTGCTTTAACAATATAGACCCTTTTTTTGGCGAATGTATAGCAACAATGAGGCAGCTAGGGCATTTAGATTTAGAATCAAGAATAGGAAAAGCTCCAGGAGGTTATAACTATCCATTATATGAAAGTGGTGTTCCATTTATTTTTATGAATTCAGTTGGAACACACAGAGATATGGTAACAATGGTGCATGAAGGTGGGCACGCAGTTCATTCATTTTTATGCAATCACCTTAGTTTAACTGATTTCAAAAGTACACCTTCAGAGGTTGCAGAACTTGCCAGCATGGGAATGGAATTGATTTCGATGGAGCATTGGAGTTTTTTCTTTGAAAATGAAAAAGACTTAAAAAGAGCAAAAAAAGAACAATTAGAAAAAATACTTAAAACATTACCTTGGATTGCTTGCATTGATAAATTTCAACACTGGGTTTATGAAAACCCAACACATACTTTAGAAGATCGTTATGAAAAGTGGTATGCGATAAGCAAGGAATTTGGTACTGGGGAAATTGATTATTCGGGGTTGAAAACAATATTAAAAGAAGTTGGCAAGGACAGCTGCACCTTTATGAAGTTCTATTTTATTATATCGAATATGGGATGGCACAACTTGGAGCTATTGCTTTATGGAAAAATTATTTGGAAGATAGTGCAGCTTGCATTGAAAATTACAAAAAAGCACTTAGACACGGTTACACCCGAACAATTCCAGAATTGTATGAACTAGCGGGAATAAAATTTGATTTTTCAGAACAAAACATAAAGGAATTAGCTGACTTTGTTTTAAACCAATACAAAAGCCTTTAGTTAATTTAGCTAGCAAGTAACGGCTTTTCCATTTATTTTTTCTATATTTGAAGGTTATTATTGTTTTATGAGATTATTAAAAACTCTTTCCGGAATATTAATTCTTGTTCTATCTTTTAGTTCATGTAAGTTACTTCGCCCAAGCTTCATGCTCCAAACTAAGCCTAATTATAAATTTACAAAATTAGTGACACTTTTCTAAACGAAAATTACAAAATAGCACCAAATGATGGAGTTAGTTTTAGAGTTTTCTCAAATGATGGTTTTAAATTGGTAGATATTGCCAATCAAGGTGGCGGAGGTAATACCGGAGAATAGGTATAGAAGAAATTGTTGATCAAGATGGTTTAATTAAATTACCACTATTAGGAAAAATAAAAATTAGTGGTTACACATTACGAGAAGCTCAAGTATTTTTAGAAAAAGAATATCTTATTATGTAAAACCATTTATTCAACTTAGAATAACGAACAAAGAGTTATTATTTTCCAGGCGCCGCAGGTTCTGCAAGGGTTTTACAATTGGAATATAACAATACAACCGTTTTTGAGGCCATTGCATTAGCTGGTGGGATTAGTCAAGATGGTAAAGCTTATAGAATAAAACTGATTAGAAGGGTAACTCCTAACTCAAACCCTATAGTTTACCTTATTGACCTCTCTAAAATAGAAGGAATTGCTCCAGGGTAACATGGTAGTTTTAGCCAATGATATTATATACGTTGAGACAAGGCCTCGCTTCGCCCAAAGAACATTGCAGGAAATTAGTCCTTACCTTTCCTTGCTCTCAACTTCCCTAACTTTATATTATTTGTTTTCAAAATAAACAAACATGCTAAACGATAGTATAGGGCAAAAGAACGAGAACTTTGATCGTTATAAGGATAGGCTAACAAAATTCAGTAGCGAATTTGAGTTGGGCCTTTTTATTTTAATTGCTAAAAAATCTTTGATTTGGATTTTCATATTTTTCTCCATTTCAATTGGATCTATTTACCTATATCTAAGATACACTCAGCCTATTTTTGAATCACGTGCAACCGTTCAATTAACAAATTCAAATAAAGCTAACGATATTCTTCAGGTTGGTCAACCGTTTGAAAACAACAACAAATTAGCAGAAGCAATTGAAGTCCTTAAATCACAAGTATTTCTTCAGAGAGTTGTACAAAAATTAAATCTTTCCGTTAGTTATCTTAACGAAGGAACTTTTAAAATTACGAACTGTACACATCATCTCCATTTGTTGTTGACGTTAAAATAAAAAACGAGAGGTGGTACAATAGCAAAATTTATATCGAATTTGACGAAAACGCTTATTCTGGCAAGATTAAAATTGGCGATAAAAATCCACTATCAATCCCTTTTAAATTAAACGAGTGGGTAAGAAATAAAGATATAGAATTCAGCATCGTTTTAAACAAAAATATTGAAAACAGCGAAGCAATTAACAGCATAAGAAGACTTGAAAAGCCTTATTTCATTTGCAATACCGAGTCTGGTATTTTATCTTACATACAGTCAAAAATTGATGTGAAAATAGTTAACGAGCAATCACAATCCATATCGGTTAGTGTAAAGGACTTTGTTCCATCTAAAGCTGCAGATATAGCAAATGCTGTTGTAGAAGAGTATCAAATTTATGGAGTAGAAAAGGAAAGTGAAGGTTCAAAAAACATTTTAGCATTTATCGATGCTCAGCTAAACAATGTGTTTTACGATTTAAAAGCCTCTGAAAATAACATTGAATCCTTTCAAAAAAGTAATAATTACATTTCAAATAATGTTGCAAAAAGTACTTCTATTAGTCGATTTTCAACAGTTGAAGATCAATTACTGAAGTTGGAACTTGACGAAATGATTCTTAGTGAATTACAAAAAAATCTTCAAAATAATAAAAGTATTGATACATATCAATTAATCTCTTTATTAGCTGGTACAGAAGAAGAAAGTTCGATAAGAAGTATTACTAATGAATTGCAAAAATTATTAATCGAAAAAGAAAATCTATTATACCTAGTAACTCCTAATAGTGATGCAATTAAACAAGCCAATTTTCAAATTGAAACACAAAAAAAATTACTTATCGAAAGTCTTAGTTCTTACAGAAATAAAACAAAATTTAAATACCAAAATTTAAAAGAAAAATCAAATAAGTTAGCTGCTGAGTTTGAACCACAACCCGACAAAGACATGGAATACTCTCGATTGATGAGATTATTTTCTATCAATGAAAAATATTACACATTATTGCTTGAAAAGAAAACTGAGTTTTCTATTTCCAATGCAGGGTATGTTTCTAAAACAATCATCCTCGAAAAAGCAAACGTAGCAAACAGTCCTGTATCACCAAGTAAAAAAACGGCAACAACAATTGGTTTGTTATGTGCATTCCTGCTTAGTTTCATTGTTATTATTATTCGTTATTTATTACATGACCAAATTATTTCACTTAACGAGATAACTAAACAAACACATGCAGGCGTTAGTATTTTAGGTATCATTCCGAGTTACGACAAAGATATTCCTACCTCACAACTTGTTGTTGACAAGAATCCTAAATCAATAATGGCAGAATCATTTCGTTCAATTAGAACAAATCTTCAATTCATATCAAATGATCCTGGCTCAAAAATAATCGCACTTACTTCAACCATATCAGGAGAAGGAAAAACATTTGTTGCACTTAATTTAGCTGGTATTATAGCTTACTCAGGAAAAAAAGTTGTTATCATAGACCTTGATATGCGTAAACCCAAAATACATAAAGGCTTTGGAACTAATAACGAAAGAGGAATGTCCACTTTACTCATTGGAGGTAACACAATAGCTGAGTGTATTAACAAAAGCACATTATCTTCATTAGATTTTATAACAGCGGGGCCAATTCCACCAAATCCTTCTGAATTAATTATTAGCAAAAAATGAATCTTGTACTTGAAGAACTTAAACTAATGTATGATGTTATCATAATCGATAATCCACCTGTTGGTTTAGTAACTGATGCGCTCCAATGATTCAATTAGCCGACTATCCAATCTACGTATTTAGGTCGGATTATTCTAGAAAAAGTTTCATTCAAATACTTGATAGATTGCAAAACGAGAATAGTATTGGCAAAATATCAGTAGTATTAAATGGTGTTGATATTAACCGTAGAAGTTATGGATATAATTATGGGTATGGTTACGGCTACGGCTATGGTTATGGATCCAAATATGGATACTATGAAGAAGGTAAAAATGAGTCGAAAAAGAAAAAAATGTTTGGTAAGTCAAAAATAAAAGTGAGTTAGAATGGAATTTATTGAAACACCGTTAAAAGATTTATTTATTATAAAACCAAAAGTTTTTGAGGATGCGAGAGGTCACTTTTTCGAGAGCTTCACCACAAAATCTTTTTTAGAAAAAAACATAAAAGCCGATTTTGTGCAAGACAACCAATCACTTTCACAAAAAGGCGTTTTAAGGGGCTTACATTTTCAATCTCCTCCACATTCACAAGGCAAACTTGTTCGTGTAATTAAAGGCGCTGTGTTAGATGTGGCGCTTGATATTAGAAAAAATTCTGCAACATACGGTCAACATTTCGCAATAGAGTTAAACGAAGAAAACAAAACAATGCTTTGGATTCCTGAAGGATTTGCTCATGGATTCTCCACACTAGAAAACAATACCATTTTTTCATACAAATGCACAAACTATTATTTCAAAGAATCGGAAGGATGCGTATTATGGAACGATACTTCCTTAGGAATTAATTGGAATATAGAAAACCCTAATATATCAGAGAAGGACAAGCATGGAGTACTATTTTCTAATTTTATTTCTCCGTTTTAATTTTGCTTTTAACTAACAACATACCACTACTTTTTTTGCTGATTTTTTCAGGAGCTTTGATTTTTTCTGCAGTCATTAATAATTTGCTTTTAAATTTCTCAAAAAATTTAGGGACAAGAAAAAATGATGCTGTACAAATACGCTGGAATCCAACATCAAAACCAGCGCTTGGCGGAATTTCATTTTTTGTTATTTTTCTTATTTCATTTATTTCGATACAATTTATCATTGGGCAAACCACCATTTATTTTTCCGACAAAAAAATATTTGGCTTACTAAGTTCAATTAGTATTGCATTTATTATGGGGCTTGCTGATGATGCTTATGATACAAAGCCGCTTATAAAATCATTAACACAGTTTATGTGCGCACTTATCCTTATTTTAACAGGCACTCGTATTGAATGTTTCGATAACGAATTTTTAAATTACTCATTAACTATATTATGGGTTGTAGGAATGATGAACTCCATTAACATGTTAGATAACATGGATGCAATCACCACAACTGTTTCTATTGGTATTTTAATTTTCATTTCTTCTATTACTATTATTCAATCACATACATTAACTCCAATTTCCATTTTATCAATTGCAATGCTTGGCAGCTTGTGTGGATTTCTTATTTATAACTGGCATCCTTCAAAAATGTTTATGGGTGATACAGGAAGTCAATTTTTAGGCGTTTTTTTAGCTATTGTTGGAATAGAATACTGTTGGAACATAAAACCAGACGCAGATAATTTATTTCCGATTGAATATGGAACAAAAAGTATTTTAGTAGTAGCGTCCGTATTTGTTATTCCACTAACTGATACAATTACCGTTGTGACTAATCGTTTAGCTCGAGGTAAATCACCCTTTGTTGGAGGTAAAGACCACACCACACACAGCCTATTTTTTAACGGTGTAACAGAAAAAAGAATTGCAATACTTTTCTTCACACTAACTTTAATTGGATGTTACTTAAGTTATCTGATTATCACAGATAACAACTGGACATTTCAAAAATTTTGGATTTACTCCCTATATCCGATTTGTGTTTTTCTGCCTTTATTCCTTTTGACTTACCAAAAAAATAAACCAAAAACTAATTCATAAAATACGTTTTTATGAATTGAGCAAGTGTATCATTAAACACATGAAGTCCTTCAGCATTTAAGTTTAAAGAAGAATATAATTAGTTCTTGAAGAGGATAAGTTCTCATCTTTAAATAAGATATAACCAACGTTTTCCTTTGCAGCTAGTTGCTTAATAAATTTAATTGTTTCTTCTCTGTTCTTTAAATTCGTTAAAGACTCCGTTAATACTGGAGATTCATACAAGATTATTTCACTTCCATATTGCTTAGCAAGTTCTATTGTTTTTTTCAAATACTTTACTCTTAAAGAGTCTATCTTAAATTCATATCCCTGCGGATATTGCAATTGCATATCTTCTAAATGATTATCCCAAGTGATTTTTGCAGGAGGTTCAAATCCGTTTGCAAAAAAAGGAAGTGCACGTTTATTTTTTTTATGTTTTAATCCCTGCAAAGCATTAAAGGTAATTTGTTTGTTATAATATGCATAAGCAAAATAAGGTATAGTAGTGCTTCTGTAATATTCAACATCACATTCGCTCACAACTTTAGCAACCACATCATCGGCCAAGTATTGCGCAAAACGATATGAATTAAAGGTATTGAATTTTTTATCCATCGATTCTGGAGTAACATACAATAAAATAAGTTTTGGTGCTTTATTGTTTTTTAAATACAAATAAAGATGCAGGTAGTTATCTGCAAAATCGCTGTGACTTAAAGCTAAGTTGTAAGATTTTTTTCCAGTGAAAGTGTCAAGTTGTTCCGGATTAACCATCCACAAAGGTTCGCAGGGGCCGTGAATTAAAATATCCGCGTCTATTTTAGTTGAACTAACATAATCAGCTTTTGTATTCTTGTTTGCACGTAAACTCGATGAGTAAAAATTATCCAAGAGAAAAATGCTTCCTGCAACCAAACATAATGTAATGGTTATTTTAAGAAACAAATTCATTTAATTAATATTAGAAACTAAATACCCTAGAAATATTAAAACCAAATTTAAACTGCCCATCTAACCAATTAGAAGTAGTATTTGGAATAAAATTATTTTCAGAAATTGCCCCGTTGTTGGTGAAGTTAAGGTGAAAAACGTGACCACCAGTTTCAAGTTCTAAACCAATTGCGAGAGGATTGTAATAAGGATTTGCCTTATTGTTTTGGCGATACTTTGATACATTATAAAAATAATCAACTATCAAAGCCATACGTTTTGTAAAACGAATTCTACCCCCAACACCTAAACTAACTATACCATTTGTTTCCTCTGCATTATTATCTGCATTTACAGCATACTTTACAAAATTACGATGATGATACGATGGCATTATTTGTGCCGAAAACCAATTGCCAAATTTGCGTGCTATAATAAGCTGAGAGAAATAAGAAAAACGATGTGCGGTTTTTGCGTTACACTTTTATCTACTCCCGAATAAATTAATGCCTTATCTTTTGGAGTAAAGCCCATATTAGTATACGCTGCAATACTTACTGGAACTTTGTTATTTGTAGTTTGCTCTAAAAATCTCCATTTTGCATAACCTTCTAAAAGCTCATTGTATTTACTTCTTGCTAAACCTAAAGTTATTTTATCAGTAACTCCGTAATCAAACGAATATCTAATATCCATCGAATTATCGAAGCCCCACATGGTATGCCCACTTCCACCAACAGCTATATCATCAAACCTATGCGTAATTCTAAAATCTAGATCGCCCTTTTTAACTGTTTCTATTGATTGTGAATTTACAATCTTTGTGGTTTTAAAAGTCGCGAAAACCTTTACATTACCCTCTTCTGGCTCATTAACTAAAGCTAATAAATCTTCTTCTTGAGCAATTGCAGAAGAAGTAATTCCAATAACAAAAGCAAAAACTATTTTTTTAAACATAAATACATTTTATTTTTTAAACGGGTCCAATGTAGATTTAATTGTAACATCTACAGTTTCGGCAATATTAGCTAATTTTCCTGAAGGAACTATTACTTTATAATCTGCTAATTTAATTTTAAATTTTGAATCTATAAGTATTTGAGTTCCTTTAATAGTTAATTTACCTGTAACAGTAACATCTTTTGTTTCACCATGCATGGTCATTTTTCCTTCAACAACAACATCGTACACACCATCTTTAGTATAATCAATTTTATCATTATCCTTTATTTTTCCTTCAAAAACAGCATATGGAAATTTATCGCTTTCAACATAGGTTTCATTGAAATGCTCTTCCATTAAACCACTTTTAAATTTAAAACCTTTCATGCTTACTTTAACAGAAAATCTACCTGATTTTGCATCCATAACGGGTTTTCCTGTTGTGTTTTTAGCATCAATATTTTCCAAGCGGGCTTCTGAGAAAAAAGTAATTTCCGAAGTTTTAGCCATATAAATTTGAGCTTTACTTGCCAATGTAAACAAAACTGCTGCTGATAATAATACTATTTTTTTCATATTTGTTTTTTTCACTTCAATACCAATAATTGTTCCAAACGAATGTACTTGAATTAAACAAGTTATCGCCTACGTTAACTAAATCAATTAATTACTAGTCGCTTAACAGAGTATGTATTCCCCATTTGAACTCGAACAAAATAAACGCCAGGTTCAAATGTTGAAATATTGAATTGATTGAGTTGCTGAGTTGTTTGAGTAATATAAATCATTTGACCTAACATGTTTTCAATTGATATAGTTGCTTGTTTATTATTCAATATTAAAAGTTTAATATTAAGCATTTCACTAGCAGGATTAGGATTCATCTCAAACTCTATTTTACCTGCCATATTGCTTAAACCAACAGCTCCAGTTACGTCCATTAAAACAACGTTCGATGTGCAAGGTGATGCAATTACATCTGCTAAATTCGAAATCATTTCACAGTAAATTTCGTCGGCATCATTTAGTGTTGTACTCGAGTAAGTAACTGCATTTGCTCCGACAATCAATACATTATTCTTATACCATCTATAAACTGGACTTGTTCCACCATTAGTTGGCGATGCAGTGAATGTTAAATTGGTTCCGTAGTTAATAGTATCATTAGGTGAAACGCTTATACTAACTTTTGCAATTTTATCTGAAATACGAACGCTGTAATCTTGTATTTGGCCACGTGTAGTTGTTCCGCAAGAAGTTATTGTTTCAGTGTTTCTGGCAGAAAAAACACGCATACGCAACGGAACATTCAAACTCGGATTAATTGTAGTAGTAAATGTTGTATCCAGATAGGCAGATGAGCCTGTAATGTTATCAAAAAACGCTACTTCTTCATCAATATCTCCAAAGTCTCCATCATTGTTATAATCTATAAACACTTTAAAATCTTCTAACAAAGTTGTTGCAGAAGTTCCCTTTAAAGCAATTGTATAAGTTGTATTTGGTTCTAAAATAGTCCCAGCTTCACAAGAAAAATCCCCATAACCACTAGCATTAGTTAATCCAGATTGAATATCGTTATAGGTACTGGAAGAGGTATGTGTCATGCCATTTAACGCAACAGAATAAATGCCATAGGCGAAGGTAGAAGTACTTGTGCTTGTTCCGGTGCATATTGCAGTTACAGGAGCTGCACTGACAACTACCATTCCTTGTCTTGTATAAGAAGATGTTCCATTAACATTTGTAATAGTAAGACTTACATCATATGTTCCCGCATTTGCAAATATAATTGTGGGATTTTGCAAAGAAGAGGTATATGTTGTTCCTGCATTATTTGTTATGCTCCAATTAAAAGTAATTCCCGTCCAAGGAGTATTTAAAAATGTATTTGGTGAACAAGAAGATAAATCAGTAAAGTCAACAGTTTGGCCTATACAAATAATTGAAGAGTTTGCATTGAAATTTACAACAGCAGTTGATGGTGGCACTAAACTCATATTTCCGTTTGATTCTAAATAAGAAGCTCTTAAGGTAGTAAGAGATCCAATTGCTCTAGTTTTTTGATCAGCAGTAAACATATTCTGACACTGATCCATTGAATAATCCATATAATTTGGCAAATGCAAATCAGTTGAAGAGCCGCCATCGCAGGAATTGTGCAACATATGTGCACAGTTTGTTATTGATGTTCTTTATGAGGTGGAGTATCTAAACAACAATCTCCAAGCCTGAGCCACAACCATTTCCAATAGGGCATGCGGTTCCAGTTCCATCACCTTCAAATGTATGATACAAGATTAATGGAATGACCCAATTCATGAGCAAGGTAATTCTTCTTGCAAAATAAATTTCCCGCCTAAAGCATAACAGCTCCATCATTTGCGCTACCATGACTTGATGCATAATTAGCATAACCCTGTGTTCCTGAACCTCCATTATCATCAATTTCAGAAATCAACCAAATATTGTAGTAATCTAATTTACTCCAAGATACAATAGCTTTTAATTGTGCGTCGCTAATTCCATTTGTCCCGCTGCGTTTTACTCCGTATGACATATAATCTGCATTTGCGGACATATCATTATGTGTAATTCCATTTGTGCAATTTCCATTTGGGTCGCGCACTGCTAGAGCAAATTCTATTTCCATATCTACACCATTTCCATCGCCAAGTGTTCCTCCCACTTTTCTATATCGCTCATTTAGTGCTTTATTCCATTTTAATACTTGAGCATCTGTTACATTTGTTCCTGTTCCTAAAGGCTCACCTTTGTGCATTACATGCACAACAACCGGAATCCTATAAATTTGACCGCCTGCTACTTTATTATTCGAATTTCGCTTCACTAACATTGCTTCTTCAAAGGCATCGTTTTTAGCTTTATATGCAGCATCATTAGCTAACAAATAATTGTGAAGTTCATCAGCCGCACATTTTTCGTTTTGTGCTAATACTTGAATCGAAAAAGAAAAAAGAAATACGAATGAAAATAAATAGGTAGTAATTGTTTTAATCATGTTATGTAGTTAAAATATTAATTTAAAAATTGTTCCGTTTTTACTTTCGAAAGAAGATTTTCCTTCAATTTGTTCTACTAATCCCATTATAATATCCATGCCTAATGAAAGTTCATTTCCCTTTAATGTTTTAAAACCAGGCCCATCGTCTTGTATAATGAGTTCACGTTTTTTGTCTTTTAAATTTTTTAATTGTACGTGTATTGCACCTCTAATTCTATCATTAAATGCATGTTTAAATGAATTAGTGATTACTTCATTTACAATTAACGAAAGTGGAACCGCTTTTGATAAATCTAAACTAACTTCTTCTAAGTCCTTAGTAATAATAATTTCCTTATTGCCATTACCATACGAATCATATAAGCTATTTACTATCTCTCCCAAATAATCTTTAAAATTAACCTTAGCAAATGATTTAGAACGATACAACATTTGATGTATAGTTGCAATAGAATTTAAACGATTTCTACATTCATTAAATAACTCTCTATGATAATCATCTTTCGATTTGTCTGATTGCAAATTAATTAAGCTCGAAATAATTGCAAGATTATTTTTCACGCGATGATGAACTTCTTGCAATAACACACGTTGTTCAGAAACAGCGTGTTCTAAATCTCGTTGTATTTGATGCTTGGAATTTGCTTCTATAGCCAAAGAAATCATTTGAGCAATTACAAATCCAAACTTTTGCTCTAGTATATTCCATTCACGCGGGGTGTCTCTATGTTCAAAACAAAGAACACCTATAATCTCACCTTCCACACGAATTGGAATATCCATCATGGAAGTAATTTTATTCGGCATTAAATATATATCTGCTAACTCTTGCGTTTTTTCATCATTAACAGCGTCATTAGCAACAATTATTTTTTCGGTTGCAAAATGCTTAAAATAATTAGGCATAGCAATTATAGGAAGCGCAGCTTGCTCAATAAATTTATTTTCTTGTAAATCAAAATTACCGATGCACTTAATCTCTGTATGCGCTTCATTATAAACCCAAGCATTAGTGCGCTCAGTATTTACTACTATATCATTTTTAAACTGACTAGCCTTTGTGTTATTCTTAATATAAACTGCATACTTAATTATACGGTCAGAGTTCAATCTTACAATTCTAAATCTTCCATTTATAAGTTCTCCACTATTTAATTTTATCTCATTAAAAAAACGAATGATGCCTTCTGGGCTTTCAGCAATTTTAGATTTTATTACCTTTTGAGCTCCAGGAAAAATATCATCCAAACTTGAAAATGAAATTTGCCCGATTCTAAAATGATGTCCATAAGCTCTAATAATATTCAAATCTTCATCCAATAACAAAACACCTTCCTTGTAGTTTTCGAAAACTTCATCAAAAAGCGTAAGAGATAATTTATTTTGAACCGACATAGGCAATTATTGTATATTAAAAGTAGTCTATTTTTTCAATTTTCAAAACAAATTTTGGCTTAAATAGCTAAAAATTAGTTATTTCTATCTCCATTTTATGTGTAAATTTGCAGCCTATTTTTATTTTATGGAAAACAAGCGTGTTAGAGTAAGATTTGCCCCTAGTCCAACTGGAGGATTACACATGGGTGGTGTGCGTGTGGCATTATTTAATTATTTATTTGCAAAAAAACACGGGGGAGATTTTATCCTTCGAATTGAAGATACCGACCAAACCCGCTTTGTAGCAGGTGCTGAAGAATATATCATTAACTCACTTAAATGGTGTGGAATTGAGCCGAGCGAAGGTGTTGGTTTTGGAGATGGCAAACACGCGCCATATCGTCAAAGCGAAAGAAAAGAATTAGGCATTTATAAAAAATACGCCGACAAATTAATTGAAGGTGGGCATGCATACTACGCTTTTGATACTGCAGAAGAGTTAGATGAAATGCGTAAACGTTTAGAAGCTGCTAAAGTTGCTGCGCCGCAGTATAATTCAGTTTCGCGCCAAAACATGCGTAACTCTTTAACCTTAAGTGAAGATGAAGTAAAGAAATTATTGGATGCAGGTACACCACATGTTATTCGTTTAAAAGTACCACGTAACGAAGAAATTCGTTTTCATGATGTAATTAGAGGATGGGTGGTTGTAAACTCAGCACAAGTAGATGATAAAGTTTTATTAAAGAGTGATGGAATGCCAACCTACCATTTGGCGCATATTGTAGATGATATTGAAATGGAAATATCGCATGCAATGCGTGGAGAAGAATGGTTACCAAGCGCTCCGGCACATATTTTAATTTATCGTTATTTAGGTATGGAAGATAAAATGCCTCAACTAGCGCATATGCCTTTAATTTTAAAACCTGATGGTAATGGTAAATTAAGTAAGCGTGATAAATCGGGCTTACCAATGTTTCCGCTTAATTGGAGCGACCCAAGAGACAATACAGATTATGTTGGTTATAAAGAATCAGGATTTTTTCCGGAGGCATTTATTAATATGTTGGTGTTATTAGGCTGGAACCCTGGAGATAACAAGGAAATCATGAGCAAAGATGAAATGATTGAATTGTTTTCTTTAGAGCGCATTAATAAAGCAGGGGCAAAATTTGATCCTGACAAAACAAAATGGTTTAACCAACAATACTTACGTAAAAAATCGGACGAAGAATTAGCGAAATTATTTTTACCAATTATAAAAGAAAAGGATTTGATGTTAGCGAAGCTTTTGCTGTTAAAGCAACAAAGCTTGTTAGAGAAAAAGCACATTTTGTAAATGAGTTTTGGGGCTTCGGAAGTTTCTTATTTATTACACCGGATGCTTACGACCAAGATGTATTAACAAAACGTTTAAACGAACAAACCAGAAATTTTGTAGTTGAACTTACTGCTGCATTAACTGCACAAGCAGATTTTTCTCCTGCAGCAACCGAAGCTACACTTAAAGCAACTGCCGAAAAGCTTGGTATTGGAGCGGGGCAAGTAATGCAACTGTTTCGTGTGGTAGTAACAGGTGTTGGTGGCGGACCAAACATGTTCGAGATTATGGAACTAATTGGAAAAGAAGAATCAATTAAAAGAATGAATTTGTTTTTGGAGAAGAATTAGGTAGTTTTTTTTGGTGACAACACCGATTGATTTTACTGAGTTCAGTTTAATAAAATTTATTATGCAATTGCCCAAGGCGATTAAATAATTTAACTATCTTAGCGTATCAGAAATCAATAATACTATAAAAAGTGCGGCATAATGCGATATTATTTTTGACTAGTTTTTTTCTTAATTCTATTACATAATAGTGTAAATACTTAAAACGATGAAAACAATAAAACTCCTCCCACTAATTTTCACTTTCTTGTTTTCTTTAAACCTAAAATCTCAAACAAGCATTATCAACTTAAATATTACTGATTCCACCAATTGGGATTCTGATTGTTTAACAGCCCCATTTATTTCAGATTTTACAATTAGGGGAATCGTAAGCGGGTATGATGTAGATGTTGATGGAGGGAATGTGCAGATTTTTTTTGGAGATGGCGCGGACACTTCTTTTGCCGTTGCTTTCGATAGCCTATGGTCCGTATGGCAGGGCTTTAGTGTCCTTGATATTCAGCACAACTATAATATACCTGGTAATTACAATATAATGTTTGTCCTAGAAACAAATGATGGTTTAAAAGATACTATATTTACAACTTATAATATTGTTTCGGGTTGCTCAACAGTATCTGGTTATTTATATATTGATGCTAATAATAATTGTATTAAGGATGTAAATGAGATTCCTGTAGGTAGTATTAATGTAAGCATTAAAGATTCTGTTGGGAATACTATTGCCAATGGTTATACCGATACAAATGGATTTTACACCGTCTCTGTTCCAGAAAATCAAAATGTAAGTGTTAGTCCAAGAGTTACTTTTCCAAATCCTTCTTATACTGTTTCATGCCCTGTTAGTGGGAGCACTTCTTTAAATTTAAGTCCTAACAGTTCTAACACAGCTAATTTTGGTTTGCAGCAAGTGCCTGATACAACTGGGGTATTACCTCCCGTTTTTGATCTTGGTACTTTTCATACACCAAGCTATGTTGGTGCGCCTGGTGGCACAGGTAATATTTCGTTTTGTGTAAATTATAACATATATGATACCCTTACAACAACAGTAAGTTTAACTTTAGATAATAATGTAAGCTTTACAGGTATGGTTAGTGGGCCAGCACCAACAAGTATTACTGGAAATACATTAACGTGGGATGTACTCCTTGTTGATACTACTTATCTTCAACCGATTTGTTTTTCTTTGAATGTAATCACATCTACTAGCGCCCCGCTTTTTCAGTGTGCACTTTTTTCAATTCATGTTTCTCCTACTTGGGATTTAAATCCAACTAACAATCACCATTCATGGTGTCTATTTATTGGCGGCCCATATGACCCAAACAATAAAGAAGTATATCCTCCACAGAGCATTACACCAGATGAAGAATTAAGTTATCTAATCAATTTTCAAAATACAGGTACTGCACCTGCTATTAACATTAACCTTATAGATACTATAAGTAGTTATTTGGATATGAATACATTTGAGATAGTGCAGAGTAGCCACACTGTAAGTCCAATATTGTATAACAACAATATTTTTCGATTTGAATTTCGTAACATTAATCTTCCTGATAGTAATACTAATGAGCCGCTTTCGCATGGATGGATAGAATACAGAATAAAACCAAAAGTTGGTATTCCTATTGGAACAGAAATAAACAATACTGCCCATATTTATTTCGACTATAATTCAGCAATTGTTACCAATACTACAATAAACACTATTGAAGTAGTTGGGATAAAAGATAAGCAAGTAAGTTCAGACTTATTAATATATCCAAACCCGGGAAATGGAGAGTTTACTGTAAGTATTCAGAATGGGAAATCAAAAGACTATCAATTGTCGGTTTTCTCTATTACGGGTAAAGAAATGTTTGCTGCAAAAATGAAGGGTACAGAAAATGAGAAAATAAATTTATCTCATCTTTCAGCAGGAATTTATTTTGTTAAAGTTATTGGAGATAATGGAAATGCGCGTGTAACTAAGGTGATTATCAGCAAATAATTTTGATGAAGAAAGAAAAGCAATAAGCGAATTCATTCGTAAAGATAAAGCAAAGAATAATTCATCTAGAAAAAAAGTCGAAAAAACAGCTTAATTCCAATCAAAATGAACTACTATTTTGATTGGAATTAAGCTAGAATTAAATTAATGAAGGATAAACTTCTATCCCAACACCAATTCCTTCTCTTCCACATTAACATTTTCCTTAGCTCCAACAATTCCAATCTCTTCTCCCACTCTAGCGAAGAAAAGATTTTCTTTTTGTATGTAATCTCTGTTTGCAATTAATTGCTTTAAATTAATTCTTCCAATTACATAATTGTAGTTTCCGCTGCTGTACTTTTCGTTGACGGATTCGAATTTTATTTTATTTAAATCATCTGCAGTATTGTAACGCAAATAAATATCAATTAAAATATTGTTGTTAAGTTTAATGTCTTTGTTTTGCTTAAACTTTTTATACTCATAACGATATCCGTACGAAAGTGCTGAAATATCTGACAATACAGCTGAACCGGTCGGGTTTCCACCTGCACCTTTGCCAAATAAAAATTGTTTGTCAGAAAAAGCACCTTCTACAATAACTCCGTTGTACTCATTTTCTACATTAAACAAATAATTTTCACTATTAATTAGTTGTGGGACAACAAATGCTGCTACATTGTTTTTATCTAGCTTTTTAATAGTTGGCACTAACTTAATTTTCTTCCCTTTTTCTTTCGCATAACGAATATCATCAATCGCAATGGTATTGATTCCGAAATTAAATACTTCTTCTTGTTTTGCAAACAAGCCAAATGCATGAGCAGCCAATATTACCGCTTTAAACTTAGCATCGTAACCTTCCACGTCATTTGTTGGATCAGATTCGGCAAAACCTAAATCCTGCGCTTTCTTTAAAGCATCAGCATAACTTAGGTTTTCGAAAATTGTTTTGGTTAATATGAAGTTAGATGTGCCATTAAAAATTCCACTAACACTGTATAACAATTCATTATCGTAATACTCTTCTAATGTTCTAATAATTGGAATACTTCCACACGCTGATGCTTCGTATAACAAACTTACATTGTGTTTTTGTTGCAACTCGGTTAACTCATACAAATGATTTGCAAGCATTTTTTTATTTGCAGTCACCACGTGTTTACCTTGTTGCAAAGCGTATTTCACAATATGATAAGCTTCTTCAGCATCATCTATTAATTCAACCACTACATTAATTTCAGGGTTGTTTAATATTTCATTTTTATCAAATGTAAATAGCGATGGGTCTAACGTTCTTTTCTTTGCTCTATCCTTAACACAAACTTTTACGATATCTGTTTTAAATCCGCTGCTTTGCGATAATACTTGGTGAAGTCCTTGCCCCACACATCCAAATCCGAAAATTCCAAGTTTTAATTTTGTTGACATTTTGTTTAGTGATTAGTTTATTGAGTAGATAGTTAATTAGTTATTTGTATTGTTTCTAGTTGCTTTTTTTTTCAATGAATTCACTCCTAAAAAATCAGCAATTAAACTTGTTAGTTTTTTTGTTTCGATTAGAAAGCCATCGTGACCGAAGTTGGAATCGATTACTTGAAGCTCGGCATTTGTAATACCTTCAACAATTTCCCATTGTTCGCTCAAAGGAAAAAGAACATCACTTTTTAATCCAACAACCAAGGTACGAGCTGTTACTTGCTCTAATGCATTTGCAACAGATTCTCTTCCGCGTGCAACATTGTGACTATCCATTGCTTTTGATAAAGCTACATACGAATACGCATCAAAACGTTTCACCAATTTTTGTCCTTGGTAACGTTGGTAAGATGCAGCATTAAAATCTTCGATCTTATCATCTGCATTTTCCTTTTGAGTTAAGCCATAGGCTTCATATCCTCTGTAACTTAACAAGGCAATTGCACGTGCAGCTTGTAAGCCTTTACTTCCTCCTTCTGGCAAGTTAGAGTAATAAGTTCTATCTGCTTTAATAGCTAAACGTTGCGCTTCATTAAATGCAATTCCCCAAGGAGAATGTTTTGCATTGGTTGCAACCAATATCGTATTTTCGAAAAGACTTGGTTTCAAAATATTCCATTCCAATACTTGTTGTCCACCTTGCGAACCACCAATGGCGATAGTTATTTTATCAATTCCCAAATGTTCGCGTAACAACTCATGCGCATTAACCATATCACGAATAGTAACCGTTGGAAAATAAGAATACCAAGGCTGCTCAATATCTTCGTTAATAGTTAACGGACCCGTTGTTCCATAGCAAGAACCTAAATTATTTGCACAAATAATAAAATAATCTTTGGGATTAAATAAATCGTTTTCGCCAAATAAACCTGGCCACCAATCAAGCACATCGCTATTTGCAGTTAATGCATGCACTGCCCATACAACGTTACTTTTGTCGGCGTTCAGTGTTCCCCAAGTTTGGTATGCGATTTCAAGAGAGGGTAGAATTCCTCCACCCTCTAATTGAAATGCTTTTTCGTATTTAAATTTTTGAATACTCATCTTTTCGCTTTTTTCAAATTATCAGTTATCTCTTTAACCAATAATTTACTTTAATTCAACAACAATTCTAATTCTTCCGTTTTTATTTTTGCTAATTTTTCAAAGGCTTGTTCAAAGTCAGCTTTAATATCATCAATATGCTCTATACCAACCGACACACGAAGTAAGCCTGGAACAACGCCCGCAGCAATTTGTTCTTTTTCGCTTAACTGTTCATGAGTTGTAGAAGAAGGATGAATAATTAATGTTTTTGCATCTCCTACATTTGCCAAGTGACTAACCAAACTTAAGTTGTTTACTAAAAAGTCGGCTGCATTTTTACCATTTTTTAATTTAAATGATAACACGCCGCCAAAACCATTTTTCAAATATTTACTTGCAACAGCATTTGACTTAGCACTTTTTAAACCTGGGTAATTTACAAACTCAACATCTTCTCTAGCTTCTAACCACTTGGCTAATTCCAATGCATTTTGCGCATGACGCTCAGCACGCAACGAAAGTGTTTCGATACCTTGTAATAATAGGAAAGAACTGTTTGGAGAAATAGATGTGCCAAAATCACGCAAACCTTCAACACGCGCACGAATAATAAATGCAATGTTTGGCAAGCCTAATGGATTATTTACACCAAACACATCTGCAAACTTTAGTCCATGATAACCTTCAGCAGGTTCTGTAAATTGAGCAAATTTTCCATTTGCCCAATTGTAGTTTCCACCATCAACAATAACACCACCAACGGTTGTTCCATGACCACCAATCCATTTGGTAGCTGAAGCAACAACTACATTTGCCCCGTGCTGCAATGGTTTAAAGAAATATCCACCTGCACCAAAAGTATTATCTACTACCAAAGGTAAATCGTACTTCTTTGCTAAGGCTGCTAATTTTTCAAAATCAGGAACGCTAAAGCTAGGGTTACCAATTGTTTCAACATACAATGCTTTTGTTTTTGCATTAATTAGTTTTTCAAATTCTTCTGCGGCATCTCCATTTGCAAAGCGTGCTTCAATTCCTAAGCGCTTAAAAGCAACTTTAAATTGGTTGTATGTTCCACCATATAAAAACGATGATGTAACAAAATTATCACCCGCTACTAAAATATTATTTAAAGCAATGAACTGAGCAGCTTGTCCAGATGATACTGCTAATGCAGCTACTCCACCTTCTAATGCAGCAATACGTTTTTCAAACACATCTGTTGTAGGGTTTTGAATGCGAGTATAAATATTACCGAATTCTTTCAAACCAAAAAGGTTTGCTGCGTGTTTACTGTTTTTAAATACATACGAAGTTGTTTGATAAATTGGAACAGCTCTTGAACCTGTTGTTGCATCTACTTCCTGACCTGCGTGTAATTGTAATGTTTCGAATTTTAAATTTTGAGTTGACATAATTATAGTTTTTTAAAAATTGTTTTGATTATTTATTTTTGTTTTGATTTAATTAATTTCCATCACCCATAACTGATGCGCGCCAACAGTAACAGGCAATCAAATAATTAATTTTTTCCTAAAAGGTTAGAGAATATAATTCTTTTAGTTTCTGTTGAATCTAAAATATTTACATCGCTAACTAATCTCACTTGTTCTTTACTATTGTTGTAGTAAGCATAAGAGCCACCTGTTTGAGCAATTGAATAAGTTGATTGAACTTTTAAAAATGATTTGTAAGTATCGTTTGATAACAAATCGATTCTTGAAATGGTAGTTTCTATTTTTTTTGACATGATTTCTAATGAATTTAAAATAAGACAATATGCGGTCTTGATCCTTGAGCGTTTACTAAGGACCGCTAATCTTTTTTAAAAGATGTTTCGCTTAGCAAACGGGACAACATGAGCCTGTACAGCACATGCGCATTTTGCAGCACATCATCATTAGAGACGAAGAAATTGATTTTTTTAAATTAGTTAGTTGGTTTACCAACACCGACTCATTACGAGTAATTGTTTTTCTTGTTTTCATTATTTTGTAATTTAATTCATCTTTCCCCGCCTTTCATCGGGGTAGGAGTTGGCACCGGTTTTCCAATAACGTTTTACCATTACTTTTAGTTGGTTGCCAGCGGGTCCTAGAGCCTATCTCTCGCCGCTTCTTGATAAACTAATTACGCACACAGGTGGGTAACTAATTCGGTGCAAATATAACAACACATTTTTCATTCCACCAAACATTTTTTTGTTAATTTTTAGTTTTGCTTATTTATCAATGGTTTCAGGAGAAATTGTTTTAATAGCAGATGTTAGATTTCAGATTTTTCATCATTAAATCTAAAATTTAAGTCCTACTTTAGCATATCTGAAATCTAAAATCATAAATGTCAATACGACAAGATTATCTTAAAAAACAAATTGACCAACTAGGCAAAGTAGTGGCCAAGCTTGTGGCTGACTTGATGGGCTTAAAAACTGATTTTAGAATTACTGAAGCGGAAGAACTCGTAAATACGGTATTTGAAAAAGAACTAGGCTTTAATTTTGATGAGATTGTTGAGCAAAGCAATGAAAATTTGATTTCGTTTTTAAACACCGATAAAAAGTTTTCGCAAGAAACAATGGAATACATTGCTAATATTATTTTTGAACTTGGTATGGTAATAGAAGATAAAAATAAACAAGCTAATTATTTCCAAAAAGCCATACTTTTGTTTGAACACTTAAACACCGAACGCAAAACATTTTCGTTCGACTTTATGGTGAAAATTAATAAGATGAAAGAATTAATATAATGAAAAAAACGTTTTTATACACAATCATTACACTAAGCTTAACTTTAAGTTCACTTAAAGCACAACAGCTTAAAATGGGCATTTGGCAAGGTGTTTTAACGCTTAATGAAGAAGAAAAAATTGAATTACCTTTTAATTTCGAAACAAAAAAACAAGGTAAAAAAAATGTGCTTATTATTCGCAATGGCGAAGAGCGCATTGTGGTTGACGAATTAAAACTAAAAAAAGATTCCCTTAATTTTAAAATGCCCATTTTTGATTCGGAGTTTAAAACAAAAAACTATGGCGATTCATTAGTTGGCGTTTGGATTAATTCTGCACGTAAGGATAAAAATATTATTCCATTTAAAGCCTATTTCGGAAAATCACAACGCTTTAATAGATCCATAGGAAAACCAAATCCAATGTATGAAGGTAAATGGGAAGTTACATTTAGTCCTGGCACTGCTGATAGCAGTAAAGCAATTGGCGTATTTAAACAAGCTAACTCTATTTATACAACAGGTACCTTTTTAACTGAAACAGGTGATTATCGCTATTTAGAAGGTTTACAGCACGGCACAACATTGTATCTCTCTTGCTTTGATGGATCACATGCTTTTTTGTTTATTGCAAAAAGTGATGGCACAATTATTAAAAACGGTATGTTTTATTCGGGGAGCCACTGGAAAGAACCATGGATTGGTAAACGAAATGATGATTTCAAATTAAGAGAAGCGGAAACCATTACGCAAATGAATGCAGGTTTTGAAAGCGTGAATTTTAGTTTCATGAATGGGAAGAAAGAAAAGATTTCGATTAATGACGAGAAGTACAAAAACAAAGTTGTAATTGTTCAGTTGCTTGGCTCATGGTGTCCTAATTGCATGGACGAAACAGCTTACTTATCTCAGCTATACAAAACGTATAATAAAAAAGGATTAGAAATAATTGGCTTAGCTTATGAGCGCACAGGCGATTTTGATAAAGCCGCAAGCAATGTTGAAAGATTAAAAAAACGTTTTAATGTTGATTACCAAATTTTAATTACTGGCTTAACAGGTAAAGACAAAGCAAGTGAGAGCTTACCCATGCTTAGTAAAATAAGCGCTTTCCCCACTACCCTATTTATAAACAAACAAGGTAAAGTAGTGCAAATACACACCGGCTTTTCGGGACCTGCTACTGGGGCAGCTTACGAAGAATTTAAAACGAAGACTGAAAAATTAATTAATGAACTTTTAAAATAAATAACATGAAAAATTTAGTAATTATCTTTTCACTTATTACAAGCTTTGCAAATGCACAAAAACTTAAAGGTGACGAAATAATAGGCACTTGGCTTGTTGGCAATAACAAAGCAAAAATTCATATAACTAAAACAGGAGATAAGTTTAATGGAAAAATTGTGTGGCTAAAAGACCCTAATGATGTAAACGGAAAACCAAAACTCGACACGAAAAATCCTGATAAAACCAAACGCACTAATCCAATTATGGGAATGGCTTTATTAAATGGATTCGTATTTAATAAAAAAGATGAATGGAATGATGGAACCATATATGACGCTGAAAGCGGTAAAACCTATAGTTGCAAAATTAATTACCGAGATGGGAAATTAGATGTAAGAGGTTACATGGGAATATCCTTGCTCGGAAGAACAGACACTTGGTTTAAAACTGCAGATATTAAATAATATTTAAGAGATTAAACATGAACGAACCATTGCACAGAAGAAATTTTATTTCGCGACTTGGCTTAGCAGTTGCTGCCGCTTGGGCTGCACCCTTAACCAGCTTTTCGAGTACTGTAAAAAATAATCTACGCCTTACAGAAAACACAAATCCAATCATTGATATTAAACCTTTAGGTTTTCAGTGGGATACACTTGATCCTTTTTTATTTTGTGTGCATCACGAAGATGATTTCCCGAAAGGCAATGCAGTAATGGGTCCCGAGAATTCTTATCTAAAAGAAAGACATTTGGGTGATGATTTTATTATTAAAGATGGTTTTAGAATGTATCATGGAAAAACAGTACCTGGCTTTCCTGGGCACCCGCATCGTGGATTTGAAACCATTACTGTTGTGCGTAAAGGAATTGTTGATCATGCCGATTCGATGGGCGCATCAGGAAGATATGGAAATGGAGACGTACAGTGGATGACCGCAGGTAAAGGAGTTCAGCATTCGGAAATGTTTCCTTTGATACATGAAGATAAAGAAAACACAATGGAGCTTTTTCAAATTTGGTTAAACTTGCCAAAGAAAGATAAATTTGTTGAACCTCATTTTAAAATGCTGTGGAATGATATTATTCCTAACTACAAACACACCGATAACAACAATAAAAAAACAAACATCGAAATAATTGCTGGAAAAATAAATGATACCAAAGCTCCTTCTCCTCCGCCCGATTCGTGGGCTGCTTTAGAAAACAATGATGTAGCTGTTTGGAATATTAAAATGGAAGCAGGTGCAAGCTATGAATTACCAAAGGCTTCGGGTACAACAAATCGTACTATTTATTTTTATGAAGGAGAAGAATTAAGCGTAACAGGTAACAAAGTTCCTAAATACAGTGCAGCTATTTTAAAAGCAGATGCAATTAGTATTTTACAAGCAGGTAAAACAGAAGTAAGTATTTTAGTATTACAAGGTAAACCTATTAATGAACCTGTTATGCAATATGGGCCTTTTGTAATGAATACCAAAGAAGAAATTAAACAAGCTTTTGAAGATTATCATGCAACTAAATTTGGTGGCTGGCCTTGGCCTAAGTACGACCAAGTACATGATAGAAACAAAACCCGATTTGCAAAACATGCAGATGGAACCGAAGAAATAAAATCCATTTAATAAAACCTTTATGAACCCAGTACGCCCAAATAAAAATTTAGAAAAACAAATACAGCAAGCTATAAAAGGCATGCAATGCCCGGTTCATACAAAACCTGCAACATTAAAAATGGATAACGAAAATGCACCCGTGCAAGTAGAAGCATGCTGCCCATTTTTTAAACAAGACATTATTGTAATTGGCGAACGCATACGTAAAGATTTTTTATATCGTGCTGAGAAAACTAGAGAACGTATTGAAAAAGAGAAGTTGGAGAGGGAGGAAAGAGAAAGAGGAAAATAATTTTCCAAATCTTTCAATTAATTTTTAATTCAAAAGTAAAATCCAAACATTTAGATTCATCAATTTATTTTGTTGTTTGTCTACCACTTAGCATTCACTAATAAATTTTTAACACTAATTATCAATTACTTACGCAATTTTTACTACCCAATTGTATTATACATTAGATTCTTATGTATCTTTGTCTTAAGTAAATTTGAAAATCATGTATTCATCCGAATTAATTAAGGGCACTTTAAAAACAATCATACTTAAATTGTTAGTAGAAAACAAACGTATGTATGGTTATGAAATTACAGCAAAAGTAAAAGAACTTACTGCTGATAAAATTCAGTTAACCGAAGGTGCATTGTACCCAACGCTTCATGCATTAGAAGCAGATGGTTTATTAGAAACCGAAACCGAATACATTGGTAAGCGTGTAAGAAAATATTATTCGCTTAGTCAACAAGGCAAAAAAACTGCTACCGAAAAAGTAAACGAGTTTGCAGCCTTTATGGATACGATGAAATTTTTGTTGGGATTAAACCCTGAAACCAATTGATTTGAAAATTTGAATCCCGATAGCTATCGGGGGTGTTGATTTGAAAATTCAAATCTTACATCTAAAATCTTATATCAGAAATAAAATGTATTGCATCAACGATAAACAAATAGATTACATTCTTAACGACATTCGTGCACGTGGCGTTGAGATGGAGGACCTGCAGTATAACCTCCTGGATCATATTTGTTGTTTAGTTGAGCAAAATCTCGAAGAAAACGGAGACTTCGAGGGCTTCTATAAAAAAACAATTCCCAAATTCTACAAACATGAACTATGGGAAATTGAAGAAGAAACCATTACTCTGTTAACCTTTAAAAATTACTACACTATGAAAAAAATAATGTTAGTCAGCGGAACAATTTCTGCTGCGTTCCTATCCGTAGGAATCTTGTTTAAATTTATGCACTGGCCTGGAGCCTCAATGGGCATAGTACTTGGAATTACCATTGCCAGTTTCCTATTCTTGCCATTATTGTTTACACTCAAAATGCGTGAGAAACAACAATCAAAAGATAAGCTCATACTTGGTATTGGAATGCTTTCAGCTATTGCCATGAGTTTAGGTATCATGTTTAAAATTATGCATTGGCCTGGAGCAAACATGATGGGCTTAGGTTCTATACTAGCAATGGTATTTGTTTTTTTACCTATTTACTTTTTCTCGGGTATTCGCAACCCTGAAACAAAAGTAAATACCATTGTTTCATCCTTAGTAATTATTTTAGGAAGTGGTTTGTTTTTCACTTTAATAAATACACGTCCTAGCGCAACAATTGAGCGTACCAATGTGCTTGCTAACCAGCATACGCAAAACAGCTATGAGTATATACTTAAACAAAATTCGCTTAGCTACGAAATAGTTAGTAAAGACAGTACTTTAAAGCAAGAAGAGCTAAATAAACTACGAACTACTTGTACTAACTTGTGCAACAGTATTGAAGATTTAAAATTAAAGCTTGTTAGCGCCAGCGAAGGAATTGAAATTAAAAAAATTGATTTTAATACCATGTATGGTGGTGGAGATTATGGCGCACCAACAATGATACTGTTTGATGATAACGGAAATGCAAAAGGCGATTTAAAACAGCTAAGAAAAAACCTAAGCGATTTTAACTCACTTGTTTCACAAACTTATGGTCAAAAAACAGAAAGCCTTATTAACCTTGGCAATCAACTAAACGCAAATGACGAAATGGTAAGTTGGGAAATAAGTAATTTTTATTTCACACCCATTAGTATTGTGCTTCGTAATCTTACACAAATACAATTAGATGTGTTGAATATTGAAGCTAATTGTTATGCGGTTAGTAGATAGTCACTTCTCGATACTTTTTTTGTTGGCATTGGTAATTATTCTCTTAATTGTAACAATTCCTGCCAACAAAAAACACTCGAACTGACTTTCAGGATTTCCAGTAATTATAAATTGTCGGTTCGAGCGCAGTAAAGACGAAATTGCGTTAAGAAAGTCTCGACTGCGCTCGGCCTGACATACTACCACTACAACAAATTGGACAGAGAATGTTATTTTAAAATTAAACGAATCCTTGATAAATAATTCTCTAAGACGCTATACCTTAAAAATTGTTCTAATTCAGATTATGGTATAACAAAAAGGCTTCATGTTTATCATGAAGCCTTTTCAAATATTAATTTAAAACTATCTTTTAATAACCAATTTCTTACTTGCCATTCCGTTATCAGATTTTAGAGTGATAGTGTAAACACCAGCTTGCAAACCGCTTACATCAACTGTTTGCTCAATAAAACCAGTTTTAATTGGTGCACGCATAACCTCACGTCCAGTAACATCAAACATACTTAACTCAATTTGCTCAGCGCCTTTAAAGTAAGGCTTGATTGTTATTTTATCACTTGCTGGATTTGGCATTAACACGAAATTATTTTCGTTGCTCATTCCTTTAATAGAAACAGAAGCAGGAACATTAATACAGGTATCACCAATTACTTTTGTAACCGATTCATTATTTTTATTTACTACTTCAATAATGTTGTTTATACAAACAACGGTATCTGTTAAGTTAGAATAAAACACTCTACATAAATTTGTTGGCACATACTTACGATTAATTGCCGAATCTAAATAAGAAATACCAATTACTTTATTACCACCTACCACAAACTCAGGTGTAATAGGATAATCAGCAGCTGAAATTAAATTTTGCACACTTAATATTTCAACTCCACTCAATGTAAATTCATAAGCTAATACTTCGTTGTTAGGATTTGAAATTGCAATATCTACATACTGGCTTGCAGTGTTCAAAGTTTCAACACTTAAAATAACAACCTCTGCTGGATTCGCTGCACCACGCGGAAAATTACATAATGTATTATTTGTTCCACCATGCCGGGCGCATTGATTAACAAGTGAAGCATCCCAAACATTTATATGCCCATCCGCATTTAAATCAATACAATTACTTGGTGTAAGTGTACTATTTAAATCACCTGCAACATACAACTGAGCATCATTTGTTTGCTGAATAGTGTTATTATCCAAATCACCTTTTTTTGCCCCTCCACCACAATTACCATTACAATCAACAGTTGCGTTACCATAAGGTGTTCCCGAGCAGTCAAGGTAAGCGGGGCAAGTTGGAAGTAATGTGAAATTTTTCATCCCACCTACTTCGTAAATATTAATACACACTTGTGCCCAGTTATTAACGTAGTTAGTTTCATGATGTCCTAATGCATCTGGTGATTGATCCCAGTTAACTTTAACGGCAAGCGTATAATCTCCATCTGCAACATCAGTAATATCTATCCATTGGCAACTTAAACCCGAACCATAAATATCTGCACAACCTGCCGTAATTCCCATGTTGCTGCAACCATACTGAGCAGGAATACCAACTGGGCATTGTAAATCCATCACACAAAAACCATTTTTTCTTCCAATTGGTAGTGCGTTTCCGTTTGAATCATACAACACATAATCCGCATACCCTTCATAATGTGCATGACCATGGCAGTTAACAAAATTAAACTGACTCGGATTGTTTGTTGGGTTTCCTATATAATAATCTAATTGTCCTATATTTTCAATTCGTGTATCGAAACGCAAAATTGTTCTATTTCCATAACCAGCCAAACAACCTTCAACTACTTCACAATTTGTTGCCGTTGTATTTCCGATGTTTAAAGAGTTCTCAATACTTTGCTGATTGATAACTAAATCAGGCCCAACACAACTTGGATGAGGAGAGTAATAACATGTTCCAGGCAATGTTGCCATTGGATTAAAATTACAAGCGCTAGGGTCCATACAGCCAGTAATAGCTCCAGTATAATTAATTGCCCATTGAATGGTATCACTGCAATTAGAAGCAACATCACCTACTCTAATATAATAAGTTGTATTTGTATCTAATGCAGCACTAATAACAGCTTTAATACCGCACCCGCCATTATCATCATCGTAATATAAAGTTCCGGTGTTAGTAGAGTTTATATTCCCGTTGCAACCAGAATAAACCCACAATTTTGTATTACAAGTATTGGCAGGAAAACAAGTTGTAATTTCATACATACCATTTGCCTCAGGTGTAAACATATACCAATAATCCCTCATTGGAGCAAAATAAACACCTGTATCAACTACTATGGCCAAATTACATGAGCTTCCTGGAGGACAATTAAATGAAGTGCTTTCTTGCGTTGTAAAACTTCCTCCGCTTGCAACCGTAACTCCATTATAACTTACATTATAGGAGCCAGTTCCAAAATTACAACAAAGACCATCACCATACGAATCACGAATAGTAAATGTTAAACACTTAGTAGTATCAACACATACAGTTGCGCCTACACTTGTTCCTGAAGCTAAAGTAATTCCACCATTATCTTTTAAATCCCAAGTAGTTTCTTGTGGAAAATTATCAGGAACTATTGTTACCACAACTTGTTTTTGACCCGCAGGGCATTGTGCCTTAGCAGATAAAATTAAAAACAATGAAAAAATGAGGAGTAAATGTTTATTCATGTAATACTGGTTTTAACCAAATTTAAAACAATTTAGCTAAAACTCCAAATGTTAATAAAACGGTTGATTATAAACAGAAAGTGGCTAATAAAAGGCCTCACTCTATTTTATCTTTGACTAATCAATTTTCGGCATAAAATTATGAATAAAATTCGCGTTGGTATTATTTTTGGTGGTTGTTCAAAAGAGCGTGAAATTTCTTTTGCAGGTGGCAGAACTGTTTATGATAATTTAAACAAATCTATTTTCGAAGCTGTTCCGCTTTTTGTTGACTCATTCGGAAATTTTGTTTTACTCGATTGGAATTTTATTTACAAAGGAACTATTCGCGATTTTTATCCACCAGTTGAATTTTTGCCTTCGCTGCATTCCGATTTTCAATACTACGCCGAAAACCTTGGGAATCTAAACAAAGAAGAACAACTAAAACTTACTGCATCTTTAGGAAAACCAGTTCCTGTTGATGAACTAAAAAATAAAATTGATTTTGCCTTTTTATGTTTGCATGGTCCTTATGGAGAAGATGGAAAAATACAAGGTTTGTTTGAATACTTACAAATCCCCTACTCTGGCTCAGGTATTTTACCTTCTGCAATAGGAATTGATAAAAGCATTCAGAAAAAAATGATGGTGAGTGCGGGTTTTAATTCACCCAACTTTTTCACCATCGATCGTAATGATTGGATTTCGGGTAAAGTAAAAGGTGCTTGGGATAAAGCAAAAAAAGATATTGGTTTTCCAATGGTTATTAAACCTGCTAATCAAGGTTCATCCATTGGCGTTAGTATTTTAAGCAAGGACAATGAGTTTGAATTCATGAGTGCAGTTGAAAAGGCATTGTTTACAAGATGGGTAGTGGCAAACGATTGGAACAAATTAAATGCAGATGAAAAAATTGATTTTGTAAAGCAATTATCTGATATACGCGAAGGCATTGGTATGCCAGTAAAAATTGGAGAAATTGTTTTATTCAATCCTGAAGATACCATTGCTTATTTTAACGAGCACTTACAAAATACAGATGGCCTAGTTGTAGAAGCAGTTGATGGAGAAAGCACGGTGTTGATTGAAGGATTTATAGAAGGGAAAGAATTTTCTTGTATTGTATTAGAAGATGAACAAGGAAAAGCTATTGCTCTCCCTCCTACCGAAATTAGAAAAGGAAAAGAATTATTTGATTACCGCAGCAAATACTTACCAGGATTAGCGCGCAAAATAACACCTATTGAAGAGTCGAACGAAATAATTAATTTAATTCGTAAAGAGTGTGAGCGTTTATTTTATGATTTGAGTTTTGATGTGTATGCGCGTATTGACGGCTTCTTGAGCAAAGATGGAAAAGTGTTTTTAAATGATCCAAACACCACATCAGGAATGATGCCTTCCTCTTTCTTCTTTCATCAAGCAGCGGAGATTGGATTAAACCCTTCTCAGTTCCTAACTTTTATTATTCGCACATCCCTTGCCAAACGAATTAAACAAGCGAAGGGAGAAACTACTTACAATAAATTTTTACATCAATTAGATTCTTTTTTACACAACGAGCAAAACAAAGCAACTAACAAAACACCTGTTGCTGTAGTGCTTGGAGGTTATTCATCAGAGCGTCATATCTCTGTTGAGAGTGGAAGAAACATTTACGAAAAACTTGCATCATCCGAAAAATATGCCCCTGTGCCCGTTTTCCTTACAGGTAATAGCAACGCACACAAATTGTATAAAGTTCCAATTAATGCATTATTAAAAGATAATGCAGATGATATTAAAGAAAAAGTAGAGAGCTGGAAAGTACATGATGTGATAAAACAAATTGTAAGTGAGTGTTCAGCGATTACTGATAAATATGCGGCAGCTAATGCAATCTTAGAACCAAAAGAAATAAATTATACAGAGCTTGCAAAAGAAGTGAAAGAAGTATTTATTGCCCTGCACGGCCGCCCAGGCGAAGATGGTGAGATACAAGAAAAATTGGAAGCAGTTGGTTTATCATACAATGGTTCGGGAAAAGAAAGTTCATCAACCACTATTGATAAATACAAAACAAACGAAATACTATTAAACAATGGTTTCCTTGTTGCCAAACATGGCTTAGTTACTTGCGATGATTGGAATACTAAAAAAGAAGAAATAAAAAACTCTTTACAAAACGATTATCATTATCCATTTATTGCAAAACCTGTTGATGATGGTTGCAGCAGCGCAGTAAAGAAAATTAAAAACTTTGAAGAGTTTGAAGCCTTTGCAAAATTAATTTTTAGAACCAGCGAAGAGCTAGATGCACAAGCAGCTGCAACACTTCATATAAAAGCAAAAGAAGAATTTCCAATTAAACCAGTAATATTAATTGAAGAATTAATTTCGAAAAAAGATTCGAAACACTTTTTAGAAATTACTGGTGGAATGCTTACTAAGTTTAATGCAAAAGGAGAAATTGAATACGAAGTATTTGAAGCCAGCGAGGCATTAGCAGAAGGTGACATTTTAAGTTTAGAAGAAAAATTTTTAGCCGGGCAAGGTCAAAACATTACACCTGCGCGTTATTCAAGAGACTTAAAGGAACGCCAGGCAATTTCGGATATAGTAAAGGAAAGATTAGGCGCAGCAGCAAAAGTATTAAACGTTGTTGGTTACTGCCGTATTGATGCTTTTGTAAGAGTATTCGATAATTTAAAAGTAGAAGTTATTTTTATTGAGGTAAACAGCTTACCTGGTATGACGCCTGCAACATGTATCTACCATCAAGCTGCAATAAACCATTACAAGCCTTACGAGTTTATAGATAAGATTTTAGAATTTGGTGAACAGAGAATGAAGAAGAGTTTGGTGGGGTAATTATTAATTTTCCACAGAAATTTATTACATTTGTATTATAAGTTTTAAGAAATGACTACGATTACAGTTAATATACCTGATAAAGAAGTTTCCTTCTTCATGAAGTTGTTACAAAAATTTCAATTAGATCCAGTTATTACTGAAAATGATGAAGTTTCAAAAAAAGTTAAAACTGAAATTCTTCATAAAAAAAAAAAAAAAAAAAAAAAAAAAAAAAAAAAAAAAAAAAAAAAAAAAAAAAAAAAAAAAAAAAAAAAAAAAACAAAAAAAAAAAAAAAAAAACAAAAAAAAAAAAAAAAAAAAAAAAAAAAAAAAAAAAAAAAAAAAAAAAAAAAAAAAAAAAAAAAAAAAAAAAAAAAAAAAAAACAAAAAAAAAAAAAAAACAAAAAAAACCAAAAAAAAAAGGAAAAAAAAAAAAAAAAAGGGGCCACTAAAAAAAGGGGTTTTTTTTTAGTTAAAAAAAAAAAAAAAAAAAAAAAAAAAAAAGGAAAAAAAAGAGATTTCTTCAAAAAAAAAAAAAAAAAAATAGGAAAAAAAAAAAAAAAAAAAAAACCAAAAAAATTTACTCCGTCTTAATTGCTTTCTCCTTAGGAGGAGTAAAGCGTAAACCAAGAACTATTTCGTGAGTTCCCGTGCTGTAGTTTCTTAAATTAGTTGTTGTATAATCATACGAATAACCAATCATCAACCAGTTTTTGTGCATGTATCCAAGCATTGCAGAGATAGCGTCATTTGTTCTATAACTAACACCTAACCACAATTGTTTTTTGTAAATAGCACGAACGCTTAAATCCACTTTAACTGGGGCAGGTGCAACATACTTAACAAGGAAAGATGGTTCAACTTGATAATCCTCCCCAATGTCAAATGTATATCCTGCCATTGTATATAAGTGTGGGCGTAAACGGCTTTTATCAGTATACTCTAGACCATCCATTCTAATTTTTGCTTCCAAAAATTGTGGAACAGACAAACTAACAAATAATTTTTTGCTATAAAAATACGCACCCGCTCCTAACTCAGGAGTAATCGCCGATTTGTATTGTGTTACCAAAATCAAATCATCATTATCATGCAAAGTAAGTTTATGTCCGTCAACTGAATATTGCAATGCACCTGCACTTAAACCTAGATTTAAATTGTATTCAGAGTTAATTTTTAAGTGATAGGAATAAGACATATTAAAACCAACTCTTCTTGTAGGACCAACTATATCCGAATACAAAGTTCCGCCAATTCCCATTTTCCTATTTTTAAAAGGACCATGCGCAGAAAGAATATATGTACGAGGAGCATCAGTAATACCTTTCCATTGGTAACGATTGTTCGAACGGCAATCCCAATATGATTTACTTTTACCAGCAATTGCAGGGTTAATTACAAAATCGTTTAACATGTATTGCGAATACTGCGGAAGCTGTTGCGCTTTAGCAGTATAATTTATTCCAATGCAAATAAACAACATTAGAACAATTTTATATGTATGCTTTATTTTGTTCATTGTTATTTGAATATAGTTATTGGTCCTGTGTATGGTTCTGGATACTTAGGATCATTTAATTTCACAACGTAATAATATGTACCAACTGGCAATCCTTTTCCTTTATATGTTCCATCCCACGTGTTATCGTAATTACGTTTGTAATACAATTGCTCGCCCCAACGATTATAAACCTCAACTTCGTTATCTGGGAACTTAGTAATTAAACCAATTATCCAAGTATCGTTTTTACCATCTCCATTTGGTGATATACCGTTTGGAATAATAATATCTGGTAGTACAACAAATTGCATACTATCTTGCGAAATACAACCAGTTGCGGTATCAGTTACAGTTACTACATAAGTTGTTGTTAAGGTAGCAGTTGTTAGTGGATTAGGAATTGTAGTGCTCGATAAATCAATAGATGGAGTCCACACTAAAGTAGTACCTACCGGATTGGTTGGGCTTCCACCAATTGTTCCACTTATTCCATACACAACTTCTAAATCAGGTCCAGCGCTAGCCACTGGCAATGCATTAGCTGTTAAAGCAACCGTATCAGTATCTGAACAACCTAACGAATTCGTAATTACCAATTGATAATTTGTTATTCCAGCAGTAGGAGTTACGTTTACCGAATCTGTATTTCCTAATAAAGTACCAGCAGCAACCTCATTCCATTGATAAGTAATTGTACCATTATTTACTGTTGATAATGAACCGTCTAATATTACATTTCCGTTTAAACAAAATGCAGCATCAGCTCCTGCATTAGCAGTTACAGTATCAGTTGTTGCGATATTAAAGCTAACGGTGTCTTTACACAACAAACTATCTGTTACTTCTAATGAATAATTTCCAAACAATACGCCATTTAAATCTTGGGTAGTTGCTGCACTTCCTGCTATCCATTGGTACGTATAATTACCGCCAACAAAAGGAGAACCTCCATTAACACTTACATCAATTGCCCCGCTTGGAACAGAGCTACAAGAAGCATCGGTAACAATACCATTTGTAACAATATCAGTAGGCTCAGTTAATGTAGTGTTTTGAGTTGCGATACAACCATTGTTATCCGTAATGGTTAAGGTATGAATACCAGCGCATAAACTATCTACAAGTGAAATACTTCCTCCGCTAGGTGCCCAAGCATAAGTATATGGAAGTGTTCCACCAAAAGGAACAGCTGCAATAGAACCTAAACAAATTCCAAAACATCTTAAGTCGGTTGATATTGCCACTCCAAAAGAAATAGTGTCAGGCTCAGTAATTGTTGCAGAAATTACTGTAGAGCAACCTAAAACCAAATCAGTAATTATAGCGGTGTAAGTTCCTTCACACAAATTAGAAATAGATGTTCCAGTAGATGCATCGTTCCAAACTATGCCTGTTGCATTTGGACTTGTAACCACTAAACTCACATTTCCATCACAAACACCGTTACATGACATGGAAGAATCTAACACATCTACTTGTGGGCCATTAGTATTACTTAAAGTAACAGTAAAGTCTTGAGAGCAAGGAATTGCAGAAGCATCTGTAACAGTAATGGTATAAACACCTGCTGGTAAATTTGTAGCTACGTTTGTATTACCTGCAACAGCTGGATTCCAAACATAAGAAGGCGTTCCTGTTCCACCCGAAACATTTAAGGTTATACTGCCATCGCTCACTGCACAATTAGGAGAAACAATACTTGTAGTTGCTGTCATTTGATTTGGCGAAAGAATGTCTACTTGCGATGTCCAAATACAATTATTTGTATCAGCAATTTCTAAGAAATAAGTACCCGCACCTAAGCCAACTAAATTATTTACAGTAGCTCCATTGTGTGGCCATAAATAAGTATAACCTGGTGTTCCTCCAACTGGAGTAACAGTAACAGTTCCATCGGCAGTTCCAAAACACGACTCATCTGTTTTCACAATTACATCATTTGTAATTCCATTTAAATTACTAATTGCAAAAGTTGCTGTTTGACTACAACCAACTGTGTCAGTGATATCAACTTGATAAACACCCGCACACACATTAGCAATATCTTCTAATGTATCACCAGAACTCCAATTATAAGTGTAAGGAGCGGCGCCGCCTATTAAAATCAAATCAATTGTACCATCACATAAATTACAACTAGGAGAAACAATAGTAGTATCTATATTAAATGGAACAGGATTGTTATTAAGATTGGTTATTTGCGTTATAACACAAGCATTTGCATCAGTAACTGTTAGTGTATAAGAACCTGCACATAAACCTGCAATTGTATCGGCTGTCCCATTGCCTGGCATCCATAAGTAAGTGTAAGCTAAACTACCTCCATTTGGAATCGCAGTTAATTCTCCATTACATACACCAGAACAATTTGGTAATTGAGTATTACTTAATGACAATGCCAATTGCACTGGCTCTTCTATTGTGAAGTTTTGCGAAGAGATACAACCAGCAGCATCCGTTACACTAACTGCATAATTACCAGCACTTAATCCACTTAATGTTGGGTTGGCTGCAGAACCTGTACTCCATGAAACTGTATAACCTGGGGTGCCGCCATTAATTGTTAATGTTGCCGAACCATCACTTAATCCATTACAAGAAACAGAATCTAGATCAACAACAACACCTGGAGCGTTTGTACTACTAATTGCTACTAGGACAGTATCTTTACATCCACCTGCATCTGTGATTTCTACACTATAATTACCTGCAGCTAAATTTGTTTGATCTTCTATTGGAAGCAAAGGAGCCGACCACACAAAAGTATAAGGAGCAACTCCTCCAGTTGGTGTTAAATCAATTGCCCCATCTGTTGCGCCACAAGTTGCAGATGTTACAATTGCATTAGCATTTAAGATTGTTGTTTCATTAATTGTTACTTGCGCATTGGTTACACAATTTGCCGCATCTTTTACTTGAACAAAATAAGTTCCAGCAGCTAAACCATTAACAGCAGAAGTTATTTGCCCGCCATTAATCCAATTGTATTGATAAGGCGTTGTACCTCCAGCAACTACAGTTGATGCAGTTCCATCAGCTAATCCTGAACAAGTCACATCCGTTGAAGATGCTGTTACTGTTGGTCCATTTACATTATTTATAGCTACATTGTATTGTTGTGTACATCCCACAGCGTCGGCAATATCAACCATATAAACGCCAGCACATAAATCGATAGCACTAGAATCAGTATCACCTTGGCTCCATAAATAAGTAAATGGTGCTTGTCCACCTGTTGGAGTAAGTATAGCAGTACCGTCACACGCACCACAAGTTGCATCTGTTTTTACTTCTGTTATATTAAATGGATTTGGATTATTAACTAGTTGCGTGTTTTGAGAAATACTACACCCCCTAGCATCAGTTACTGTTAAGCCATGCAATCCTGCGCATTGATTTGAAATAGAAACAGTAGTTTGATTACCTGGAACCCACAAATATGTATAAGGTAATGTTCCTCCATTTGGAATAGCCGTTAATACTCCATTACAAGCAGCTTGGCAAGTTGGTAATTGAGTATTACTTAAAGATAATGCTAATTGCACTGGCTCTTCTATTGTAAAGTTTTGCGCAGAAACACAGCCTGCAGCATCCGTTACACTTACAGCATAATTACCTGCGCTTAACCCACTTAATGTTGGATCAGCTGCAGAACCTGTACTCCACAACACTGTATAACCTGGTGTGCCGCCATTGATTGTTAATGTTGCAGAGCCATCACTTAATCCATTACAAGAAACAGAATCTACATCCACAACAACACCTGGAGCATTTGTACTACTAATACTCACAAACACGGTGTCTTTACATCCTCCTGCATCCGTAATTTCTACACTAAAATTACCTGCAGCTAAATTTGTTTGATCTTCTGTTGGAAGCAAAGGAGCCGACCACACAAAAGTATAAGGAGCAACTCCTCCAGTTGGTGTTAAATCAATTGACCCATCAGTTGCGCCACAAGTTGCAGATGTTACAACTGCGTTTGCATTTAAAATTGTAGTTTCATTAATTGTTACTTGTGCATTAGTTAAACAATTTGCCGCATCTTTTACTTGTACAAAATAAGTTCCGGCAGATAAACCATTAACAGCAGAAGTTACTTGTCCACCATTAATCCAATTGTATTGATAAGGTGTTGTACCGCCAGCAACTACAGTTGATGCAGTTCCGTTTGATAATCCTGAACAAGTTACATCCGTTGAAGATGCTGTTACCGTTCGACCGTTTGTATTATTAATTGCAACATTATGTTGTTGCGTACAACCTAAAGCGTCTTCAATATCAACCATATAAACAGCAGCACATAAATTTGATGAATTAGAAGTAATATCTCCATTGCTCCATAAATATGTATAAGGTGCTTGTCCGCCAGTTGGTGTAAGCGCGGCAGTACCATCACACACACCACAAGCTGCATCCGTTTTTACTTCTGTAATTGTAAATGGAACAGGATTATTATTTAACTGAGTGTTTTGAGAAACGATACAACCCTCTGCATCAGTAACGGTTAAACCATACAATCCTGCACATTGGTTTGATATAGAAACTGTAGTTTGATTACCTGGCACCCACAAATAAGTATAAGGTAATGTTCCACCGCTTGGTATAGCTGTTAATGCTCCGTTGCAAGCAGCTTGGCAAGTTGGTAATTGAGTGTTGTTTAAACTTAAAGCAAGTGAATTTGGTTGATCAATTGTAAAATTAACTGCGGTAACGCAACTAGAAGCATCTGTAACACTTGCCGAATAATTACCTGCATCTAAACCATTAAGAGTTGGATTGGCCGCTGAACCTGTACTCCATAAAACTGTATAACCTGGATTGCCACCATTGATAGTTAATGTTGCTGAACCATCACTTAAACCAAAACAAGAAACAGAATCTGTTGTAACAGAAACAACTGGTCCGTTTGCGCTATTAATAGTAATAAAGAATGTATCCTTACATGAAGTAGCATCTGTAATTTCAACAGAGTATGTTCCTGCAGGTAAATTACTTATTGTATCATTTGTTGAAGCGTCTGGCCAAACAAAAGTATATGGTGCTGTTCCACCACTTGGAGCAACTATTGCTTGCCCTGTGCTTGCACCACAATTTGTAGCTGTTGCAGTAATATTTGCAATAATTGTATTTGTTTCATTAATTACAACCGAATCATTTACTAAACAATTATCTGCATCTTTTACTTGAACAAAATAAGTACCAGCGCATAAATTAGCAACAGCTGAAGTAGTTTGTCCGCCTGCTATCCAATTGTATTGATAAGGAGTTGTTCCCCCCGCAGCCACAACCGAAGCTGTACCTGTGCATTGCCCCGCACAATTTACATCTGTTGAATTAACAGTAAGTGTTGGTCCACTTGTATTATTAACTGCTAAATTAAATTGACTTAAACATCCATTAGCATCTCTTACATCCACAGTGTGCACACCTGCACATAAATTTATTGCAGTTGCTGCTGACTGTCCATCGCCCCATAAATAAGTAAATGCTCCTGTACCACCTGCAGGAACTAATCCAACCGAACCTGCACAAACTCCACAAGCAGTATTCGTTACAGTTGGATTTGCTACTATTTGAGTAGGTTCCGTAATTGTTGTATCAATAAGAATTGAACAACCTGCTGCATCTGTAATTGTTACTGAGTAATTTCCAGCACATAATGCAGTTGCGGATGCACTTGCTTGCCCATCATTCCAACTAAAGAAATAAGGAGCTGTTCCACCTCCAACATTATTTAAAGTTGCTGTTCCATCACACTGTCCAAAACATGAAGTGTTTGTTACACTTAATTGATATTGAACAGCGGCGTTTGCACCTACGTTATATATAAATTGATACGTACATAAATTAGCATCGGTAATATCTACAGTGTAAGAACCTGGACCAATACCAATATTGTTTGGAGAATTTAAACCAGGGTTATTACTCCACGCATAAGTTAAAGCACCAGTACCACCTGTTGGAGCTAAGATTATACTACCATTATTAACTCCGTTACAACTTGCATTTGTTACAACTTCATTATCTACAACATCTGTCGGTTCAAGAATATCAATGCTTGTTAAGGTAATACAACCACTAGCATCAGTAACTTGAGAGATATATGATCCATCACATAAATTAGTAACAATACTATCTACATCTGCTATACCAGGTTGCCAGCTATAAGTGAATGGTCCAATACCAACAACAGAAACAACCGTAAGCGTTCCGTCACAATCACCAATACAAGTTGTATTTGTTGAATCAACATTTACAACTGGTCCAGCATCAGAACTAACTAAAACTTGTGAAGTATCCTTACAACCATTTATATCGCTAACTTCAATATCATAAATTCCTGCACATAAATTGGATTGCGAGAGTCCAGTAAAACCTGGGGGAATTGAGTTTAACCATTCAACAGTATTTCCGATAATATTATTTATGGTAATAACACCATTACATGGCACCAAACCACAAGTTGCTGGAGAGGTTGAAGCTGCTATTCCTAATTGGTTTGGCTGAGTTAAGATGTTAGAAATAGAATCTTCGCATCCATTTGCATCTGTTACAATAACAAAATAAGTTCCAATACACAAACCTGTTAAGGAATCATCAACACTTGCACTTGGAGCAGGTCCCCAAAAAAATGTGTATGGCGAAACACCACCGATTGGATTTGAAGATAAAATTCCGTTACATGTTCCAAAACAAGTTGGTTGAGAAGAAGAGACATTACCTTGCAATAAATCTGGTTCAGCTAATGTTAAAGTTTGAGTAGCAACGCAACCATTAGCATCAGTAACATCAACAGTATAAGTTCCAGCAGTTAAATTACAAACGGTTTGTGTTGCACTTACTGCACCAGTCCACACATAAGAATAAACAGGTGTTCCTCCATTTGGTGTTGCTGTAATACAACCTGTTGCTGCACCATTGCATAAAGGATCTGTCCCTGCTAAAGAAACTGTCAATAAAGTTGGTGCACCAATTGTATAATTTTCTGTTACTGAACAACCGTTGTTATCAGATACTGTAGCCGAATAATTTCCAGGACTAATTCCATTTTGACTGCTCGCTAAAGAACCTGTATGACTCCAAGAATAGGTATAAACAAGCGAACCTCCACTTGCATTAAAACTTGCTGTTCCGCTTGACCCAGTAGCACATAAGTTATCAGTGAAAGTAAATCCACTAACTAAAGCAGGATTTTGACTAATTGTAAAATTAATTGTTGCTGTACATCCATTTCCATCTGTAACATCACAAGTATAAGTTCCTTGAACAAGATTATTTGGATTAGCTGTATTAGGAGGTGTTGTTGGTCCTGACCAAACAAAAGTAAATGGTGCAGTTCCACCAGCTGTTGTAATAGTTGCTGATGCTAAACCTGTAATACAATTTGCATTTGTATGAACTTCTGTTAGTGTTAATGCAACTGGAGCAGTTAAATTATAAATTGTACTGTATGTGCATCCGTTTGCATCTGTAGGAATTACAGTATGAGGTCCAGCAATTAAACCCGTCATTACATTGTCATCAGCATTACCATCAACTGTGTAAGTAAATGGTGCAGTTCCTCCCGTTGGGTTTAATGTGATAGAACCATCACTTCCACCATTACAAGAAACATGGGATAAAACTTCATTAGCTATGAAAACATCAGGCTCAGTAATTGTTACTGAATGAAAAGTTTGACAAGCTGTTGCATCTGTAATTTGAACAATGTGAGTACCTTCATCGAATCCTACAGCAGTTTGAGGAGAACCTACTAATGGAGCACCTAAAGGAAGAAAAGTAATAGTTGGAACTCCTGTACTACTTAATACCGTAATGGTAATTGTTCCATTATTTAAACCTGGGCATGTCACATTTGTTGAATCGCTATCAATGGTTGGTCCATTTGGATCGATTAAGGCAAATGAAATAAGGGTATCGCAACCAGTTACATTATCAGTAATTGTTACATCATAAACTCCAGCAGGAATATTAGATAATGTTTGTGTTGCTCCACCTGGAGCTGTCCAACTATAAGTATAAGGGCCAACGCCACTAGGAGTAACTGTAATTGAACCATTGCTTGTTCCACAAATAGCAGGTGGAGTAATTAAACTTACAACTGTAAATGCACCTGGCTGTGTAATGTTTGCTGTTTGTGCGGGATTAATTGTACAACCATTTGCGTCTGTAATTGTTGCCGTGTAAGTACCAAAACATAAATTAGAATTTGTTGATGTACCTGCTGCTGCAACAACAGATGATGGTCCATTAGACCATGTAACTGTGTATGGAGCTATACCACCAGCAGGAGCAGCTGTTGCAATACCAATACAATTTCCATCGCAATCAACTGGGCTTTCTGTAATAACTGCGCTTAATAATGGTGGGTCTGTAAATGTAACGGTGGAAGTTACTTGACAACCAATTGCATCTGTAACTGTAACAGTAAATATACCTGCACACAATCCTGTTGCTGGATTTGTATTTTGATCTGGTTGTGCACCTGGTGCATCAAAGAAAAAGGTTGGAACACCTGTAGCTCCAACTACATTAGCCGTTATAGTTCCATTGCAATCTCCAAAACAAGTTAATAAAGTAGATGAAGTTGTTAGTGTTAGCGTTACCTGAATAGGAACAACAAAATTAGTTGATGAGGTACAACCATTTGCATCTGTTATAACAACTGTATGATTACCTGTACATAAATTTGTTAAAGAAGTACCAGGGAAAGAAGCTCCACCATCTAATGTATAAGTATAAGGTGCAGTACCTCCATTGGGAACAATGGTTGCGGTACCATTACAAATATTTGAGCAACTAGGTGTAATTGAATTTACCAAAACAGTAACGGCAGTTGGTTCTGTAACAGTTGCCAATGCTGAACCTGTACAACCTTGACCATCTGTAACTGTTACAATATAAACACCATCGACAAGACCTGTTGCAGTTTGTGTTATTTGCCCTGAAGGATTCCAAGAATAACCATAATTACCATCTCCACCAACAGCATTTGCAGTAGCTGTTCCTGTTGGAAAACCAATACAAGTAGTAAGCGTTGTATCTGTCGTAACAATTATATCGCCTGGTTCTGTTAACACAATTGTTGCACTTTGTGTACAACCTAAAGCATCAGTTACATCAATAGTATATGAACCATCACATAAATTAATTTGATTTAAATTGGTTGAATTGTTTGGCAACCAAGTTTGTGTATATGGCGAGGTACCACCACCTAAAACAGTTGTAATAGATCCATCACAATCTCCAAAACAAGTTGGATTAATAGGAGTTGTTGTAATTGTAATTGCTGGAGGAGAAGTTACTATTACAGTATCTCTGGCAGTACAACCATTATCATCAATAACCAAAACATCATATGTACCTGCTACTTGATTAGAAAGACCAGGAGTTACTTCACCACCAGGCGCCCATAAATAAGTATAAAGTGGAGTTCCACCACCAACCACACTTGTAATTTGAGCAGTATTACCACCTGAACAATTTACATTTGTATTACTTAATGCAACTGTTAATAATACTGGATCAATAAAAGTAACACTATCTCTTTGCGTACAACCCAGAGCATCTCTTACAGTAACTGTACATGAACCTGCACATTGATTAGTTATTGAAGATGCAGTGCTTACATCACATGACCAAACATAAGTAAAAGGTGCGCCATTACCACCCGAAGCATTTGTTGCAGCTGTTCCATTACAAGCATTATCACAAGTTGGATCAGTATGGGTTAAATCAGGGTCAATTTGTGTTGGAGAAGTTAAGGTAACATTATCTGTTGCAGTACATCCGTTTGCGTCTGTGCCCGTAACAACATAATTACCCACAGGTAAATTATTATAACAATTAGCTGCTACAACACCTCCAGCAACAATAGGACTAAAAGTAAACACTATTGCTCCAGTGCCACCTACCGATGCTCCACATACTTGCCCATCACGCAATCCAAAACAAGATGGATTTGTTGAGCTAGCTGTTACTACTAACACAGGAGGTTCGTTAATAGTAAAAGTAATTGTATCGTCGCAACCATTAATATCTGTTGCAACTAATGAATACGTTCCTTGAGATAAAGTAATTATTGGGTTTCCTGAAGGCAATGGTGTTCCGATGCTGTTGTACCAATCGTATGTAACAACTCCTGCAGTACCTCCAACATGCGAAGCCAAAGCAGTACCATCGCTTCCATTAAAACATTCAACATCTGTTGTTAAAGCATTGGCAACTATATCTCCAGGAGCAATTACAACAAACGTTGCTGTATCATCACAACCCAATGCATCCGTAATAACAACTGAATAGGTTGCAACTCCCATATCAGTAGCAGAAGATGAAGTGGCAGTATTAACAACTGTTGGAGCTGGAGCACCCAACCAAGCAAATGAATAAGGAGCTGTTCCGCCTGAAACAGCAGTTACACTAGCTGTTCCATCGTTAATATCAAAGCAACTTAAAGGCGTGGGGCCATTGCTTGTGTAAGTAATATCAGGTTTGGGATCAATTGTTACACTTCCATTTATCGTACAATTATTTCCATCAGTAATAACATAGGTATGAGTTCCTGGGCATAAATTATAAAGCGTGTCATTATTTAATAAAGGATTTCCATCCCATACAACTTGATAGTTTATACCACTTGCTTGTGGAGCCCCGAAAGGAGTCCCATCTGTTGGAGAAACCCAAGCCATTGCATTACATACTCCAAAACATTGTTGATCAGTATTTCCTTCGTTGGCAACCATTAATACAGGCTCAACAATTAAAAAAGAATCTTCTAAAATACAACCCTTTCTATCTGTTATATCAACATGATATCTTCCTGCACACAAATTTTCCAAAGAATCTTCTTGCCCTTGAGACAAGCCAGTAAAACTGACACCACCTGGATTCCATACCATTGAATAGGTTGGATTACCTCCGATTACATCAAACAAAAACTGGCCATCGCAATCTCCTTCACAAAGTGGCATATCAAAAGTGTTGTAATTTACCGCCATTGGCGAAGGCTCGTAAACAACATTATTTGCTGCGGAACCAATTTGAACGCCTAAACTATTATAAACTCGAATGGTATAATTTCCACCACACAAACCTGTTGCTAAAAAAGGGCTAGAAGCTATTCCATTAAAAGTAATAATCGCCCCTGCAGTAAACGTCATCGTATATGGGCCAGTTCCTGCTCCATTAAAAGTAACCAGTAATGATCCATTACAAGCATTGGGACATGTAACTGAATCAACAATTACAACAGAAGTAATAGGTAATAAAAAAGCTTCGTCTTGTAAATCTACTCCAGAAAAAACATTGGTACTAACCAAATTGTTATTGTATTTACTTGCATCATAATTTAATTGAGAATTAGTTGAACTAACTCGTAAATTATTATTAACACTTACCTCTTCTTTAATTTTTAAAAGTGCATTAGAAAGATTTAAATCAAAATAGGCACCAGTAGTTTTAAGTAATGAGCCCGCTTTAATTGATTGATTGAAGATATTTAACTTACCATTATTCAAATACAATTTAGCATTATCAGCTAAAATTAATGAACTTTTAAGTTGATAGTTTGAACTAGCAGAATTGAAAACAACATCCCCATTAATTGGTTTCGTTCCAAAATTTAAATCAATATTTCCTTCTCCAACAAACTCTAAAACTCCATTAAAATTCCAATTAGCAGCGTTTCTCAAAATAAATTCACCTTGAACCTGAATTTTAGAATTAGGCGCTCCAACAAATGAAACGCTTCTAGAAAAGAAATCAACTATAAAATCCTTACAAAAAATATTTGAAATTAATGTAACCTGATATGGTCCATTTTTAGAAGAAGCATGATTAAAGAGGACATCATCATATAATGTTGGTACTTTAGCCCCACCATTACCACCACTTGTTCTCGACCAATGTGTTGCATCATTAAAGTTTCCAGACCCACCAACCCAATAAAGTTTCTCTGCACTAACAGTTAAGGAGAATGCAAATGCAATCAGTATCAGTAAATATTTTCTCAAATTCCAACTTATTAGCATACAGCAAACTATGTTCTATTCTACGAATATAGTAAAAAAAACCTTCCTATTTTAGCGAAAAATTCGTTTTATTCACTCTCAATTGTTAAAAGATAGCCTGCGCTTACAAGAAAAAGTCATCTGCTTCGTTGTTTTCAGTATTTAAATTAGTCACTTACACGAGCAAACTCCTAATTTCAATACTTTGAAAACGCCTCGCATCTAATACCAAGTGAACTTATATTTTAGTCCAATCTACTTGTTCTTTTTCATCAATACTTCTTCAAAAAAAAGTTCCGTAGCCCAAGCTATGCAACATTTTTTTTCATCGTCTTGATAAAAAATAACTTCGTATCTTTAGACTAAAATATAAGTTCACTTGGTATAACATTTTTTGCAAGCCCATAAATAATACGTTTTTTTGCATACACTAGATTAGATATGGAACATAATAAATTAATGGAAAACCCTTGGATAACTCAAAGCTCAGAAGTGGTTTATGAATCGGCTTGGATAAAAGTTCACAAAAACAATGTGCTTAATCCAGCAGGCAAAGATGCACTTTACAGTTATGTTGAATTTAAAAATTTAGCAATTGGGATTTTACCACTTGATGAAAACAATAATACATGGTTAGTTGGTCAGTTTAGATATCCAACCAATTCATATAGTTGGGAAATTATTGAAGGCGGCGGTAATCCTTTACATGAACCAATTGAATCAGCTAAGAGAGAATTAAAAGAAGAAGCGGGAATAATTGCAAATGATTATACAGAATTAATGCGATTACACTTAAGCAACTCGGCAACCGATGAGTTAGCCATTGTATTTGTTGCACGCGATTTAAGTTTTACAGAAGCTGAGCCTGAAGAAAGTGAGGTATTACAACTAAAAAAAGTTCACATTAGTGAAGCATATGAAATGTGCTTACGTGGTGAAATAACTGATGGAATAAGCGTTGCAGCTATTTATAGAATAATGCTAGAATTAAAACAATAAATTTATTTAGCAAGCTTGCGCAATAAAACATTTGGACGATATCTATCTTCTAAATACGTATCATATAAATCTTGTAGCGTTGCAACTACATTTTTTAAACCTATTTCTTTTGACCAAACAAGTAAACCTTTAGGATAGTTAACACCTTTTGTCATTGCTAAATCTATATCTTCTTCATTTGCCACTTGTAAATACAAAGCATCGTAGGCTTCATTAATGAGCATACAAATAACGCGATTAAAAATATATTTTCCTTTTTCTAAATCTTCTGTAGGCTTTGGCAATTCAGCACCTTCTTGATAATTATAAAATCCTCTTCCTGATTTTTTACCAAAAAAACCTGCCTCTAATAAACGTTTTTGCATTAAGCTTGGCTTAAAACGTTGATCGAAATAAAACTCCTTCCAAACTGTTTCAGTAACAATGTAATTAACATCATGTCCAATTAAATCAGTTAATTCAAAAGGTCCCATTTTAAAACCACCAATTGTTTTCATTGCCCAATCAATAGTCGCTATATCTGCAATACCTTCTTCTGCAATACGCATAGCTTCTCCGTAATAGGGACGGGCAATACGATTTACAATAAAGCCGGGAGTATCTTTACAAATTACTGGAGTTTTTTTCCAAGATAAAATTAGTGATTTGCACTCTTCTGCTAAACCTTGCCCCGTTGCAATACCCGGAATAATTTCCACCAAAGGCATTAATGGAGCAGGATTAAAAAAATGAATCCCAATTACACGTTGTGGTAATTTACAAGCTGCGGCAATGGATGTGATTGATAAAGAAGATGTATTACTTGCTAATACACATGTATCTGAAACAATTTTCTCTAACCCTGAGAAAACTGATTTTTTAATTTCTAAATTCTCAACTATTGCTTCGATAATTAAATCGCAGTTCGAAAATTTTTCTTGAGAACTTACAAATTCTATTTTAGAAAAAATAGAATTACTTTCTTCTTGCGTTATTTTTTGCTTTTCAACTAGTTTAGCAAGTGTAGTGCTTAAATTTGTTTTTGCCTTTTGTAAAGCTTGTTCGTTAGTATCAAAAACTACTACACTATTTCCGGCAGTGGCTGCAACTTGAGCAATTCCACTTCCCATTGCGCCTGAACCAACTACACCTATGCAACTTGCTTTCGAAAATTTCATAATTAAATTAAATCAATCGTTTACTTTTTATCACCAGAGTGATCAACCTCTTTTACTATAATATGTATCGGAGACTCTCCAATAATAGTAAAGGCTGTTCTTCTATTTTTTTGATGCCCAATTTCTTTATCATCATTCGAACTCATTTTAGCAATCTCTGCATCCGAAACTAAAGGTTTTGTTTCTCCATATCCTTTTGCAATTAATCGTTCTTTTGCAATACCTTTACCAATTAAATAATCAACACACGATTGAGCACGTCCCTGAGAAAGTTTCATGTTAGCTGCATCACTGCCACGTGTATCTGTATGTGCATTTAATTCGATTACTAAGTTTTCATTCTGCATCATTAAATCATACACTTTATTCAAAACTTCTTTTGATTTAGGACGTAAGTTTGTTTTGTTTAAATCGTACTCAACTCCTTCAATAACAATTTCACCTTCAGGCATTTTATCAAGATCAAAATTTTGAACTAAATGTGTGGTTTCGGTAATCCCAACCGTAGTTTGATTGGCCATTGCAGCTAAGTAGCGGAGTTTTTGTGCTTTCATGAAATATTCTTTTCCAATAGGCAATGGTGTTGAATAAAATCCTTTTTCATCTGTTTGTAGGTACAATGGTTCATCTTCTCCATGCACATCTTTCATTGTAACTAAAGCATTAGGAATTGGATCTCCTGTTGCAAGATCGGAAACAGTTCCAGAAAGATCAATTAATATCTCCTCGTTATCAAACTCATAAATATCATAACAATGTCCGCCTACGCAAGGTTCTCTATCACTTGAAAAATAACCTTTTTTCTGAATTCTATCTAATATATAATAAGCATCATCTCGTTCTGAATTTACAGGACGACCAACATTCAATGGTGTTGCATAGGTTTCATCATCTACATTGAAATGACTTTTAAATACATCCAATCCTCCTAAGCCACTGTGTCCATCTGAACTAAAAAACAATGTACTTGTTATTGTATGAAAATAAGGAGTAACCTCATCACCAGAAGTATTAATAGGAGCACCTAAATTTTTCACTGGTCCTGGTAATCCATCTGCATCTAGTTTTGTGTACCAAATATCCATCCCACCTTGTCCACCTGGCATGTTAGAAGAAAAGTACATAATACTTCCATCAAAAGTTACAAATGGATGAGCACTTTTGTAATTAGGTAAATTTATTGTTTGATCCAGTTTAATTGCTTCAAAAAAGTGCCCGTCTTTTCCACGAGCCATGTGTATAGCAGACTCATTTCTTATAGCATCATTCCATCTTGTAAAATACATAATCTCATCAGCATCCATTGCTCCTGCACCATCATGATATCCTGAGTTTAATGGGCGTCCGAAGTTATGTGGTTTTGTCCATTGCTCATCTTTTTGTTCTGTCCAATACAAATCACACAAATAGTCACTTTCTTCTGGAGCTTGTTTTTCACGATTAGTTAAAACACCACCATGTCGAGCAGAGGTAAAAATTAATTTTTCGTTAGATCCCCAATATACTGCCGCAAAACTAGAAGTGCCTTTATTAAAAACAAGCGTATCCATCTTACGAACAACAATTGTTTTATGGTTATTATTTAAAGAATCAAGCGCATAATAACATCCTGAGATTTCATGTTGCGCTCTATTTAATAGCGAATCTTTTCCAGGATTATCCTTCATGAAATCTTCGTACACATCAATTGCTTCTGCATAACGTTTAGTATTCATTAATGATTTCGCATAGAAATACCTGTCGTTTGGATAAGAACCCAAGCTTACTGATTTTTTTAGCTGAACAATTTCATTTTCATAATCATGTATTTTAAAATAACAAACTGCCATTTGATGCACTACATAATGATGTTTATTAATTGTTGTTGCTGTACCTTTTGCAACCGCCGCAGTATCTTTGTAATCTTTCGTTTTAAGATTAGTAAGTTGAATCTCGTAAGGTTTAACTGTTTCTGTAAAAACCACAGAATCGTCGAGTACTTTTTTATAGTACTGCAATGCAGATGCATAATCTTTTTTTGCAAAAAAATCATCCGCTTGTTTTAACCACAATTTTTTTGATTGAGCAACAAACAAAAACGGACTTAAACAAAAAAGTATAAATAGTATTTTCCTCATAATCATTTATTCGATCTAAATTCTTGGACAAGCTTTAACTGCTTTTGCCTTATTTTTTTTACTTGCGCTATAGGTAAACGACACTTCAAATGCTCCACGACCATTAGATGCCTTAGACAATGAAGATATATTTACATCATAACTTACCTTACCAATAATGTTATCAAATCTAGCTCCTAAAGAAAATGCAGCGGCATCCTTATTTCTAAAAACAAGTCCGCCTAACAAATACATATCTTGCGAACTAAAATAATAACCCGCATCTACAGCAATGTTTTGTTCATTAGCGTTTTTTTGACGCATAACTAATAATTTAGGAATTAAATACAATTGCTCTGTAATATTTATTCTTAAACCTGTGTGCATATAAAAACGCATTGGTAATTTATTATTAGAATCAAAAAAAGTTTCTTTCGGTTCTAATATATTAAAGGCAGATGCTCCAACAAAAGGATTAATACGTGATTGGATTTTTGAATAATAATACAAAAAACCTGCATTTAACTGAGGTAGCATTTGCGATTGACTTGCAAAAGATTCTCCTGACGGAACATCCTGATTAAAACCTCCACCATTAGCAGGAGTATACTGATTATTGAAAGTATGCAATTTATACTCAATACTTTTTTGAGTTATTCCGCCTTGTGCTCCTAAACTTAAATTATGAAATTTCTTTTTATCAATTGAAACCGTATAAGCTAAAGAACCCATTGCTTGCAATACATTATAGTTTCCGATACCTGCCCGCATATTAATTATTTGAGCGCCAAAACCCCAATTTTTTACAGGGGCATCAATACTAATAAGCGCAGTATTGTAAGGTTTAAAGGCAACCGATTTCCATTGATTACGATATTGCGCATGTAAACGCCACTTAGCATCAACAACACCAGTAAGTGCAGGATTTAGGAACAAAGGACCTGAATCGTACATAGACAAATGGAAGTCCTGTGCTGTTGCTTTATAACCAAAGGATACAAACAACATCAGTATTCCGAATATTTTTATTTTCTTCATCGCTAACATATTATCTTATTAAGGTTACATCACCTGATTTCTTAAAAATTCTTCCATCTGCAACTTCAACCTCAACATACCATACATAAACACTCATTGGTTGGTCTACATCTTTGTACTTACCATCCCAACCTTGCGTTTGATCGGTAGTTGTAAAAAGTAATTCACCCCAGTTATTATAAACCTTGAATAAAATATTATTGAATGGCCCACCGCGCACTAAGAACACATCATTTTCATTATCACCATTTGGAGTAAATGCAGTTGGCAATACAGGTAATAAAGCAATCAATAATTCTCTAGTGGTACTGTCTGTACAACCATTCACATCAGCAACAGTTAAAGTTACATTGTAATAACCACCTGCACCATAAATGTGCCCTGGGTTTTGTGTATTTGCCGCTGTAGAATCGCCAAAGTTCCAATACCAAGAAATCGGTCCACCAGTGGATACATCATTAAATGTAATATTTTCTCCTGCTAATCCAGGATTAGAACTAAAGCTAAAGTATGCATCTGGTTTAGGCAGCACATTAATGTTTTGCACTACTGAACTTGAACAGCCCTTATCAGAAGTAACAACTAATGTTACCGGATAAAAACCTGTCCCTATAAATACGTGAGTAGGATCTTGATCAGTAGAAGGAACAGTTAAGTCCCCGAAATCATATTGCCAATTTGTAATATTACCTTGTGTAATAATAGACTGGTTATTAAATTGTGTTACGTTACCCTGACAAACTATATCATTTGTAAAAGCCGCAATTGGCAAAACGTTTACATTAATTGTTTTTGTAACTGTATCTTTACATCCATTTGATGCTTCTCCAATCATAGAAACAGTAAACGTTCCTGCGCCTGCATACGTATGAATTGGATTCTGTGCGATCGAAGTTGTAAGATCTCCAAAAGTCCAGTTCCACCCAGTCATAGTAGTTCCTGAAGGAGCAATAGATGCATCGGTAAAATTAGTAGCTTGTCCTAAACAAACCTCTGTTGCATTAAAATTCGTTGTTGGAACTAGTTTAAATGTTGCTTGTAAAACATCCTGAGCAGGATTACAACCTTGATTATTTGTTGAAGTTAGAATCAAATCAATAGTTGAACCTACATCTAATAAAGATGGAATATAGGTTGCTTGCAATTGAAATGGATTTGGAACAAACGTTCCCGTACCTGTGGATGTCCATGCTCCAACATTGGTAACACCACTTACAACACCATTTAAAATTATTAGTTCATTACTACAAAAAGCCTGATCCACTCCTGCAAAAGCATAAGGCGGTTCTGCCAATACTAAATGTAAAGTATCAGTAACAGAATTACATAAACCAGGAACAGTTGTAAGAATAAGATCTACAAATCCAGCCGCAGTATCTAAAGGACTAATATTATAAATTGTGTTTGGCGAAGCTTGATTTGCAAAACTACCTGCACCGCTTGTATTCCAATCAACAGGGAATCCTGAAGTTACATTAGAAGCTAAATTTATGGTTGGAATGTTTCCGCACAATGTATCATTAGTTGTAATATTAATTGTAGGTGCATCAACAATAGTAATGGTAATACTATCTTCAACAGCATTACAAAGTCCATTATTGAGAGAAGTTAATTTAATAATTACAGTGCCTTGTGCAGTATCTGTTCCGCTTGGGCTATACGTTAAACCAGTTAAAGTAGTATCGTTAGGCGTAAATACACCCGAACCGTTAGTACTCCAAATACCACTGGTTGTTGCTCCACTTACTAAACCACCTAAATTAATAACTGCATTATTAGCACATACAGTTGCGTTTGAACCTGCATTAACTCCTGGTGCGTTTAAGAAATATAATTTTAAAGTATCTGTAACATTGGGGCAACCGAAAAAGGCTCCAGCCGTAGTAAGCACCATGGTAACTGAATCAGCTGCAAGATCAGCAGGAGAAGGATTATAAGTAGTGTTATTAGAACCTGGGTTCGTAATAGATCCCGTTCCCGTTCCTGTCCAGTTTACACCAGCAGCATTTGCAAAAGATCCTGCAATATTAATTGTTCCCAAATTATTTTCACAACGAATTATATCAGCCCCCGCGCTAACACGTGGATTTGGTCGAAATGTAAAAACAACAGTATCTGTTACTGGAATACAATTACCAGTTGAAGCAAGAACAAGCGTTACACTTCCCTGTGCTGTGTCGCTACTACTTGGTGTGTATGTATTAACAAGGTTAGTATTAGGATTGTTCAAAGTGCCCGTTCCGTTCAATACAGTCCAAATACCAGTTGTTGCTCCACCTGATACACTTCCATTTAAATTGATTGGATTTAAACCTGAACAATATACATTATCAGCTCCAGCAAAAGTTGTAACCCTTCTAAGAAATGAAGACATGTAATGATATAAACATCCACCAGTTGGACCACCATCAATAATACCTAAAGAGAAAAGACCTGTTGAGTTGCTAATCGAACTCGCAGTAAACAAAGGTATATCTGTAAGCGAAAACTGTTTCTGAGCTCCTTTCCAAGCACCACCAGTTCCTGGCACAACAGTAAATGAAGTAGCAGGCAGCAGTGTTGTACTTCCGTTTAAAGTAAAAGAACCTTCATCTCCAGTTCTACATAACACATTTAAAAAGAAACTTGCTGTAGCAGCTGTTGCCGTGCGGGTAAAATTAACTTGATCAGACCCAGAACAATTAAGAGGTGGAATTAATGCTTCTCCTAACTCACAACCATAACCACTTGCATGAATGACATAAATATTTTTATCAGCAATAATATGAGTTAACGAATCAACAATGCTGTCCTTAAAGGTTTCACCTTGATTTAGCATTTGCGTTTTCGTTGTAAATCTATCTTCAATTGTGATAGTCGTGAAATTTTGAGTAGCAACTAAAAACACATAATCCTTTACGCTTGGATGAGGAGTAGCTCTGAATACAAATCCTTTGTTAATAATGTATTCTTTACCAATTACATCAGTAGGTACAATTTGTTCTCCCATCAAATCATAACAACCTGCTGGTGCTGGATTTACAGAATCATCACTCACTGTTACAGAAATTGGTTTATCAGAAACTACAATTGATCCGCTTAAATTATTTCCAGCAACACTGGTATTCTGAACCATATTTTCAACTGCAAAGCATTCACCTTCATTTAAGGTAACAGAATAGGTAACATTAGCGGGGTGAGCTCCCTTAACAGCACAGCGTGGAGTTATCCATACAGTCGTATTATTTTGCGTGGCAACAATTGAAAAAGCTTGGTAGGGTTGCTCTGTAGTTCCATCTCCATTACCATCTCCAATTGTTCGGTTATTCCACATAGTTTGAAAAGGAGTAACGAATTCGGTTCCCATTCCGTTTTGCCCTGTTAAACAATAGGTTTCAGGATTATTAGCTGTAGATAGAAAATCATAAACAATCGTAATTGGAAAATCGGATGTAATCTTAAATCCTGTGTTTGTTACCGTATTAGCTGGCTTTGTTTCTACTTGTCCTATAGTATGCAAATGTGTTACAAATTTCGAAAACAATGAATTTGCTGCAATGGTAAAGGTTGTATCGTAAGTTGATGCAGGCTGTTGAATACGCACAGTGGTAGTTTGTCCAAACGAGGAAATTCTAAAAGCCATTGGTTTGTTATCAGCATGATCAGGTGTTACCCATGGTGCTGCAAACCAAAACACAGTGTCTATTTGTGCTTTTAGCGAAGGAGCTAAAGCCATAAATAGAAACAAAAACGGAATGAATATTTTTTTACTTTTTCTCATCTTCTTCTTTCTTTTGTTGTTGCTGTTGCTTGTACAAACTCTGAACTCCATTCTCTAATTCCTCTTCTTCTTTTTCAAGATCTCTCTTTTTCTTTGACAGCGTGTAGCTTAACCAAAACTCATGAGATCCCGATGAGTATTGGTTTATTTTATTTAATGCATAATCGTAAGCATAAGCAACATTAAAACGATCTTTATAATTAAATCCTACTAAAGCGCAAATTGCAGATTCAGTTCTGTAAGTTGCACCAATCCAGAAGGTTTTGTTATAGGTATATTTTAAACTAATGTCGGTTTGCAATGTATTTCTATTGTTTGATGTTCTTAACATAAACGAAGGCTGAAGTTCGTTCTTTTTTTCTGTTGCAGTTTTTCCATCAGCACCCGTTTTAGATTCTCCAAATTTAAAATTATAACCTCCCATAAAATAAACGTGTGGTTTTAATCTGCTATTCGAATTATCGAAAGGAAGTTTGTAGTTCAATAATTGATTGCCCGAAAGTCCAATAAAGAATTTTTCGTGATACAAGTAAACACCACTATTTGCATCAAATGCACTTGTAGTTAAAACATTTCCGGTAAGCATGTCATCTCCATTATCAATAACACGTGCATCATACAATTTCATTCGGTATTGAATATAACCACCGGATAGTCCTAAACCCAATCTCAATTTTTTATCTTTAGTAAGATCGAAGTGCTGAGCATAAGTAAAGTAACCACCAGTACGTTGCAATAAGCCAGACTTTCCTCCTATTACTGTTCCTCCTAAACCAATTTTACGTTTACCTTGATAAGAACCATAAACGCTTCCCATGTATGTAGTAGGAGCTTCATTAAAACCTGCCCACTGGTTGCGGTAGCTGATATTTGCAATGGTAATATCTTTTGATCCTACAACTGCAGGATTGTAATAATAATCATTGAGCATATAATTAGTGAAGATTCCTAATTGTTGCGCCCAAGATTTATTCGCTGAACAAACTATGATCAGTGAACAAATACTTATATATAATATTCTTTTCATAGTAAATTACCTAACTAATAAAATTGCACCTTTAAATATTTCTGGTTGTTTTGGATCGTTCAAATTCAGAATGTAATAGTAATTACCCATTGGCAATAACTCTCCTTTAAAGGTTCCATTCCAAGGAGATTTGTATCCTTCGGATTCGAATACTTTTTGCCCCCAAACATTATAAATTTCTACTGCGGCTTTTGGATATAATAAATCAACAAATGGTAATTTCCATTCATCATTTTTTCCATCGCCGTTTGGTGAAATTGCATTTGGTATTAGCTGAGTAATTTCATTGGAAACACTTGTAATAATAACAGTAGCTTTTGCAGTATCAGAACATCCAATATCATCACTAACTACATGAGTTACATTAAAAGTACCATTAGAGAAATAAACATTGGTTGGGTTTATTTCTGTACTTGAATTACCATCTCCAAAAATCCAAGAATAATAAATTGCATTAGAAGAAGAGTCTAAGAAATTAACAGTAGCTCCAACGTTAAAGCCTGGAGTTGTATTATAATAGAAAGATGCATGAGGTCTATCAGGTATAGTAACTAAAGTAACAGAACTACCTGTACAATTACTTCCACTTGTTGCGACAAGGGTTACCTGATAATTTCCAGGATTTTGATAAACATTAGAAGGGTTTTGTAAGGTACTTGCGCCTTGCCCACCAAAATCCCAATACCATTGTGCGATAGTATCTGGCGCTGTAATGGTAGTATGATCTGTAAACTGATCAAAAATAAATAAACCCGAACAATACAAACTATCTGAAAAAGAAACCTGAGGAATTGCGCCTACCTTAATAATACGTTGCATAGTATCTGTACATCCAACTGTTGATGTAGCAATTAGGTTAACAGTATATGTTCCAGAACTTGCATAAGTATGAGAAAAACTTTGTTGAGTTTCAGTAGAGCCATCACCTAAATCATAAAGCCACTGAGAAACTGCTCCAAAACCTTGTAATGAAAAATCGATAAAATTTGTTGGGTTACCTAAACACACATTGTTTGCAGAAAAGTTAGCGAATGGTGGCGGAACAAAATCAATTTTAACCAAATCACTATCTGCATTACAAATACCGTTGTTTGTTGATGTTAGTGTAAGCGTTATAGAACCCGCACTAAATTCTGCAGCTGTAGGGAAATAAGACGTGAGCAAATTAGAACTACCTGGCGCAAAAGTACCAGTACCTCCTGTCCATACACCTGTGGTTGTAGCGCCTGATATAGAACCTGAAAGATTTATATCTGGATCGTTAAAACAAATAAATCCATTACTACCTGCATCAACGTAAGGCGAAGGCGTGAATAAAACTCTTATACTGTCTTTTACAGGTAAACAATTTCCATTATTTGTAGAAGTAAGATATACGTATGTTTGTGTAGCAATAATATCTGCTTGACTTGGCTGAAAAGTAGTGTTCAACAAAACATTATTTGGAGTAAAAATTCCCGTGCCTGGTGTTGTCCATTTTCCTGTACCAGTTACTCCTACTACTGTTCCACTTAGTGAAACACTAGCATTATTTGAACAAACGGTTATGCTTGTTGGCCCTGCATCAACCTTAGGTGCAGCGGTAATTGAAATAAACATAGTATCACTTTCTGCATTACATGTTCCAATGTTAGTAGCAGTTAAAATAAACCGCACACTTCCAACAGCTGTATCAGCAGCACTTAAATTATAAACCCCATTTAACTGCGTGTTGATAGGAGAAAAATTTCCCGTTCCATTTGCAGACCAAATTCCGGTTGATGAAGCCCCTTGAACAGATCCATTCAATGTTACAACACCATTATTTGCACAAACCAATTGATCAGCAGATGCACTTACTATAGGGCTTGGCGTAACATCTAAAATAATTGTATCTCTTTTTACTGGACAAGGGCCTGTAGAAGTAAGTATAATTTGTATTGGACTAATTGCAGTATCCAAATCACTTGGTAAATATGTATTCAGTAAATCTGAATTAACATTTTGAAATGTACCAAAGCCATTCGTACTCCATGAACCAGTAACTGATCCACCACCAACTAATCCAGTTAATGAAAGTGTTTTATTTGCACAAATAACTGCGTCCGAACCTGCATTTACAAAAGGATATGAATTAAATTCGGAGAAATAAGCGTAAGCACTTCCTTGCGTTTGATTTCCACTTAAAATACCTAAACCAAAAATATCACCTGCATTTGCTACCATTACACGTGAGTTAACAGGCACATCTGCATTAGAATAAAATATTCGAGCACAAACAAATTCTCCTGATGTTCCTGGCACAGGGGCAAACGCAGAGGCAGGAATTAAAGATGCGTTTCCATTAAGTGTAAATTGATTTTGAAAGCCATCTCTTACATATAGAATTAAAGCGAAGGAATCAGTTGTTGTTCTGGTAACTGCAGTACTATATGTTCCCGCACAATACACATTCGGAACTTGTGCTCCACTCATTTTATCACCAAAACCCGAAACATGCCACAGATAAACAGGCTTGCTTGTTTTTATGTAGGTTACAGAATCAGCAATTACATACTCTTTTGTTTCGCTCCAGTTACTAACTGTGTTGGAACTTGCAGCGCCATAAAAATCTATACTCGTATTGTTTTGAGTTGATAATACATAAATACGTTCGTTATTTCCTTCTCCTCTGCGAATAACAAAATCAGTTCCTGCATAAGATGAATTGGTGATTTGATCCATTAAACAACTTAATGCTCCAGATTGATTTAATGCTCCAGAAAAAAGTGTAAGTGCAATTGGTTTGTTGGACGATACAATAGATCCTGCAAGTGTAGTAGCAGCAGTGCGGTTAGTGTCTCTAACACAAAAAGTTTGTCCTCTAGTTAGAGCAACAGTGTAAGATGTATTTGCAGGATGAGCCCCAACTACAGTTGTTCTAGGAGTTATCAAAAGTGTTGTGCCATCTTCTGTAGCTACAATTTCTATAGAAGAAAATGATTTAGGAGTGATATTTCCATTTGCCCAAAAAGTTTGAAAAGGAGTGTAAAAATCTGTACCCAAAGCTTTACTTCCTTTTAAAGAAACATACTCTCTATTATTAGTTGCGCGTAATTCGTACATAGCACCAATAGGTTGAGTTGCAGAAATTTTTATACCCTTATTAGCAGCAACATCAGCAGTAGTATTTTCGATAGAAGCAAGGTAAAAAGTCATATTAATACTATCAACCGAATTAGCTGGTATTGATAATACAATTGGAGTAAATGAAACGTTGGCTGGTTGAGAAACAGTTACAACAGTGGGATTTGAATAAGTAACAAATCGTAAAAAAACAGGAAAATCACCTTGAGTAGCCGCTGACGAAATATCGGGAGCTGCAAACCAAAAGGCTGTATCTACCTGCGAATAGCCAGTTACCGAGGCAAAAAGACAAATCAGGAAAAGAAATATTTTTTGTATCATAATCTCGCTTAAAATAAGAGTAGACAAAATTAGCACTTTTTAACAGATAGACAAATAAATAAATCGGTTTAACAAAAGCTTAATTACTGATATTCAATAATTTAAAAGCTTGCTCGAGAACCACGTTTGGTTTAAGTCTTTCTAAACACTTTATTTCCTGGTATAGACACTTTTCGAGCATACAATTTCCGCATTCTAAATCGGACGAATTAAAACAAAAAGTATGGGGTAAATTTGGGTTTGTCCAATCGTTTCGGGTGGAACCAAAAATTCCAAGTGTTGGTGTTCCAACAACATACGACATGTGAAACAATCCCGAATCTTCGGAAATAACCAAATCAACATGTTTTAAAAGTAACATGGCTTCTAATTGTGTTGTTTTTCCAACAATATCAGTGAGTTTATCTGCTAATTCAGTTTCAAAATACTGCCCCGCTGCTTTTACTTTTTCTATTCCGAGAATTAAAAACTGATACTCATTGTCTTTTTCTTGTAAAAACAATTTTGCCAATTGCACGTAATTCTCCAGTTTCCAATTTCTGTTTTCAAATGCCCCTGCTGGATTTAGAACAATGTATTTTTGATTTTGGTTTAGATTAAACTTTTTAAATAATTCATCTTTACTATAAGGTTTAAAACAATCCAACTTTTCAAACTTAACTGCTGGAAGATTTAAAACATTAATGGTGTTTTTATATCTATCTCCTGCATAGTTAGTAGAAGTTCTATCAAAAATAGTGTAAGACTTAAACCTCAGCAAAAACCGCATCACTCCAGACAAATTATGGTTTTGCAAATCCAACAACACATCATATTTTTTAAAAAACAATTTAGGCCACAAAGCAAAAACAAAATGTAGTAATTGCAATTTAGTGTTTCGTGCACCTTGCATCACGTAAACATTATCAAACAAATTTAAATTTTCGGGAATGTTTTTACATTCTTCGCGCACCAATAAATCTATTTGCGTGTCTTTTGGCAATTGATTTCTTAGTGATTGAATGTAAGGCAACATAATAATTACATCGCCTGTAGCTTGCAAACGAATTACCAAAACACGTTTAGGAATTACTGTGTTTTTTGAAATATGATATTGTATGTGATTATCTGCTGTGAACACAAATCAAAAATACAACGAAATAAATTGCAAACAACAAAAGACAATGTACATTTGCAAACATCAAATTATGACTTACAAAGAAACTCTCGATTATCTATTTGCCCAGCTACCTATGTTTCATCGCATTGGTGCAGAGGCATACAAAGCAAACTTAGATAACACTTATGCATTGATGGATGTTTTAAAACAACCACACTCAAAATTTAAAACTATACACATTGCTGGCACCAACGGAAAAGGTTCAACCTCACACATGATGGCCGCTGTGTTGCAAGAAGCTGGTTACAAAGTTGGTTTATACACTTCACCACATTTAAAAGATTTTAGAGAACGGATTAGAATAAACGGCAAAATGATTTCACAACAAAAGGTTGTTGATTTTGTAGACAAACACAAAAAACATTTTGATAAAATACAACCTTCGTTTTTTGAATGGACCGTTGGTTTAGCCTTTGATTATTTTGCTGAAAAAAAAGTAGATATAGCTATTATAGAAGTTGGTTTAGGTGGCAGACTAGATTCTACAAACATTATTACACCCGAACTTTATATAATCACTAACATTAGTTTTTACCACACTAATTTATTAGGTAATACGCTTGGAGCAATAGCAGGCGAAAAAGCAGGTATTATAAAAAAAGATATTCCATGTTTAATAAGTGAACGCACTTTTGAAACAGAAGAAGTTTTTATTGATAAAGCTAAGAAAGAATTTGCCCCGCTTTTTTTTACTGAAGATTTAATAAAGGTAAAAGTAGTAAAACAGATATTCAAAAAAGGAAATTTAAATTTAGTGTACAAAGTTTCTTCTTCTAAAAAAGAAATGCTTTGTGATTTACCTGGTACTTACCAAACAAAAAATATTGCAACAATTTATGCCGCTTGCGCTATTTTAAATTCGTTTAGTGATTTTAAAATAGGTTTAACAGACATTGAAAAAGCATTAACAAAAGTTACTGAAACAACTGGGCTAAAAGGCAGATGGCAAGTGCTTAACAACAAACCCTTAGTAATTGCCGACACTGGGCATAACGAAGCGGGGATAAAAGAAGTTTTAAAAAACATAAAACAAACGCAATACAAAAATTTACATATTGTGCTCGGCGTTGTAAATGATAAGGATGTAAACGCCATGCTTTCATTATTACCTAAAAAAGCCACTTACTATTTTTGCAAAGCAAGTATCCCGCGAGCATTAGATGAAAAAGAATTGCAGTTGCTTGCTGCAAAACACAAATTAAAAGGAGCAACATATAAAACTGTAAAACAGGCTTTAGCTGATGCAAAAAAAATTACACATAAAGATGATTTAATTTTTGTTGGCGGAAGTACGTTTACTGTGGCGGAGGTGGTTTAAGGGTTTATTTCATTATTCAAATTCCGAGCTTGTTTACACAAATCTTCCTTTACCCTTTTTGTATAAGATACGGCAATAAAAAAACGGCAAACAATTATGTTTGCCGTTTTTTTATAACAAATTAAATTATTAATTACTCTATAACAACCAAGCGTTGCGTGTATTTACTTCCTTCATTTATTATTGAAATAAAATACACTCCCGCTTTTAAATGAAGTGTATTTACTTCAATGCAGTGTGTATATACTCCTGAAATAACATTTTTGATTTGATCTTCATAAATATTTTGACCCATAGCATTAGTAACAATAATACTTACATCACTTGCTTTGCTCAAATTAAACTTTAAGTTCATTTTATCTTTTGCAGGATTAGGGAAAATAGAAAAATTGTTATCATACACTTTTTCTGAAGTATAAATTCCAACTGCTACCAATGAATCGAGGATGTAAATATTATCTGCATCTGCGTAATAATTATTTTGAACACTTACACTATCAGTTAAATCCAAATCCACCGAACGAGTTGAGTCCATTGGTAAATTAGGAATATCTACATAAATTTTGTAGCCATCAAGGGGTAAACTATCAAATGAATAGTAACCCGTTGAATCAGTCATTACCCTTGCTTGAATTCCACCACCCGGGTTTCTTCCAAGTTTTACATCAATTCCTTTTAATGGTCCACCAGGTACAAATGGAATATTAGGCTGCGTTCCTGGTCCAAAACGATTCGTTCCAAATCCTGGTCCTTCTAATACATATCCAGAAATAAATCCTGTACCTATTGAGCTTGGCCCAGTTGGCAATTCTAGCATTTGAATATCAGCTGTATCTTGCTGAACACAACCATGTGTAACAACAATAGATGAATCCCATTGAAATGTGTTTCCATAATAAGTAGGAATACCTAAAGGATAAGCTGTTTCATTTGGAATTATTTTTATTAAGTAATCATCATTATCTAAATTATTAAAAATATAATTTCCTGTTCCATCTAAAGACACCATTGCAATTGTATCTAAAGCATTACCTGGATGATAGGAGAAGGCATACACTAAACCATTTGTAACATCTGCTGGTAGCGGAGTGGTAACGTGTCCAACAAGATTTGTGTTCGGTCCAGGATTTACAGGCACAAATAAAACACCTGAACCTCCAGGGCCACAGCCATTCGCGTCGCTTAATGAAACAGTAAATGTTCTGGTAACAGTTGGAATATAAGTAAAATCAACAGTGTACCAATGATCTGGGCCATTCCACCAATCAATTGTAAATGGAGGCGTGCCTCCACTAATTTGTAAATAATCGCTCGGTATCATCGAATCACTTAAACAAAGTGTAACAGATTGTCCACTTCCAACCCAAGAAGGACTAGGTTTAATCCACACACTTATTGAGTCAACAGCGCTACAACCGCTTACTGTGTTTGTTGCATTTAATATATAGGAGGTTTGAGTAGAAGGAGATACCGTTTCATTATTATTTGTACTACTAAAACCTGCTGGGTTAGAAGACCAACTGTAAGTTACATTTGTTTCTGATGAAACACCGATGACAGCACTTGACAAAACATTACTACATACTGAAATATTACTAGTTAATGTAGCATTAGGTACAGAGTAAAGATTAATAACAATTGAATCAATTGCAGAACAACCAGTAACTGTATAGGTAGCTTGCAAATAATAAGTTACAGGGCCTCCCGCAAAGTAAAAATTCTCGGATGGATTGCTAGATATAAATCCTGGAGGATTTGAACTCCAGCTATAAAATGTATTTGATTCAGATAGAACACCTGCATTAAAGCTTAATAAACATCCTGCAGTATCATTTCCTAAAGCCACATTTGGAGCAGGGTTTACACTTACCACAACAGTATCATTTAATGCACATCCCGGAAATTCAGTGCCTGTAACCCAATAAGATGTTGTTACAAGCGGACTAACTACTATACCTGTGCTTGTAGCTCCTGTGCTCCATGAGTAAGAGCTTGCTCCGCTTGCTGTAAGTATTGCCGAACCATTTGGGTAAATAGTTTGATCGCCTCCAGCATTAGTTGCCACATTACATTGTCCTAGTTTCATTACAAAACCATCAACCGTTGCACTAAATGAATTAAGATTGCTTGTTCCTGCACTTGGATCAAAATCAGCGGCGGCTTGATAGTTACCACTTGCGAAAATATTATAAGAAGCATCTATTCCAATACTAAAACCATAATCGTCGCTTGAACCACCAAGATTAGCTGCCCATTTAAAATTTCCTGATGAGTCGAGTTTAGAAATAAACACATCTAAAAACAATGGGTTCCCATTGGGACTGAGATTAAAAGTTCCACCTAGTGAAGGGTCAAAATCTACAGTGCCATGAAACTCACCAACGATACAAACATTAGCCATATTATCAACGATCAAGTTCCCACCATAATCAACCGTAGAGCTACCCCATGTTTTTACCCACAAGGCTGTACCTGCACTATTGTATTTAGCAACAAACACATCCGATGATCCTGTGTTGCTTGATTCTGGGAAAGCTCCGAAGTTTACTGTCCCCTCAAAGTATCCAGTTATATAAATGTTTCCTGCCAAATCTCCACCAATTCCTTTAACCTTATCTTCCCCAGTATCTCCTAAACTATTCCAAGAAATAAAATTTCCTGAATTATCCAATACACAATAAAATCCATCTCTTATACCTGCGGACGTTGCATTAGAAACAGGGACACCCGGGTTGCCATCCATAGTCCCGAAAAAATTACCACATACCAATACGTTATCAGAAGCACCAAGTGAAACACTTGTAGCTTCTGCATCTAAAGAACCTTCAAATTGTTTTGCCCATACAAATGCTCCGAATGCATCTACCTTTATAACAAACGCATCCTTGCCAATTGCAGTCATATTGAAAGTAGTACCACTAGGATCAAAATCTGTAGTAGCTTCAAAAAGTCCGCAAACATAAACATTACTAGAAGCATCAATTGTAATACTGCTTCCCTTAGCTTCAGAACCTAATGCACCAATGGCAAAAGCCCAAGTGTATCCACCAGATTGATCTAGTTTACAAACAAAACCTTTGTTATAAGTGCCATCTCCAGTTAAATTTTGTGTACCAGCGCCTGGGTCAAAATCGCAAGTACTTGAACTAAAATTTCCCGTAATAAATGAATAACCAGAGGCATCTACTGCTATTCCAGTAATTTGATCGTAGCCTGTACCACCTATTTGAGATGCCCAAATAAAATTTCCTGAGGGATCTAACTTTACAACAAATCCATCTATTAAACCCGCAGAAGAAAAAGGAAAGTTGCCAACACCTGGATCAAAATCAACAGTGCCTTCAAAGTTCCCTGCAATATAAACATTGCCAGATGCATCAGTTGCTGTAACCGAATTAGCTACATCATAACCAGGTCCACCAAAGGATTGCGCCCACTGCAAATTTTGCGCTTTACTTGTAGTGTTTAGTAAAAAGAATGCGCCAACGAATAGAGGTAATAATTTTTTCATGAATTAATTTTTTAGCAAAGCGAAGATAGGGAAATAATTAGAAATAGGTAATGCATTAACTAGGCTGATAAAGGAGCGGGGCAAAAAAGAAAAATGATGTTTTGGAGAGAGTGTCGTAATGTGAAGGTTGTGGTTTAACATTAAGCCGGCTTGGCGAAGACGCGGATTTCGAAACACTAAACTGTCCGCCAGCAATGAACCCGCTTTTTGCCAAACGCTAGTTGCATTAGTTTTACTTTAATCTTTGTCTAAGATAATCAACATGTTTTTTACCGTTTTCGTCCGTGTAAGGAATTATATTTTCGTTTCCATATTTGTCTAATAGTTTCATTAAGTCTTTCGCTTTTTTCTTATCGTTATTTGTCAAGTAATCATTTACCTTTCCAAATAGGTCGTAGCGAAAACTGTCAAAAAACCTTAATTCATCTGGACTATTTAGGTTTATAAAATTTGAAAGCAATAAGAGATTTTTAATTGCTTCCTTATACTGCTTAAAAGTTTGCTTGTTTATCTTAGTGGTGGTTAACTTGTCTACAATAGTTAAATGTGTTAAATAGTCTTTTAAGCTCAATCTAGATTCTTCCATAAATGCAATTGTGAAATACAAATCTTTTTGGAATTTGTTCTGCTTTAATAAACTTAAAAATACTCTGTCACCGCGCATTAGGTATTGGTCGTAATAACTTGGCTTTACAGTCCAAGAAAAATTATTAATAGTAATGGTAGAGTCAGCCCATTTTATATATTCCATAGTGTCAAGTACTGCATGGGGCACATCAAAAGCAATGATTTTATTTTGAGAAAGATAAGTAGGATACCAAGTTGCATTCAATAAGCTTATATCAATTACCGTGATGTCTTTACGATAACCTTCTACAATTTGCAAATACCATAGTGGTATGGTAAAGTTATCGCCAGAAGAAACAAGAATGGAATTTTTACTACAAGCATCCAATACCTTCTTATTTAATTCAAGTATAAAATTCCCAAAGCCCCCTCGTTTTTTTCCTTCTTTAAATGCCCAAACTGCAGAATCAGGTTGGTTGCTATGCAAATAACTCATTGCCGTTGAGCCCCACTCAGCAGTAAGTTTTGAATAAGGGTCAAGCACTATTATTTCACCTGTGTATTTAGGGCTTAATTTATTTACTTCTTCAAATTGTTCGCTTGATTTTTTAACCAATTCTAAGTTTATAGTAATCATGCTGCGACCGTCTCTAGAATTAATTCTGCTGTATGTATAGCCTAAGAAATATCTTGCTTCTGCATTGTTGGGTCTTAATTCAATCACATTTTTTAGAAGGCCAACAATTCTATTATAATCAAATTTGTCAAGCTCTTCTTGGTTAAGTCCTTTTTCGGCTTTGAACAAAGTCTTAGCACTGTCCAAAAGAACTTTATACTCATCAGTTTGTCCATAAACTGTTGACAATAGAAATGAAAATATTATCGATATTACTGTCTTCATAAAATTCCTATCGGTTTACGGGCTCGCGCTGTGCGGCTACTGAAGCCTCAAAGCATTTATACCCGAAAATATTTAAACGAAGATAACACTTTCTAAAGTGGCGGCAAAACATGGGCAAAAGTCCTGTGGCCTTTTAAGCCAGCTTGTGCGGCGGCAGCTTTAGCGCAAGCCTTAATTTAGCCATAGCCCTACCTCAAAACCCGCATGGCGTAATTACTCGTTGTTAGTCGTAATTTTTCTCTCTGGTTATTACGTTGTTTTTATATATTTCAGCCTTTACCTTATGACCTGAGATGTCATAATATATCCACTTTTTCTCGCGCCTTCCATTCTTTATATAGCCCCTAAATTTTATTTGACCTGTTGCGAAATAATAAACACATTTACCAACAAGTCGCTGTTGCCCATAATCATTTTCCCATTTGTCTTGAACCTCCCATTCTGTTTTTCCGTTTAAATAATAACCCTTTACTCTTATAAATGACTTTGGATAATAAGAATAATTGTTTGTAATTCCTTTCTTGTCGGTCATTGAAAAAAATGCTTTACTATTTGATTCAGCAATCTCCGTATCAGAAATAATTTTATACTCATGATTAGAAGAGTCTTTTATAAAATAAAGAGTTAAAGTTGAGTCATTAACTTTTCTCCAAGTGCCATTTGTAAAAAAAAATGGAGGGCCACATCCTGAGCCAATGTAATATGTGAGACTGTCGTTAGATTTCAAATCCAGTTCAGTGAATAGTCCAGTATATAAGCCAGAATAATTAGATTGCCCAAAATTTATATTGGAAAATAAAAGTAACATTTGTATCGCCAAAAATAGTCTCATAAAATTACGGCTAACGGTTTGCAGCTAGAACTTGTGCGGATTTGAAACACTCGTCTACCGAAACGTTTAAATAAAGATACTATGTTTCTATGCATTTGCAAAATGAAAATATGTTTCGCGGAGCGACCTTGAATTTGCAAATGCTTTGCTATCGCCCGAATAAGTTTTAGGTGCTGTAATAAGTTCTAGGGCACACGCAGAATAAGTTTGCTATTCATAGCGATACAGAACTTTCATGAATAGCGCATAATTATTGTCTTCTCCGTCATAAAGAATAGCTTTAGTAACGAGGTTTTCTGAGTACTCATATAATATTCTTGCAGTCACGAGACCTTTTAAGGATTTAAATTCTGTTTTTATAACAAGCCCGTTTTTGTCCATATAGTGAATTCGGATAAACTCTTGGTCTGGTTTCTTATCTGTCCATTGTACAGTCTGAATAATTTTACTTTTAGTTCTTTCTTCTTTAACAACTTGAAGACACCAAGTACTTGAGCAATTATTTACATCAACTGTTCTTGCTATTTGCTGTTCTATAGTATCGTCAGGCCAAGAGTAATAAATTTTTATTTTTTTAATCCCTTTTTTAGTGAGAGTAATAGAGTCAAGTTTTGTTGTTAGTTTGTCGCCAAACAAGCAACAGTCACTTTGAGCAATTATTGAAAAAGGAATAAAAATTACTAATGCAGTCGTAAGTATTTGTCTCAATTTTAGCATAGGCAGTCTTATTTCAAAAAGATATTTTTGTCTACTCGGTTGTCAAGCCCTATTATTTACAACGTTTTGTGGCTTTGCGAAGAAGCGGATTCGAGCTCAAAACTGTCAACATACCACAAAAGTTGATGCGGGGTAGAATGTTCAATTAACCACTGAACCCGCTTTTTTGCAAAACCGCTGTTATAGCCAGTGGTTCTTGTCGTCCGTCCTTGCAAACCATTGCAATACTACGTTTCTCTGTCTTTGCGTGGGTTGTGCGGTTGCGTATTTTTTATTTTCTGAAGGGGAGGTGATTTTTTTAATTCAATTTTGTCTGGTGGGAAAGGTGGAAGCTCTTGCAAGCTTTGGTCTGCGCTTGGGCTTGTGTGCTTGCAAATGGTTACACCTGTGCGATGCTAATATTGTTATACGCTTTTTCATGTGCTTGAATTTGGTCAGCCAATAATTTAGGTTCAATAACTTCATGTTGTCACCGAAAGAAAGTAGTTCCATTACAAGGTCATGTGTCAGGCAAAGTTTAAGTTTAATTTTCATTTCTTCGTCATTATCCGCTAAAACTTGTTGAGTGTCATGTAATGGAAGTGTCTTGATATACTTACTTGAAATGGGTCAAATGATAGAATGATGTCTTGCGGTTCTTCGTCATTTGGGCTAATAATACCAAAGCAGTAGCGGTAACTTTGCTCAATGCTGTAATTGTCGGGATACTGGTATGTCTGATTTGTTATTTCAAGGTTTGACAAACGGTCAAGTGAAAACTCTTATGTTATTGTCTTTGCTGTCTTTAGCCATGATATACCAACGGTTTTAAACTCCTTCAAAGCATAAGGCTCTGCCAAACGTTGGCTTAATTCTTCTTCCCAAAATTTCTGATAAGTGAATTTGATTTGAAGTCTGTTTTTGATGGCATGAAGCAAACCATATAAGTTCTCTGTTCCTTGTGGTCTGCGTTTTTCCAAATGAATAAACGGTGTTAAGTCTTGTGCAAGGTTTAAAGAATTAAACATATCAAACGCCTCCATCATTCTTTGAAATTCGTTATTCGTTTGGCTGATGAAATAACCTTTTTGTGATTTTGAATACTCAATGTCAATTCCAAAAACGTTTCTAATTTCCTTTATATCACGTTGAAGCGTTCGTTTAGAAAACCCTATTTGCAAATTATCGTCTTGCATTTGCAGAAAATCAAACTGATTTTCAATATAGGCTTGCAATTCTTCATAAGTTGAATAAGGTTTTACTTTCAACTTTTTTAGAATAAGCAAATATCTTGATATGTAGCCTCGTTTTGACATTAATTGAACAAGTAATTTAGAATTTTATTTACTTCTATTATCTTCCTTTCACGGCATTTATCTATAGACCAATCTGAATAATTTGAAGCTTGATTTTTTACAATGCCATAAATACTTGTTGGGTAAACTTTTGTTTTAACTTCATATGGATTATTGCTGATAGACCTATTTTTGTCTTGCTCCAAAATCATTAGGTTACCAATAGAATTTATATCATCTCCCCATTCATTCCAAATGTCTTCTCTTTTATCCCCATTACTGTCGTGGTATGACTGGATATGCTCAATATCAATTGGTAACTGGAATAAATTATTGCATATTTTTATATCGGTTGAAGTAAAATTTTCCTCTAACATAGCGGAAACCCTACAAACTATATTTTAAGTTTTGCGTTGTACGTTATGTCTCCATTCAAAAATATTTTCAATGTCATACCAACCTTTTTGGTCTTCGACTTTACCAATTTTAGAATTTATCAATTGAATTAATTCCGAGGATGATTTGTTAATCAATGCATCTAATACTTCGTACATAAATGTGTAATAAATCTCACTTTTTAGCTTTTGAAAACGAATGCTATAAATGATAAATAGTTTGCTCAATTGCTTTTGAATAGAAAAAGTTTGGACTAAAATCTTCTTCCGAATTGAATTTGAAAGTAAATAAATACGCCAAAAGTGATAACGACTGTATCTTGACCACCATATAAAGTGCCATGAACAAGCGTCTTCTGCTGTTGGGACATTTTTATAAATTAAATGCCATTGAAATCTTGATTGGATTATTTGTTCCAATTCATTTAAAGAAAGAGTTAATCCCTTTTCTTTTATACTTTTAAAATTATCCCATCGATTTGTATTTGAGATTGTATCAAACAACTCTTCAAAAAATCTATTAGTTTCATAGAAATAAAGTGTCTTTGGCAAATCATATTTTGCAACAAGAATGTATTTATACATTTCTAAAATTCCAAAAATATCTGTAACCCAACCAAACTCTTTGTTCTTTGTATCAATCGTTTCGTATAGTCCGCTTATCTGTTCAAAGAATTTAATTTTAGTTTCCTCATTTACTTCCTTGTTATGGTCGCATAGATATTCATACATTCTTAATTTAAAAATGTCACCACCATTTAAGTCAAGTCCTGTGGTATTTATAGCGTTGAAAATTTGTAATGTTTTGGATAGTGAAGCATGTGTTTCAATTACTACAAAGTATATTTTGCTAAGAATGTAGTTTGTAAAATCATCAGCATTGAAGGGTTCTTCGGTTTCATTCTCAGAAACTTTTTGTCCTTCTGCAATTAACTCAATTAGAATATTCCTTATAAAATTGCGTTATTTACATAGGTATTTAGATTAAATTATACTCTTCAAATGTGTTGAATGATAACAGTTGATTAAAATCCTTTTGCTGTGTTCCGTTATTGACTTTGTTTCTAACCAATCAAAGTGAATGGATTCTAATTCTTCGCAATTTGGGAACTCCATTTTTAAAACTTTCAATAGAATTAAAAAAGTCGTCAAACGTTGCTGTCCGTCAATAACTTGCTGTTCTTTTCTTTCTAAATCCTTCTCAGCTAATTGCATTGTTCCAATGAACATTGGCTCTTTAATTATATTTCCGTCACTACCCCAGTAGCCTAAAAAAATGTCGGATAAAAATTTTCTTATCTGTTCGTCTGTCCAAGAATATGGTCGTTGATAAATTGGGATTATATATTTTATATTATCTGCAAAAATAGTTTCTCCATTTTTCTGAGAGTTGTATTTTAGGGTGCAAGTTTTTGCATTGATTGAAAATGATTTGTCTATTGTCATTCTTTATTTTTATTATAGATGTATATTTTAAAAGTTCAGCACAGCCTTAGCATCACTCAAAGCATCGTGATGGTTTAAGTTGATTTTAATTGCTTGCAAAGTGAAGCAAATTTTCTCCGTAAATTTTGAAGTGCAATGTCCGTAAATTCAGGTGATAAAATTTCATAGTATTCTAGAGTTTGTTTTAAGCAATGGAAGTCAAAAGCAAATCCATTGTGAGCCACAACATTTTGATTTTTAATGAATGGCTCAATAAGGTGCCAAATTTTATCAAATGTTGGAGCATCTGCCGTTTGTTCGGGGAGAAATTCCGTGAATATCAATGAAGTTATTCCAGTAATAATTATCGGTGGTTGAACCAAAATTGATAACTGCTCTGTAATAATTTGATTTTCTACAGAACCAAACCAACTTGACAAATGCTCCAACGCTTGCCTTGTGCGTTTCAAAATCTTGGCGGTGTAAAATAAGCACTTTGAACTTATTCTTGCAATTTCATCTAGGTTTCAATAAGGCTACCGTTTTTAACTGTAAACGTGTGCTGCTGCACCTCTTACCATTTTGCTTCCTTGGCTCATGTATGAAATACGTTTTGCATTTTTCGTCATACACTTCAATTAACGAACCGTTGATAATTACAAAGAAATACTTGCTACACCAACAAGTTCTTGCTCCTGCACTCATGTATGAAATTCTTTGCTGTTTGCATCATACACTTCAATGAGGCTTCCTTTTTCTCTTACATCTGAAATCATGTTTTACTTTTTATTTTAATGCCTACTCTGTTCAGTTTTCGGCTAACCTGTTTTGTTTATTGCTTGAAATCTATTGGATTGGGTTTTCTTGATTGTTGAAAATCTTTTTCGTCTTGGTTGTATATTGATGTTAAAGTCATTGAACTGTTGATGTTTGTATCAAAGCCTAATTTATTTGAAAGCTGTTGGGCTTTTTCAATTTCTAATTCTTTAAATTCATACTTTGCAATCAATCGTCCTTTTCTCATCAAGGCACTGTCAATTTTGAAATGTCTGTATTGAAGGAGCAGATTATTTGAACGTTCAAACAGTCTGCAAGTAAGCCATCAGAAATATTCAATAATGCTGAAACTGGCGAACTGCCGTCCTTTTCTCTATCAACAACAATGTTTTCTGCATCTTCAATTACAAAAACTGAATTTGGATTGTCTATGAGAATTGAAATAAGACTTGGGTTTGTAATGGCACTCGCCATATTTGGAGGTAAGAAAATAACATCCTTTTTAAAGAGGCAATTAAGTATCTGATGTATGATGTTTTTCCTGTTCCTGGTTTTCCATGAAGTAATACCAATCCTTTATCGTTTTTACGAGAAAGTCTTTTTAATATAGTTCGATGAATTTCTTTAAAGTCTTCGTTGTAATTATCTTCAATACTTAATTTGGGCTTAGTGATTTGTAAAGATTTTGTTTCGATGCCAGATATGCTGTTTACAAGCAACGATATTTCGGGTTTTTGCTTTTGTTTTCTTTTTTTGAATTTGTGAATAGCATTTACAATTTCCTCAACCTTTGAAAGCTCTGTTTTACGATATAAAAACCGAACTGTTGAGCAATTTGTGTCAAAGTCAACAATCAAGTCATCATATAGGAAATAGAAAATATCATCAATTTCAGCTTTTTTGCTTCTGTTGAAATACCGTTTGTCATAATAGAAGTCTTTGGTTTCTGATTTATAATTTTCAGCGAACCAGTTGGTGGCTTTTTTGCAGTCAATGTCAACTTCATGAATAAAGTTTGGGATTGAATTAAAGTGAGCAACAAATAAAGTAAACTCATTGAGGTATGAACCTTTCCGTTCTGCAAAAACTTCTGAAATAGTCATTTTGCTGATGTCTTAGCAAGTTCAAAAGGTCTCTCAGTTGTTGGGCTAAGTGTTAAATTATTGTTTGCATACTTTCTATGTTTCTAATTTCTGCAACAAAAGTAGAACTGAAACGCCAAAGTGTGTCGCTCTAAAATCTTTTGGGTGGGAAAATTTGCTTTGGTTTTGAAGGGCTGTGGCAAAACCAGTGCCAAATGCGGTTGGCTAAAATTGAATTAAAAAAGGCGGTGGGGAAAATAAAAAACTGAAGCGTAGGGGTGTCGGCTTACCGTTGTCCGATTGAAATATGGTCTCTATGTTGGTACCTGTCAAAATGGTTTGTCTTTGTGCTTTTGTTTAAATTTCAGGTCGGTCGTTTGTCGTTTGCACGGTCGTCCTACCATTGGCTATAACTTACTTATACTATCAACTTTTCTAATACAATCTTGCAATTTTTGCAAGATTGTATTAGGTTTTATGCTGTTATCTATATTTTCAATTATCCGTAATTCCCACATTTACTTCGGGCACCCAGCTTCAAAATAATCTGCCTTAATTTTTGGGTTATCCAATACTTGGAAACTCATGAATGGGTCGCCAAATAATTTGCAGTATCTATCTTGATTAATGTTTTTGCTCTTAACATTGCTTCACTAAAATTACGCGAGAAAAACTTTTCGGGCACATGCGAAGCCATCGAAAGATATGCAAACACAACCTTTTCCATGTTTGAACCAATAGGCAAATGTGATGGTTGTGGTGGAACTTTTTCTTTCTCTGGGAATAAATAAGGCTCTAAAATAGTAGATGCAAATTTATAATCCTTCGCTCTACAAAAAGCATAAGATAGTTTAAGTGCATTTTGCCAAGTACCATCTTTGAAATTATAGAATGATTTTATTTTATTAATAATAGCTTCTACCTGCGCTTCCGATCCATCCACAGTATCAAGGGCATCCATTAACTTAAATTGCCACTCTACATTTAAACCATTAATAATATTGTGAGGAATTTCAGTTTTATACAAAGCATCAATACGTTCTTGCATTGCTTTTTGTTCAGCAAGAGTTCCAATAGTTGTATCCAAATTTACTTTACATAAGAGTGAATTAAAGTTTACAATGTGATTGTTTGGATCTAACTTTTCGATTTTTTGAATCTCGGCATAATGGTCTTCATCAATTACTTTACCGTGCTCGGCATAATCATAATAAACTTTGTTCATCAAAATACCTGAGTACTTTGCTTCGGCTGGTATTTGTAAGTCATCCCATGCATCTTTTGTATATTTATTTGCAACCGTACGCTTATGAATAAAATCCATAATCTTATATGCTTGTTTGTTATTGCCTCCTTTTACAGCACGATTAAATTGTACTACCGAAAACTTTTGTTCTTTATCACCCGTAATATCATAAGTAACATCCATTACAATTTGCGCAAAACGTTGTTTAGCTAAAAACGGCTCTAACTCCTGCACTAAGCCACTTTTCGTATTAATTTCCTTAATGGCTTGTTTCTTACTCATTTTTGTTAAGTGATCAAACTTACCATCCTCCATTTCGAGTTGAAATAAATTCCACGAATCGTTAGTAATAATGGAAGGTGTAATTTTATTTGTTTGCATACTTTGCAAAACATTGGTAACACTTTCTGCACGCTTACGTTGTAGTTTCATATTCGCCACCGAATCACCTTCGATAGATGAATAAGCGTAAATAAATAAACCATCAATAATAAAATCAGGCTCTTGTAAAGCATCTAAAAATGGTTTAATGTCCTCAGGTTTAAATTCTGATTTGTTTTTTTCAAAAGGAATCATAAAATTCAAAATCGTACTTTCTGAACGCGGCTCAAATGGCGGGTTACGAGCGGCAATGCTTTCGGTTGATGGAAGAAGCTCTATTGGGGTATTTGATTCCTGATCGCCCTGCTCGGTATATGAACGCAAAATAGTTTTACACACAAAATTATCTTGTACCACTAATAAATTTAATTCATACGAACCTGTAATTCCTGCCGGGAATTTTCCCATTTCAACCAATAACTTATTTATTTTTTGCGGTTTCTTTGCTTTTTTATCGGGCTTAATTAAATTTTTTGCGAATAGTTTATCTTTATAAACAACCTTTTGCATCACACCTTTATTGCGCACGCTGTTGTCCATAATATTGTATTCGGTTTTGCTGTACTGTTCCTTTTGCACAATATCCACAGCTAAACCATCAGTTGGTTTCTTTAATAATTTTTTAAGATTTTTGATATTATCGTACTTCAAATAAATTTTTCCATTCTCAACATACAGGTTATTTCGTATTGCTTCAAAATCTTTAAACTTATCGCAGTTCTTACATTTTTTAGCATCAGGTTCTTTTAATTTTTTCGATTTTGTATTAAACGGAACTTTCAATTCACTTTTCTTTTTCGCACCCGAATTAAAAGTTTGAAAATTTCCCATGATGATGGAGATGTAAACCTTTTTACTTTTTTCATCAATACGTGTAGCAATACCTGCATACACATAAGATGGGTCCATTAAAATTGCCTTTTCCTTTTTCCCGTTCCACTTAGTACTTGCTATCGAAACTAATTTTTTAATATCGTTTGTTGCTTTTCCTTTTCCTAATAAAACTGAGATTACATATTCAACACCTTTATTGGTACAACCTGCTTTTTTAAGATACTTTGGAGTGGTTTTAGGCGCTGCATTTAAATCTGCCTTTTCAACTTTAGCCATTGCAATAGCACTCATTTCGGCAGCTGTAGTTAATTGCGGCATAATATCAACCGAATCAACTCCCAATTTTGCACGATAAATATTTAATTCGTGAATTAATGCTTTGTTTAAATCTTCCAGATTAACTTCTTTAGGAGTATCGTCTACCTTTTTTTTTCCTTGAGAAAAAGAAAAAAGAGAGCTAAAAACTAAAAGAAGTAAAATTAAATGCTTCATATACACTGGGTTTTAAAGTAACAAGTATAAGTGATTTTTACATTATTTCCTCATTAATTTATCGGCTATAATTAATAATTTTAAACATAATTTTTTCTTGTTGATTAAGCATTAAATCATTACTTTTACTAAACAATATTATGAGCAGAATAGAAGTTTTAAAGACCTACAAAATATTCATCGGCGGTCAGTTCCCCAGAACTGAAAGCGGAAGATATTATCCACTTATGAATTCGAAAAACGAAACCATAGCCAATATTTGCTTAAGCAGCAGAAAAGACTATAGAAACGCGGTAAGCGCGGCACGTTCAGCTTTCTCTGGATGGAGTGAGCGCGCAGCATTTAATCGTGGACAAATTCTTTACCGCATTGCTGAAATGTTGGAAGGAAGAAAAGAACAATTCGTAAAGGAATTAGTTTCTCAAGGTGTAAAAGCAAAACAAGCTGAAGAAGAAGTTAGCTCTTCTATCGACCGCTTAGTTTATTATGCAGGTTGGTGTGATAAGTACCAACAAATATACAGCTCAGTAAATCCTGTAGCTTCTTCTCATTTTAATTTCTCGGTTCCTGAACCAATGGGTGTTATTGCGGCTATTGCAGATGAAGAAAGTTCTTTATTAGGATTAGTTTCTGTTATTGCTCCTATAATTGCAGGCGGTAACACTTGTATAGTTTTAGCAAGCGAAAGCAAACCATTATGTGCGGTTACCTTTGCAGAGGTTTTAGCAACCAGCGATTTACCTGGTGGCGTTGTAAATATTTTAACTGGAAATAGCAAAGAGCTTCACAGTCATTTTGCTTCTCACATGGATGTTAATGCAATGATTTATTGCAGAACAAATGCAGCTGAACAAAAATTAGTTGCAGAAAATGGCTCTTTAAATGTAAAGCGTGTTTTCTTTTGGCAAAAGGATTGGACAAAAGCTGAAAGTCAAAACCCATATTTAATTATGGATTTGCAAGAAATAAAAACTACTTGGCATCCGATTGAAAAGATTGGAATTGGTGGGGCAAAATACTAGTTTAGTTCTGTAAATTTATTTTACAAGTACAGTAGTATCCAGCTCATTTTTCATTGCTGGTGCAATTTCATAATCGAAATTCAATTTGATACTATTTTTTGCTGCAAATTCTGTTTGCGCTTTAATAAATGGTTTGCTTGCCATATTTACTTTTAATCCCATCACCGATGCCAAGGAATCTATCTTACTACTTTTTTCTTGTTCAGAAATAGCATCAGAAATAGAACAAATATTTACCATCTTTTTAAACTCACTATTGCTTACCTCGCTTAATTGATTGATAAACGTAATGGCAGCAATTCTTATAGCAGCATCGCCTTTGTAGTCTTCCATATTGGCAATTAATGCGCCTTGTTCTTTAATGGTTGCGTCAATTTTAGTTATTGACTTATTTAACGAATCAACTTGAAAATAAGTTGAGCCATCAATAAAACTATTAAACACAACAACAACTGAATCTGTTTTGGAAATCACTTCATCAAAATAAGACTTGGCATCTTTTTCCTTTTCTGAACAAGAACTGAAAACAATGCTAGTAGCTAACAAACAAGAAAGTATTTTATTCATAATAAAATTAACATATAAAAAAACAGCCCCGAATCGGGGCTGTTTAATTTTTATTTTTTAGCAGTGTTCATTTTATCTTTTGGTACAATATACACTTTAGAAAAATCTCTGTACTCCATTGCGTTTATTGGAAAATTACGAACATTCTTTTGTACTAAACGATCGTTCTCATCATAAAACAAAGGAATTAAAGCTCCTTCATTAATTAAGATTTGATCGCATTCTTTAAACAATGCATAGCGCTTAGCTTGATCAATTTCTCTAACTGCTGCTTCAAATTTAGCATCAAATACATCGCTTTTAAAACGAGAGAAATTAATGAACGACTTTTCTTCAGGTGATGTAGGTGCATTTTTACCGTAGAACAATGATAAGAAAGAAATAGGATCTGGGTAATCAGCAATCCAAGCTGTACGGAAAAACTCTTGTTTTCCTGATTGCATTCCATCAATTTGTTCTGCAAAAGGAACAACATTAATTTCAACTTTTACCCCAATATTTTCTTCTAACATTTTTTGAATTACTTCAGCAACTTGTTGGTTACGCTCTCCACCACCACTATTAATAGTTAATGTGATTTTAGGGAAACCAGCTCCACCAGGATAACCTGCTTGTTTCATATATGCTTTCGCTTTGTCAACATCATAAGTATAACCAGTAATTCCATCGAAATCAAGACCAGCTTTTTTAAATGCTTCAACTGGAGGAATAACACCGTAAATACCTGCAACACCTTGACCTTGTAATGTAAAATCAACAATTTTATTTCTATCAATTGCGTAGTTGAAAGCTAAACGTGCTTCCTTTTTAGCAAAGCCTGGACTTGTAACTAAAAGACCATACATGTTTGTTGCTAAAGCAGCAGTAGTTTGTATTTCGAAATCTGTTTTACGAGCGTTTGCATTTTGATAGTCACCCATAATCTCTTTGTACATCTCGATAGGAATACGGAACACCATATCAAGATTACCACGTTGAAACTCTAACATCTCAGATTTTTTCTCTTTAATGAAAGTGTATTTAATCGCATCTAAATACGGTAATTGATTACCGTGCTCATCAACACCCCAATAATTTTTATTTTTTTCAAGGATAACAACTTCACCCTCTTTTACTGTTTTTACCATAAAAGGACCAGTACCAACGCACTTAGTTCTCATATCAACACCGTACTTTACGAATGCTTCTTTAGGGTAAACATAACAACCTGGAGTTGATAATACATTTAAAAACTCTGCATTTGGAGTAGTTAATGAAATAGTTAAGGTAGAATCGTTTACAACAACAACACCCGTAACATTTTCTTCTTTCTTACTTAATTTTGATGCAGCAAATGCTTCGTTAGCACCTTTTACTTTATTTTTGAATGTGATATCAAATGCGGAGTTATTTGCACTTGCCTCACACGATTTATCAAAACAATATTTAAAATCTTGAGCAGTAACTACTCTTCCTTTTCCATCAGCAAAACAAGGGTCATCGTGAAACTTAACGCCTGCACGTAAATGGAATGTCCATACATCTTGAGTTTCATTACTTTCCCAACGATAAGCAACACCAGGAACAACAGATAAATCAGCTGGATTTAATTTAACTAAACCTTCATAAACTTGATTAGCAATACGATGTGAACCAACATCAATTGTAGATAATGGATAAAGATTTTTGAAATCTTCTAACTCATTCATTCTAAAAACTCCACCGTAATAAACTCCACCTTTTGCTTCGGTTGAAGTTTGTTCTTTTTTATCTCCTCCGCATGAAGCGAAGATGCTTACTGCCAGTGCTAATGCTATAATTTTTTTCATAAATGGAAAGTAATCGGTTTACTATAATTTTGCCAAGTGCAAATATAAGTGAATTCTGCAAAAAAGCTACTATTTATTACATCAAAGGTAAATATTAACTACTTAAAAATCAATCTCTAACATAACAGGGCAATGATCGGAATGCATCGCTTGATTTAAAATAACCGACCGCTTTAGATTTTTCTCCAAATTTTGGGTAACCATATTGTAATCTATGCGCCAACCCAAATTTTTGCCCCTTGAACCGGCACGGTAACTCCACCAAGAATATTGGTGCGGTTCCTGATTAAAAAATCGAAAAGTATCAATGTATCCCAAATCAACAAATTTATCAAACCAATCGCGCTCTTCGGGTAAAAAACCAGATGTATTTGCATTTGATTTTGGGTTGTGAATATCAATTGCTTTGTGACAAATATTGTAATCGCCCGAAATAATCAATTTTGGTCGTTCGCTTCTTAATTCTTCAATGTAATTCGCGAAATCTGCCAGCCACTTCATTTTAAATGCTTGTCTATCATCACCACTACTACCACTTGGATGATAAACACTGATCACCGAAATATCACCATAATCTGCACGAATAAATCTTCCCTCATCATCATATTCCTTTATACCACAACCATAAACAACATTATCAGGCTTTTGCTTGCTAAAAATAGCAACTCCGCTGTACCCTTTTTTTTGTGCCGGATACCAATAATGATGATAACCCATCTCCTCAAACTCAAACACACCAACTTGTTCGGGGCTTGCTTTAATTTCCTGAACACATAAAATATCTGGGTCAGTACTCTTCATCCAATCAATAAGTCCCTTTCCCATTGCGGCTCTTATGCCATTTACGTTATAAGTTATAATTCTGCGCATTGCAATTTAATTTTTCCAAATTTAAACAGAATTCGCAAATTGCCTATTATTACATATAATTTACACAATTTTGTATTTTTAAATTGCGTTATCCCTATTAAGTGTTGAAGTATATAAAAGCCATACTATTCTTTTTTATTGTAGTAATACAAGTTAAAGCGCAAACCGGCTCTCAACGCAACTTATTTTTAAAAGCAAGTAAAGACACAATTTTTTTAGATTCGTTAAGTATTGTCGATGGAAGTTTAATTATTACAAGTGGCAACAAATTAATTTCTAACAAAGATTATATTTTCGATTCTAAAAAGAATTTTCTGATTTTAAAAAACACTAGCGATAGCGTTCGCATATCTTACAAAGTGTATCCTATTAATTTTAATAAGGAACATTTTAATAAGGACATCTCAATGCTTAACAGAGATCAAAGTTTGGGGCAAAATCCATTTATTATTAATTACAATGCAATTAATCCTATTACTCCTATTTTCCAAAATGATGGATTAAGTAAAAACGGTAGTATATCACGTGGAATTAGTTTTGGAAACAACCAAGATGTTGTTGTAAATTCAAATATGAATTTGCAAGTTGCAGGTAAATTAAGTAACGATATTGATTTGGTATTAGCTGCAACGGATAATAACATTCCAATTCAACCCGACGGAAATACACAGCAATTACAGGAGTTTGATAAGGTTTTTATTCAGCTAAGCGATGATAACAATAAACTTATTATGGGTGATTTTCAGTTGAGCCGGCCAAAGAGTTATTTCATGAATTATTACAAACGCACCCAAGGTTTATATTTCGAAAACAATTTTGTTTTAGATTCAAATGCAATAAAAACTTCCAAACTTAGCACTAAAGTATCGGGAGCAATTTCAAGAGGAAAGTTTGCGCGTAATACTATTATAGGAATTGAAAACAACCAAGGTCCTTATCGTTTACGAGGAGCAGATAACGAATTATTTATTATTGTTTTATCTGGAACGGAAAAAGTTTACATTGATGGAAAGCTTGTACAACGTGGGCAAGAGAATGAGTATGTAATTGATTATAACACTTCGGAAATTACATTTACAGCAAAACAAATTATTACAAAAGATAAACGTATCACGGTTGAATTTCAATACTCAGAAAGAAATTACAACCGTTCGCTATATTATATTGGAGAAGAATATCAATCGACAAATTTAGATTTAGGATTTCATATTTTTAGCGAACAAGACAATAAAAACAAACCCTTTCAACAAGAGTTAAGTGCAAGCGAAAAATTACTTTTAAGAAACATTGGTGACACATTAAGCTTGGCAATTACAGATGGCGCAAGCGTTTCCGACTTTAATACTACCGAAGTGTTTTATGACAAATTAGATTCCATAGCTGCAAGTGGCACGTATCCAATTTATAAATATTCTACATCGCCCGACACTGCTTATCGTGTACGCTTTAGTTATGTTGGCGAAGGAAATGGAAATTACAAACAAATACAAAGCTTGGCAAATGGAAAAGTATACCAATGGACAGAACCTATTTTAGGAATTAAACAAGGGAATTATGAACCTATTGTAATTATTGTTACGCCCAAACAAAAACAAATGTATGTAACCACTGGCGCATACAAACTAAAAAAGAACGGGGCAATAACTTGGGAAGGTGCACTCACCAAAAATGACATCAATACTTTTTCATCTGCCAACAGTAATGATGACAAAGGCTACGGAGGTAAAATAAATTTTGATAAAAAATTCGAAATAAAAAAAACAGATAGCTCACAAACAAAATCATTTATCATTACAAATGCTTCTTACGAAGTAATCGACAAACATTTTTCGCAAATAGAGCGTTTTAGAGCCATCGAATTTACACGTGATTGGAACAGAAGAAACGACTCGGTCAAAAACATTCAGCACATTGCAGGCGCTCAAATTGGTTTTGATATAAAAGGAAAAATGAAAAGCATTTATACTGGAAATGCTTTTATTGAAGAAGGCAATTACGAAGGTTTCCGTCATCAATTAATGAACAGTTATTTAGTTGGACCATTAAGCATTCAGTTTAATCCAACATACTTGCAATCAAAAGATAAATTCACAAATACTAACACGCAATTTTATCGACACAAAACAAATGCAAAATATGTTTTTAGGAAAGTTGCTTTCGGTTACATTGATGAGTTAGAACAAAACCAATTCAACTATAAATCAAAAGATTCGGTGCTCGCCAATAGTTATGCTTTTTGGGAACGTGAAGGAAACATTAGCAAAGCAGATACAACTGGAAACGTATTTAAAATTTTTTATCGTGAGCGTACAGATAAAAAAGCAAGTGGCAACAGGCTTAAATCAACCGCTTATGCGCAAAACTATGGATTTAGCGCTGACATCAATAGCATTAGAAATCACACAATAAAAACAACGGTAATTTATCGTCAGTTACAAATATTAGATTCACTTTTAATTAGCACAAAACCAGATAATACTTTATTAAGTAGATTAGAATATGCTCCAAAAATTTGGAAAGGATTTATTCAAGGAAATATTTTCTACGAAATTGGATATGGATTAGAGCAACGCAAAGAATATTCTTTTATACAAGTTGCAGCGGGGCAAGGACAATATTATTGGAATGATTATAATGGAAACGGAATTAAAGAACTAAACGAATTTGAAATTGCCCAATACACCGACCAAGCAACATTCATTAAAATATTTACGCCAACTAATAGCTATGTAAAAGCGGCACACAATCAATTTAGTGGAAGTATTTATTTGCGACCAAGCGTATTTAAAAATGAAAAGTCGAATAAGTTTGTTAAACTCATGTCGCGCTTTTCAACACAAACAGTTTACAGAACAGATAACAAATCGATTGCAACTAGTAACGACAGGATTTACAATCCATTTGACACTAGCATTCCCGATTCAACATTAATGAGTAACAACTCATCATTTAGACAAGCATTTTTCTTCAATCAAAACTCTGCTATTGGTGGTTTTGATTATAATTACCAGGACAATAAAATAAAGCAACTTTTAGTAAATGGATTAGAAAGCAGAGCAACCATACAACACGAATTAAGAACACGAATTAACTTTACCAAAGCTTGGGGATTTTTTACTAATTCAACTGCAGGAAACAAAAACTCTTTTGCCGCCTATTTAGGTAACAGAAATTATAATATTGAGTTTTATGAAACAGAGCCGCGTATTTCTTATCAACCTAACACAGCCTTTAGAACAAGCATTGGATACAAACGAAGTGAGAAAAAAAACGCAAAAGAATATGGCAATCAAAAAGCAAGTATTGATGATATTTTACTTGAATTAAAATACAACAAACTATCAAAAGGAAGTTTTATACTGCGTGCCGATTATTTACGAATTTCATACAATGATGTATTAAACTCACCAATTGCTTTCGAAATGTTGAACTCCTTAAAACCAGGAGATAACTTTACTTGGAACCTTAATTACCAACAAAACCTAAGTGCTTATTTGCAAATAAGCTTTAATTACGAAGGACGTAAATCCCCTGGAAACCGCATCATACATATTGGTGGAGCACAAGTACGCGCTTTCTTTTAAGGGAATCTCAATTAATCCATTTCTCATCGTTGAACTTCAAAATTTAAAGCCTCATGTGCCGTAGCACACTACGTTTTAATTTTTTGTTCGCCTCGATAAATGAATCACTTGAGATTCCCTTGAATTATTGATTTACAAGTCAAATGAATTTAGTGAGAAATAATTTTCATACAATTGATAATAAATTCAATAACTCATTAATTCAACAACTCAATATCTGTTCTTACCAAATATCACCTAAAAGCTACCACTTAAAAAATAGTTGCTGCCACATCACAGATGAATGTAGTTTTATGAATGTGCTATATATACTTTTGAATTGTCGATTGATTGGAAGTGCTGCGCAACACTAAAAATCGAAAGATAGTAAAGCGCTTTACTTATTTTATTAATCACCTTAAAAAAATGTAGTATGAAAACTTACAACAGCAATCCAGAAAACATGTTAGACATGATTTTTGAAAACAAGAACAAAAATTACGGCGCATATGCAATTAGAAATGCATACAACGACACAGTGATTAAAGCTTTAACAATAGTTGCATCCTCTTTACTTTTGTTAGTTGGTTCTTCTTTAGCTTACAATAACTATTTTAAAGAAAAACCAATTGAGAAGGTAACATTTGCAGAACAAATTGAAACCATTGTACCAATTGATGTTACCCCAATTGAACAACCTGAACAAAAAATCGAACAATCAGCTTCGGGTCCAGCTTCAACTGCAATTAGTACAGTATTTACAAACGAACCTATTGAACCAATCAACCCAAACACTAGTTTAAGTTTAGTAACTTCCACTGGCGACACAAGCAATGTTATTGATCCAAATGCAGTTGGACCAGGCACAAGCACAATTACAGTGGTTGCGACACCCTCCGTAACGATAGTGGAGCCCATAGCAATTGCAGAAGTAATGCCGGAATTTCCTGGTGGAATAAATGCATTAATGACTTACCTTCAAAACAACACCAAATATCCTCAAATGGAATTAGAAGCAGGAATTGGCGGAAGAGTATTTGTGAAATTTGTTGTAAATGCGGATGGGTCCATCTCAACTGCTGAAGTTTTAAAAGGAGTTACTGGTGGTGAAGGATTATCAAAAGAAGCATTAAGAGTTGTAAGAGGAATGCCAAAATGGAAGCCTGGCAAACAAGGAAATAACTTTGTTCCTGTTTATTTTAATCTTCCTATAAATTTTAGACCCGGCTAGTTATTAACTCCGTTTTAAAAAGATAAGGCTTCATAATTGAAGCCTTATCTTTATATTTTCACTCCAATGATGCAAACATCATCTACTTGCTCCAATTCACCTCTCCACTTTTCAAAACGCTCATCCAAACCATTCTTTTGGAATTCCATTGATTCGTTCGCATTTGCAAGTATAATTTCCTCCATTTGTTTGTACTTAAATTTCTTTCCTTTAGGTCCACCAAATTGATCTGCATAACCATCACTAAAAGTATAAACTAAGTCGCCTTTTAGTAATTGGATAGTATGTTGATTAAAATGCTCAAATCCTTCTGAACCAATACCTACAGGTTGTTTATCGGCTTTGTATTCAATTATTTCACCATCTCTTAATAACCATAAAGGATTATTTGCTGCAGCAAAAACTAATTCGTTTTTTGAAGTGTCTATCCTGCAAAGTACCATATCCATTCCATCTTTATTGCTACCCACTTCACCCTTTTGCTTTAGTGATTTGATGATTTTTATTTTCAATAAATCCAAAATATCGCCAGGTTCAATAACATCTTTTTCATTAATAATTTCATTTAAAAACGAGGTTCCTAACATACTCATAAATGCTCCTGGAACACCATGCCCGGTGCAATCAGCAGCTACATAAAAAATAAAATTATCCTTTCCATTTATCCAAAAGAAATCGCCGGAAACAATATCCTTTGGTTTAAATAAAACGAAGGATTGCGGGATTAATTCTTTAAATGAATCCTCTGAAGGCAGCAAAGCAGTTTGAATACGTTTAGCGTAATTAATACTATCGGTAATTTCATGGTTTTTTTCTTCAACAAGATGCTTTTGATGTTCAATCAAATTATTTTTTTCGGCTAATTCTTTATTCGCCTTTTGCTTAATTCTATTTCTATTAAATAAAATGATTGCGATTAATATTAACAACAAAACTCCTGCAAACAAAGAGTACATAGATGTTCTCTTTTGCTTAATATCCAATTGCTGAATTTTACTTTGTTGATTAAGCGAATTTATTTCTTGTTCTTTCTTTTCACTTTGGTATTTCGAATTTAAACCTTGTATCTCCTTTGTTTTATTTTCATTGTACAAACTATCATTTACATCTCTATACTTTAAGGAATAATCCAAAGCAGCCTTGTAATCTTTCTTCATTATAAAATAATCTGAAAGCTCTTTATAAACATCTCTCTGTAATTCTTTAATCTCCATTTCCTCTGAAATCCCCTCAGCCTCCAAAATATATTTTACTCCCTTCTCATACTCTTTAATTATAAAGTAATGATTTCCCAAATCAAAGGCAACTCTAGCCAAATTAAGTCTATCTTTTATTTCAATTGCTAAGGCATAAGCCTTACTTAAAAAATCAATTGCCTCTTTTGATTTATTATTATGAGAATAAATATTTCCCAAATTTGTGTAGGACATAATCAAACCATTCTTATCATCAATAAGTTTCCTAATTTCCAATGATTGTAGGTGATGCTTTAATGCATTCTCCGTATCCTTCATCGATTCATAAACAATTCCCATATTATTTAAAGATGTTGCCATTTCAACAGAATCTTCTAATTCCGTTTTTATTACGAAGGCTTGTTTATGGTAGTTAAGCGCACTTTTATAATCCTTTTGCCACTCGAACAAAACACCCAAACTATTATAAGTTTTTGCCATTCCAACTTTATCTGCCAGTCGCTCCTGAATTGTTAAGGCTTCCATATAATATTTAATTGCACTATCATAATCGCCAATAATATTATACACATTACCTAAAGCGGTTAATGCTTGCCCAAGTGGTTTATCCTTTTTATTTTTTTTAGATAAATCAATTGCTTGCTGGTAAACTACAATAGCACTATCATAATTACCTAGTGCCGAAATTATATATGCTTTGTAAATTGTTGTAATACATTGGTACTTTTTATCCTTCAATTTTTCGGCTACTTTTTCTGATTGAAGAACCAATACCATTGCGGTATCTGGATTATTTGTCCAATACAATTTTGCTAAAGCATTTAATGTTTTTGTTCTTATTGTATCATGAATACTGCCCGAAAGCATCGTTTTTAAACTATCTATCTTCCTTTGCTTTTGTGCAAACAAAGAAGAACCAGTAATTAAAAACACAAGCAACAGTTTTACTATTTTATTCATGCAATAATTTATATAGTTTAAATGTAATCATTTTCTTAAAAAATGAGCCCCGAAACCCCTATTTTTCGTAAATTCGACCTCTTATTTTTGACTTATGGAATACAATTTTACGGAGATAGAAAAGAAGTGGCAAAAGAACTGGGCTACTAATAAAACATTTAAAGCAAGTAATGATGGTTCAAAACCAAAATACTATGTATTAGATATGTTTCCTTACCCATCTGGAGCAGGCTTACACGTAGGTCATCCGCTGGGTTATATTGCTTCTGATATTGTATCTCGTTACAAACGTCATAAAGGATTTAATGTATTGCATCCAATGGGTTACGACTCATTTGGTTTACCTGCTGAGCAATATGCAATACAAACGGGGCAACATCCTGCAATTACAACCGAACAAAACATTGCACGTTACCGCGAGCAACTAGACAAAATTGGTTTTTCATTTGATTGGGACAGAGAAGTAAGAACTTCTGACCCTGAATATTATAAATGGACGCAATGGATTTTTATTCAGTTGTTCAACAGCTGGTACAACCCACGCACTAATAAAGCTGAAGCAATTGAAACCTTGATGCATATTTTCGATACAGAAGGTTTTAAAGGATTAACACATGATATTTTAACTGGAGAAATTGAAAAAGAATTAACTGCCTTCTCTCCTAATGATTGGAAAAACTTTCCTGAGAAAAAGCGCAGCGAAATTTTAATGAATTTTCGTATTGCTTATTTAGGTGAAGCTTATGTAAACTGGTGCCCCGCTTTAGGAACAGTGCTTGCCAATGATGAAGTAAAAGACGGAGTTAGTGAGCGTGGTGGATATCCAGTAGAAAGAAAATTAATGAAACAATGGAGCATGCGTATTACTGCATACTCTCAACGTTTGTTAGATGGATTAGATAAAATTGATTGGACAGATAGTTTAAAAGAAGCGCAGAGATATTGGATAGGAAGAAGTGAGGGGTCGAGTCTGAGATTCAGCCTCATCCCCGGTCCTTCTCCACGGGAGAAGGGGGATAGGTTTTCTTGGCAGACTGCCAATGCTGAAATCTATACATTACTTAAACAATTTGCGCGTGAGAATAGACAACCACAAACTGAGGCTGAAGATGCCTTGTGGCAAAGTGTAAGAAATAAAAATTTGGGTGTTAAGTTTAGAAGACAACATGCAATCTAAACTTACATTGCAGATTTTATTTGCATTGAAAAAAACTTGATTATCGAAGTTGATGGTGAAATTCATAATTCAACACAAGAAAGAGATGCTGCAAGAACTGATGTATTAAACAAGTTAGGTTTTGAAGTTATTCGCTTTACAAACGAACAAGTGTTAAACGACCACGATACTGTTTTAGCTTCTATTAAATCTCGAGTAGCATCGATTCCCTCTCCCGTGGAGAGGGAGGCGGAGGGAGAGGCTAAAACCATCGAAGTGTTCACCACTCGCCCTGATACCATTTTCGGAGTTTCGTTTGTAACACTTGCACCTGAGCATGAATTAGTAACTGAAATTACAACAGCTGAACAAAAAGCTGCAGTTGATGAATACGTTATTAAAGCAAAAAACAGAAGCGAACGCGAGCGCCAAGCTGATGTAAATAAAATTACTGGTGTATTTACTGGTGCTTATGTTGAGCATCCGTTTACTGGAAAACCAATTCCAGTTTGGGTTGGTGATTATGTATTGGCCGGTTACGGAACAGGCGCTGTAATGGCAGTTCCCGCGCATGATGTCCGCGATTATAAATTTGCAAAACATTTTGGATTAGCGCTTCCGCAAGTAATTGAACCTACTACTGCTCATTCATTTGATGAAGATGCTTGGGGCGAGAAAGAAGGAAAAATGATTAACTCCGATTTCTTAAACGGACTTGAAGTAAAAGCTGCTATTAAAAAAGCAATTGAAGAAATAGAGAAAAAAGAAATTGGTAAAGGTAAAATAAATTATCGTTTACGCGATGCCGTATTTGGTCGCCAGCGTTATTGGGGTGAACCAATTCCAGTGTATTACAAAAACGGAGTACCACATGTGTTACCAGAAGATGAATTGCCATTGCGTTTACCTGAAGTAGATAAATTTTTACCAACTGAAGATGGTGAGCCGCCACTAGCACGTGCGAAGGATTGGAAATACAAAGGGCAATTTGAATACGAGCACACTACTATGCCAGGCTGGGCAGGAAGCTCGTGGTACTTTTTGCGTTACATGGATGCCAACAACGAAAAAGAATTTGTAAGTAAAAACGCAGTCGACTACTGGCAACAAGTTGATTTGTATTTAGGCGGTAGCGAGCATGCAACGGGGCATTTGTTGTATGTACGTTTTTGGACCATGTTTTTAAAAGACAGAGGTTTTATAAATTTTGATGAACCTGCTAAGAAGTTGATTAATCAAGGGATGATACAAGGCAGAAGTAATTATACCTATTGGGTTGCTCCAATGTTGGTTAGACCTGGAGATACTGATTTTAATGAGTTAAAAAGAATCTTTGTCACTAAATCAATAGCAGAATTATTAGAAAAGAAAGATTCTGAAACTTATTTCAAAATAGAAAAAGTAATAAAAGAAAATATAGCATCAACTTATGGTGCTAACTCCGACATTCACTTGACCAGTTTTAATATTACAAAATCTCATGTTGATGTTAATATTGTTCACAATGATACTCTAAGTATTGATGAATTTATAAAATGGAGACCTGAATTTAAATCAGCAATATTTGAAAAAGAAGAGAATGGCGAATTTATTTGTGGATGGGAAGTGGAAAAAATGTCCAAGTCGAAATGGAACGTTGTTTCTCCTGATGACATTTGTGTGAAATTCGGGGCAGATACATTACGCCTTTACGAAATGTTTTTAGGTCCATTAGAGTTAAGCAAGCCTTGGAATACGAATGGTATTACAGGTGTTGCAGGTTTCTTAAAAAAACTTTGGAGATTATTTAATATACAAGAAGATGGAAGCGCTAAAGTAAACGCTGAAGCTCCAACAAAAGACGAATTAAAAACACTACATAAAACAATTAAAAAAATCACAGATGATATCGATCGTTTTTCGTTTAACACGTCGGTAAGTAGTTTTATGATTTGTGTAAATGAGTTAACAGATTTAAAATGCAATAAGAAATCAGTTTTAGAACAACTATTGGTTTTAATTTCTCCTTATGCCCCGCATATTACAGAAGAGCTTTGGGAAAAATTGGGTAATACAGAAAGCATTGCATTTGCCCCGTTCCCTATGTTTAACGAGGAGTTTGTAAAAGAATCATCTTTCAATTACCCAGTTTCGTTTAATGGTAAAGTTAGATTTAACGTGGAGTTTGATTTAAGCTTAAGCAAAGAAGATGTAGAAAAAGAAATTCTTGCTTTACAACAAACAGGAACTTACTTAGATGGTAAAGCACCTAAGAAAGTAATTGTGGTGCCAGGGAAGATTATAAATATTGTGGTATAAATATATAGTTTGTACAAAACTACAATGGCGAGCGAACGCGAACATAAAGTAAATTAAAAGCCCCATCGGGGCAACCTATTTCTAACTAACTAGAAACAAAAACCTATTAAGCCCCAGCGGGGCGACCTGTAAGTATAGCAAATACATATACTCAGATATATCTTCAAATTGTCTTCGTAGTTAAAGGACGACAAAATCTTATTTCTGAAACCAATAGAGAAGAGTTGCAAAAGTTCATTTCGGGTATAGTACAAAACAGAGGTCAAAAATTAATTGCCATCTATTGTATGCCCGACCACACACATGTATTAGTAGGCTTTAAACCATCAATAAGTATTTCAGATTTAGTAAGAGACATTAAAGCAGCTTACTCTAAATTCATAAACGAACAAAACTGGATACAAGGAAAGTTTAATTGGCAAGAAGGCTTCGGTGCTTTTTCATATGGTCATTGGGATTTAGACAAAGTAGCAAAATATATTCTTAATCAGAAAGGACATCATACAAAGAAACGTTTTAAAGAAGAGTATCTTGAATTACTTAAAGACTTTGATATTAGTTACGACCAGAAATATCTTTTCGACTTCGAAGAATGAACAGGTCGCCCCGCTGGGGCTTGACTGCATTAGTATTGATGTAGTATAGAAATAGGAGGCTCCGATGGAGCCAATGTTTTGTTTATTCAAGAAGTTAGAAATAAATAAAATCAATATTCATTTTGTAAATTATATTATCTTTAAATTTCCTTTTGTAATCAAAAAAGTTAAGAAAACAGATGAGATTAAACACAATCCCTTTTATTCTATTTATTGGAGGAACTCTCCTTCTATCCTCCTGCTTTTTTAGCGGCAAGAAAGATAAGCTTAGTATGCCACTCAACATTGGAGAACCTTCAAAAGCATTTGCAGTAAATATTGATGGAGATAATTTATATAGTTTAATTGGTTTGCCCCTTGCTAGTGATAGCATGAAAAATGTAATTAAACAATTAGGTGATTTTAAATTTACAACATCTATGGATGAATATTATCCATACCCAACAACAGCAGCTTACCTAAACTATGAGTTTGGCTCTATGTATATTTGCGTGCGAGGTGCTGGCATGAACATAGAAAGAAGTGAATTACAAAAAACATATGATGAATATACTTCTAGTTTTAAAACCGAATCCATTGTTATTTATCCAGAGGATTACAAAAAACCGCTACCCTATAACTTAAAATATACCGATACACCAAGTATGGTAGAGAAAAAAGTTGGGCTGCACGATAATTTCTTTCACACCCCGCGCGAAACAGATTACAAATTTTTCTACCCAAACAAAGGACTTGAAATTAAATTTTATTGCGGACTAAGTGACACTACCATTACACAAATAACACTTACCGACTCTATAACCGAAATGCAAAGATTTCCAACAAAGTTTGGTGCAGATAAAGAGAAATAATCTATCTTTAAATAAAAATAAATTAACCTTGCAATTAACTTCTTACGCTCAACAAAAAATAAGTACCTGGAGTGGCGGCACTACAACAGAGTTATTTATTTATCCTGAAGAAGCTGAATACAGCGAACGAAATTTTGATTTCAGAATAAGTACTGCAACCGTTGAAGTTGAAGAAAGCAATTTCACTCAACTACCCGGATACAAGCGCATACTGATGATATTGCAAGGCGAACTTTTTATCGAACACAAAAACCAACACAACAAAATTTTACAACAATACCAATGTGATGAGTTTCATGGAGAATGGGAAACAAAAGCAAAAGGTAAAGTGGTTGATTTTAATTTAATGATGAAAGTCGGCTGGAATGGAAGTCTTTCTATTGATACACTATCTGCAGACGCTAACAAATCATACTTATACAACGAAAGTAAATTCATAGGTTTATATTTGCTCGAAGGTAGCTTAATAGCAAACGACCAATTACTAAATCAAAAAGATTTTCTACTCTTCGAAAACAAAACAGTTGGCGACAAAATTAATATTACAAGTAATGAAAACTGCAAATTTGTTCTTGTTAAAGTAAGTGAAATCGACGCTTAGAAAATCTTCTTCTTTGTTCATAAAGCCGTTTCTCGGTTCATAAATTATTCGGTATAAAATCTTAAAAGCGATTTCAAGACCACGTACATTTACTCTACTAAATTTATATACTATTATGGAAGCTTTATTAAAGTATTGGTGGGTACTCATCCCAATCGTTTGTTTAATTTTTTACAAACTTATTTTCCGACTGTTCGGAATTATTATTATCCCTGAAGACAAGATTGGACTTGTAACGAAGAAATTTGTTTTATTTGGAGCCAACAAAGAATTACCTGCAGGTAGAATTATTGCAGTAAATGGTGAAGCAGGTTTTCAAGCGCAAAGCTTAGCACCAGGAATTTACTTTTGGTACTGGGTGTGGCAATTTGAAATTAAACAACAAAGTTTTACTGTTATCCCTGAAGGTAAAATTGGTTTATTAGTGGCGAAAGATGGTGCAGAATTAGAAACAGGATTTATATTAGCTCGTAAAGTGGAGTGTGATTCTTTTCAAGATGCTGCTGCCTTTTTTAATCATGGTGGACGTAAAGGACGTCAGTCGGCAATTATTACTGCGGGTACATATCGTATCAATACGTTTTTGTTTGATATCATGACGTATGATATGACACACATTACCGAAAACATGGTTGGTGTAGTAACAACAATGGATGGTTTACCAATTGATGAAGGAAATATTGCAGGTAAACCAACTAAAGGTCATAACAATTTCCAAGATTGCGACGCTTTCTTAGCTAATGGAGGTAACAAAGGTTTACAACCCGAAATTATTTTAGCGGGTTCATATTATTTAAATCCTTGGTTTATCCAAGTAGAGCAAATTAAAATGACAGAGATTCCAATTGGTTATGTTGGTGTTGTTATTTCGTATGTTGGACAAGATGGTAAAGATTTAAGCGGGGCAGAATTTAAACATGGTAATATTGTAAGTAAAGGTGAAAAAGGTGTGTGGGCTGAGCCTTTAGGGCCAGGTAAATACCCGATCAATACTTTTATTATGCGTGTTGAATTAGTGCCAACAACTAACTTAGTTTTAAACTGGGCAAATGCAAGAAGTGAATCACATCAATTAGATAAAAATTTATCTACTATTACTGTGCGTTCAAAAGATGGTTTCCCTTTTAATTTAGATGTATCGCAAATCATTCACATTCCTACAACGGAAGCTCCAAAAGTAATTGCACGTTTTGGTAGTATGATGAACTTAGTTGGACAAGTATTAGAACCAACCATTGGTAACTACTTCCGTAACTCAGCGCAAGACAGTGATGTAATTGCGTTCTTAAGTTCACGTAAGGAAAGACAAGACGCAGCGAAAAAACGTATAAGTGAAGTATTAGATCAATACAATGTAAATGGTGTAGATACTTTAATTGGAGATATTGTTCCGCCAGAAAGTTTAATGAAAACATTAACTGATCGTAAAATTGCGGAGGAGCAAAACACCACTTTTGAAACACAAAAAAGAGCAGAGGTTACACGTCAGGCATTAGAAAAAGAAACTGCGGTAGCTGATATGCAAAAAGAAATTGTGAAAGCAGATCAAGGTGTATTAATCTCTGAACGTATTGCAGATGCTGCGGTTAAGAAAGCAACGGGTGAAGCGCAAAGTGTAAAAATTTCTTCGAATGCAGAAGCTGACAGGTTAAAAGTAATTGCAAGTGCAGATGCAGAAAAAACAAAAGTAACTGCAAACGCTGAAGCAGAAAAAATTAAAGCTTTAGCTAATGCAAATGCTGAACAAATTAGTGTAACAGGTAAAGCAGAAGCAGAGAAGATTTTAGCAATTGGTAAATCAAATGCAGAATCATATAACCTTGCGGTAACTGCAATGGGTGGCGATAACTTTACACGGTTAAAAATTACGGAAGCAATTGGTAAGGATAAAATCAAAGTTATCCCTGATGTGTTAATCTCTGGAGATGGCGGACCAAACGGACCAATTAGCGGTTTACTTGGTTTAAAATTAATGGATGATATGACAAAGAAAACAATTGAAGAAAACAGTAAAACTGCTAAAAAGGATGACAAAAAAGGTGATGTGATCTAATCAAAAAACTAATTAATAAAAAAGTCCCGCCCTTGACAAGTTCAAGATAGCGGGACTTTTTTGCTTTTAACTAAACCTCTTTTGAAAATTAATTCATTCTTCTTCTATCAATAAAAGAAAGTAATCTATTAAGGCTAAACGGACTTACTTCCTTTTCTTCTTTACTTATAGTTTCTTTAGGACTTAATTCATCTGCTATTACAGAAGCATACAAATGCTCGACATCCTTCTTAAGAACGATTGCTTTATTATTAAGAACAAACAATTTCCAATTATCATTAAAAAGACGTGGAATAAATCTGAAATACAAATTCATTCTTGAACTTGTTTCGAATTCACTTTCATCTTCTTTCTCTAAAGCATAAATTTCGTAGTAACAAATTGCTGGGTGCTCGCTCATAAATACTCTACCAATTTCAACAATCGTATTCATTACTTGCCAAACTTCACCTCTGTTGGTTAAGCTATACTCATCAGCATCATCGCAATTGACAACTCCAAATACCAATGTTGCACATAATGCATTCTCTTTTTTTCTGCCAAACCTTACTTCGTACCTCATACCTGAATCCGTATTAAAAAAATACGTGTTCCCAGATTTGATTGGTGGCGTTTCTATCGAGTACATTTTTGTTCTTATCGGTTTGATTAGGGTAATTATCGAATCCGAGAGCGAAAGTAAAGGAAATACTTATTCGCGCAACACTTTTTTATTAAACGGCAGGGTTTAATTAGTTTAAACGATAAATCAATCCATAAGTGGTAAAAATAAATGAATTATTTCCCAGGAACTATGCTTACAACCTTGTCATTTTCAAAGTTAACTGTCCCCTTATCATTGTATTTCCATTCGGCTGAACTTACTTCAGTAACTGTACTATCATTAATTGAGCTACTACTTGAAGAAGAACTAGTTTGATTTGCTTTTCCCAATATTTTTTCAACTTCAGCAGTTGTCATACCAGGTTTAACCTCCGAAATGTTTGCAGAACATGCCGCAAATAGAAGAATAGCACTTACTAAGATTAAAATATATTTCATCTCTTTTATTTTTAGTAGTTAATTAAATCAATTAGTTTTTTTGCAAACCTTTCCTTTGGCAAAAAATTAATTTCTAAATCTGCATTCATTGGAACTGGAGTATCTAAACTTCCTTCACGTGCAACAGGTGCATCCAAGTATTCAAAACAATGTTCAGAAATCAATGCGCTTAACTCTCCTCCTATTCCACCAGTGATGGTATCTTCATGCAAAATAAATGCTCTACCAGTTTTCTTGACAGAAGCATGAATTGTTTCTACATCCAATGGTGCTAATGTTCTTAAGTCAACTAAGTCTGCAGAAATTTCTGGATGTTTTTCTAACAACTCAATTGCCCAATGCACACCCATTCCGTAAGTTATAATAGAAACTTGAGTTCCTTCTTTTACAAGGCGTGCTTGTCCAAAAGGAATAGTATAATAATCGTCAGAGATATCTTCTGTAATACTTCTATACAAACCTTTATGCTCAAAAAACATAACAGGATTTGGATCTTCAAAGGCACTTAACAATAATCCTTTTGCATCAGATGGAAAAGCTGGATAAGCAATTTTTAATCCTGGTGTTTTAAAAAACCAAGCTTCGTTACTTTGTGAATGGAATGGTCCAGCTGCAACACCTGCACCTGTAGGCATACGCACAACTACATCTGCATGTTGTCCCCAACGGTAATGCGATTTAGCTAAATTATTTACAATTTGTGTAATACCTTCCGAAACGAAATCAGCGAACTGCATTTCTACCATCGCTTTGTGTCCGTTAATACTTAAACCAAAACCTGTTCCTAAAATTGCTGATTCGCACAATGGAGTATTACGCACTCTTGCCTTACCAAACTCAGCGACAAAACCATCCGTAATTTTAAATGCCCCACCGTACTCTGCAATATCTTGTCCCATCAACACCAAATTCGAATGCTTTTGCATTGCTTGGCGCATACCATCCGATAAGGCATCAATAAAACGTTTGTTAGTTTTATTTCCACTTGGTTGAATATTTGGATTAACAAATGGTTTGTACATATCGCGCAATTCCAATGCTGTATCAGGAGTTGGGATAGTTTCATTAAATGTAATTTCTAAACCATCTTCAATTTCCTTTTTGTATTCAGCACGTATGTTTTCGATAATTTCTTCTGTCAACACACCTTCATCTAACAACCATTTTTCGAAATTTTGAACTGGATCTTTTTTACCCCATTGCTCAAATAATTCTTTAGGAATATATTTTGTCCCTGATGCCTCTTCGTGTCCACGCATACGGAAAGTCATACACTCTAATAAAACAGGGCGAGGTCTTTCTCTTATTTCTTCTGTAATACGTTTAACTGCTTCAAATACTTTTAATACATTATTTCCATCAACTTGAAATCCTTCAATTCCGTAACCAATAGCCTTATCAATAAATTGTTTGCACTTAAATTGCTCTGCACTTGGTGTTGAAAGTCCGTAACCATTATTTTCAATTACAAAAATTACTGGTAAATCCCACACAGCAGCAACGTTCATACTTTCATGAAAATCACCTTCGCTAGTTGCCCCATCGCCCGTGAAAACTGCCGTTGCTAATTTTGCTCCTTTTAATTTATTTGCTAAGCTAATTCCATCTGCCACACCCATTTGCGGACCAAGATGAGAAATCATACCAACAATTTTATATTCTTGTGTTCCAAAATGAAATGAGCGATCACGTCCTTTTGTAAATCCGCCTGGCTTACCAGTGAACTGAGAGAACAAACGATTAAGAGGAATTCCACGAGTTGTGAAAACTCCAAGGTTACGATGCATTGGTAAGATAAATTCTTCTTTATCCATTGCAGTTGCAACACCAACGGAAATTGCTTCTTGTCCAATACCCGAAAACCATTTCGAAATTTTTCCTTGACGAAGTAAGATTAACATCTTTTCTTCAATCATACGAGGCTTTAATATGTTTCTATATAACTGTAATAAAGTTTCATCTTTATGTTTTTTTCTTTCGAATTTAACAGGCATTTCAGCAGTAATCATAATTGCAAATTTAGACTTCAAATGTAGTGATTTATGCTTAAATTTGAAAAACAAAAACCTCAACATGGCAGATTGCAAATGCACAGTAGCAGCAGCTAAAAAAGACCTTCACTACGACTTGGTTAAAGAAAAGGTGCTGGAAGTAATTTCTTCTGTTGATGAAGATTACGAAGAAAAAACCGTATTAAAATGTCTGTTGTGCAACAAAAAATGGGAATTCACCCGCAACGATAGTTACCATTACCCAATAATTTCTTGGCGTAAAATCTAAATATTTTTATACATTTGCCACGTCTTAAGGGGTGCTTTGCATTTCAGATGGAAGATTTCAGATTTTAGATTTAGTATTAAATCAAAAATCTTATATCTAACATCTAAAATGATTAGGCTGAGATTATACCCAGTAATATCATATGCCAATCATATTGTATTACGGACCTGATCAGGGTAATGCCTGCGTAGGGAAATAAATATCAAACAATTGCGATCCCTGCTTTTGTTTTATTTATTAATGTAAAAAGAAAAAAGAAATGAAAAAACGTATTATCGTTTTAATGGCGCTATGTTTTGCAGCCGTTAGTGGAATTAATTCGCAAAACAACATTACAGGTAAAGTAACAAATGAAAAAGGAGAAGAGATTTCTTATGCCGCTGTAAGTATTAAAAATACTTTACTTTCAACATCCAGTAAAAGTGATGGAAGCTATTTACTTAAAAATTTAAAAGACGGAACTTATGTGATTGAGTGTTTTTATTTAGGCTACGAAAAACAAATCGACACAGTTATTTTAAGCGGGGCAAGTATAGAAAAAAACATTACACTTAAACAATCACAAATTGTAATTGATGAAGTTATTGTTCAATCAACACGAACAAACAATTCAGGATTTGCTTATTCTACCATGAATAAGGAAGACATCCAAAAACAAAATCTTGGCCAAGATGTTCCTTACTTATTAGGAAATCAAACTTCTGTAGTAAGCACCTCAGATGCAGGAACAGGAATTGGATATACAGGTTTACGCATTAGAGGCAGCGATGCAAGTAGAATTAATGTTACTGTAAATGGTATTCCAACCAACGATGCAGAAAGCCAAGGAACCTATTGGGTTGATTTTCCGGATCTAGCATCGAGTACAAATAGTATTCAAATACAAAGAGGTGTTGGTAGCTCAACCAACGGTGCTGGAGCATTTGGAGGAAGTATTAATGTGCAAACAAATACATTAAATACAAAAGCATATGCAGAAATAATTAATAGCGGCGGCTCGTTTAACACTTTGCGAACTACACTAAATGCTGGAACAGGTTTAATGAACGAGCATGGGCAATTGATGCAAGAGCTTCAAGTATTTCGAGTGATGGTTTTATAGATAGAGGTTTTTCAAAATTATATTCTTGGTTTGTATCAGGTGGTTATTACGGAAAAAAAACAACCATTAAAGGGGTTGCTTTCTCAGGTAATGAACAAACTTACCAAGCTTGGAATGGTATCCCTGAAACAAAATTAAATGGAGAACCGAAAGATAGTTTGTTTAATTATTTATACAATAATTTAGGATACGTTACCCCTGAAGACACCATGAACATTAAAACTGCAGACAATAGAACTTATAATATCTATAGATACAAAAACCAAACTGATAATTATAAGCAAGATAATTATCAATTACATTTAATACATGAGTTCAACAAAAAGTACACACTAAATATTGCTGCTCATTACACGAAAGGAAAAGGTTATTATGAAGAGTATAAATATAATCAATCACTTTCTGACTACAACATGAATGATGTAGTTGTTGGAGCTGATACTATTACAAGCAGCGACCTTATCAGAAGAAAATGGTTAAACAATGATTTTTATGGTGTAGTTTATTCATTAATTGCAAAACCAATAAACAAGTTGCAAATGACAATTGGCGGCGGGGTAAACAATTATGTTGGTCAACATTATGGTGAAGTAATTTGGTCGCGTTATGCAAGTAACAGCGAAATAAATCACCGTTATTATAATGACACAGGATTTAAATTAGATGTAAACAATTACCTAAAATTAAATTACGAAGTAACCAAGAGATTTAATTTATTTGCTGATATTCAACACCGTTATGTAAAATATAATTTTGTTGGTATTGATAACAACAAAAGTGACTCAACACAAACAGCAATATTTAATTTCATAAACCCTAAAGCAGGCTTAATTTATAACCCAGCAGATAATGCAAAAATATACGCTTCATACAGTCGTGGTAATCGTGAGCCTAGCAGAGGAGATTTTACTGAAAATAAATTTAAAAGTCAACCAAAAGCTGAGCAATTGAATGACTTTGAAATGGGCATCAATCAAAACTTCAAGAATTTTGCCTACGGAGTTAACTTATACGGAATGTTCTACAAAAATCAATTAGTACTTACAGGAGAACTAAATGATGTTGGAGGTTCGAGAAGAATGAATGTAGATAAAAGTTACCGCATGGGTATTGAGCTAGAAGCTGGCTACAAAGCATCAAAATATTTTAGCGTAAATGGAAACATAACATTGAGTCAAAATAAAATTAAAAACTTTAACGAAATCGTAGCTAATTATGATACTGATGATTTGGCGGATACAATTGTTTACGCAAATACTGATATTGCCTACTCTCCAAATGTAATTTCATCGGTAAGTTTAATTTTCACTCCTTGCAAAAACTTTGATATTACAATGATTAACAAATATGTTGGTAAACAATATTTAGACAACACATCTAACGAAAAAAGAAAACTAGACCCTTACTATGTTGCTGATATACGTTTAGGATATACACTCAAATTAAAATCAATAAAAGAAATTCGTTTTACTGTTAGTGTAAACAATGTATTTAATAAACTATACAGCTCTAACGGCTATACCTATGGCTGGATTTATGGTGGACAGCAATACACATATAATCATTATTATCCTCAAGCGGGAACGAATGTATTAGGAGGAGTTAGTTTTAGATTTTAAGAAAAAAATAGGCAAGATGGTTGTACCACTTTTCCTATTTTAAACCACTTCGTTTGGAATTGGAGTATTCTTTTTCGTTTGAATTCTATGCAAGAAAACTAATTGAATCACGATTAAGGCAGCGCTAGAAATAATTAAAGTTAAACTAATTGGTTGCTCTCCATTTTTAGTAAGCGGGTCACTTTCCATATTACCAGTAAGATAAGCCATTATAACTGCGAACCCATTATTTACAGTATGTGCAATAATTGGAACCCATAAATTATTTGTGAATAAGTACAAATAACCAAGCACCGCTCCTAACAACATCCGTGGAATAAATCCAAAAAATTGCAAATGAATAGCACTGAATAATATTGCGGTTAACCAAACTGCAATGTGCTTATTCATTTTATTTTCAATAAACAATCTTTGCAAGAAACCTCTAAAGAAAATCTCCTCACTTAAGCCAGCCATAAACGCAATCACAAATAAGTTAATAAACATATTGCCCAAAGTATTATTTACAAAAAACACTTTTATCGTTTCACTGGCAATATTTTCTTTTACCCGCATCCAACTTTCTATTCCACTCATAAAAGAAGGTAAGTGCAGGCTAGCGTTCCATTGCGCAGTTCCACTAACTAAGGGCAAAGCAAAAAGACAAATCGTTAGCGCTACTAATATAGCTTTCCAATTAGGCAATTTTTTTAAAGGTAAAAATGCAAGTTTTTCTGCTCGCATTACAGAACTAAAAAATAGCACTGGAACAATAAATGTAATAGTTACTAATACTACTTGCCCAATTTTAAGAATTAATAGAAGATTAGAATTAGTTAAATCAAAATTTGGGCTAGCATTCCCTCCCATACTGCTTGCCGCCGTAATTAAGGTGAAATAAAAAACCGCTATAAATAATTGAGCCCACAATGGTGCTCTATGTTGAATCGAATTCATTAAAAATTTATTTAGACAAAAGTAAGCAATACATTCCAAAAAAAATCCCGCTTACTAATGCAAGCGGGATTTTCTTATCAAATTGCAATTACTATTTAACCATTAATATATAACCCTTTTCTTCTATCTCAGTTCCATCTTCACCTACACCCTTAGCTATATAGAAATAAGTTCCTTCGCTATTACCATCGCCTGCCCAACCAGTAGTTAATCCATCAAATGTAATCATCTTAGTTCCCCAACGATTATATATATCAATCATTAACGATTTCATTCCGGTTGTAATTGGTTTAAGTACATCATTTATATTATCGCCATTTGGGCTAAAGATATTTGGAATAAGAACAGTTGCTGGCTCTTGAACTACTATAATTGTAAAGGCTGTATCATTACACGTTACGCTACCATTACCTGCAACCAAAATAACTGTATATGTTCCAGCTGCAGAAAATGTATTTGCATAGTTAGCAGAATAAGCCACAGGCAATCCATTTGTTCCTGAAACAAACCATTGATAATTATTAGCTCCTGTACTTGTATTTGTATATACAACAGGTAAAGGAAGATAACCAGAATTTACCGAAGGAGAAAACGCAGCATTTGGTTGCACTCCAGGTATAACTCTAATACTATCAACACTTGAACATCCAGTTGCAGGATTTGTTGCAGTTAAATAATAAGTACCTGGCGTATTAACTCCAGGAGCTGTTGAACCACCACTTGGATTTAAAACTGTTCCTACAGAATTAGTCCAAACATATTGATAACCTGTTTGCAATTGAGTACCACTTAAGGTAATTCCAGTACTTCCACAAGGTAATGTCGTAGTTGCAGGACCTGCATTTACAATAGTTTGAGAACCATTTGAATTAACTAGAACAGTTGCATTACTTGAGCAACCATTAGTAGGATTAACTACTGTTACAGTATAATTACCCGCAGTGGCTACATTAGTAGTATCGTTTGTAGGATTATTACCTGCGGGTGTTCCTGATGTAGGCCCAGTCCATGAATAAGTTGCATTAGTTACATTTGACGATGCAGTTAAATTAACAGATGTTACCGAACAAGATAAAAGAGGGTTTGGTCCTACTGTTACAATCGGGCTTGCCAAATCAGCAACAACTGCAACTTGCACACTTGACACGCAATTATTAGTTGTATCTGTAACTGTTAATGTATAAGTACCAATTGCAGATGCTGTGATACCAGATGTTGTGCCAACTGGATTTCCAGCAGGATCTGTCCATGCATAATGAACTGCATTAGTTGATGTAGTTGACATCAACTGAACAGAGTTTGTATTACAAGAAATAGTGTCATTAGCAGTTGCAGTAATTGAAGGAACACCTATACTTGCTGTAACCGAAAGGGTTCCAGAAATTGTACACCCATTAGTTTGATCAGTAACCAATAAAGTATAAGTTCCTGCCGAAGATACATTTGTTAAAGATGAACTTGGTGAAGTTCCCGCTGGTGAACCTACAGAAGGACCTGTCCATGAATAAGCAACAGAACCTCCCGCATTTGAATTTCCTGTTCCATTAATTGTAACAGTATTTGCTGCACAAGTAATTGATTGGTTACTGCCCATTGTTACCGAAGGTACTGCTGTATTTGTAGTAACAGTTCCTGTAGCAGTATTTGTACATCCATTTGTTGAATTTATTGCTGTTACAGTATACGTTCCAGAAGCACTAACAACAGTACTGTTAGATAATGGAGTTGTTCCTGCTGGATTACCAACTGTTGGACCCGTCCAAGCATAAGTTATTCCAGCAACTGCTGTTGTACTTAAAGTAGCTGTTGTTGTTGTACATGTAATTATATGATTAGAAACAGGAGCAATTGTTGGAACAGCTGTATTTGTTGCAACAGCAAAACTGTTAACACTTGTACAACCATTTGAGCCATCAGTAACCGTAATAGTGTATGTTCCTGGAGCATTAACTGTTGCATTTGCAGTTGAACTAACTACATTTCCTACTGTTGGACCAGTCCATTGAAAACTTACATTTGAAGTAGTTGAACTACTAGTTAAATTAACGGCTGTTATTAAACATGTTAATGTATCATTATCTCCGGAAAAAGTAAGTTGCGGTGAACCTGTTGGAGGATTAACAACAACAGTAGTTGTATTAGTACAAACACCTGAAGTAACAGTTAACGTATAGGTACCTGCACCACCAACGCTTGGAGTAGCAGTATTAGCACCGCTCACAATAGATGGGCCTGCCCATGAATAAGAAGGGCTTGTTGCTGTCGAAGAACCTGATAAAGTAATAGTAGCTGGAACACAATTTAAATTTACAGGCGTAGTTGCAGTTGCATCTGGTCCTGCACTAACTACTACATCTATTTGTGCACGTGGACTTTCACAACCACTTGGGGTTTGAGAAACAAAATAACTCGTTGTTCCAACTGTTGCAGTTGAAGGAGTTGGTGCGGTTGCAGATCCTACACCGCCTGTTGCTGAGGTATACCATAAAAGGTTTGTTCCTGTTGCAGTTAAAACACTAGCAGTTTGTCCTTGGCAGTAGTTAACATTTGCAACTGTTGGACTCGCAGCAGGAGGTCCAACCGTAATATTTGCAACTTCTGTAGCTTGACAGCCAGTTGCATCAATCCCATTTAAAATTGCAACATAAGAACCTTGATTAGCATAAGTAACTGAATGTGGGCCAACACCTGTTGCGCTTGTAGGAGAACCTCCATTTAAAAAATTCCAACTTAAACCACCTGAAACATTTGTACTTGATGTACCATCAAAACTTACCGAACCACCTGCACAAATTGTTGTTGCGGAGGTTGAAATATTAGGATTTGGCCCTTGGAACAAGCCTGTTCCACCAAAATTCATAGTAAAACCTGAATTCGCACTAAAATTATTTACTAAGATAGCATAAGAAGTTCCTGCTACCATGTTAACAAATTGGCAATAGGCATTTTCACCGAAATCACATCCTGGGTCTTCTGTTAAATCCGTATCAGTTAAACTTAAGCCAGTAGAGCCATTTGCATTTAAACATGCAGAAGTATTACATCTTAAAATAGAACGAGTTCCACAAACATTTGGTGCGGATAATTGATAAACAATAAAATCAATATCATCATTAGGATTAATAGGAGTTAAATCAACGGTTAATGTACCTGATACTCCACAAGTCCAATAAAACCAAGAAGAATTTCCTTCATCAGCACCAAATGCATCTTCCATACAAGAAGAAGACTCAGGCTCATCATTATTTGCTCCACCACCGCTTAAAGTACCTACAGATACCGGATTTTGATTACACAAAAAAGCGGCTCCACCGCAATCAGCACCTGGATTAGCTGATGGAGAATAATTATTTATACAAAGCTCAAAAGTGCCTTCTTGTGCATTTGTTGTACTAACACGTATATAATAGATTGTTCCTGGAATCATTGCTCCTTCATATAATTGAGCAACGCCTGACCCATTTGCTGCCTGAACACAACCTAATTCATTAATTGTTCCCCCACAATTTCCATTATAGATAGCAATACGAGGACGAACCATTGTTCCACCCGCACCCGAACCGCCTACTGATATCAAAGCATCTGTTCCAATTGCAGTAAATTGAAACCAAACATCTTCAGTTGGAGTTCCTGCGTTCCAACACGTTGGGAGTCCAAACCCACTTGCAGTAGCACCCACATTGGTATATGCACCTGGGCCAGAACAATAATTAATAACATTAGTTAGTTGAGTGGCTGTTGAACAATCAGCTCCTTGAGCCGAAAGCTCCGTACTTCCCAACAAACATAAAAAAGCAATAGTTAACGAATAGATTTTTTTCATGTGGAGTTTTGTTTAAAGTACCAAAATACAACAAAAAAACGATACAAATAATGTTAAGCTGAAGATTTTTTTATCTCAAAAAATCGTGAATTTCAGATAGATGCGCCAGAAAAGCTAAATCTACATAATTAGCCGAATGAACAATTTCAATCGTCGAAGCTTTACCTACAATTGTATATTTTACGTACTTTAGACGCCTCAAAAAAACTATACAAATGCGTAAAACAATCATTTATTTATTTTTAGTTGCCTTTACACTTAGGTTTGCTCCTGTTAAGGCTGACGAAGGCATGTGGCTTCCTATGTTACTTGGCGAACAAGTTTACAAGGACATGGTAAAAAAAGGCTTAAAGCTTAGTAAAGAACAACTATACGACATCAACAAACCATCTATTAAAGATGCGATTGTTATTTTTGGTGGTGGATGTACAGGTGAAATCGTTAGTAAAGAAGGTCTAATTTTCACTAATCACCACTGCGGTTACGAAGCAATTGCTACTGCAAGTAGTGTTGAACATAACTATTTAAAAGATGGTTTTTGGGCAAAAAACAAAGGTGAAGAAATTCCATCTAAAGGATTAAGCGTTCAATTTTTGAATAAAATCGAAGATGTTACGGCACAAGTAAACACAGCTCTTGGAAACACTACGGGTGCAGAGCGCACAAAAAAAATGCAGGAAATATTTACTGAACTTGGAAAAAAGAATAGCACAGGAACTTTAGAAGCACGTGTAAGTTCTTTCTTTAAAGGAAACCAATTTTTAATGTTTGTTTATGAGCGTTATAGCGATGTGCGTTTTGTTGGAACACCGCCCGAGAGCATTGGTAAATTTGGTGGAGATACTGATAACTGGGAATGGCCTCGTCATACAGGAGATTTCTCTGTATTTAGAGTTTACATGAGTAAAGATGGTAAAGCTGCAGATTATGCAGTTGATAACGTTCCGTATATTCCAAAACATTTTTTACCCGTTTCTTTAAAAGGAATTAATGATGGTGATTATGCAATGATTTATGGTTACCCAGGAAGCACAAACCGTTACGAAACTTCTTATGGTGTTAAATTAAAAACAGATATCGAAAATCCATTCACCGTTTCTTTACGTGATATGCGTTTAAAAAACATGTTAGAAGAAATGATTAAAGACCCAGCTGTTAAATTGCAATTAGCATCTTCTTATGCTCGTATTGCTAACTACTGGAAATTTTTTGATGGCGAAAGCAAGCAGTTAATTAAATATCATATCTACGATCAAAAACAAACTGTAGAAAATGATTTTATTACTTGGGCAAAAGGAAAACCTGATTACGAAAATATTTTCCATGATATTGAGCAAAACTACAATGCTTGGACTCCCTACTCTAAACACCGTGTTTATATTACTGAAGGAATTAGTGGTTCGCCATTACTAGCTTATGCAGGAAGTTTAATGCAATTAGAAAAAGCTTTAAAGAAAAAAGACATTAGCACTGATGAATTAAACAAAACAATAGCTGCCACAGAAAAAGCAAGAGCAACATTTATTGCAGGTGAAAACAAAGTTTCTGATCAACGTATTGTTGCAGCAGTTTTAAAATCATTTTATACGGATATTATTCCTAACCAACAGCCAACAGATTTTTATGTGAACTTTAAAGCTAAATATGGCGACCCTTCATTTAGCGATGCGTATGTAAAATACGCAAACGATGTTTTTACAAAAACAATGATTTTAGATGATGCTAAATGGAAATCGTTTATAGCAAAACCTGATACAATTGCATTAGCTAACGATATCGCTTTTCAATGTGCTTCTGCATTTATGAAAAACTATAATACACGTTTTGCACCATTATATAATGATTTTGCAAATAAGAATAATGATTTAAATCGTGCTTACATGAAAGGTTTAATGGAAATGGAGCCTACAAAAGTACGTTACCCTGATGCTAACTTCTCTATGCGTGTAAGTTATGGTAATGTAAAATCATACAAACCAAGAGATGGCGTACAATATGATTACGTTTGTACTTTAGGTGGGGCAATGGATAAATACAAGCCAGGCGATTACGAATTTGATTTACCTGCAAACTTAGTTGAAACCTACAAGAAAAAAGATTTCGGACAATACGTAGATAAAAAATACAACGATGTAGTTGTTTCTTTTATTACTACAAATGACATCACAGGTGGTAACTCCGGTTCACCAGTTATTAACGCAAAAGGTGAATTAATAGGCTTAGCTTTTGATGGTAACTACGAAGCACTAAGTCACAAAATTGCTTTTGATAAAGACTTAAACCGTACTATTTGTGTTGACGTACGTTACGTATTATTTGTAATGGATAAATTAGGAAACGCAAAAAATTTATTAGCTGAGTTAAGCTTGAAATAAATTTAAATTGAATTTTATAATGAAAGGCAGCTCTAGGGCTGCCTTTTATGTTTATGGGGAAATTTTGCAAGTTTGATTTAAAGAAAATAGTTACAAGTATATATATGCAATGGTTATTTAGAAAACAGTTTTTTTACTTGCAAAAACTCATTGATTATTTTCACATCAAATATTATTAAGAAGCCCGAAGGGCTTTAACAACAATAACCCCGAATGCAATTCGGGGTAAAAAGAAAGAAAATATAAAAACCCTGAAGGGGTTTAACCAACACGCAGCACAATGAGCACCTACACTCAAATACTATATCAAATCGTTTTTAGCACAAAGCATCGCGAACAAGTATTAAAAGGCGAAAACAAAAAAGAATTATATAAATACATTTGGGGAATTCTAAAAAATAAAAAATGCCACCTCTATCAAATCGGAGGTGTGGCTGACCACATACACATCATAACGCATTTGCATCCTAGTGTTGCATTATCTGATTTAGTAAAAGATATAAAACTCGCAAGCTCTGAGCATATTAAAAAAGAAAGCCTCTTCCCGCAATTCGGTGGATGGCAAGAAGGATATGGTGCATTTACTTATACAATAAAAGAAAAAGAGAACTTAGTTAATTATGTGAAAAATCAAGAAGAGCATCATCGCAAAAAAACATTTATGGAAGAGTATAAAGAATTGCTAAATGAACATGGAGTTGAGTTTGATGAGAAGTATCTGTTGTGAGTAGGTTCAACCACTCCGTGGTTTTAGTATAGTGCTTATTTCTAACCCTGCATTTCATGCAGGGTTATTGTTATTCAATCCCTTCGGGATTAAACTTGCATTATAGCTGATTTATTTCACTTACAGCTGCTTCGCTAGGTTTGGAATCCATCGAGATAATCATCCTCTTTATATTTGCAATCCAAACAACTAATAAACCCCAATCGCTTTCTCTCTTAAATTATAATTAGAAGCCATTACTTCACCATAGGCGCCAGCACTTCTGATGGCAATCATGTGCCCGCGCTTTGTTTCAGGGAGGTAAACTGCTTTACCAAAACAATCACTGCTTTCACATACGGGGCCTACCACATCGTAGCGTTGCACATTGCGTTTATCATCGGAGCTTAGGTTCTCTATTTTATGATACGCTTGGTATAATGCAGGGCGAATTAACTCTGTCATACCTGCATCTAAAATTGCGAAGTTGGTATTGATTCCTTTTTTTACATAAATAACACGGCTAATTAAACTACCACAGTTTGCAACTAAGGCGCGACCCAATTCAAAATGCAATTGCTGTCCTTTTCTTAATTCGAGCAATTCATTAAAAATAGCGAAGTAGGTTTTAAAATCGGGAATAGCTTGCGTGTCGGGCTCTTTGTAATTAATACCCAAACCACCACCAACATTAATGTGCTCGAACTGAATTCCCTTTTGCTCAAACAAATGGATGAACTCATTTACTTTAGAACATAATTTTTTGAATGGATTAAAATCTGTAATCTGCGAACCAATATGAAAATGCAAGCCAATTAATCTTAGATTCAGGAGTTTTTTAAGCAAGTCGATGATATCGTCCAGCTCATGCGCATTAATTCCAAACTTATTTTCTTCTAAACCTGTGGTGATGTATTTATGTGTGTAAGCATCTACATTCGGATTTAAACGCAATGCAATGTTTGCCGTTTTATTCTTTACAGCTGCCAACTCATTTATCACTTCCAATTCAGGAATCGATTCGCAGTTGAAACAAAAGATATCATTGTCTAATGCTAAATTTATTTCATCATCGGTCTTCCCTACACCAGCAAATACAACTTGAGTGTTTGCAAAGCCATTGTCTAAAGCACACTTCACCTCATTGCCGCTTACACAATCTGCCCCGTATCCATGCTCACGAACGGTTGCTAACACTTGCGCATCGCAATTTGCTTTTAAGGCATAATGAACATGGTATTGATATTTATCTGCTTCTGTTTTTGCAGCGCGCAAGGTTTGTTTCAATAATTCCAAATCATAATAATAAAATGGAGTTTTAATTGCAGAGAATTTCTCTATTAATTCTTTTCTCATTTTATTAATTATAATTAAATAAACCTTTGTTAAGCGCTACCAATGCATTTTTCTTTTGACCCGCTTCTACTAAAACCGAAATATTATGCGTGCTTCCACCATAAGATATCATACGAATTGGAATATCTTTTAGAGCATCAAATACTTTGTTTGCATAACCACGTTTCTCTCCACCAAAATCCCCTACAATACACACAATCGATTGATCTTTGTCAATACTTACAGTTCCAAAGGACTCCAATTCGGAAATTATTTTATCCAAATTACTTGCGTTATCAATTGTAAGAGAAACTGCAACCTCCGATGTGGTAATCATATCAATTGGAGTTTTGTAACGTTCAAACACTTCAAACACTGAACGCAAAAAACCGTAGGCCAATAACATTCGGTCAGATTTAATATTGATAGCAGTAATTCCATCCTTTGCTGCAACTGCTTTAATTCCTTCTTCACCAACACTTGCCGTAATAATTGTTCCCTTTGCATCGGGCTGCATGGTATTTAAGAGTTTAACCGGAATGTTTCTTTTTTGTGCAGGTAAAATACAAGTAGGATGTAAAATTTTCGCACCAAAATAAGCCAACTCTGCTGCTTCATCAAACGATAAATACTCTATAGGATGTGTTTTGTTTACAATGCGCGGGTCATTATTATGCATACCGTCAATGTCTGTCCAAATTTGCACATCTTCTGCAAGTATTGCTGCACCTATTAATGAGGCAGTGTAATCACTTCCTCCACGTTTTAAATTATCAATCTCACCAAATGTATTACGACAAATATAACCTTGTGTTATAAATAAATTTGCCCCGCTGTGTTTTGCTAATTCGTTCTTAATATTCTCTTCTATATAAATTAAATCAGGTTCTTCATTTTCATCAATACGCATAAAATTAAGCGCAGGTAACAAAACTGAACTCACTCCAATTTCTTCCAAATAAAAATGAAATAAAGCGGTTGAAAGCAATTCGCCTTGTGCTAATATTGCTTTCTCTTCGTTTACGGTAAACATATCTAAGGTAAACGAGCGTATATAATCAAAATGATATTTTATTAATTGCGTTCCTTTATTTAAGGCTGTTTCGTTTGAATAGAGTTTATTTATTTCAAGCTTATATTTCTCTTCCAACTTATTAATTAGTTCAACCGCTTTTGCATTGTTCTTTTCATAAAGAGCATTTGCAATTTCTACTAATGAATTGGTTGTTCCACTCATTGCGCTTAACACAACGATTTTTGGGTTTGAATTAACTACAAGCGATACTAAAGCTTTCATTCGCTCTGCGCTACCTACACTTGTTCCGCCAAATTTTAATACTTGCATGTTGTTTTGAAATAAAATAATTGAAAATAAAATTGAAAAAAGACAAATACCTATTACTTACACTTCTTACTGAAGCGCTTAGGTTTGGGAGTATGTTTTATTGTATTTGTCATAGACGGGGCAAATATAGAAAACCTTTTTAATAATGCCCAAATAATTTTGCCTTAACATTTAGGTAAACTAAGACAAGTAACATTACATAAAATTAATAAGATGATAGAAAGAGATGCAATTGTGTACCTAAAGAGCGGACACATTAAATACGGGAAATTACTTTCAAATGAAATATGTAATCCAAATGAATTTACGAATTTCATTAATATGAATTTCTACAGATTAAATCAATTATTGAAGACAGAAACAATAATGCAAAGCGATATTTTAGAAATTGATTACTGCTTAAAGTAATTTTAAAAGGTATATCCCAAACAAAAAATGGCTTCGGCGCAAAGCATATTATGAGAAGCTTTGCCGTGCCCTTTTCCCTGCACAAGGCACTTAGCATAATTTGCAGCAACCCCTTTACCCGTAAATTCAACAGTAAAGTGTTTCCAAAAAACACCACGAAATCCAGTTTCCAAACCAGTGCAAACACCTGCTACGTGCCAATTATTATTAACTCTGTTTCCAAAAATAGTAACATCGGTTCGTGGATAAACAAAACCTAATCCAGCTTTCCCAACAACTTCCATAGTGTGCTTTCCGTTTTTTGAATTCCACAAACTCCATTTGCGCATATAATTTACCAATGCAAAATTAGCTCCATCCGTATGTTCGAAATGAATATATTTTGGATCGAGAATAGTGTCTTTGTCAAAAGCTTGACCAAACGCAGTACCTGACATGCGTACCTTTTGATAGTTTGTAACCACATATTTAGAATGGTCGTAGTTTATTTCAATACCCTGATCCTTTTTATCATTAAAGTAATAACCGATTCTAAAACTAAACTGAGGCACTGTAAAATCCTTTGTACTTGTTATAATTGAACGGAAATCAGGTCTATCTTTGGCTTTAGCATCATGGATTTTAAAATCATAAACACCATATTGATCTTGTTTGTTTGGGTCACCATCATTACGAAAGTGAATAGTGCTTTTTGCATACCAATCTCTGTTGTAGCCCCATAATAAATAAAAAGAACCTTTTTTCTTTTTAGCCCCAGGGCATGTGTCGCATGGTTTTTGCGCCCAAAAACTTTGAGTAACAAAACACATCAGCAGTACAACTAAGAATCTTTTCATTTACTCAACACGTTTCAAATTCATTTCTCGGTGTGGCTGAATTACCAATGGGAATTTCTCAATTTTAACCGAACTACTATCCAAACCAAATGCTCTACCTTCCGACAAACTAATTTTTTTCAATACAAAATAAAGATCCATAATGATACGCTCATGCCAAGGTAAGTCATTATCGTAAGATAAGAATTTTTCGATGATGATGAATTTAAAATCGCCAATTACATTGTTTCTACTTAATGATTCGTACCGACTTGTAATATCTACTTCGCCATTCTTCACCATATCTTGCACCACTTTTCTAAACATCAAATTAATTTTAGGAGCCACCTTAAATCCTAAATTAAAGTCGATACGAATAACATCCTCGTGAACAAACTCGCGCACGTGGTATTCCATTTTATTTGGCTCATCCAATACATTAACATGCACAAACCAATAAATATCTGCACGTTTAGGACGTTTCTGCAAAATAGAGTAAATGATTTTCGACTCAATTTCATCTGGCTGAGAAGAGTTGGTCATGTAAACTAAATGCGTAGCGTACTTTGGAATAGTCAAATCGTTACTTAAGCCCGCCAATACATTTTTATATTTATCAACCTTAACGTATTCCGTATAGCTACTGCGAATCAATTTAGACATGTACCAAACTGCCATTACAAAGGCTAAGAATAATGCAATCAATAAAGTTATATATCCACCATTCGGGAATTTCTCAAGATTTGCACCTAAGAAAGCTAATTCAACAACTAAATAAACTGCAATAAAAATGTAAATAAATACTTTTGGGTACTTCTTTAATTTCATAAAGAAAGCAAGTAAACGAGAAGACATTAACATGCCAAGAATAATAGTTAAACCGTAAGCAGCCTCCATTTCGGTCGATTCTCTGAAGAATAACACAACAAAAATACATCCCACATATAACAACCAGTTAATGGAAGGGATATACATTTGCCCTTTTAACTCAGTAGGATACTTAATTTTAACCTTAGGCCAAAAATTTAAACGCATTGCTTCATTTATCAATGTAAATGAACCACTAATTAAAGCCTGAGAAGCAACGACAGTTGCAATTGTTGCGATACCAATTCCGAAAGGTAAAAACCAAGAAGGCATAATAGCATAAAAAGGATTGTTACCATCTAACTTTTCTCCGTTCTTAGCGATTAACCAGGCTGATTGTCCAAAATAATTTAACACTAACATGGTTTTTACAAAAATCCAACTGATACGAATATTTTTTCTACCGCAATGTCCCATGTCGCTGTACAATGCCTCTGCACCTGTAGTACAAAGGAATACAGCTCCAAGTAAGCCAAAACTTCCAGGATGATTCGCCAACAAACTAAATCCATAATAAGGATTTAACGCTTTAAGCACAGTGAAATTCGTGACCAATTGCGAAAGACCTAATAAACCTAAAGTAACAAACCAAACCAACATAACAGGGCCGAAAAACTTACCGATGAATTTTGTTCCGAATTGTTGTATTAGAAAGAGAAGAGTAATAATTGCAATAATAATTGGAATGGTTGGTATATTTTTTAATGACGGAACCATTCGTAAACCTTCTACTGCCGATGCAACTGAAATGGGCGGTGTAATAATACCTTCACCTAAAATACAGCAACCTCCTATAATTGCTGGAAAAATTAACCACTTTACTTTTGCCTTCTTAATTAAGGTATAAAGAGAAAAAATTCCACCCTCGCCCTTGTTATCAGCACGCAAAGTAAAAATTACATACTTAATTGTGGTTTGAAGTGTAAGTGTCCAAAACACCAATGACATTCCGCCTAAAATAATATCTGCACTTATCGGCTTTTCACCAACAATTGCTTTCATTACATATAGAGGTGATGTTCCAATATCTCCGTATATGATACCGAGAGTTACAATTAATCCACCAAGCGTTATCTTGTTGAGATTAGGGTGACCGCCATGATTATTATCCACGTTAAAACGAAATTAAAATACAAATGTATAGGAATTTTTAATCCTGCATCAAAAAATCGTAAACATTTATGTAACCGCCAATTGTTGAAACCTTGACAACTAGTTTGTTTAACAAAATCGAACTGATAAATCCTCACAAATAATCGTTTTACAGCAACTTATTCCATTCAAATTCATCCCTATTTAGAATATTTATACAGAAGGACTTCTCACATATTCCGGAGTTTTAACCTATCTTTACGATCTGATTTAGCGCACAGGATTAAGTGTCGGACATGTTAAACAAAATCAATTTTGCTGGAAAGATTCCAGTAAGTATTGATGACAGGAAATATTATTTGGATGGAATAAAAGGTTCGGCAATCGCTTTTTATTCGGCAACTCTTTTTGCCAAATTTCAAAAATCACAATTAATTATTTGTAACGACCGGGAGCAAGGGCTTTATTTATACAATGATTTACAAAGTTTAGTTGATGAAAATAAAATCTTCTTCTTCCCTGCTTCTTATAAAAGACCATATGAAGAAGAAAAAACTGCCAACGCAAATCTTCAGGAACGTGCCGAGATTTTAAATCATGTTTCAAAAGCACAGTCATCTTATATCATCATCACCTTTCCTGAAGCACTTTTTGAAAAAGTAGTCACAAAAAGCACTTTGCAAAAAAATACTTTTGAAGTAAAAGTTGGAGAAAAACTTTCCATTGAATTTCTTTCTGAGTATTTACAATCAGTTCATTTTGAAGTTCAGGATTTTGTTTATGAAGCGGGGCAATTTGCTATACGCGGCGGAATCATAGATGTATACTCCTTTGCAAATGATCATCCTTTTCGTATCGAATTATTTGGTGATGAAGTGGAGTCTATTAGAACATTTGATTCAACTAGTCAGTTATCAGAAAAAAGATACGACCGCATTCAAATTGTGCCTAATGTAAATGCATCTGAATTAGTTGAATCAAAACAAAACTTTGCAGAATACTTTGGAGAGAAAAATATTATTCTTTTAGAAGACGGGGCATTATTAGAAAGCAAGTTGAATCAACAGTTTGAAAAAGCAGAAGATATTTATATTGGATTAAATGAAACAGTTCAAAAAGAACCAAGCAATCTTTTTGTTCGTGGTGATGAATTGGTGAATTCATTAATGAATAACACCTGGCTTGAGTTTGGGAACAAACCACTTCACAAAGGCAACATCATTACATTTGCCCAGCAGCCTCAACCTGTTTTTAATAAGAATTTTGACATGTTGCTGACTAACCTTATCGAAAATAAAGAGAAAAGTTATAAAAACTATTTGTTTACCGATTCACAAAAACAAGGTGAACGATTACAGCAAATTTTTGATGATATAAGTAAAGAAAAAAACATTCCTGAGCGTTTATTTGAACCTCTATACCTCAGCATTCATGAAGGATTTATTGAACACGAACAAAAAATTGCAGCTTATACTGATCATCAAATTTTTGAGCGTTACCATAAATTTAGAGTAAAAAACACGGGGCATAAAAAAGCAGATGCCCTTACTTTAAAAGAACTGCAAGGTTTACATCCAGGAGATTTCGTTGTGCATATCGACCACGGAATTGGCCGTTATGCTGGATTAGAAAAAATTGATGTAAACGGAAAAGCGCAAGAGGCCGTTAAACTAATTTACAAGGACAATGATGTTTTATATGTGAGTATTCACTCTTTACATCGTGTGGCTAAATATGCAGGAAAAGAAGGGCAAGCACCACGTATTGATAAAATTGGTTCTACTGTTTGGCAAACATTAAAACAAAAAACAAAACGTAAGGTAAAAGAAATTGCTTTCGATTTAATCAAGCTTTATGCTAAACGTAAATCATTAAAAGGCTTTGCTTTTTCTAAAGATAATTATTTGCAAAATGAGTTAGAAGCTTCTTTTATTTATGAAGATACTCCCGACCAATACAAATCAACCAACGATGTAAAAAAAGACATGGAAAAACCATATCCAATGGATAGATTGGTTTGTGGTGATGTTGGTTTTGGAAAAACAGAAGTCGCTATTCGCGCCTCTTTTAAAGCAGTGTGTGATAGCAAACAAGTTGCAGTATTAGTGCCAACAACCATTTTAGCATTACAACATTATAAAACATTTAGTGAGCGTTTAAAAGGATTTCCTTGTAACATCGAATATGTAAATCGCTTTAAAACAGCGAAAGAACAAAAAGCAATTTTTGAGAAATTAGCAAAAGGAGAAATCGATATCTTAATTGGAACACATAAACTTGCAGGAAAAGATGTAAAGTTTAAAGATCTTGGCTTAATGATTATTGATGAGGAACAAAAATTTGGTGTTGCCGTTAAAGAAAAATTAAAAACAATTAAAACCAATGTTGATTCATTAACACTTACTGCTACGCCTATTCCACGTACATTGCAATTTTCGTTAATGGGTGCACGCGATTTATCGGTAATATCAACTCCACCGCCAAATCGTTATCCAGTGCAAACCGAATTGCATACGTTTAATGAAGAAATTTTACGTGATGCAATTACCTATGAAATAAAACGTGGTGGACAAATATTTTTCATTCACAACAAAGTACAAAGCATTCAAGAAATTGCAGGCATTATTCAACGCCTTGTTCCCGAAGCTAGAATTTGTGTTGGTCACGGGCAAATGGATGGTGATAAGTTGGAAGACGTGATGATGAATTTTATTGAAGGATATTACGACATTTTAATTGCAACAACTATTATCGAATCTGGTTTAGATATTCCAAATGCAAATACAATTATCATCAATGACTCTCAAAATTTTGGATTAAGCGATTTACATCAAATGCGGGGCAGAGTTGGTAGAAGCAATAAAAAATCATTCTGCTATTTATTCACTCCATCCTTACTTACCTTAACTAATGATGCACGTAAGCGTTTAAAAGCAATTACCGAGTTCACCGATTTAGGAAGTGGATTCCAAATATCCATGCGTGATTTAGATATACGCGGGGCAGGTGATTTATTAGGCGGTGAACAAAGCGGTTTCATCAACGATATGGGTTTTGAAACTTATATGAAAATATTAAGCGAGGCAGTTGAAGAATTAAAAGAAGAAGATTGGTATAAAGAACAAGGCATTGAAGAATCATCAAGTAAACAACATTCGTTAGAAACCTTCTCTAAAACATTTGTAAAAGAAACTCAAATTGATACTGATTTTGAATGGTTGATTCCTGATTACTACATTAGTAATATCACCGAACGTTTAAACCTGTATCGTGAATTGGATAACATTAGCAAAGAGTACGAACTAATTAAATTCGAAAGCAATTTAAAAGATAGATTCGGCGCATTACCAAAACAAGTAAATGATTTAATTGCAGCAATGCGTATGCGTTGGCAAGCAATGCACATTGGTTTTGAAAAATTGATTTTGAAAAACGGAAAAATGCTTGGCTATTTCTTAAGTAAGCCCGACTCTGAATACTACAATTCGCCTATGTTTAGGGCCATGCTAAATTACGCTCAACAACACCCAAGTTCATGCTCGTTAAAGGAACAAAATAATAAGTTTTATATTAGCATATCAAATGTACGTTCGGTTAACGATGTAATTGGTATATTTAATTATGTAGAAGAATTAGAACGTAAACTAATTGCCGAACAAGTTAAAACAACAAAGTAATTTTGCCGAAAAAAAAACGAAATACCAACATCCTTTTTTACTTACTAGTAAGTTACATACTTGTGCAGTTTGTTTGGTGGGAAGTATTGCTTGTAAAACAAACCCGCCAGATACATGATGGCAAGGAAAAATTACTTGCTTTGGGCGTAAGTGATTCTGTTCAATTACAAAAAGAATTGAGCGAATTAAAGAAGAAAGAAAATAATTATATCTACATGATTATTGGTGAAGGAACTATTTTTCTCATCTTCATCACTATTGGAATCATTCGTGTTTACAATGCACACAAGCGGGAAAAAGAAATTTCATCGCAACAAAAAAACTTTCTTTTATCTGTTTCGCACGAATTAAAAACTCCTTTGGCTACAAGCAAGCTAAATCTGCAAACACTTTTAAAACACAATCTACCAAAAGAAACACAAGTAGAAATGTTGGAGAAAACGCTTTATGAAAACGAGCGTTTAACACAGTTAATTGAAAATATTTTAATTTCAACTCGTTTAGATGATGCTGGGAATGCAAATTCTATTTTAGTAAATAAAGAAGAAGTTAACATTAGCGAATTAACACAAACCACTATCCAAAAAGCATTTACAAGCGAACAACAAAAACGTATTACTACTAAAATTGAGAATAATATTTTATTAAACACGGATACAGCTATCTTCCCTTCTATTATTATTAATTTAGTTGAGAACGCTTTAAAATACACTCCTGACAATTGCCCCGTTGTAGTTGAGCTTTCTAAAACAGATAAAATTATTTTAAAAGTAAGTGACGAAGGATTAGGAATAAGTACGGAAGAAAAACCAAAAGTATTCGATAAATTTTTCCGCAGCGGTAACGAAGAAACCCGCAAATCAAAAGGCACAGGCCTAGGTTTGTTTATTGTAAAAAAAATGGTTGAAATGCATAATGGAACAATTTCCGTCTATGACAACAAACCAAAAGGCTCTGTGTTTGAGGTTAAAATATAAACAATCTTCTTAGTGAACCTAAGTGTCCTCAGTGCCTTAGTGGTAAAATTGAAATCAACGCCAAATGACCTTTTCTTCATCCAAGCTCTTGATTCTGTGATTTTAAAATCGTACCTTGGTGCTTCAAAAATTTTTAGATTATGACTTATCCCTATCAAATAAAAAGCTTTGACGAATACAAAGCAGCATACAAAAAAAGTGTTGATGAACCTGAAGCGTTTTGGGCTTCCGTTGCCGAAAATTTTGTTTGGAAAAAGAAATGGGATAAAGTATTAGAATGGAATTTTAAAGATCCTTCTATCGAATGGTTTAAAGGAGCAAAATTAAACATTACCGAAAATTGTTTAGATAGGCATTTAGAAAAAATGGCAATACTCCTGCAATCGTATGGGAATCTAACGACCCAACCGAAGCTACTCGCACATTAACGTATAACGATTTGCATTTTAAAGTAATGCAATTTGCAAACGTTTTAAAAAACAACGGAGTTAAAAAAGGCGATAGAGTTTGTATTTATATGGGCATGGTTCCCGAATTAGCAATTGCATGTTTGGCATGTGCACGTATTGGAGCAATTCATTCTGTAATTTTTGGGGGGTTTTCTTCACAAGCTATTTTAGATAGAGTTGATGATGCCAAAGCAGAATATATTATTACAAGTGATGGTGGTTTTAGAGGCGCAAAAGATATTGCTTTGAAAAACGTTGTTGATGATGCTTTAAAAATAACACAACAGTAAAAAAAGTAATCGTTTCAAAACGTACAGGAAGCGCGGTTGTCATGAAAGACGGAAGAGATTGTTGGTGGGAAGATGAAATTAAAAAAGTAGAAACACAAGGAAATCCTTTATGCCCCGCTGAAGAAATGGATGCAGAAGATGTTTTGTTTATTCTTTATACATCAGGCTCAACAGGTAAACCAAAAGGTGTTGTGCATACAACTGCAGGTTATATGGTTTGGACAAATTACACCTTTGTAAATGTATTTCAATACCAACCTGGGCAAGTACATTTTTGTACAGCTGATATTGGTTGGATAACTGGGCATAGTTATATTATGTACGGTCCTTTAAGTGCAGGCGCTACATCGCTTATGTTTGAAGGCGTTCCAACTTGGCCTGATGCTGGAAGATTTTGGGATATAATTGAAAAACATAAAGTAGATATTTTATATACTGCACCAACTGCCATTCGTAGCTTAATGGGATTTGGTTTAGACCCAATTAAAGGAAAAGACTTAAGTTCATTAAAAGTATTGGGTAGTGTTGGCGAACCGATTAATGAAGAAGCTTGGCATTGGTATCATGAACACATTGGAAATAAAAATTGCCCAGTTGTAGATACTTGGTGGCAAACAGAAACAAGTGGGATATTAATTTCTAACCTCGCAGATGTTACTCCACACAAGCCATCCTTTGCAACTTTGCCATTGCCAGGTGTGCAACCATGCTTGGTTGATGAACAAGGAAAAGTAATTGAAGGGAATAATGTAAGCGGAAACCTTTGCATCAAATTTCCTTGGCCTGGAATTATTCGCACAACATACAATGACCATGAGCGTTGTAAACAAACTTATTTTTCTACATACCAAAATATGTATTTTACAGGTGATGGATGTTTGCGCGACGAAGAAGGTAACTACAGAATTACAGGTCGAGTAGATGATGTATTAAATGTAAGTGGTCACCGTATTGGAACTGCTGAAGTAGAGAACGCAATTAACGAACACCCACAGGTTATAGAAAGTGCTATTGTAGGTTATCCTCATGATATTAAAGGTCAAGGAATTTATGCTTATGTAATTTGTGAAGGAGAAATTACAGATGAAGCAAAAATGAAACAAGAAATTATGCAAGTGGTTTCGAAAATTATTGGTCCAATTGCAAAGCCAGATAAAATTCAAATTGTACCAGGCTTACCAAAAACCAGAAGTGGTAAAATTATGCGTAGAATTTTACGTAAGATTGCTGAAGGTGAAACTGGTAATTTAGGTGATACGTCCACTTTGTTAGACCCTTCGCTCGTTGACATCATAAAAAATGGAAAACTTTGAGTTAACGTAGGTTTTCATATAAATTAAGTCGAATTTAACATGTCATAATTAGTAAACGTTGGTATTTTTTATATATTCGTAGTCAAATATTTAATATATGAAAAAACTACTATTACTTTTTGTTTTTGCGAGCACATTTGTTAACGCGCAGGTACTTATATCCAACTTTTCTCCATCTGGGAATATCCTTGCAGATAGTTCAGAAACGCCAGGACAATCTTTTGTAGCACCTGTAACTTCGCTATTATCAAGAATAGATATTAAAGTAAACTCTGTAACAACACCCGGAAATTATAACCTTATTATTCATTCAGGTGAAGGAATGAGTTCACCTTTCTATAATGTTCCGTCATTGTTTATTAGTACTGCCGGAACTATATCTTTTTATAAATAACGTAAATATATATCAAGACACAACATATACTTTAAATTAGTTACTTACGATGGTGGAAGTATTAATATTGGCGGTGACACAACCAATACGTATCCAAATGGATATGGTTATTGGCAAGCTGGTCCAATACAACAAGCCTTAGGTGATTTGGCATTTACAATATTTGGCTGTGGAAGTCCTATAATAGCAAATCCTGTTATGGTTTCAAGTGCAACTTGCGGTAATAGCGATGCTGAACTAACTGCAAATCCTACAGGTGGAGATGGAAGCTATTCATACAGCTGGGCACCTGCTGGAGGAACTGGACAATCAACCGGACAAACTTTAACTCCAGGTATGTATACCGTTACAGTTTCAGATACTTCAGGATGTACTGCGGAAGGAATGGTTTGGGCTTTAGGACTTCAAGTAGACGCAATGTTTTCTACTAGTATTGATTGTAATGGAGGCGGGGCATTAAATTGCAACGCTAATCTTGGGCAGGGTGCATTTTCATACCTATGGTCAAATGGAGCAACAACACAAAATATATCTGGCTTAACAGTTGCTGGTGGATACACCGTAACGGTGAGTGACACTACAGGTTGCAGCCTAAGTGATTCTGTAATATTGATAGATTCTAGAATGAACATTACATTTGACTTATTCCTTCAACTTGTGGAAACAACAATGCTTATTTATATTCGTATGCAAATGGGGCATACTTTCCAACTTTCTCATGGACTGGTCCTTCTGGGTTTACTTCTACAGATCAATTTCTTTATAATCTTGCACCTGGGTTATACACTCTCACGGTTACAGATACAGTTTGTCCAACAGATATTGATAGTATAATCATTTCTCCTTCTACTGCAATTTCTATTACTCATACAGTTAATAATAATGTTTCCTGTAATGGTGGATATGATGGATCTGCTTCTATAACTATCACTGGTGCTGGCTCTTCACCTAATATTTGGTGGAGTTACGGAGCAACTGGCTTAACGGCTAACAACCTTGGCGCAGGCAATACTTATATTCAGGTAACTGATTCGTCTGGGTTGTGTTATGGCTATGATACAATTTTTATAACTGAACCAAGTGTTTTAATGGATAGTTTATCATTTACCGAGCCATCTTGCGGACTTAACAATGGTAATATTTCTACCAATACTTCAGGTGGTACAGCTCCGTACTCTTATTTTTGGAATACTGGTAATACTTCTAATAACCTAAATGGTATTGTTTCAGGTATTTATATGGTTGATGTTACTGATGCAAACGGTTGTGTTGCGTCTGATATTGTTACTATTGGTACTTCTGGCGGGCCAGTTGTAGCCCAACAGTAACAGATATTTCTTGTAATAATGCAGATAATGGAACAATCAGTGTTTCTTTATCAGGTGGAACTGCCCCATACACAGTTTATTGGACAGATATGGATTCATCTTACACAACTTTAAACAGGACGAATCTACAAGCTGGTCCTTATGAATTAGTTGTTTCAGATGTAAATGGTTGTCAAACTATTTTTACCACCACTATTAATGAGCCATGGCCTATTTATCCTAATATGAATTCAACTTCACCAAGCTCTTGTCTTGCATCAGATGGCTCAATTACAACTAGTGTTCAAGGTGGAACTGCTCCTTATACTTATTTATGGAGTGATGCATCTACTGCCTCAACTTTAAATGGACTAACGGTGGAGTATGAACTTACGGTTACTGATGCAAATGGCTGCTCAAAAGTAAAAGATGATTTTTTAAGTGACCCAACTTCATTATATGCTTATGGTTATGATAATGTAACAAATTGCGGTACAAATACAGGAAGCATTAACGTGGATACATACAATGGAAGTGGTGTTTATTCTTATTCTTGGACAAATGGGGCAAATACAGAAGATATCTCTGGATTATATCCTGGAAATTATGGCTTAACAGTTACTGATGATATCACAACCTGTAAAGTTGCATTGGAATTTAATGTAACATCTTCGACAGCAAACTACGCTCCTCAAGTGTGCTTGGTTACTGTTGACACCCTAGATGAAAAAAATATCATCGTTTGGGAACGACCTGCAATTGGTGGAATAAAAGAGTTTTTAATCTATCGTGAAACTAGTGCGCCAGGTGTTTACCGTTATATCGGTAAAAATCCAATTGATAGTTTAACCGAAATGAAAGATACTTTAGCTAACACAGATTTGCATAGCTGGAAATACAAAATTTCTGCAATTGATAGCTGTGGTGTTGAAACGGGTGTAAGTGAAATTGAGCATCGTCCAATATACTTAACTGTTGATACAAACGGAGTTGGTATTCCAAGCTTAGTTTGGACAAGTTATATGGGTCGCCCTTATTCTGATTATGTAGTAAAGAGAAATGCTAACGGAACAGGTTGGGTTGATGTTATTACATTGCCTGCATCTCAAAATTCGTTTGTAGATGTTAATTGTCCTTCAGGAATAATTGAATATACTATCGAAGCTTTGTTCACTACTACTTGTAACTCAACTCGTGGTGCAATTAACACTACTCGTTCAAACATTAAATCACCATCTTCTGTTGTTGTTGGTTTAAAAGGAAATACAACTATCGCAAACAATGTTAGTTTATTCCCTAATCCTTCACAAGATAACTTCACAGTTTCTTTGGCTAATAAAGCAAAAGAAAATGTAAAAATTGAGGTTGTTAATGCACTTGGACAAGTTGTTTATACAACTACTATTAACGAATCAAACAAAGCAACAACAATTACTGCTACTAATTGGAATACAGGTGTTTATTTTGTAAGAATCAATTCTTCAGAAATGCGCTCAGTAATTAAGTTTGTGAAACAATAATAATCAAATGTTTTATATGAAGAAAGGCTTCCCTCGGGAAGCCTTTCTTATTTATATAATCGGATGATTTTACTTTAAATGCTTACTATTAAACATCAACGGAAGTAAACTATCTATACTTTCTGCTACCAATATTTTTCCCGTCTCACCCGACATAATCATTTTTATTTTTTGAGAATGACGTGTTTCATATTCTGAAATCGCTTGTCGACAAGCGCCACAAGGCGTTACCGGCTCACCCACAACTTGATTTTCTGCTTTACAAGTAACTGCAATTGCTTTTATTTTTACATTCGGATATTTTGTCCCTGCATAAAAAATGGCAACACGCTCAGCGCATAAACCCGATGGATAAGCTGCATTTTCTTGATTGCTACCGCAAATGATTTCACCGTTTTCTAAAAGAACTGCTGCGCCCACATTAAAATGAGAATAAGGTGCATAAGCACTTTCCACAGTTTTACGAGCATGCATTAATAACAAACGATCGTCGTTTGGTAAATCAGTTTCCTTCTTATAAAGATCAAACGATGAAATGATTTGTATTTTTTCTTTGTTGTCCATAGTAGTACGAAGTTAATAGAATTAATTAAGAACTCAAAGCATCTTACTTCTTTCTCATAATGAATAAACCATCTCTTATTGGCAAAAGTAATTTCTCCACCCTCAAATCATTTTTCATTTTTTCATTAAAGGCTTGAATGGCTTGCGTGTCAACATCTTTGTTCTTTTCTAAATCCAATATTTTTCCACTCCACAACACATTATCTGCAATAATTAATCCGCCTGATTTTACTTTATCAATTACTAAATCATAATACAAAGAGTAATTACGTTTATCAGCATCAATAAAAACCATATCAATTGTTTCGTTTATTGTAGGCAAAACTTCCTTTGCATCTTTAGTTACTAATTCGATTCTATTTGAGAGTCCGCTTTTTTCAAAATATTTTTTTGCAATAGCTTCTGTTTCCTCATTCACATCAATGGTAATTAATTTACCATTCTCTTGTAAACCTTTAGCTAGACATATTGCAGAGTAACCAGTATAGGTTCCTATTTCAACAATTAATTTTGGCTGCAACATTTTAGAAAGTAATGTTAACCAAAATCCCTGCAAATGACCGCTTAACATGCGTGGAGAAAAAACTTTTAAATTTGTTTCGCGTTGCAATTCAACTAATACTTCATCTTCTAGTTCGGAGTGTAGGAGTGAATAGTCGATTATTTTGTCGTCGATAAATTCCATTTACTAAATAAGATTTAAATGATTTTAATTCCCAGTCATCATCCAAGCACTTGGATAATTTTGACGAATGCTTTGAAGCAAAGTACGCGCTTCATAAATATTATTTGTAGAACCAGCACTTACAACGTGCAATCCGTTTTTATTTTTACCTGTTATACTTGCGCTAATATTTCTATCGTGAAGTGTGTTAACCAAACGTTGTGCATTTTCTTCAACAGAAAAACATCCAACAACTATTTTATATTTCCCGTTAGTAGTAGAAGATTTCGCAACATGATGCAATACTTTTTTAACCACCGTTTTATCAGCAGCAACAGTATCACTAACATTAACAAAAATATAATTGTTTTCTGCTAAAGCAATTCCCGCATAACCATTTGCATCTACAATTACATTTGGAGCTGGTTTAGCAATGTATGTATAAGCCGCATTTTTATAATTCGATTTTTCGTATGTATTACTCTCTGTTGAAATACCAAAAGCAGAGGTAACTTTATTTTTCATTTGTGTATTAGTTAAGGAAAAGAAAATCCCTAATGCCAACATGGGAGCTGCAATCGTTACTGCTGCAATACGTAAGTATTTGCGAGATGTAGAATTGTTATTTTCTACAATTACTTTTCTATCACTTAGCTCAATTATTTTATCCGTTTTTGCAGCAACAATTTCTTCTGCATTAATAGAAAATAAACCAAAAGACTCAATTAAATAATTAACATCAACCTGTGGTTCAAACTGAATGCTTTGCTCTGCGTTCATAAACAAAACACCAACGCCACTAATTTCTACACGTTGCTTTGATTGTAGCGTAGAAGAACAATAATGTGCAAATTTCAATACTTGTTCATTAGCTTCATTATATGAAAGACTTTCGGCTTCCATTACAAAATTCACCAACAAGCCGTCATTGTTTTGCAAATTTTTATTGAACAAAATAGATTTTGCAGGTGGACTAATTAAACTTCCTTCGTTAGTAATTGAAGCCGGAAGATGGCGAGCAACAAAACCACCAAACTGAGGCACAATAACACATTCGTGTTTGTACAAAAGTTCGCTTATATATTGCTCTATCTTAGTTTCCATAATTAAAAACGGGGTAACGAATTTACGAAAATCAACGCAGCAAACAGCTACAATCCGCAACATAAGTGTTAAACATTTGAAAATTACGAATTTAAAATTGCTTCTCCGATTAAATATTCAGTATTTTTGTACTCGAATTCCTCATGAAACTCAATAAACATAACATAATCAGGTACTTAAGCATTATTACTGTATTTACCTTTGTGTTGCCCTTTTCCTATTCCTTTAAAAATCAAAATATTAAGACCGAAACTACCCCACTAAAGGTAATTATAGCAATGCTCGACTCCATTAAAAAGATAAAATCTTATGAGTTTAGCCTTAAAGCAATTGAAAGGGTTGAAAAAGGTGAATATTTAACTGCTGAGTCTAATGTTAAACTCAATATGAATCCTAAGGCACTTTATTTCAGAAATGAGAAAAGGAAAATATCAGTAATGTATGTTGCAGGAACCAATGAAAATAAAGCCTTGGTAAAAGCAAAATCATTGATGAACACCACAGTATCACTAGATCCATACGGAAACATGATGCGTAAAAACCAGCATTACACTATACACCAAATAGGCTACGATTATTTTGGGAAAACCATTGCAATCGCACTATCAAAGGACCGTGAAAATTTATCAAAAAATCTAAAGTTTCTGCCTAAAAAAACAATTAACGGAAAAACGTGTATTGGGCTAATGTTTGATGATCCAAAGTTTAGCTACACCAAGTATACAGTACAAAAAAATGAAGATGTTAGCAGTATTGCCGCTAAATTCAATGTAAGCGAGTACTTGCTGCGTTTAAAAAATGATTTGCATAGTTTTTATGGAGACATTAAAGTTGGCAAAGTAATTGAAATCCCAAGTAACTACTGCAAAAACATCTTACTCTACTTAGATGAAAAAACTCTTTTACCAGTAACCATATCTATTTATGACGATACTGGGCTTTTTGAAAATTACGAGTTTTTAAATGTGAAAACCAATAAAAAATTTGGAGCGGAGGATTTTGGTAAATTTTATAAAGACTAATTTCTATAAACCACACGTTAAACCATTGTAAAAGATTTGTTATCTTCGCAATGTGAAAAAGAACCTTTCGATTATTCTAGTCTTAACTTGTTGTTTAGGCTTATTCAGTTTTAGTGATAAAAAACGAACTACTCCTGCGTTTTCTTGTAAAGAAGTTGTTTTACGAATGATTAATGCAATTGCAGATGTAAAAGGATTAAAATACAATCTAAAAATCACTGAACGTACAAAAGGAAAATTCAACTATTTTTCTTCTTCAGTGAAATTAAATCGTAATCCACGTAAACTTTATTTAACCACAAATGGTATCGAAGTTTTATGGACAGTTGGCACAAACAAAGGCGATGCATTAGTAAAACCAAATTCGTTCCCATACATGAATTTAAATTTAGATCCAATGGGAAATTTAATGCGTGATGGACAACATCACACCATTAACGAAATGGGATTTGATTACTTCGGAAACATTGTTGCTTATAACGTTTTAAAAACAGGAAATAATTTCGATGATTACTTTAAATTGGAAGGCGAAGAAATTTTAAATGGCAAACCATGTTATAAATTTAGTATTAACAACCCAGATTTCAAATTTATTGATTACACCGTTTTAAAAGGTGAAAACCTAGTATCAATTGCACGTAAATTACATGTTGGTGAATTCATGATTTTAGAAAACAATAAAAAACTTGATGGTTATAAAGATGTAAAAGCTGGGCAAGTTATTAAAGTTCCAACTGCTTATGCTAAATTTGTTGTTATTTATTTAGATAAACAATTATTTTTACCTGTAGGCAGCAGAATCAGTGATGACAAAGGTCTTTACGAGCAATATGATTATTTTAATCTTCAATTAAATCCAACATTTGCTGAAAACGAGTTTACCAAAAACTTTAAAGGATACGGCTTCTAGTTATTGCTGGTTTCTGGTTCAATTTTTCTGGTCCAGTTGTTTCCTGTTTGAAATTTATTGTCCCTGCATGGTAAACAACTAGGAATTTGCAACCACTAACTACTTTTTGTCACTCAACACTTCAAACGAAATCGTCAGGCTTTCACCATTTTCATCAACCAATGTAAGCATGTGTTTTCCTTTGGCAGGATTAATTCCTAATTGATGAATCTCTATTGTTGTTCCTACATACGACTCATCAATATGCCAATGTATTTGTGTTTTAGGATTACGATGCGCAACTTCGAAAACAGCTGCAGTTTGTTTGCTATCAAGGTCAACAGGTACATACACACTTGTTCCGTTTTTAGGGTAAATCATTTCCATCATTTTTCCTTGAAACACAAAACATCCTTCTTTAAAAGGAGGTAAAGTTTTATAACTCGCGTTTTTTAATTTATAATAATACTCAATAGCTGGTGGCAAAATAAAATAAGCTGTATGTTTCATTTTATTCACATCATAACATTCATTTGTTACGCGATAGCTTTCTGTTTCATCTAAATGAATTATTTTATGATAAGGACATTGCCCCGTTTTTTCGCTGTTAATAGGTGCTTTAATTGTTGTCGTCATTGGACAAATTACAGAAGCTCTGTAGCCACTCTCTGCGCATATTTTTACATTTTTAATTTCTTTAAATGGTTCGCTGAACCACGAAGATTTTTGTGGCAATAAACCAAACACATCAAATAAAATCGGGGCAGCTGCCGTAATTCCAGTTAAGCCTGGGCGACCTTCACCATCAGCATTTCCAGCCCATACACCAACAACATAATCGGGAGTAACACCAATTGCCCAACCATCTCTAAAACCAAAACTGGTTCCTGTTTTCCAAGCAATTTTTCTTCCACCACTTAATCGTTTCCACGATGCATCTAAATCAGGACGAGATACTTCTGCCATGGCTTCAAATGTTAACCATACAGAACCCGCCATTAATTTTTGGGATTTTACTTTTTCATTCTCAACTTCTTTTGCAACATAAGTGAGTGGACGATAATCGTTTTTAAAATATGCCCCGCTGTATAAATTATAATTATTTAAACTTCTTGCCATCGATGCGTAAATTCCCGCCATCTCACTCAACTTCCCTTCTGCCCCACCTAAAATAATCGACATGCCATAATGCGATGCAGGGCGGTTAATAGTTGTCATTCCTAAATCTTGAATTTCTTGATGAAATTTTTCTACACCATGTTGTTGCAATAATTTTACTGTTGGAATATTTAAACTTCTTGCTAATGCACGCCAAGCTGGCACTGCACCATCGTATGTAAGATTAAAATTTTTGGGAGAGAACCCTCCAATTTGTGTTGGAATATCGGGCACTAACATACTTGGCAAGAGTTCGCCGCTATTCAACATCTCTGCATACAAATAAGGCTTCAACAAACTACCAGTACTTCGAGATGCATTAATAACATCCACATCATTTCCATGATCTTGCCCCTGCTCCGCTTTGGTGTTTCCTATATAACACAAAATGTTTCCTGTGCGAACATCAGCTACAATAACAGATGCATTGTGTATTTCAGAAGCTTTTAAATTTTTTGCATGAGTAGCAATAATTGCATTTACTTGCTTTTGTAATTCTAAATCCATTGTTGTTTTTACTCTTTTTCCTTCTCCAATATCTGCAATACTTCTGTTAAGCAAGTGTGGCGCCTCTTGCGGGATGGAAAAAAATTTATCCGGTATTGGCTCAAGTAAACTTAAATCGTAAGTTTCTTTATCAATTAATTTATACTCTAAAAGAGTAGCCAATAGTTTATTTCGTTTTGCCAAAAGTAATTTTTGATTTTTGCCTGGGTAAATTAATGAAGGTGCATTTGGTAACACTGCTAATGTTGCGCACTCTGCCCATGATAGTTTATCAGGACTACGCCCAAAGTACCTTGCAGATGCAGCCTCCAAGCCAACAACATTTCCACCAAACGGAGAATGTGTTGCGTATAAAGTCATAATTTCATCTTTAGAACAACTATACTCTAAGCGCAGAGCCCAAATCATTTCTATCAATTTTTCGAAATAAGAACGCTTACGGTTTTTACGAGCCATACGAATTACTTGCATCGTAATTGTGCTTCCTCCACTTACAATTTTTTTCTTTTTAATGTTTTGCGAAACGGCTCTAAAAGTTGAACCAACATCAATGCCTGGGTGAACAAAAAAATGTTTGTCTTCAAACATCATTAAACATGCTGCAAATTTTGCTGGTACTTTTTCATCACTTGGAAATCGCCATTGATTGTCTTTTGCAATACGAGCTGCTATTAATTTATCGGATTTATCGTAAAGCACCGTTGAGTAAGGCGTGGTGAAAAGGGGTGACGCAAGACAGAAAATGAAACTTATTACACTGATAATTATCAGTACATACACAATGAGGCGTTTTATGCCCTGTGCAGCTATCCAATTCCGTATATTTTTACTGATATTCAACGAATTACAAATATACTAAGAGTTTAGATTCGCTTTGTTTATAATCGTTCTAAATTAAGTTTCATGACAAAGCCATGACAATCGAATGAAGCTTTGTGCTGACCTTTGTTTTCAACGAAAAAGGGATGTTGGACAGTTTACAAATAGTTGCATTTACACACAAGCAAATTAAAATCAATGAGATTGGTTTGCTGCATTTGTCTGAAGAATCTCAGGAGCAAATTTTGCCTGCTATTAAAACTAAATTTTTGTTTAGCGAGTTTATGTTTCTTTCAACTTGTAATCGAGTTGAATTAATTTTTAAAACGCCCGACGATATTTCAAGAGAAACCCTTACTTCTATTCTTACCGAAATTAATCCAGCTATCTCAAACGAAGATGCTGAAACTATTGCAAATTCAGCGGCTATATTCAAAGGCATACATGCAGTAGAGCATTTGTTTAATGTTGCTTCTTCATTAGATTCATTAGTAATTGGTGAAAGAGAAATTATTACTCAAGTAAGAAGAGCTTATGAAATATGTAATAAAATTGGTGTTACAGGAGATTTAATTCGTTTGTTAGTTAAACACACCATTGAAACTGCAAAAGATGTTTACACAAACACTGATATTGCAAAAAATCCTGTATCTATTGTTTCGCTAGCATATCGTCAGTTACGTGATTTAAATATTAAGAACGATGCGCGCATTTTAATTATTGGTGCAGGCGAAACAAATACTACACTTACTAAGTATTTACAAAAACATAAATACGCAAACTTTGTTGTGTTTAACCGTACAGAAAGAAAAGCGCAAGTGTTAGCAAACGAATTAGGTGGCATTGCATTTCAATTGGACGAATTAAAAAATTACACAAAAGGTTTTGATGTATTAATAACTTGTACTTCATCTGAAACACCCATTGTTACTAAAGAAATTTACACTTCCTTACTTGTAGGAGAAAAAGGCAAAAAAGTTGTAATAGACTTAGCTGTTCCAAACGACATTGATAGAAACTTACCGAACGAATTTGATATTAAACTAATTGCTGTTGAAACACTAAAAGATCAAGCGCAAGAAAATTTAGTAAAACGTGAGAAAGAATTAAATGCTTGCTCCAATGTGATTTCAAATCACATTGATGAGTTTTTACAAATTCACCGCGAGCGCAGTGTAGAACTTGCCTTTGGTGAGATTCCTAAAAAAGTACGTGAAATAAAAGATATTGCTCTTAAACGAAGTATTTGCCAAAGAACTTGTTACCCTTGACACATCAAGTAGAGAAGTGTTAGATAAAGTTCTTGCGTACATGGAAAAAAAATACAACGCAGTTGCAATGAAAACCGCAAAAGAAGCGTTATTGAAAGATTAATTCTCTACTTTTGCTCAATCTCCATTATTCAATTTAGACAATGAAAATAATTATCGGTACTCGCGGCAGCGAATTAGCCCTTTGGCAAGCAAATCATACAAAAGATTTATTGGAGAAAAAAGGTGTTGAAGTAGAAATAAAAATTATTTCTACCCACGGCGACCGCACGCAGGAATGGAATACAGCCTTTGACAAATTAGAAGGAAAAGGATTTTTTACTAAAGAATTAGAAGAAGCTCTACTAAAAAAAGAAATTGATTTAGCTGTTCACTCTCATAAAGATTTGCCAACTGAAAGTCCAGATGGATTAATGATTGGTGCAGTTTCGGACAGAGAAGACCCAAGCGAATTATTATTGATAAGAAAAGAAAACGTAGATGACAAAATGCGTTTTAATTTAAAAAGCGGGGCAAAAGTAGGGACATCATCTGCAAGAAGAAAATCTCAACTTACAGCTTTTCGTCCGGATGTTACGATTGAAGATTTAAGAGGAAATGTACCAACACGTATTAATAAATTAAGAGAAGGACAATACGATGCCATCATGCTTGCTGCTGCAGGTATTGAGCGTTTGGGATTAGACCTATCGGATTTACACGTTGAAAAATTAGACCCAAAAGAATTTATTCCTGCGCCTGCACAAGGTGTATTAGCTTGGCAAATTAGAGATAACGACAGCGCAATTGAAAGTGTAATTGATAAATTAAACAATGAAGATGTTCAAATGCAAATTAATGTTGAACGTCGTATATTAAATTTATTTGATGGAGGTTGCCAATTACCTTTAGGTGCCTATTGCGAGTCGGAAATATCTGATCAAGATAGATTGATTTTTAGAGTATGGGTTTCTAAAGCTGCAGCCTTTGACAAACAACCTGTTCAGCTTTTATTTGAAACGCACTACCCTGGAGATTTACCAGAGAAAGTAGTAAGCCACATTAATGGTATTAACAAACAAAAAGTTTTTGTAACCAGAGATTTTAGAGAGAATGATTATTTACCTAATGCATTAAAAGGTTTAAATTTTGAAGTAGAAGGCAAATCATTAATTGAACTTAAAGAAATTAAAATCAATTTTATTCCACGTACCGAGTGGGTGTTTTTTAGCAGCAAACATGCAGTGCGTTATTTCTTTAGACAAAACCCCGTTATTGAAAACGTTAAGTTTGGTTGCATAAGTAAACAAACCTCAATGGAATTGCGCAGCTTTGGTAAACGTGCTGATTTTATTGGGCAATCAACCGATACCAAATTAATTGGAAAACAATTTGGCTCACTTATAGGTAACGCACGTGTACTTTTTCCAATTGCAAAAGAAAGTATGCAAAGCATACAATATCAATTAGTAAAAAGAGACAATGCAGTTAACTTACCTGTTTACGAAACACTTAAACACTCAATAGAAGTTGCAGCTGACACTACTATTATTGTTTTCACTAGCCCAAGTAATGTTGAATCTTTTTTCGAAAAAAACAAATGGCTACCTACTTTTCAAGCAGTAGCCATGGGCGATGCAACAGGAAGCATGCTAGAGAAAAAAGGCGTGAAGAAATATGAAACTCCTGATAGATTTGATGATTTAGGATTGATGAGAGCGATTATGAAGATTAGTGTTTAAGTGGAGTTGGGGGAACTGGAGGTTCGCCTTCATAAGATGGTGGAGATAAAATTATCTCAACAAGAGTGTCCTCAGATTTAACAAGTCCAAATTCATGATAAACACCTTTCTGACTAGTTGAAATCGATTGGATATGAATTTCATTATCATCTCCAAAATAACCTTTATCAGTATCATATATTACAGCTATAGCTGAATCCAAAACAAAAACAGTATCATTTCTTAAACTTAAATACCCTCCACCAAAAGCAATAAAATCATTATTTAGTCTAAAGCCGTCACCGTACTTCCATTCATGCTGCCTCACATAATTATTATCTAGTGAACAACTGATCAAAAGAGCTTGAGTAAAAATAAAACAGATTATGTATTTAGAAATTTTCAAAAGCAATAATTATTTTCTTTAAATAAAACTTTAAATTAAATCTAAAATATCCTACTTCACCAACTGATTCGAATACGGAACTCTAAACTGAATAGAACGCCCCAATGTTACTTCATCGGCGTACTCTAACTCATCGCCAACAGCAATACCGCGGGCAATGGTAGAAACTTTAATGTTGAACGGGGCAATTTTTTTATAGATGTAGAAATTAGTTGTTTCGCCTTCCATGGTTGCGGGCAAAGCCATAATAATTTCTTGTACTTCGTTTTGTTGGATTTTAGCAACCAATTGCTCAACCGTTAAGTTAGATGGTCCAATGCCTTCCATAGGAGAAATAATTCCACCTAATACATGATACTGTCCTTTAAATAAACCAGTGTTTTCAATGGCCATTACATCGCGTATATCCTGTACCACGCAAACCATCTTAGCATCACGAGAAGGATTATTACAAATGTCACAAATCTCTTTATCCGAAATGTTAAAACAGTTTTTGCAAAAACAAATATCGTTCTTCAGCCTAAGCAATGCATCAGCAAAGCTTTCTACTTCGTCGGTATCTTTTTTTAAAACGTGTAACACAAAACGCAATGCAGTTTTTTTACCTACACCTGGCAATTGCGAAAATTCGTTTACGGCACGCTCAATTATTTTGGAAGAAAAATCCATCATGTAAAAATAAGGCAAATCCAATGTATTTAGCGATTTACCTTTAAGAATTTATCTTCATTTATTAAACAAGCTTTGTGAAGAAATACTGAGAATTGCCCCGATTTGTTTAACATATTACCCGAAATTAGCTTTATGTCAGCTACACTCATCATTGCCTGCATTTTGGGCTATTTCGGATTCTTGCTTATCATTGCTTGGTACACCTCGCGCAACAGCACTGCCGATTCATACTTTTTAGGCAATAATGCTTCTCCTTGGTATGCGGTAGCTTTTGGTATGATTGGCGATTCGCTTTCGGGTGTAACATACATTTCTGTTCCAGGTGCTGTAGGCGCTTCTAAGTTTTCTTATTTACAATTGGTGTTGGGTTATTTTGTTGGCTACTTTATTATTTCAAAAGTATTGTTGCCCCTGTATTACAAAATGAATTTGCTTTCTATTTACACCTATTTAGAAACTCGTTTCGGAAAAATTACACAAAAAACAGGAGCATTTTATTTTATTCTCTCGCGTGTGTTGGGCGCAGCAGGGCGTTTGTTTTTAGCAGCAGGTGTACTTCAGTTTTTTGTGTTCGATCACATGGGAGTTCATTTTGCAGTAAGCGTTTCGGTAATTATTGCATTGATGTTGCTGTACACTTACAAAGGCGGAATTAAAACCTTGGTGTGGACAGATACTTTTCAATCCTTATTTTTAATATTGGGTGTTGTATTATCGATTGTTGCCATCATCAATCACACAGGTTGGAGTTTTACCGATTCCATTTCGAAAGTAATTGATTCCGAATATTCAAAAACATTTTTTTGGGATTGGAAAAGTGCAAGTTTTTTTCCTAAACAATTTATTGGAGGTATCTTCATTGCTGTTGCTATGACAGGGCTCGACCAAAACATGATGCAAAAGAATTTAAGCTGCAAATCATTAGGCGAAGCACAAAAAAATATATTTTGGTTTAGCATTGTAATGGTAATTGTAAATGTGTTCTTTTTATCCTTAGGTGTTTTACTTTACATGTACTATAACGAAACAGGAACTGCCTTGCCAATAAATGCAGAAACTGGAAAAGTGTTAACGGATCGAGTTTTTCCAAACCTTGCTTTAAATCATTTAGGAATTTTTGCAGGCTTAGTTTTTATTATTGGTTTAACAGCAGCCACCTTTAGTAGTGCCGATTCTGTACTTACCACACTTACCACATCCATGTACGTTGACATGATGGAATTAGACAGAAATGAAAAACTAACTGAAAAGAAAAAAGCAAGTTACCGCACCATCATTCATATTTCATTTGCTGTTTTATTGTGGCTAGTAATTTTAGTATTTGATGCATTAAACGATAAAGCAATTATTGACACCATTTTAAAACTTGCAGGTTATACTTATGGTCCGCTACTAGGTTTATTTGCTTTTGGTTTATTTATGAAAGGGCAAATTAATGATAAATTAGTGCCAATTGTTTGCTTGCTTGCGCCAGGCATAGCATACATATTAAGTACTTTTTCAAAAGACTGGTTTGGAGGTTATGAAATTGGAAACGAATTGATAATTATAAATGGATTGATTACATTTATTGGATTGCTATTTATTAAACAAGGCAAACAAATTAATACTACTACTTAATGAAACAATTTTCTTTATTTCTATTGCTCGCTTTTGCAACAAATAGTATTGTTTCGCAAACCAAAATTGCTGAGTCTGTTAATTTTATTTTAGAAGAAAAAGGCTACAAAGAAAAAGTAGATTACAAATACTGTCTCTATAATTCATCCAAAGAAATCGTAAAAAAATTCGACAACACTTATTGGTTTAAAAAACCAAACAAAGAGAATTTAATTATTGTATCCAAAGAGGAGGGCAAAGAGAGCAAATACAGCATTTTCGATGTTAACAAAGGTGATTTTATTACAGATTGGAATTATGAAAGGATATCAGAATTAAATGATAGTATTTTTAAATTAAGGCTTAGAAATGTAAATAAGGAATCGGTAATCAAATGGGTTATACTAAACAAAAAGGGAGAAAAATTAATTGAAAAAGATTTCACTGGATATAGTGGTCCATCTTATGATGAAAAGCATCAGTTGATTTATTCGAATTATGACAAAGGAATCATTGAATTCTTTACAACAAGTGGGAAAACAAAATATGTTTTAAAAGGTTATGATTCGCCTTCTATTGAAGATGGTTTGCTATTCGTTACAAAAGACAATAAGCGGGGCATAATTGATTTTAAAGAAGAAGTTATTGTTCCATTTGAATATAACCAACTCGAAGTAAGTTATGGTAAATTATTTGGGACAAAAATGGTGAATTCGAAAAGTACTTGTGAGATTTATAGTGATGTTAGCAGAAGTAAAACAGAGTTTTCGATTGAAGGAGACAATATTGAAAAGCTAACTTACTACAATGTAAATACTCAAGAAAATGTTGATTATTGGCTAATTGCAAACAAAGCAAAGGAATCATTTTTTAGTACAAACTACGAATTGTTCTTAAGCGGAGAAGGAGAAATGGATAAAAATGATAGTTCATACTTTTTCTATTGGAGAATAATGCAGACTTGTAATGATTTATATTTAATGGATTATGATTTTGGATATGGAGAAAAAACTCCTATTCTAGTTAATAAAAACACTAAGCTTCTTATCTGTAAAAGTCATGATGTAGTTTTTTGCACACAAAATTTAGATGGAAATAAATATGACAATTCAGGTTTTACCGCATTGTACGACCCAAGTAAAAAAGCGACCGAAAACATTTTACTTTTTGACAAGAACAATAAAATAATTCCTTACAAAGTTTATTATCAAACTGGTAATATGATTGTTATTGAATTAAATGATAATGGTAAAAGTAAATTCGCACTTTCTGATGGAGAAGGGAATTTGAATTTTTTCAGTAAACTCGAAAATATTGATGCAAAGAAACCAAGTGTTGATAGAAGTTTTTTCCATAATGATGAACTGTTTGTTTTTTCATCTACCGAAAACGGTAAACTTAGTCTTTCCGCATTTTACCTAATGAACAGCAGTGGTGACGGGCTTTTATGCAAAACACCTGCTGTATTCGAAAGTGTAACAAAAGTGTATACAAACGAAATGTACATTCATATTATAGGTAAAATAAATGGCAAACAAGTTTTAGCCTTTTGCAACAAGGACAAATTTAATTATATAGAATTGGATAAAGTACCAGATATGAAAACTATAGTATATGCTGAAAATGAGAATCCAACTCCTGTAAAATCAAATGGAAAAATAGTATATATAAACCTAATGTTAGAATTGGTAGAGCACCAAGAATAAAATAGCTTTTAATTTCAAATAAATTATCTCGATAAATAAACAAAGAACCGACTCAGATTATCTTAGCTTCAATTCAACCAATTCAATTACGCCCTTCTTCTCATCAACCACACGCGATATTATTCTATCATCCTGATATGAAACGTTCCTCCATGAGCTTGCGCTAGCCATTGGAACCTTCTTGACTGAAGTTTTACCATTTTCGCAAATCACAATTTCACAAGTATCTTTCTCTGTGTTAGACGAAAAACAACAGTAAAAACCATTCAAGTCTTTATATATATGACTCTTGAAGAAATTAAACTGATGATTACTCTCAACATACTGCCCTAATTCAAATGTTGAAAATCCCGTTGCTCCTTCAGGCAGCGACACATTTTTCTTCCCATTATCAAATACCTCTGCTTTTAATAAATTCATTTTATTATCGTATTCCAACAACACTATATTATATATTTCAATTTTTGTTAAAGAACCATTTCCCTGGAAACTGTTAATTAGAAACTTTGAATTAAAGGCACTTCTGTATTGCTCACCAACAATGGTTATTCCTCCATCTTTATTTGGAATAATTTCATGAACATAAATGGATGTATTCTTTTCCAATTTAGAATTGTCAGCTTGAGAAACTGCTTTTGAAATTTCAGTGCTCCAAAATGACTCCTTTTCATATACAACTTTACCTTGCCCCGAAATTGTGTAAATACAAACTCCAATACATGAGTCCTTTTTTGCATTATAAATCTCTCCTCCTACATAATACAAATCCTTTAATTCATTGTATCTAACAGTTCGTGTGCGGAAGGTGTGCTTAATAACAGTTTCGTCAATTCTTCCTACTTCCTTTCCCGTACTTAAATCTATAAAACTTAAATAATTATAAAAGTTAGAAAATGATGTCTTTTTATCTCTTTGAGTTACCAAGTTTACCAACATTTTACTATTCACTAATAAACATTCTGTCTCATCAAATGATTTTTTTCCATCCTTCGAAGTAGCATTAAACTTCCATAGCTTTTTTCCTGAAACATCAAATGCTTCCATAATCAATTTCGCTCCCTCTTCTGCATCATGGTAACTAAAAACAAAACCACTGCCTTTTATAGGTTGCAAAACATTTCGAGATCCTGGACTCCAGTAAGTCCTCTTAAACTCCGTTTGATACGCAAGTCCAAACATTCCTCTTTTATCAAGTCCATCAAAGACTACAGTAGATAACTTATTAAGTGTTTTATCGTAAATATCACAAGTTGCTTTTTTTTCATCAGCTTCGTAATAAGCAAAGCAATAATTAGTTCCATTAAACACATAATCTAACAACACTCTTTCTTTGGTTGATGAAATTTCAGTACTCCCGATTACCTTTCCTTGTAAATCAGTTATATTTATTATTTTATTTTTATCTTTTCCGTCCTTTCCCATTTCATAGGCAATCCTATAGCCTGTTAAGACTCCATTTTCTTCAATCTTTACTATACCTGCATAATCATATCCCTTTTTTACTTCCATAGGAAATGTTTGAGAAAACGCACGGTTGAAACAACTAAAAAATATTATTGCTAAAAATATATTTGCTTTCATAAATAATTAATTTTATCTAATATAATAAAATAAATCCATGCCTAAACTCGATAAACGCGTTGATGCTTACATCACAAAATCAAATGATTTTGCAAAGCCAATCTTAATTCATATTCGTGCATTAGTTCATAAAGCTTGCCCTGATGTTGAAGAAACAATAAAATGGGGATTCCCAAATTTTGAATACAAAGGCCCGATGTGCAGCATGGCTTCCTTCAAACAACACTGCGCCTTTACATTTTGGAAAGCTGCCTTACTAGATGAAAAGAGTAAGCTAGAAATCGGTGAAGGTCGATCTGCAATGGGGAATATTGGAAAAATTACTTCAGTAAAAGATTTACCTTCCGATAAAATCATGACAACCATGATTAAACAAGCAATGAAGTTAAATGATGAAGGTGTAAAAATTAAAAAGACCACAAACAAAGTTTCGGATGAAGAGGCAATTGCTCCTGATTATTTTTTGAAGGCATTATCAAAAAACAAAAAAGCTGAAAAATATTTTAACGCTTTCCCTAATGGTCAACGCAAAGAATACATTATGTGGATTACTGAAGCTAAAACCGAAGAAACCCTTAACAAGCGCATGGCAACAGCAATTGAATGGTTGAGCGAAGGGAAACGGAGGAACTGGAAGTATGAAAAGGCTAAGTAAAAGGGAATAATTTAAAAGTTAAAAGCTTTTTATTCCTTAAACACCCTATCCTTTCCATCAAAGTATGGGGCTTGAATTGATAGTACTTTCAATGGGATTTTAGATGTAGTTTTTACAGAGTGAAAAGAATCTTTTGGAATAAAAATCACATCTCCTTTTTTAATTGGAAACGTTTTATCATTTAAAGTCATTTCAGCTTTCCCTTCTAACACAATAACATGTTCGGCATGCGCTAGGTGTTTGTGAGCTTTCACCTCCTTCTTTATAAAAATCACAAAACTAGAAACGTTATTTGTATCTGTATACAAAGCTCGACTATAAATATTTTCATAAACAGTGGGTGCTTTAATTGTATCTGCCGATTGCATTAAGTTTTGTGCGTTAGTTTGCAAAGCAAAAATTATACTAACAAAAAATAGCATTGATTTCATACGATTGTATTTTGTTAGCCGAAAATTAGCTAATTATCGCTAAACATCAACAAAATCGGGGCAAATATTAATTGGTATAACCAAAAATGTTTACGACCTTTGCAGCCTTATGTCGGCAGAAACAGTTACTCCATACAAATCAGAAACAGAAAGCAAAAAGCAACAAGTTGCTACTATGTTTAACAACATTGCTTTTAGGTATGATATGCTTAACCAAGTTTTATCTGCAGGCACACATCACAAATGGAGAAGAAAAGCTGTAAAGGAATTTATTGACTCAAAACCAAAACTGATTTTAGACATTGCAACAGGTACAGGAGATTTTGCAATAGCAGCTTTAGCATCAAACCCTGAAAAGTAATAGGGGTTGATATTTCGGAAGGAATGCTAAAATTTGGTGTGGAAAAAATTAAAAAAGCTGGCTTAGAAAATAAAATAGAATTAAAATTAGGCGATGCTGAAAATTTAGAGTTTGCCGAAAACACATTTGATGTAATTACTGTTTCTTTCGGCGTTCGTAATTTCGAAAATTTAGAGTTAGGCTTAAGCAATATGCTACGTGTTTTAAAACCAGGTGGAAAAGTTGTTGTTATTGAGTTTTCAAAGCCAAGAGGTTTATTCAAGTACTTTTATAATTTCTATTTCAAAGCTATTTTACCAATCATTGGCAAGCTCTTCTCTAAAGATAACGCGGCTTACAAGTATTTACCTGAATCCGTACAAGCTTTCCCTGATTTTGAAAAATTTACAGGAATCCTAAGCAAATTGGGCTACAAAAACGCCAAATACAAAAGCCTTACCTTTGGTGTAGCTTGTATCTATACTGCTACAAAATAAATTCGTATTTTTGACGTTAGCTACATTCAACCTGTTTTGTTACACAAGAAACACATATTTAAAAGCCTCTGCGCAATACTTGCATTTCTGCTTATTGGAAATACAATTAAGGCACAATACTCACGTGGCGATCAAGGTGGTAATTTGCCAAAGTACTATAAAGAACATTTAAACTTTGGTTTTAGTCTTGGAGTTAATAATACTGACTTTCGGGTTCATGCAAAACCAAATTCGGCATTGTATACAAATTTGATGGATACCATAAATTATCCAAAGGATACCTTAAACTTAAAATCAATTTCATCCAAACCCGAAACTGGATTTAACTTAGGTATCGTTTGCGATGTGGGTGCTTATGTAGTAGGTGGTGGAAACTATAGTATTGATTTAGCTTCTCAAAAGAAACAAAAGCCCGATGACCAAGTGGTTCGTTTAAAATCAAACGATATCTATTATGAAGCGGGTGGTGGCGTTGATTTTTACTTACCTTATTTCAAACTTTCCTTCGAAGGAAAAGTAATGGTTGGAGTAAAAAATATTTTGATTCAAGATAATAAATTATTTACTAGACCAGTTGATAAACTAAACTCACATATATTTTTATTTACAATCACATTTGAAGGATAAAATCTTTCCATGCCATGATAAAAGAACTTAGCTTAGTTACCGAACCCAAGGTAGCCTTTACCGAAATTTTACTGAAAGAATTAGTTGCAGATGAACTAGGATTAAAACCAACAGATAATTTCTCTATTCACCTCGAAAAACGCTCTATTGATGCGCGTAATAGAAATATCAAAATAAATCTCCGATTAAAAGTATTCATCAATGAACAAATCATTGAAAACAAAATTACTCCTGAATACAAACAAGTAAACGAAAACAAAGTAGTACATATAATTGGTGCAGGTCCTGCCGGATTATTTGCAGCATTACGTTGTATTGAATTAGGAGTTAAACCAATTATTTATGAGCGGGGCAAAGACATAAAATCAAGAAGAAGAGATCTTGCATTAATAAACAAAGAACACATCGTAAATCCCGAATCAAATTATTGTTTTGGTGAAGGCGGGGCAGGAACGTACAGTGATGGTAAGCTTTATACACGTTCGGGAAAAAGAGGTAGTATAGAAAAAATATTGCACACTTTAGTTTACCACGGGGCAAAAGATGAAATTTTAGTTGATGCACATCCGCATATTGGAACTAACAAATTGCCCAACATTATTGAAGCAATACGAGAGACAATAAAACAGTTTGGCGGCGAAGTTCATTTCAATACCAAATTAATTGATGTAAATACAAAAAACGAAGAAGTAAATTCTTTTGTTATTCAAAATGAAAATGGAGAAACTAAAGAAATAAAAACTTCTAAACTCATTATTGCCACAGGTCATTCGGCGCGTGACATTTATGAATTACTTCATGCAAAAGGAATTACTATTGAAGCAAAACCTTTTGCGATGGGAGTTAGAGCTGAACACCCACAAGAAATAATTGACAAAGTACAATACCATTGCGGCACATTAGATGAGTTGGTGCAAAAAAGAGAATTTTTACCTGCAGCTTCGTACAGCTTAGTGCATCAAGTAAACGGAAGAGGTGTGTATTCTTTTTGCATGTGCCCTGGTGGAATTATTGCCCCTTGTGCAACAGGCCCAGAGCAAGTAGTAACAAATGGTTGGAGCCCTTCTAAAAGAAATAATCCGTATGCTAATTCTGGAATTGTAGTTGAATTAAAACTAAGCGATTTTAAAGGCGACCAAAAAAATCCACTTATCGCATTAAATTTTCAAAAAGAATTAGAGCGCTCAGCTTGGTTAAGTGGCGGACAAACACAAACTGCACCTGCACAGCGATTAATGGATTTTCTAAAACAAAAAATCAGTAGTGATTTACCAGCTTGTTCTTATCAACCTGGAATTAAATCCATGCCAATGGAAGCTGTGCTAGGACCATTAATTGGAAATTCACTTAAAGGAGGTTTTAAAGGTTTTGGACAAAAAATGGGAGCTTATTTAACAAACGAAGCAGTAATTGTTGGAGTAGAATCACGTACAAGCACACCAGTTAGAATTCCAAGAAATAACGAAACCTTAGAGCACATTCATATAAGAGGAATTTATCCTTGTGGTGAAGGTGCAGGTTATGCAGGTGGAATAGTTTCTGCCGCAATTGATGGCGAAAGATGCGCTGAAATGGCTTGTAATTAATTAAATTTCAAGTATTTAAAACAAATACTCTCATTTTCTTAAACATTTTTAGTTTATATTCGTAAAAATTGTGAATATCTTGTTAATTTCACATTATGAAGTCAATTTTTACAACTCTATTTTTTTCTTGTTGTTTTATGCTTTTTTCATCTTTCTCGGGTGATGAATCGCATTGTTTAGAAATTAAAGGTTCAGTGCTTGACGCTAAAGGAAAAAAGCTTGACAAAGTAAAAGTGGTAATGATGGAAGATGGAAAAGAAATAAGTTCGATGGAAACCAAGTGTCCATTTAAGTTAGAAGTAGCTCGCGATCATTATTACACACTGATTATTTCGAAAGAAGGTTATTTGCCTGCTGTAATAATAGTTGATAGCAAAGTTCCAAAAAGTCATCCTGATTGTAATTTTCATTTCGAATTTCATTATGATATGATTGCAGAAAACCATACTTATAATAAAGAATACGTAGATTTCCCTGCTGCAATTATTGAGTATGTAAAGTCTGATGATGAATTTATTATTAGTAATAAATACAACACACACATAAAGAAATTGATTGGTGCAGCCCAGTAACTACAAATTAAACCAATAAACAAACTTAGCTACTACTGCCCTGTTTTTCTTTTCTAAATTAGTTGCATAGTAGTTATCCGAATACACAATAAAAAAATCGCTCATTGGTTTAAAGCGATATTGTAAGCGTGCATTAATATTAAAATTATCAACTTGAGAATTGTATTGGAAAAAAGTTGTTAGGAATAATTTCTTAGAAAACGACAACTCCATTTTTGGGCCAATCAAATCCAAACTCACTTTCTTATTTAAATAAGGCAATAAAATTTCATCGTGCGTATAGCTTAATGTAAATATTCCGTAAGGCTGCCATCTGTATGAAAGCTCAGTACTGTATGACAATTTATTACCAACGAAATATGAACCGTAGGTTACTGTACCTCCAACAATAAAGGTTTTCCGTTGATTTGTTTTAAAATTTAAACTTGCATCCGTATACAAATATTGCCCAGCATTTAATAATTGGTTCTGCCCGCTAAATGAAACATCAGTTGGGAATAATAATTTAGTATAATGATTTTGAACACCAATATAAAAGGTTGAACTATTTCTAAATAACAATGTTGTTGACGCTTGCGCCAAATTATCAGTAGTAGTATATTTATCGTTACAATAATAATCGCCATACAAATTGTAAGATACTTTATTAATCTTACCCTTTTTAGGAAAATAATTGTAGGTAATAATTGGTTCGATTCTCCAATAAGTTAGACGATTGGTTTCACCAGTTTGTTGATTGGTTTGAAAAATACGAGGAGTAAAACCAGTTTCAGCATTATAGTTTTTATTTACATATTCATGATTCCAATGTATGCTCCAGTTTTCATTAGCAAAACGCAACCAACTTGCATGTGTGTATGCATCGTTATTATTTTTGTTGGATAAAGAATGATGAAAGAAAAACTTTCCTGTCCAATGATTATCTGCAGTTGCTAAATTGTAATCAAGCCCAACAACTCTATTAAAATTAGTTGCCGAAACACCTGTTGTATCCATTTGCTGGCGATTCACAAAAATCATTGATATGTTAGAACGCTCAAATACATTACGTTGAACCGCAGTAACAAAATAATTTTGTGCAAACACATCTTTATCATTAACAACGGTTTTTGCTGTTTGCATGTCTAACACTCCAATTCGCCAGTTTTTATTTGGCTTCCCGCTTAACCTTGCCCCGCCTAAAATTGGAATTATGTTTCCGTTATCCAAACCAATTCTTCTCGAAAAAAATGGGCGTATTTGTCTAAAACCAAAACTTTGAAACAAATCACTATTCTCAATAAAAAACTGGCGCTGCTCAGGAAAAAACAAACTGAAGCGAGTAAGATTTGTTAATTGCCTATCCACTTCTACTTGTGAAAAATCTGGGTTAATGGTTAAATCTAAATTTAGTGCTGAGCTTACTGCAATTTTGCATCACCACCTGCATTGTAGGTGTAATGAGGTTTTTGCTTTTTGGTAAATCCTGAGATAAGCCTCCAATTGCATAAGGTATAACTGAAATGTTTTTTCCTGTTTTCCTTAATAAGGAATCAATGTGCAATGTTCCTGTGTAAGCCAAAGATGAAACATTAAACTGTCGAGGCACTTTATTCCAAGTAGAGTTTTCATTTCGTTTTAAATCATTTCTCGAAAAATTTATTCTCCAATCTTTTAAATCACTTTTAAAACGAATGGATTTAAATGGAATAGCCATTTCAACAATCCATTTATCTTTATATCGCTTAACTTCCGAAAACCATTTGTTATCCCAATTTATTGTTGCACCTTGGTCGCCACCATTAGAAACTAATCCTTCACGCTGCACACCATAAGGATTTACGCCAAAACTGAAACCATTCTGCTTGTCAGAAAAAGGATCGATGGTAACAACAAAAGCATCACTAACTGGATAAGCAAAATCTCGTTTTAATGATTGTATTATATAATTACCAGGTAAGCTATCGTAACAAATGGCTGCGACGTAAATATTTTTTTCGTCATACGTTAGCATTACAACTGTTTTAGAAATGGCAAAGGAAGTATCAAACGGAAAGTTTTGCCAAAAATCACTTGCTTGGTCACACTTAGTCCAAACATTTTCTTTTAATTCTCCATCAATAACTACCTTTTCTGAGGTTTTAAAAATACTCATGCAAATGTATTCCTGCGCATTAGTTAATGCGGAAATAATTAAAAAACCAAATATGATTAATTGCCTTTGCAAGACTGCAAAGATAAGAGAATAGAAAAGTTAAACTGGAAAACTATTATAGATTTATTCAACGTTTAAAAGCCTTTTCGACCATTCATACATTTCTTTCGTCGTCAAAAAGACCTATTCTACAGAAGCTTCAATTTTTATCTTCTTACCGTTATACTCAACAACATCATCTGGTTTCAATTTAGCTCTGTAACGGGTTTCAACCTCACCATTTACTTTTATTAAACCATCATCTACCAAATGCTTCCCTTCACCACCACTATTCATCCAACGCATTACTTTTATTAATTGCAATAGTTGAATATATTCACCTGTCATTTTAAATATTTCCATGATGTTAAATTACTAATTATTTAACAGCTAAAGTTTCTGATCTCTGAAGTGCCTTAACATCTCGCCATAATCCATATTATTAGCGAAAGCAAACAAACACTGAGCAATACGCTTTGATTTAGTTTCAATCGTTTTTGCTGAATCAATCCATTTAGAATAATAATTTTGATGAGAGCGGAGCAACTTATCAAAATTCGTTTTTGCTTTTTTATCTTCCTTTAAACAAGCTACTAATTCTTCGTTTAATTGGTACTCTTCCTTATCAATCGCCAATTGAAAAATTGCAGAATCACCTTTTTGTTTTTTTGTTGCTTTTCGCATCTCTGCATTAATAGGCAAAATAAAATCTCCTTCACCCATTGGTATTAAAGCAACACCAACAAATTTAAAAGCATCAATCTTTCCTTTTACTCGAAATGATTTTTTTGTTCCCGGATTTAATTTTTTAATTTGTTCCGCAGTAACATCAATATATGTCCAGCCGGTTTTTTCACCCTTCTTATCAAATTTTTGAAGCTCGGCTTGGAAGGTTAGCATGTTTAATCAATTGTAGCAATTACTTTTAACTCAATAGCAATAGGAGTTGGCAAACAATTTATTTCAACTGTTGTACGACAAGGTAAGTTGTCTTTAAAATAATCAGCATAAATACGATTGTATGTTTTAAAATCATCTTTCATATTCGTTAAAAAAACTTGTACATCTACAATTTTATCCCAACTGCTTCCTGAATCTTCTAAAATATATTTAATGTTACGAAACACACTGTGGCATTGTGTTTCAATGTCATAAGAAACAATCTTTCCATTTGCATCTAACTCAACACCTGGAATTTCTTTTTTACCACGCTCACGCGGACCAACGCCCGATAAGAATAATAAATTACCCACTTTACGTGCGTGAGGATACAAACCAACTGGTTCAGGTGCTTTTGATGATTCTATTTTATCAGACATGCTATATAAATTACGAATTACTAAATTACATTTTTTATTTTAAAATTTACTTTCCAAACTTTTGTTTTAGCGCTGCCAATGCCGAGCCCATATCATTTGAATCGTATTTTATTTCTTCTTTTTAGGTGCAGAAGTTCCGCGTTGTGTTGGTTGTTCAGGATCACTTTTCATAGAGAGAGCAATTCTATTTCTTTTCAAATCTACTTCCATCACAGTAACATTAACTACTTGTTGCACCTTCACAACTTTATTTGGATCATCAACAAATGTATCCGAAAGATGAGAAAGATGAACTAACCCATCTTGATGAACTCCAACATCTACAAAAGCTCCAAAGTTTGTTACGTTAGTTACAATTCCTTGTAATTTCATTCCAACATGTAAATGTTCAGGTTTTTCAATTCCTTCTGCAAAAGAAAACACTTCAAAAGATTTACGAGGATCACGTCCTGGTTTTTCTAATTCCTTCATGATGTCTTGAAGAGTAGGTAAACCAATGGTTTCCGTTACATAATTAACTAATTTAATTTGTTTACGAAGTTCTTTGCTTGTCATTAATTCATCAATACCACAGCCCACATCAGTAGCCATTTTTTCTACTACATGGTAACTCTCAGGATGCACCGAACTTTTATCTAAAGGATTTGCCCCGTCTCTAATCCTTAAAAATCCCGCAGATTGCTCAAACACTTTTTCGCCCATGCGTGGAACTTTTAATAATTCCTTACGTGAACGGAAAGGTCCGTTTTCATTTCTATATTGAACAATGTTTTGTGCTAATGCAGGCCCTAAACCTGAAACGTATGTAAGCAATTGTTTGCTGGCTGAATTTAACTCAACACCTACTGCGTTTACACAACTTCCAACAACTTCATCTAATTTATTTTTTAAAAGTGATTGGTCAACATCATGCTGGTATTGCCCTACACCAATTGATTTAGGATCTATCTTCACTAACTCCGCAAGTGGATCAGCTAATCTACGTCCAATACTTACAGCTCCACGCACTGTTAAATCGTAATCAGGAAATTCTTCACGCGCAACATCTGATGCAGAATACACTGATGCTCCACTTTCGTTCACCATAATCACAGGAATATCTTTTGGAAGCACATCTATTTTTCTAATGAACGCCTCTGTTTCTCTTCCAGCAGTTCCATTACCAATTGCAATAGCTTCAATATTGTGTTTTGCGCAAAACGCTAAAACAACATTCTCCGATTCAACAACACGGCGTTGTGGTTCGTGAGGATATATAACAGTTTCTTCTAATAATTTTCCTTGACGATTTAACGCAACTACTTTACAACCTGATCGAAATCCTGGGTCGAGCGCTAAAATTGCTTTTTGGCCTAACGGGGATGCTAATAATAATTCGCGGATGTTATCTGCAAAAACTTGAATAGCTTTTGTATCAGCAAGTTCTTTATACATCATGCGCATCTCAGCTTCGATGGATGACTGTAACATACGATGATAACAATCTTCTACTGCTTCAGCAACTTGTTTACCTGCTTCGTTCTTTTGCTTTTACAAACTGTTTATTTAGTATTTCAATCCCATCTTCATCTTCAGGTTTAATATCTAAAATCAAAAAATCTTCTTTCTCTCCGCGGCGCATGGCAAGCATACGATGTGATGGACATTGTGCAAGAGGTTCTTCCCATTCAAAATAATCTTTGAATTTTTCACCTTCTTCTTCTTTGCCACGAATAACACGTGATTTAATAATTGCTTTACGTTGAAATAAATTTCTTAGTTGCGCTCGCGATTCTGCATTTTCACTTACAATTTCAGCAATGATATCACGAGCGCCTTGCAAGGCTTCCATGATGTTTTTTACTTCTTTTTCTTCACTAACATATTGTTGTGCTTCCGCATCCAAATCAAAATTCTCTTGCAATAAAATTTTTTGTGCTAAAGGCTCTAATCCTTTTTCGCGGGCAATGGTTGCTTTGGTTCTACGTTTTGGTTTGTAGGGTAAATATAAATCTTCGAGCTGACTTAAATTTTCGGCAGCATCAATTTTATCTCTTAATTCTTCAGTTAATTTACCTTGTCCATCAATGCTTTTAAGAATTGCAGCGCGACGAGATTCTAATTGGCGGAGGCGTTCAATTTCATCTCTAATTTGCATAATTTGAACTTCGTCCAAACTACCAGTTGCTTCTTTTCTATATCGGGAAATAAAAGGAATGGTTGCTCCTTCATCCAACAACTCAACGGTTGCTCTAACTTGCTTAACATCAATATTTAGCTTATCAGCTACTCTTAAATTTAATCTTACATCACTCATAAAGCAAATATACATTTTGCTCAAGAGCTTGCTAAATCAAGTTTTCAACAGAATTCGATACTTTTTTGATAAATATTTACTAAATAAATCTTCACCATTAACTAATTCCTAACTCAAATTTTCACCTCAATAATTCTAAACCTAACAACTATCCAATTCAACACCTCTTTACCTCAACAATTCAATATCTCTCCAATTCAACATTTCGTTACTCTCCCATTTTTCTTTTCACTTGTTTCAATAATTCTTGTCTAAAGCTTTCTTCTGCCTTACGAAGCTTTGCTACTTTCTTTACAGAAATTACTTTTTTTAGTTTTTCGTAATACGTCTTCATCAACTCAATCTCTTCCGATTTGTGCTTGATATCTGCATTAATAAAATCTTCTGCTTCTTTATCTGTCGCAAAATTATAATCGGTTTGCTTATTGTATTTTTGTTTAAACTCTTTACGAGAAGCATCAGCCTTGGCCTGATACTCGTTGTAAACTGGCCAAAACACTTGTGCCTCCTCTGGTGTAAGTGCTAACTCTTTCGTAATATATGCAACACGTAGCGATTCAATTTTTTCTTTACGTTGCTCTCTTTTCGAATTAGGTTCTGGTTGTGCAAACGCACTTATTTGCATCGCAAGAATCACTATCAAACTCATCATTATCTTTTTCATGGCTTTCTATTTTTATATTTTACAATTCTAAATTTTCTACTTCTCCGCTTATTAGTTCCGGATTTTCTATTAAATCATTTATTAGTTCATTATCAATAACTGTATCAGCATCTGAAACGGAATTATTCTCAGGTAACTCATTCATCAATTCTTCTACTGTTAAAGCTCCAAAATCTTTGCTATTCAAAATTTCTTCTTTACTTAAACATGCTAAATCATTACACACCTCATCCGCAACTATACTTTGTGATTTGTAAACAAAAACAAGTGTTACAATTAAAGCGATTCCAAACGAAAAGGCAAATGCAGGTCGAAACAAAACACTCTTTAATTTATCTAGCCAATTTAAACCTGATTTTTGTGCGTGAATTTTATCCGCAATTACAGAAGGCAAAACCTCAAAATAAGATGCATTAACAAAAAATGGGTTTTCTTTTTTTATTGATGAAAGCGTTGGGAATTCGGATAACTCTTCTTGCATCTCTATTTTTTTCATCAAACGAGCATCAAAAGACTCAAAATAACCATCGGGCATGCCGAATCCGCTATTTTTTTTATCTCCTAAATTATGTTGTTCTTCCTTCATTTGTTGGTTTGACTCGTTAATTTCTATAAAGTTTAATTGCTTAATAAATGTTCTTCTACCTTTTTTGCAGCGATGTGATACGATGCTTTTAAGGCGCCAACGGAGGTTTCTAAAATCTCCGACATTTGCTCGTAAGGTGTTTCATCGTAATAACGCATATTAAAAACAATGCGTTGTTTTTCGGGTAAGGTTAAAATTGCTTTTTGCAACTTCATTTGTATCTCATCACCCTTAAAATAATTATCACTTTCCAATGATTTACTCAACTGCTCTTCAATTGCGTGAATGGAAGTTGTATTTGCTCTTTTCTTTGATCTTAAAAAATTAAGTGATTCGTTTGTTGCAATACGATAAAGCCAAGTATACAATTGTGACTCCTGTTTAAACCCCAATAAACCCTTCCATGCTTTAATAAAAGTATTTTGCAAAACATCATCCGTATCATCATGGTCGATTACAATTTTACGAATGTGCCAGTATAATTTTTGCTGATACTTCCTTACAATTAGCGAATAAGCATAATTCCTCGATTGCTCAAGACTGAACTGCTTTAATAATTCCTCATCGCTGTAATGTTCCATAATTTATAGGTTCGACGCTCAAAAACCCTCGAGGTTTAATTGATAGTAAAAATAATTAATTATATTTACTTCGTTAATTTAACTGTTTTTAGGTGAAATGATTGTTTTGATCATTTAAACGGGGCAGTAAAAAGATTTCATTATGAAAAAAATCTCTCTTTTAACTGCGCTTTTCATGGGAACAAGCGCTGTTTCATTTGCTCAATATGAGCTTAGTTCATTTTGCAACACTGGACATGGTGGTGCGACTACCTTTGCAACCGATTACCAAGCAACAGGAATTAACCCTGCAAACTTAGGTTGGGACTACAGATATACCAAGAAAAAATTTGCAATGGGTTACATGGAGTTAACAAGCTCATTGTACTCGGAAGCACTTACAAAAAATGAGTTAAGAGGTGCTATTTTTGACATGGCAAATGGTGGGGGAAGTGTATTTACACAACAAGAAAAAAGAGATGCAGCCAGAAAATTTACTGAAACTGGAATAACTTTCAATGCAAACTTAGGTTCATTTGGAGCTGCATTTATTACTAAACGTGCCGGTGGATTTGGTTTTAGAATTAATGATAGTTATTCGGCATACGTTAAATTAGGTAGTACTGCAGCTGACTTACTTTTCTTAGGAAAAACGTCATCCGTATTTGATTCTCTTACTATTGTAAACTCTTTGGGTGTTACTTCTCAAATTGCAAATTATCAGAACATGAGTCCTGATAGCGTTAAGATGGTTGTGAATGGTTACACGAACGCACCTAAATTAATGTCGAAAATTTTAAATGGCTCTGAAATGACATTTACTTGGACACGTGAATACAACTTGTCTTATGGAAAGAAAATATTTGGTGATAGTATTTTTGCCATGTATGGTGGTATTGGTTTAAAATATTTTCAAGGACTTGCTTTAGTTAATGTAAAATCAGAAAATGAACAACTTACAGGATATAGTTCGTTAACACCTGCATTTGATATTGATTATGGAACAGCTGTAAAAAAAGCAAATGAAATTCGTCAATCGGGTGCTTTGCCAAAACCAGTAGGAACAGGGTTTGGTATGGATTTCGGATTAAACATTATGATTAAAAACAAACTTAAAATTGGCGCTTCATATATCAACGCAGGTTCGATTAAATGGAAAGGTAACTTATATAGTGTGAAAGATACTTTTATGTATAGCACTACTAATTTAGGTTTACAAAACTACAATGTGTTTGGACAATTAAAAGATATTTTTGGCAAAAACGGTTTACTAAAAATGGAAGGTGAACAAGAAAGAGTAGTTAAACTACCAGGTGTTTTTAGAACCGGAGCAAGTTTAGTAATTGGTAAAGTTGCTGAAATTGGTGTTGACTGTATTTTCCCAATGTCGGATGTACCAGGCAAATTAAACAAACCCTTAATTGGTTTTGGCGGAGATGTATATCCAGTGAAATGGTTAAAACTACAAGCAGGATTTATAACAGGTGGAAATTACGATTTCTCAGTACCATTAGGAATTATCTTTATTGCAAAAGAAGGAACTTATGAGTGCGGTATTGCTTCACGTGATGCTGTTACTTTCTTTACTCAAGGTGGACCAACACTTTCGTTGAGTACTGGGTTTATGAGATTTAGATTCTAATTTTAGATTGTTGATTTTAGTCCTGATAGCTATCGGGATTAGATTTAAAGGATTCGGTATGCAGGAATTTAGAATTTTTAATGGATTCTAAATTTCAGAAATTAGGGATTAAGACTTTGAAGGTTACAAAACTAGAAACCTTCTAACCAGAAACCAGTTACTGTTTCACTCCATCCTTATACTTAATCCTAGAAGTCTCTACGCCATTTTTATCATAAAAAATCCAAGTGCCGTGTGGTACACTTCCTGATTTTACGTGGCTTTGGCCTTTTACTTTATCGCGTTTAATTACTTTATAATTTGTAATGCTTTGTAAAGTATTGTTTTGATTATAGGTGACAGACTTACCTGATAAATCTCCCTTTTCAAAATGTTGTGTTTTTAATATTCCACCTGTTTCGTAATAATATTTCCACTCTCCATGTTGTTTACCTCTCCTGTATTTTCCTTCTGTATCAACAAAACCTGGTTCTGTCCACTGTATCCACTTACCATGTTTAATACCTAACATGTAAGTAGAAACTTCACGTGGCTTACCTGTTTTTTCGAACCAGTATTCCCATTTGCCATGGCGTTTTCCATCAATGTAATTTCCTTTGTAATTATCTTTTCCATTGCTATACCAGCCTTGCCAAGCACCATGCATAATGCCTTCTTTAAAATTTCCTTTATCTTTTAGTTGCCCGTTATTAAACCAAGCGCTCCACTCACCTGTTTCTTTTCCTGCAAGATAATTTCCTTCTTGTAATTTTTTTCCGTTCTCAAACCAAGTTGTCCATAAGCCAACTTTTATTCCCTCTGAATAATTTCCTTGACGAAGTTTTTCTCCTGTTTTATACCAAAAAAACCAAGTGCCACTTTCTTTATCGTTAAGATAACTTCCTTCGCTATCTATTTTTCCATTATCAAAATAATATTTCCAATTACCGTTGCGCAGGCCTGCTTCAAAGTCTCCTTCCATATCTAACTTGCCTTCTTTAGTGTAAAAAAGCCAGTGCCCAGCTTTTTTATTTGCCCTATAATTTCCTTTACTTTTCTCTTTCTTATCATCAAAATAACTAATGTATAAACCATCCAATTTATTGTTTACATACATTGCTTGATAATCTAAATTCCCATTTGGGTGAAAGAAAAACCAGTCGCCGTTTTGCATCCCACCTTCGTAATTTCCATAGGCTTTAACCGAGCCGCTGTTGTATGTAATAGTTAGTTTTCCTGCCCCGTCCTTAATAATTTGATTTCCTTTTTCATTCCAGATATTCCAAAGTAATGTAGTGGTTGAATCTTTACCTGCCTGTCCGGTAGACAGGTATTCCTTCTCCGCTTTTGGTTTTCCGTCTTCATAATATTCATTCCATTTAGCGCATCTTTTGCTATCGCAGTAATTTCCCTTTTCAGCTATTTGCCCCGTTTTATGATATGCTACAAAGGGACCTTCTTGCGCATTATTTTTAAACGTTCCTTCGTTTTCTAATTTTCCATTATCATAATAATATTTCCAAACCCCATCACGTTTTCCTTTCACAAATACTTCTTGACTTTTCATTTGCCCATTTTCATACCACGCTGTCCATGTGCTATCTGGGCGATCTTGATCAAAAACGGTTTGTTGCGCAGGCTTGCCTGTTTTATAGAAATAAGTATTGCGGCCTGTTTTCATTCCGCGAGAAAAATGTTCTTCGGCTTTTAGGGTTCCGTCCTCGTAATAATATTTCCAAACGCTATCTTGCTTTCCGTATTTGTTCCACCCAAGTTTAGAAACCTTTCCGTTTTTAAAATAGGTAATAGCTTTACCGTGAGGATTTCCCTTTAAAAAATGCTCTTCAGATTTAATTTGTTTTTGATCCTCGTCGTAGTACTCAAACTTAGGCTGGGCAATAACTATAATCTGAAAAGCTATAAAAACTAGAAATAGATAAAATGTACGTGTCATAGGGCAAAATTACCTCTATAACGCATCCATAGAGCAATAATTACAGGTAGTTGTAAACAGTTAAGTGTAAATTAAGTAAATGGCGCAATATTTTCTTATTTTCCGTATATTTGCCATCATTTTTAAAAATCAAAACACTATGAATTTTCCTGAAAATTTAAAATACACCAAAGATCACGAGTGGGTTCGTGTAGAAGGTAACGAAGCAGTAATTGGAATTACTGAATTTGCACAAAAAGAATTAGGCGACATCGTTTACGTTGATGTTACAACATTAAACGAAACAGTTGAGAAAGAAGCTATCTTCGGTTCTGTTGAAGCAGTAAAAACAGTTTCTGACCTTTTTATGCCAGTAACAGGAAAAGTATTAGAAGTAAATGCAAAAATTGATGCTAATCCTGAGTTAGTAAACTCTGATCCTTACGGAGACGGATGGATGATTCGTTGTACAGTTGATAACGCAGGAGATATTGATGCATTATTATCTGCAGCTGATTACAAAGCATTAATTGGAGCTTAAGTAAATTATTAATTATTAATTAAAAATTAAGAAAATGTCATTAGTAGGAAAAAAAGCGCCTTCATTTAAGGCAAGTGCTGTTATTAACGGAGGAGAAATCGTTGAAGGTTTTTCATTAGACCAATACGTTGGGAAAAAATATGTTTTGTTTTTCTTTTACCCAAAAGATTTCACATTCGTATGTCCAACTGAGTTACACGCGTTTCAAGAGAAATTAGCTGAGTTTGAAAAACGCAATGTTGCTGTTGTAGCATGTTCTACAGATACAGAGCAAAGTCACTGGGGTTGGTTACAAGTAGAAAAAGCTCATGGTGGAATTAAAGGAATTACTTACCCAATTGTTGCTGATACTACAAAAACAATTACAAGCAATTACGATTGTATGTTTGGTGATTATGATGTAAGCGAAGATGGTCACTTAATGGCTGATGGCCCTATGATTGCTTTCCGTGCATTATATTTAATCGATTTAAAAGGTAATATCCGTCACCAATTAATTAACGACCTTCCATTAGGAAGAAACGTTGACGAAGCAATTCGTATGGTAGATGCTTTACAGTTTAATGAAGAAAACGGTGAGGTTTGCCCTGCAAATTGGGTAAAAGGTAGCGAAGGTATGAAAGCAGATCATAAAGGAGTAGCTGAATATTTAGCGAAGCATTAATTATTTGAATAATTATTGATTTTCATTAAAATAGAATGATTAGGGCGGAACTTTAATTCCGCCTTTTTCATTATTATTGTTCAATAAACAAATTTTTCATTTTACCCAAAGCAAACAGATGAGCACACAATCATTGAAATATTCTGAGAGACCAGTGTTTTTTCTTATTTCTAAATACTATTCTTTGTTGCTGTTTTGGTTGATGTGTACGTTTTCTTTTGCTCAAACCCCTATTATTGATTCTTTGCTATTGCAACTTAAGAAAACAAAGGAAGATAGTTCCAAAATAAAAATATTTAATCAGATTAGCTGGCAATCTCGAACAGCAGATTGCGAAACAGCGATAAAATATGCAAATGAAGCAATTCTACTTGCTAAACAACCAAAAATCTCTGAAACTACCCGAGCGAAGGCCTTAGCAAACGCCCATAATACACTTGGTATTGCCTTCCATACAAAAGGCGATTATGATCTTGCTTTAGAGAATTATGCAAAAGCTGCAATGATAAAAGAAAAGCTCGATGATAAAAAGGGCGCATCAAAGTGTTTCGTTAACATGGGAATAATTTATGACAATAAAAACGAGTATGACAAGGCTTTGGAAAATTATATAAAAGCCTTAACAATTCAAGAAGAGCTGGGAGACAAAACAAGTATTGCTTCGTCTTATGGAAAGATTGGAAATATCCTTAACAAAAAAGGGGAGAATAAGTTAGTTCTGGAATACTACAGTAAAGCGCTAAAAATTTATGAGGGGCTAGGGAATAAAAAAGGGATTGCAGACTCTTACAATAACATGGGTAATTTTCTCATAGAAACTTCTGAATATGATAATGCACTGGTTCAATTTACTAAAGCATTGAAAATGCGTGAAGAGATTGGAGATAAAAATGGCATTGCGAAATCTCTCGGTAATATTGGCAACGTATATAGTGAAACAGGTGATTATGACCAGGCATTGAATTATTACAACCAATCACTAAAAACATTAGAAAAACTGGAGAAGAAAGACGCCCTTGCGGGTTCAATTCATAATATAGCAATTATCCACATGTATAAAGGTGATTTTGAAAAAGCCCTAGAATCTTTCTATAAATCTGCTGCCATTTCCGAGCAAATTGGTGCTCAAGCTGCATTAGCATCTTCCTATAATGGGATTGGACTAGTTCTTAATTACAGAGGCGATTATGAAAGGGCTCTAGATTTCTATCTCAAATCAATTAATATCTATGAGAAAATTGGAGATAAGCCTGGAGCATCTGCTACCTATAATAATATGGCTTTGATATATAATCATCTTAAGGACTATAAAAAATCCCTTGAGTTTCACCATAAATCATTACAAATAAAAGAAGAAGTTGGGGACAGAAATGGAATAGCAGATTCTTATAATAACATTGGAGCAGTTTATATGAACTTATTGGACTATGAAAAAGCTATGGAACTCCATAATCAATCAAAAAAAATAAAAGAAGAAATAGGAGATAAAAGCGGGCTTGCTGCATCTTTTAATAACATCGCAGATATTTATCTAAAGAAAGGTTATGCGGAAAAGGCAAAAGAAAGTGCTCGAAAAGCCTTGGATATTTCTTTAGAGATGGCGATTGCAAGTGAAATTCGGCCTGCATCTCGTTCATTGATTAACGCTCATATTCAAACTAAACAATTGGATTCTGCTGCTTTCTATCTGTCCCTACTTAAAAACACAACGATTAAAGAAATGAGCGTTAATTATTTTACACTTTCAGAGCGCGAAAAAGAATTGTATTTTTCTACAATTGAAGAAGACTTAGAAAGGTATTATGAGTTTACTTTAGGATACAGTAAGCAATTCCCCTATCTCTCTGACAGTGCTTATAATCTGGCTCTTGCTAATAAAGGACTGTCTTTAAAATCCTCCACTGCTATGAGGCAGGTTATTATGTCTAGTGGAGATAGCACTCTTATTGGGGAATACAATACCTGGCTTAATACAAAGAAAAAAATTTCAAAGCTTTATGCGGCACGAAAGGATACAAAAGAAGCTGAAGAATTTGCGAACCTCTTGGAAAAAGGACTGATAAAAAAATCAAAAATCTTCGATGATTTTAACAAAGTAAAAAATCTTAATTGGCAGCAAGTACAAAAAGGACTTAAGATAAATGAAGCGGCTATAGAATTCGTACAATACAAAAGCGAAATAGATACTTTACATCCCTTGTGTTATGCAGCTTTATTGATAAAGAAAGGCAGTA
>JADJDM010000008.1 GCA_016702705.1 Bacteroidota bacterium | reverse complement strand
TAACTCTGCGTAATTTTTCTGGAGGCACAAACTGGTAGGGAATTTCTTTTCCAACTAATTCTTTACGTAGTTGCCCAAATAAGTCATTTGCTAAACCACGTTGTAAAAGAATTTTATCTATTTCTTTGCCTGCTTTAATTGCTTCAATTACAGCACGTATGCCATAAATACAATTTTCTGCTTTGTCTTCGCTTTCTCTTTCTTGACTGTAATGCATTATCGAATAATAATTTTTTTGTTTATCAAATTTGTGCCTTCGGATATTTCTATAATATAAACTCCTTCACTAATCGTTTCTAGCAGTTGCAAAGATACATTTTCATCTGCAGATTCTTTAGATAAAATTTGTTTGCCATTTAGGTCTAATAATCTATACTTGGTATTTCCTTTAGCTCCGCTTATTTCAATTCGATGCTCTAGCTCATTGTAAAATACAAATGAATTTATATAGTTTGTATTTGTTAGCCCAACAGAGCCATTAATATTTACCCAAATAGATTCTGGTCCATTTAAACAGCCTGTGTTTGTTGTTTCATAAATAGAAACTATACCTGAGTTAGTCCCAAAATTTACACTAAGGTTGTTGGTTCCTTGGCCACTTGCTATACTTGCAGCACTGGGAACTGCCCAGTTGTAAGAACTTGTAGTGTTTATGGTAACTGAATAATTTACATTAGTTTGGTTATTAGCAGCAGAGTTTGGTCCATTTATTATTAATGTTGATGATGTCGTATCTATTAGTCCAAAAAAATGCGCTGCATGCCAAGTTGAATGAAAGTCGATGTCAATTGCATAGGTTGCAGTTTGTCCACCTTGCTGCAGGCAAGTCCCAACATCAATTGGGATGGCGTGACCAAAGCCAGAAACAATAATAGATCTTACAAATTCAGTATTTAAAGTATTGCGATATGAGTGCATAGAGACGTTAGGGTTTCCTGCATAGTTTATAATAGTTGCATCAATGGTTTGGTTTATTTGATGAACTGCTGTCCACTGCTCAATAGATTCGGTTAAATTATTTATGTTAACAACGGGATCAGATGTGCCATGGAAAAAAAGCATTTTCGGAAAACTGCCAGTATATGCTGGATTTTGAGCAAAAACTAAAGTGGACCATTCGGTAGGAGTTTTATCCACCATTCCATTCATAGCATTTGCTGCATCAAAAACAGATGTTGCAGATTTATAAGGCCCACCTGCTAATACTGCCCCGCCTGCATATACTTCTGGATAAGTAGCGCATGCAACTTCTGTCATGGCTGCTCCAGCCGATAATCCTGTTACAAATATTTTTGAGTTATCAATGTTGAAATTATTTTTCATATGATCTACCATTTGTTTGATAGATAAATTTTCGCCTTGATTTTTTCTTGATCCCCACTCAAAAACCAATTAAAACATCTATTGCTATTATTAAAAATAGATTGCTCAGGATAGACGACATAGAATTTATTGACATCAGCTAGTTTGTTCCAACCTGTTTGGTCAGCAGCTTGTTGAGCAGTTTGTGTACAACCATGTAATACAACTACAATAGGGGCAGAGCCAACAATACCATTTGGCTGATATATGTGCATTGATAAGTTACCTGGATTTGTACCAAAGGAGGGTATATTTGTTAGCGTTTGAGCAAAACAAATTTGAGAAGAGAAGAAAAAGAAAAGAAGTAAATTTTTCATGTAAACTTTTAATAAAGGTACATGATGTTCAAATTAAAACCAAATGAAAATCTAGGTTATGGTTTTATTTTTTTTCTGTTTTTAATTCTTTTTTTAGTTTTTTCTTTTGCTTATTCATTATAACTGCAGCTTTCATTGCTCTTCCAACTCGAATAATTGGAACGTTTAAAGCGAGCCCTATGTTGATTGTATTTAGTTTTTTATATGTTTTTTGATATAGATTGTATTCAACATTAAATGCAACAGCACCAAGGCCTGCCTGAACACCAATGGTATAGAAATCTAAACTTTTCGGACTAAGATAAATGTTTTTTTCAACCGTATTTCTTTCGGCTATTGGTAAACTATCAAGGTATGATTGATATGCAACTTCACTCGAATCAGTGTTGAATTTAAGTTTTCCTAATTGAACTTTTCCATACCCAAAAAATGGCGCACAATAATAGTGCGAAGTAACTCTTTTCATTTTTCTTTTGTCCTCAGCATAAATGAATTTTTTTCCTAAACCTAGGTTTACTAATTCGATACCTATTTGCCCTCCAAAGCGTGCAGAATTTTCAAAAGTGCCATCTGTTCTTTTAGAGTGATAAGGATTCGTTGGGGATCTAAATGAAGTAGAGTCTGATTGACGACTTACGGGCTCGTTAAAGTTAACATCTGATTTTTCGTAAAATGAATTTAGAAACCACAAGCCTCTTCTAAGGCCCATGTTTATGCCGATTCCAGAAACTACCTTGTTTTTATTAAAACTAGTGTAATTAGTGTTTACCCTTGGCCCAATAAAAAAATATGGTTGAACATCAGTGGCTTTTTCAGTATGATTTCCATAATGTTGTGTCCAAGATTCTAAGTAAACGGCATTATATGCAGTCCCTTCTGTTGTATAAGTTGCCTTGTATCCAAGCAACTCCTTGCTATAATTTGTCATCCAAGAAGTAAGCCCTGTATGACTAAAGTCTTTGGGATTCATGAATAAATTCATTGGAGAAAAAGCAACCGAAAGCGATGGATAAGCTGTTGTTCCTTTTAAAGCTGTGCCCTTCGAGAAATTGTAAACCGCTTGAAAATGGTATTTTGCAGAAACATTTATCGGCCCTAATTTTATCATTAATCCAACAGGAACTGCGACTCCAAAACCTGCCTCATTAAATTCATCTCTAATGTGATATGGGTTAACTGATTCATGCGCCATAAAACGTAAACCTATTATGGGACCTAAATTTACATTCGATTTTTTTAATAATAAAAATGGGTATTGAAATCCAATGTAATATTGATTTGATTTGGTGTAAAATTTATTGTCACTTGTTACCGCATTCCCAAGAGAATAACCGATTTCTCCAATACCTGCAATTTGTATACGAGGCCCATACATGTAACCAATTCCTTTTATACCAGAAATGTAAGTTGGTTGACTTATTTCAAACCCTGCAGTTGTTAGTTTGGTAACTGCATTAAATCTGGTTTGGGAAAATGAAATTTGAGTAATAACTAATAATAAGGGTAAGCAATATCTTAAGTTCATGAATTTAAGGGATGAGATTTTGTTGTTACTTGTGTTTTCTTTATTGATACTAATAAATACACATTAAATAATTGGTCCGCTAACGCGATAAACAAGCTTAATAAAATAAGGAGTTTATTTTATTCTACCAGTAATTTCTTTTGAATTATTGTTTTTCCGTTGGATATAGTTACAAGATAAACACCTCTATTTAATTTACTTGTATTAATAACATTAATCTTCTCTGTAATTGGCAAAGTGATAAATTTTTGGCCAAGTAAATTAGTTAAACTTAATACACTTTGATTGTCTAGTTCTTCTAAATGTATTGTAAATTCATTAGTTGCTGGATTTGGAAATAGCATTATGTCAGATAGTACGTTATCTTCAGGATTTAAGCCTATTGTTGCTAGTGTTGACCTGTCAAATTGTGCTAGGGTTACATCAGTGCCAAACATGTTGAAGGGTGAATTGTATCGTATTGGAAATGTAGTGCTTTGATCATTTGCAGTAAGGGTAATTCCATTAATACTAATTGAATTTTGGTCGCTTGCAAACCAATCTAAACCTACAACAACTTTTGAGTTAAAGCATGACATAAAAGGTAATGGTGTTGAATTACTTTGATTTATATTTGGCTCAGCCACAAAATAATCTCTATTTAAATTTGCATCAAGTTCAACCCAAGTAAATAAACTACCAGTCGGTGCTGAGTATGTTTGGGTTCCTGCATTTAAAACAGTTGATGAACTATGCTTGAATGTGGCTAATAACCTGCCGTTATTAATGGGTAAAATAGCTTCGTATGGATATTCTTCTGGCTGATTGTCTACAGATTTTTTTATGAAATTTCCATTACTATCTGTGCAAACAATACCACTAAAACTATCGATGAATGTTCCGTTGTTTCCATTTAAATTATCCATTGGAGCAAGATTTTGCTGACCACCATATTGTACCCAGCTAATAAATAAGTTTGAAGTTTGTTTTTCTAAAGCAATATCTTTAATTGACCCTCTCCATGCTTTCGAGTATCGTTTTACTCCAAATTTATCATAAGCAAATATAAAAGCAGTAGCTGGATGCGAACCGTTTGTAATTTTTGTTGTGTCATTATTAATAACAATTTGATTATTTGTTGAGTTTATATATAAATAGAAATTGCCATTGTCGTCTGCAATACAATTGTTATAAGATGATCTTAAAGTATTACTTCCTGGGCTTTGTAAATTAATTATAGTGTTTTGTAATTCATTGCCATTTTGGTCTAAGCGAATCAAATTGAATCTATTGTTTTCAATTCTTATTGCTAAAATTTCTCCGTTTGGTAAGCATTTTAGTTTCCAAGGTTCAGTAGAAAATGAGGTGATATTTGGATTGCCAAAATTGTATGTTCTCGCCCACTGCGCAACACCTTGATTATTGTATTTTGCAATGAAATAGCCTTTGCTTGTTAGTGTTACTCCATTTCCAAAATCGTTTCCTACAGAGGTTCTCCCACCTATAATTATATCGTCATTATTGTCTAAAACAAAATCTGAAAAAACTGAATATACATTGCTGGATGAATTACCTCTTTCTATTAATATTTGTCCAGTGCCATTAGGTAATGTTTTGCCTATGAAAAAAGTTATCTGTTGGATAACCTGATAATGGTAAGGAAACAACTGCATTGCCTGCAAATTTTGCACTATCCCTTATTTGAAATAAGGTTAGCACCTCACCCAATGAATTGTGTTTTATGGAATTTATTTCATTTGATGCTGAGCCTGGATTGATAGCCCAATCAAAAGCTTGGGAATTGTTTTGGGTTCTTACAAAATTTGCCTGTATTAGTAGAATTGCTAAGATTATCTTTTTCATAATTATAATTTAATTCGATGTAAAATTACTTTATGACACCCTAGAAACAATCAGTGTAATTGGGGATTTAATATCCATATATGTATGGATTTTAATTAGCTGATATAACCAGACTTTACTGCGAATTTAATTAGCCCGACTAAACTTTTGCAGCCTGTTTTACTCATGATGTTCAGTCTATGAGTATCTACAGTTTGTTTACTGATAAAAAGTTTTTCTGCTATTTCTTTGCTTGTGTATTCATTTACTATCAGATTTAAAACTTCCTCCTCTCTTCGAGATAAAGGGATTGATGTTTCCTTGTGAGTATGGTTTTTATATTGACTTATTATGATTGGAATTATTTCTTCGGAAAAAAATGTTCCATTGTTGTTTATTTTTGTTAATGCTTTAATGAGTGTTTCCTTTCCATCTGATTTAAGAACGTAACCATCTGCTTCGGCTAAGAGTGCCTCTTTAACCATTTCTTTTGAATTATACATTGACAAAATCAATACTCTTATTCCAGTGTGATCTTCTTTAATTTTTCTGCATAATTCTATACCTGAAATTGTAGGCATATTTATATCAGAAATTACAATGTCTATTTTTTGATTGGAAGTACTTAAAAAGTTAAGTACATCATTTGTGTTTGTAAATGCTCCAATAATATTAATCGTCGGTTCATTTTTAAACATAAAATTAATCCCATCAATTATAATTTGATGGTCGTCAGCTAGAAGAATATTAATCTGTGGTTCCATTTGTCAATGCGAAATTAATAATTGTTCCCTTGTTATTACTCAATATATTTATTGTCCCATTAATTAATTTTACACGAGCTATAATGTTTTGCCATCCTATTCCATCTGCTGTGGTTATTAAACTTGTGTCAAAACCCACACCATTGTCTTTTACAGTAAAAGTTGTTGTATTTTCGCTTCTAACAATTGTAATAGTAATTAAATCAGCCTCAGCGTGCTTAATCATGTTTGATGTGATTTCCTGAATGATTTTATAAATGTTGTTATTCCTCGCTTTTCCAAAATCGATTTTTAAATTATCATCAAGTATTAAATCACATTTTATGTTTTTACTTAGGTTGATTTTATTGCTTATATCTTTTAATGCAGTATTTAGTCCTAAACTAATTATTTCAGGCATAATGTTATGTGAAACAAATCTAACCTCCTCTATTGCCTCATTAAGCATCTTATTGTAGGTTTCGTTTTTAATCTCCAAAGCTGAAGAATACATTTTGAGTGCAGTCAATTTTTGTCCTATTGTATCGTGTAGATCTTGTGCTAGCCTCATTCTTTCTTTTTGTTCTCCTTCGAATATATTTGTTGTTGCTTGTTGTTGCAATTCAATTAGTTTTTTCTCAAGCACTATCTCTTTTTCTTTTTTTCGTTTTGTAAGGAGTTGAGTAATAATTGTAATAATCAATATAAATAGGGTAATGAGCACTATAATTATCCATTTTTGTTGAGTTAGTTTTTCAGCTGATTTTTGAAGTTCTGTTTCTTTTTTTTCATTGTCGAATAAGGCTTTAAGCTCTTCAATTTTGCTTTGCGATTTCTCATTAAGATATTTTCCTTTCATTATTGCGGTGGAATCTTTATAATTAATTGTCGCAATTAAGTCTTCCTGTTTTTGTTTTAATTGTGCCATCAAATCAAATGAAAGCGCCATGCCTTTTTTAAAATCAATTCTTCTAAATAGCTCCAACGAACTAGCTAGGCATTTTTCTGCCTCAGCATACTTTTGTTGTTCATAATAGAAATTAGCTAAGTTAAAGTAGGTGTCACCTATTAATCTTTGGTTACCCTCTATTGAGTCTATTTCCATAGTTTTATAGAAGTAAAACAATGAACTATCAAACATTTTTTTTTCTTTATAGCAATTCGCCAAATTGTCAAAGAATGGACTTTTAAAATAAAATGTCTTTATTGAATCAGCAATAGTTATTCCCTTGTGGTCAATAGCAATTGCGCTATCTAATTGCCCGGTCATACCCAGTAAATTTGCTTTAATGTGTATGGTGTTTAAGTATTGAGGTTGATAAGGGTTTTTCAGGATGTCTAAAGCATTGTTCACGAAAATAAAGGCTTGTTTAATGCTATCGTTTTCTTGATTAATTCGTGCTAGGCTATTGGTGGCTTTTAAAATCGTTATTGTATCAGTTGTTTTTTTACCTATTTTTAATGCACGTAAATAATATTCGATGGCTTTATCTTGATTACTTTGTGCTTTGTTGCTTGCTCCAAGTATTACGAAAACATCTGCCTCTATTTTTGCATTTGGGTTCTCTTTTAACAATTTAAGAGCATTTTCACAATGTTTTATAGATAATAAATAGTTAGATTTTTTAAAATGATATACTCCGAAGAGTGCTTGAGATTTAGCTTGCCCTAATAAATTATCTGAAGTGGAGAGAATTGCAATTTTTTCTGCACAAAATTTAACTGAATCAAAATTCCTGTAGCCATATTCTTCAGCCTTAATGTAAAGTCGATTTATTTCTTCAATATCCGTTTCCTTCTCATTTTGTTTACAGGAAATGAATAAGACTATACTTAGTATTACAAAAAGTATATTATAATTCATTTTTTGCTGAACTTTAGGTTTTTCAATTTTGTTTTAAAAATTGCATTAAGAACTATTACGCTTAATATGATGCCAGTTGCAATGTAAAACTCAACAGTCATTTGTTCGCTTTGTTTCCAAAGGATGTAAGCGATGATAATGCCATAAACCGTTTCTAAATTAACGGTTAGAGTTACTGTAAATGGACTTAATTTTTTTAGAAGATTTGTACTTGCAATAAATGGAAAAGCTGTTCCTACAACTGCAAATAAAATTAGGAACGATAAATCATTGGTAGATAATATAAAAAAGTCTGGAGTAAAGTTTCCATTAAGTAATAAATAGACACTTAAAAAAAGAAAGCCACCTACTAATTCAACTAAACTAATTACAGGCGATTCAATGTCTCTAACAAATATTCCATTCCAAACAGTAAATAGAGATGAAGTAAGTGCTGCAAGTACGCCAAATATAATTCCCCAAGCGTATTTAGTTTCTACTTTAAATATCATTGCAATTGCTGCTATAATTATTAATCCAAATAGCATTTCGTACCATAAAACTTTACGTTTATAAAAGATAGGTTCAGTAATGGAAGTAAATAAAGTACCGGTAGCAAATGCAGCAAGTGTTACAGATACATTTGAAACTTTAATTGCGTGATAAAAACAAAACCAATGAAAGGCAATTACACCGCCGGTTAGAATTAGGTAAATGTATTGTTTTGTACTAAGTTTAAATTTTTGTTTTATATAAATATTATAAAGTGCAATTGCTATTACAGTAATTCCAATTCGATACCAAACCAATTGTAGGGCTTGCAGGGATATTTGTTTACCAAGAATTGGTGACCAACCCCAAATAAATACAATAAGATGTAAAAGTAGATGATGTTTGGTAATTGATTTGAACACAAGGCAAAAGTACGATTATAATTTTGTTCAACTCAGATTACAATAATTCTTTCGGAAAATGTGACTTTAAAATATATAAACCATCCATTGGGTTTACATGCTCAAGCTTGTCGGTAAGCAATACGTTAAAGACAATATCCTTCGTTTTTTCATCTTGTAATTTCTCTGTTGACTTTACTAATTTTTTTGAAAAGGAAAATTGATTAATTTTTCCTTCCTTATCAATACACTCAACAATTGTCATGTCCCAAATTTCAAAAGAAAACTTATTGTCGTCTGTTTTTATTCCTTCAAGTGTATAGATTGCATTGTTTTTTACTTTAAACGATTCTATATCTCCTAAAACTTCAAATTCGTCTTCCCACAAGTATTTTATATTCTCTTCACTTTCATCACCTTCATATAGAGCAATTGCTATATCATGATCAAATTTGCTGTTAACTAGTTTTACGTTTACTGTTACTTTCATATAATTGAAATAAAAAACCCCGTCCGAAATTTAGGACGGGGTTTAAATTATTAATTTGATTTATTATTTTCCACCTAAACCTGCTGGGCTACCAACTCTGGTCATTGCACAACGGAAACCTAAGTAAGCTAATGATTGACGTTGATCTAAGAATCTTCTAGTACCTGGGTTTAACCAATATGCACGGTCTCTCCAAGAACCACCTTTGTAAACATGTGCCACATCATTTACTAAAGATGTTTTAGCGTATTCGTACATTAATTTACCAGCTTTAGTGGTATAAGCATCTTCACCTTGATCGAAGTAAATTGATGAGTTAACATCACCATCTTTTTCACCAATGTAATCAGCAGTTTTGTAATTTCTTCTTTCATCTAAATTATCTGAAGCGTAATTAATACTAACATCTCTCCACATAACTCTTCCAGGTATTGAAACCAAAATACTATCTTCTACAACTTCTTCAACAGTTCCAACATTAGAACCATTTGTTCCAACTGGTTTAGATACTGAATGCTTGAATTTTTGATAAATTGGAACGTTATCATTTACTAGTATTGTTCCGTCAGTAGAATCGCGTTGTTGTGTTTGGAAAACATTTCCACGGAAAGGACGGAATTCATCAGCATCTTCAGAAGTTAAAGGACGATAAACATCCAATACCCACTCCGAAACGTTACCTGCCATGTGATATAAACCATAATCATTTGGCCAGTATGAATAAACAGGAGCTGTAACATCGGCATTATCATTTAACCAACCTGCAACCCCCATATAATCACCATTACCTCTAACAAAGTTAGCCATAATTTGACCAATATATTTTTCTTCCGGATTACGAACACCATGTCCATTCCAAGGATAAATTCTTCTATCTGTAATACGCTCACCAATTGTGTTACCAATTAAACCGTAAGATGCGTATTCCCACTCAGCTTCTGTTGGTAAACGATATTTAGGTAAAAAGATACCATCTTCCATTCTTACATCTCTTTCAGGAGCTTGATCATCAAATGAAGGTAATTTTTGTTTTAATTGCCCGCCCCATTTACCAGCTAAATAAGACTCAGTACTGAAATAATCAGTTTCTGTTGGAGTTGGAACGTGCTCTAATAAACCTTCACGAATTAATATGAACTCATTAACACGATCAGTTCTCCAAGAACAGAAATCATTTGCTTGTAACCAGTTTACACCAACTACAGGATAATCTCTATATGCAGGGTGACGTAAATAATATTCTACGTAAGGCTCATTATAAGCTAATTTTTCACGCCATACTAATGTATCAGGCAATGCTTTTAAGTAAACTTCAGGATATGAAGGGCCAAAAACACGGTTTGTCCAATATAAATATTCTAAATAAGAGAAATTGCTTACCTCAGTTTCATCCATATAAAAAGAAGAAACAGTTACACGGCGAGGAACATTGTTCCAATCGTAAGTAACGTCTTGTTCAGTTCTACCAAAAGTGAAAGTACCACCTTCAATTAGAACCAAGCCAGGTCCAGTTTCTTGTTCTTCGTATGGAACTTTTTCAAAACCACCATTTTGAGGATCGTTGTAAGCCCATCCAGTTACGGGTGAACGTTCGGTACCACAAGATGCGATTAGCATTGAGCCCGCAACCACCGACAGCACTGATTTATAGTTTAATTTAATCATGTCTTTTGCTTAAAGTACAGTTATAACGTAAAAACTTTCACAAAGTTACAAATAATCTTAAAAAGAAGGGCAACTTACCGTTCTAAACTTTCTGTGCTTTGGTCTACATTGAAATTGTAATTGCATTGATAATTCGTGAGAACCCGCAGAAACATTAGCAAGTTTAGATATTGTAACGTCGTAACTATAACCAATTTTAAAACTTTTAGTCTGTAAACCAATTAATACGATAAAAGCATCTTGATTTCTATACCAAACACCACCAACAATCTGATTTTTAACAAAATATAAACCTAAATTTAATTGTTGAAAATCTTGTTGACGTTGATATAAAATATTTGGAGAAATATATGTTTCCATGCCTTTTTCCAAAGGAATCATAGCTCCAGCATGTCCTGTAAACTTAATTGGAAGTTTTACGCCTGTTTTTTGGATAAAACCTTCTTCAGGTTGATTAATATGATGTGCTGCAAAACCAAAGAAATAACGCTTGCTGTAACCTAACATACCAGCACTCACATCAATTCCTTGAGATTTATTTGACACTTGGATTTCATTAGTATTCCAAACGAAACCTCTTCTTCTGTCAATCATGTCGCCAAAAGTAAGTTTGCTCCAATCTAAACTTTTTTGGTGATAAGTACCCTCTAAAGCAAATTTTAAGGAAAATTCTCTAGTAGGGTTCAATTGATAAGAATAAATACCGCTAATTCTATTCGTTGTTAAAGTCCCATCACCAGCACGATCAGATGTAGCAAGTAAACCAATACCTCCAGATAAATTGTCCACATGTTGGTCATAAGAAGCGCTATAAGTTATATAAGCGTTGTTTAGACCAGGCCATTCGTTTCTGTAATTCATACAGATACGAGGACATCTAGCTGTACCCGCAAATGCAGGATTCAGGTAAAGAGGATTTGCATAAAACTGCGTAAATCCAGGGTCTTGAGCTAGTAAATCCGCAGATCCTACGCTTAAAACCGACAATATGAGTAGTAATTTCTTAATCATACGTGACCTCCCAAATTTTTTAAGGAACAACAAATATATTATAAAATATCATAAAAAGAAATAAATTTTTTTATAATAATTTAGCTTAGTGTACGTTTATTGTCTGAAAAGGATACATAATTTAGCGAAATTGTTAGGAATAAAGAATATGAAGGGTAAAATCGTAACGTTTGTAATGTTTTTTGTTGGCTTGCAATTTATTTTTGCTCAGGTTCAAAAGCCTTTGGGTATAAAAACAATTGATTGGAAGTCTACAAAGTTTTATTCCGACCCATTGTCTGGGAAAACAAAAGCTAATTTTATATTTACGGGGGCATTATATGATAGGGATAATTACTTCGTTCCATTTATATCTGAAACAAAAACCGCAGGATTAAATTCAGATTATGTTCCAAACTTTCAAGCACTTTCTTTTGAAGCTGTTAATGAAGAGGAAAGAAAGTACATAGAGGAGAATTGGAACAACCAAATAGATCAATTTGTTTTTAAAACCACCTCTGGTATAGCAAGTATGCAGAGAGTTTTTGTTGCAGAGATGATTCCATTTAGAAAAAATAGTTCTGGCTCTTACGATAAATTAACTTCATATAAATTAACTTGGATATCTACTGGTAAAGCTACTCCTACTCAAATCTCCTCCGTAACTTCGTATGCAACTAATTCTGTTTTAGCTTCTGGAGATTGGTATAAAATTGCTATCACAAAAAACGGAGTATATAAAATGGATAAGAGTTTTTTAACTTCCTTAGGAATTAATTTAAGTGGTATTGACCCAAGAAACATTAAAATTTATGGCAATGGTGGCCAAATTCTGAGCGAAAGAAATAGTGACGCCAAGTACGATGATCTAATCGAAAATGCAATTATGGTTAGGGGCGAAAACGATGGAGTATTTGATGTGACAGATGAGGTTGTGTTTTATGGGAAAGGACCAGATCAATGGAAATACAGTTCAAATGGCGTTTCCGATTTAAAATTTAGTTTCGTTAAAAATTATTACTCGGATACTGCTTTTTATTTTATTACTGTTGGAAATACTGTTGGAAAAAGAGTTGCTGATAAAAGTTCTTTAGATGGGCAAGAAAATTATGTTTCAACTACTTTTGATGATTTCGCAAATCATGAAATTGATGCGCAAAATTTGATTAAGTCAGGAAGAGAATATTATGGTGAGGTTTTCGATATAACTACGCAATATAATTTTAGTTTTAATTTCCCGAATATAGTTCAGGGTGACACCATGTTTGTTAAGTCAACATTGGTGGGTAGAAATCAGTACACAAATTCTATTTTTGATTTGTTACTTCCCGATAACTCTGCGCTTCAGTTTAATTGTGGTTCGATTGGCACATCCTATACTGCTCCAATTGGCGATGAAAAAACAAGGTTTAAAAGATTTGTTTATTCGGGAGGAAGTGTTCCTGCTGTTACTATAACGAAACAAACTTCTTCCTCAACAGGGTGGCTCGATTACGTGAGATTAAATGCAAGAAGAAATTTAGTTTTTGCAGATGACATTCTTGCTTTTAGAGATACGCGAACTGTTTTGTCGGGAAGGAAAACAAAATTTGAAATTGTTTCACCATCTATTTTAACTGTTTGGGATGTTACTGACCACTTTAACGTGAAAAATCAATTAATCAATTTTAACTCAAATCAAATTAATTTTGTTTCAGAAACAGATACTTTGAGAGAGTTTGTTGCCTTTGGGAATAATGAAATAATTGCCCCAATTAAATGTGGGAAAATAGCAAATCAGAATTTACATAGTGTCGCTGGGGATATAGATTATATTATAATTGCTCATCCTAGTTTTAAATCGCAAGCACTTACTTTGGCTCAATTGCATCAGCAATACGATACCCTATCTTATGTAATTGCAACGCCACAAGAAATATATAATGAGTTTTCTTCGGGAGTTCAAGACATTACTGCATTACGTGAATTTGTAAGAATGATTTACAAACGTTCAGTAAAAAAACCAAGGTACCTGTTGTTATTTGGAGATGGATCTTACAATAATTTGAATACAGATGTTTCTTCAAATACTAATTTTATACCAACCTACCAAGGCACTAATTCTATTGCTTTAACAGCTTCAAAAGTTATTGATGATTTTTATGGTTTTTTAGATGATACTGAAGGGAACGGTATTGGTATTGACATGGTAGATATCGGTATTGGAAGATTACCTGTGAAGACAGTGGATGAAGCAACTGCGATGGTTGAAAAAGTTAGACACTACTACTTACAACAAGGTAATATTACAGGTGAGTAAAACCCTTGTGATAATAATGTTTACAATACATTTGGTGATTGGAGAAACTGGATAACGTTAATGTCGGATGATGCAGAGGCAGGATGGGAAATGGAATTTGTTTCGGGTCATAATGAAGATTTTGCAACTCAAATAAAAAATACTGACCCAACTTTTAATATAGATAAGATATATTTAGATGCATATCAACAATATGCTACAGCAGGCGGGCAAAAATATCCGGATGCTGAGGCAGATTTAAATAGAAGAATTCAGAAAGGAACACTTATACTTAATTATTCGGGGCATGGTGGCGAGTTGCAATTAACTAGTGAAGGAGTAATTGATATTAACATTGTGAATGCTTGGAAAAACTTAAATGGCTTACCAATGTTTGTTACCGCAACCTGTGAGTTTAGTAGGTTCGATGACCCATCTCGTACTTCATGTGGCGAGTTGGTTTTATTAAATTCGCAAGGTGGAGGAATTTGTTTGTTTACTACTACTCGAATTGCATATAGTAGCGATGCAAATGCACTCGGGCCTGCATTTTTTAATTCAGCACTGAATCAAATAAACGGATGGTATCCTCGAACCGGTGATATTATTCGGTTAACCAAACAAGGCTCTAATCGTAGCTATACACACTTTTGTTTATTGGGAGATCCTGCAATTACTTTAGCGTATCCTAAACAAAGAATTTATACAACCGAAATAAATGCTAAACCAGTTTCTGTTTCAGGTAATGATACTTTGAAAGCATTATCTAGAATTACAATAAAGGGTTATGTGGGAGATAAAAACGGAACAAAACTCACTAGCTTTAATGGAATTGTTTTTCCTACTGTATTTGATAAGCCTAGTCAACAATCAACGCTAGGAAATGATTTAGGGCCTGCCGCAATGATAGGTTTTAGTGTTCAGAAAAACATATTATACAAAGGAAAAGCGAGTGTTGTAAATGGAGACTTTGAATTTAATTTTATTGTTCCAAAAGATATTAATTACCAATTTGGAAAAGGGAAGTTAAGTTATTATGGACACAATGGTTCAATTGATGCAGCTGGATATTATGATAATATTTATGTTGGAGGTTCTGATGCAAATCCTTTAGTTGATAATGCTGGTCCACAAATTAGTTTATATATGAATGACGAAAATTTTGCAGTTGGAGGCACAACAAACGAAAATCCAAAAATTTTCATGAAACTATTAGATTCGAGTGGAGTAAACACTGTTGGCAGTGGTATTGGGCATGATGTTACTGCAATTCTTGATGGCGATAATACAAATCCTCTTGTTTTAAATGATTTTTACGAGGCTGACATAAATAACTACAAAGCAGGAAAAATATATTACCCGCTTACAGATTTGGATGAAGGAAATCATACTTTAGACGTGAAGGTTTGGGATGTGCAAAATAATTCGAGTACAGCAAGTACCGAATTTATTGTGGCCGCTTCTGCGGAGATGGCATTAAAACAAGTGTTAAATTATCCAAACCCATTTACAACAAATACAAAATTTTTTGTTGAACATAATCAGTGTTGTGTGCCATTGGATTTATCGATACAAATTTTCACTATTTCTGGTAAACTAATAAAAACAATAAATCAGGATGTTCAAAATCAGGGATTTAGAATTGATGGGGTAGATTGGGATGGAAAGGATGATTTTGGAGATAAAATAGGTAGAGGCGTTTATATTTATAAAGTTAATATCAGATCTTCTACTGGAATCTCTGCAGAGAAGATAGAAAAATTAGTTATTTTAAATTAAAAACTTAAATTCGTGGCTCGTTTCACACACAAATGATGAATAGTAGAAAGATAATAATTGGATTCGTATCACTTGTTTCGGTAATTCAAGTTGCTAATGCGCAAACGAGTTCAACAGGTGCGTTAAATGGAGGTAATACATTAAATGCAATTACAACTGCGGTTCCAGTGCTACTTATTTCGCCTGATTCAAGAGCAGGTGCAATGGGCGAGTGTGGCGTGGCTACAAGTCCAGATATAAATTCGATGCATTGGAATGCTGCAAAATATGCTTTTATAGATAAAAAGGTTGGTGTTGCTGCATCTTATACTCCTTGGTTAAGAAAATTGGTTCCTGATATTAGTTTAGCTTATTTAGCGGGTTACGGAAAGTTAGATAAAAATTCAGCTATTGCAGGTTCATTAAGATACTTCTCTTTAGGTACAATTAATTTTACCGATGCAACAGGTAATCCAAATGGAAATTATAAGCCTAATGAATTTGCTGTAGACGTCGCTTATACAAGAAAACTTGGAGAAAAATTTTCAGCAGCAATGGCGTTTCGTTATATTAACTCTAATTTAACTGGAGGTTTACCTCTTCAAAACGGAACGGCAACAAAAGCGGGGCAAGCAGTTGGCGTAGATATATCAGGTTTTTATTCTAACAAAGACATTAAAGTTTCAGAAAATAAATCAGAACTAACTTTTGGATTTAATATTTCAAACATAGGAAATAAATTATCGTATACTGATAACGCTGCACCGGAAGCAAGAAATTTTCTACCAATGAATTTAAGGTTAGGAAGTGGGTTGAAAATTAATTTAGATGATGCAAACACAGTAGCATTTACTGCTGATTTTAATAAATTGTTAGTACCAACACCCCCACGTTATAAGTATGACGCAGCTGGTAGTATTGTTTTGGATGGCAATGGCGAACGTGTTATAGAAGCAGGAAAAGATCCATACAGAAGTGTGGCATCTGGAATGTTTGGTTCATTTAGTGATGCACCTGATGGGTTTAAAGAAGAAATGCGCGAAATTATTATACAAGTTGGCGCGGAGTATTGGTATGATAAATTACTTGCGCTTCGTGCTGGTTATTTTCATGAAAATAAAACAAAAGGTGGCCGACAATTTTTTACACTAGGTTTAGGAGTTAAGTATAATGTGTTTGGTTTAGATTTTGCATATTTAGTTCCAACTGTACCTAGAAATAATCCTTTGCAAAATACTCTCCGTTTCTCATTGTCGTTTGACTTTGATGCATTTAATAAACAAAATAAGGAAACTACTGGAGACAACTAAACCAGTTTAGTTTTTTTATTTTCACTCAAGATGTTATTAATCAGTTTATTATGACTGTGTTGGTAGCCGAAACCAAATAATTAAGGTTCATTGTTTTCGTTTCCCAGCTTGCTTATCTTATATTTGCAAAACTGAAACCACGTGTGCTATTATATTAAGCATGCATAAAAAACCAATGAAAAAACTTTACAACTTATTGCAGCGCTTGCTTTAGGAGCTTCATTGCAAACTCAAGCACAAACACAGCGAATTAATTTATTTGAAGAGTGGACAGGTGAAAATTGTAGCCCGTGTGCATCTGTTAACCCTTATATTACATCGCTTTCAAATGCAAATTATGCAGGCCCTAAAAAGATGATTTTATTGCGTTATCAGGTTGCAATTCCTAGCGCACCAACAAATCCTAACTCTTTATACCAACAAAACCCTACAGAGCCAAGTTTGCGCCAAGATTATTATTATCCAAGCCAAACCGATCAATTTGCTCCTCAAGGAAGATTGAATGGTCATGAATTGGGCCGTGGTGACGCTGGTGGAAACAATGGATCAGCGGCTTTTTTAACTCAGGATTCAATTAATTTGGAGTATCAAGTTGATGCACCTTTTGCTTTAACAACTAGTTATGTTTGGAATTCAGCGTATGATTCTGTGACTATTACAACAGTTGTAACAGCTGCTCAAAATTTCACTGCACTTAACCCATTAAACTTACAAGTTGCAATTACGGAAGAACATATTCGTTACGCAACTGCTCCAGGTACGAACGGAGAAAAGGATTTTGAATATATAATGCGTAAAATGATTCCAGATGAAAATGGACAAACATTACCTTTAACTTGGACAAACGGCCAAACACAAACTTTCGTAAATAAGGTTTTAGTACCTGCTTACATTTGGAATAAAGGTGAAGTAGCAATTACTGCATTTATTCAAGAGTCAATGCCAAATCCAGGCCCTCTTCAACTAGGAATATTCATCAAGCTGCTTATGGTGATCCCAGCCATTGGCACTGATGCAAATGTAACTTTATTGCTGGTTTATCAAATTACATTTGATACATCACTTCGATCCTTCTTTTGAATTAAAAATTAGCGGACTTATTACACTAACTTGTTGATATTAATTATAAAATTGACAATGGAACTATTTCAACAATTAACTGGACAGGTTCTTTAACAACTGGGCAAAGTGAAACGATAACAATTCCTACACAAACAGCAGCTTTAGGAACACATACTTTTAGTGTTACTGTAACAAATGTAAACGCGTTCATTGGATAATAACGATATGAATGATTTGAAAAACACAAAACATTCATTATATTTGGTTTTACACCAGTTTCTCCCTTTCTGAAGGCTTTGAAACTACTTTCCCATTAGCAAATTGGGAGCGAATTAATCCTGATGCTGATGTAACTTGGGCTAGAACAACTGTTGCTAAAAAAACAGGCTTAGCTTCTGTTAGAATTGATAACGCTAATTATGCAGGAAATGGACAAAGAGATGAATTTCGTTTGCCACCTATTGATATTAGTACTGCTGTAAATCCTAATTTAACTTTCCAAGTTGCTTATAGTTTATGGACGAATCCAGCTTTGTCTCAGCACTGGTCGGATACATTAGAAGTGTTTGTTTCAACTGATTGTGGAGCATCATTTATTAGTGTTTACAAAAAATTTGATGCAACTCTTTCTACTAATACTCCACTTCCATACCAAGGTTCTGATTTTGTTCCGGCAGCTAATGAGTGGAGATTAGAAACAATTGATTTAACTCCTTATGTTGGAACATCAAATTTATTAGTGAAGTTTAGAAATGTAAATGATTATGAAAACATTTTTTATATTGATGATATAAATGTGTTTAGAAACATCAACTGAGGCTTAAGTAAAAACAATTCATTTACAGTTTTAGAGATTTTCCTAACCCAGCTACTAGTGGGCTGCCTTAGTTAACAGTAATCGGTTGCTGAAAAAACTAATTTAAATTTGGTTAATTCTTTAGGACAGCTAGTTGTTTCAAAAGAAGTAACAATGGTGAATGGAGAAAACTCTTTCGAAATTTCTACTGCTGATTTAGCTAATGGAGTTTATTTGTTAGATATAACAACTTCAAATGGAAAAACAACTAAAAAATTAGTTGTAAATCATTAATATAAATGAGCCCGCAAATTTGCGGGCTCATTTTTTGGTATTAATTTTGAACGAGCTGAAGAAAAAATCCTATGAAAAAATTAGCGTCAATATTACTTGTCTCAATTATTGCATTAAGTTTTAGTTTTCCGAGCGACGGAAACAAAATTCCAACTGCTAATGTGAAAAAAATTAGACGGAACAAAAGTGAGTTCTTCAACCTTTACTAATGATGGCAAACCAATGGTTATTAGTTTTTGGGCAACATGGTGCAAACCGTGCAAAAAGAATTAGACGCAATAGCAGAAAATTACGCTGATTGGCAAAAAGAAACTGGAGTCAAATTAATTGCCATCTCAATTGATGACGCAAGAAGTTCTGCTAAAGTAGCTCCAGATGTAAAAATGAAAGGTTGGGAATTTGAAGTTTATACGGATGAAAATCAAGATTTCAAAGAGCAATGAATGTGAACAATGTTCCACACACATTTTTAGTTAATGGAAATGGAGAAATTGTTTGGAGTCACAATTCGTATGCAGAAGGTGATGAAGATATTTTGTATGAAAACATTAAGAAAGTATTAAAGGGCGAAAAAATAGCTCACTAAAAATTTGTTTGTGCGTTTAGATAATAAGTTAAAAAATATCATGTTTGTTTTAGGGATTTGCTTTGCAAATCCTTTTTTTGCTCAATTAAATGAGGCTGCTCAAAATATACACGGTAATTTTCAAATAGAAATGCAGAATTGCGAAGATGATACTGCAACAGGGACTCAACCTGTTAATGAACGATTACGCTACAATGCATTCGGAAATATAAATTACATTTCTGGTGGTTTTTCTGCTGGGATCCGTTACGAGAGTTACAATCCGTTATGCTAGGCTTTTTACCTGATTACAGCAATCGTTCTGGTATTCCGTATCGTTATGCTCGTTACCAACATAAAGACATTGACATAACAGTTGGTAATTTTTATGAGCAATTTGGCTCGGGTTTAATTTTTAGAACCTATGAAGACAGAGGTTTGTTGTACGATAACGCAATGGATGGTTTTAGAGCAATTTATACCCCAAAAAATGGTGTTACTTTAAAAGGCATTGTTGGTCGTCAACGTGTGTTTTGGGGACTGAGTGATGGCGTTATAAAAGGCTTTGATGGTGAAGTAAGTATTACTGAATTATTTGATTCTTTAAGCGCAAGCAAAACAAAATTTATTGTTGGTGGAAGTTTTGTAACTAAATTCCAAGATGATAAAAACCCTTCTTTAGTGCTTCCGAAAAATGTAGGGTGTTACGGAGGAAGATTAAAAATTGTAAATGAAAGTTTTAATTTTTATGCAGAATATGCTCACAAAATAAATGACCCTTCTTACCAAAATCAATACAGTTATAAAGATGGACAAGCACTTTATCTTTCTTCTTCTTATGCTCAAAAAGGATTTTCGGTTTTGTTATCAGGAAAGTATATTGATAATATGAGTTATAGAAGCGACCGTGATAAGCAAAATACGGTAGCTTTCATTAACTTTTTACCTGCTTTATCAAAACCGCATACTTATTTAATGATGGCATATTATCCTTATGCATCGCAACCTAATGGTGAAGTAGGTGGTTCGGCTGAGGTACAATACAAAGTTAAAAAGGATACAAAGCTTGGTGGAAAATATGGAATGGACATTAACATAAATGCTTCTTTATTTTATGGAACAGACACCACTCAAATTTCTCCAACTGTTGATTCAATTAAACAACGTAAGTATTCGGTTAACGCATTTGGAGTTGGGGAAAAGTATTGGCATGATGTGAATATTGAAATCAGTAAAAAATTCTCAAAAAAATGGAAGGGAACTTTTATGTATGCTGCACAATACATCAATCAATCTGTTGTGCAATTTAACACGCCTGATAAAACAGATTATCCAGATGTGATTTCAAATATTTTTGTCGCTGATATTACCTACAAATACAAAAGTGGTTCAGCAATCAGAAGTGAAACTCAGTTGTTTTTAGGTGAGTATAAAAAAGGGGATGAAACCCATCTGACGGCCGCAAAAAAAATTTCGGGTAACACTGGAAGTTGGGTAACACAAACTTTGGAGTGGACCCCAAATTCAAAATGGTTTTTTGTATTGATGGATCAATTTAATTATAGTAATCCAGTTGAATATAAAAAGTTGCATTATTATTATGCAGGTATTACACATGTTTCGGGACCAACACGTATTATGTTGAGTTATGGCAGACAACGCCAAGGGATTTTTTGTGCAGGTGGAGTGTGTAGGCTAGTTCCTGCATTTACAGGTTTTCAATTAAGTATTTCATCAAGTTTTTAAGCCATGAAAAAGAAATTTATTTTTAGTTTAGTGTTATTTGCTCTTGTCATTTTTTCATGTGACTATGTAAGCAATGTAATTGATCCAAGTGCTAATAATGGAGTCGGAAATACAGATACTACAAAAATTTATCGTAAAGTGTTAGTAGAAGATTACACTGGGCATAAATGTGGTAATTGCCCCGCTGCAGCAAAGGAATTAAAACGAATAGATTCAATTTACCATGGAAAAATTGTTCCACTAGCAGTTCATGCTGGTTTTTTTGCTAATTTGGGTGGAGGTTATACGACGGATTTTCGAACACCTGAAGGAACAATTTTTGATACGGATTTTGGAATCTCTGCCACTTCTAATCCTAATGGTTTAGTTAATAGGTTAGGCTTTGGAACATCCGATTTTATTAGAGCTTGGACAGCTTGGGAAACGGTATTAAGTCCAATGGTTAGTCAAGAAGCGGATTTTAAGATTGAGATTGCTAATACATACAACTCGGGTACAAAAAAGTTACTTCAGCCATTACTGTTAAAGCGTTAAAGCCATTAACAGGTAATTATAAACTTTCGGTATTAATTGCTGAGGATAGCATAATTTCAAAACAAAAGGATTATTCATTGCCAATTGGTCAGCAGGATATTCCAAATTATAATTTTATGCATGTACTTCGTGGTTCTTTAAACTCTGCTTATGGCGAGTAAATTTGGAATGGAACTGTTGCCAATGGAGCGAGTGTGGTAAAAACATATTCTAATTTTCAGTTGGCTAATAATTTTGTAGCTAAAAACTGCCATATCATAGCTTTTGTTTACAATGCAGATAATACAAGCGCTACCTATCATGAAGTTTTACAAGCTGAGATGAAACATGTTGTAGAATAATTATTTTTAGTAATATTGACGTAAAATTTAAATTATGTCATTTATTACCTCTGAAACAATTGGTCAAGTTTTAAAAATTACGCTTAACCGCCCTGATAAATTTAATAGCTTTAATCGTGAAATGGCTTTGCAATTACATGCGGCATTGGATAAGGCAAATTCTGATAAAAACATTCGCGCTGTTTTATTAACTGGAGAAGGTAAAGCTTTTTGTGCGGGGCAAGATTTAGCAGAAGCAATTGACCCAAACGGACCAGGAATAAAACGTATTGTTGAAGAACATTATAATCCAATTGTGCAAAAAATACGTGCTATTGAAAAACCTGTTGTGTGTGCTGTAAATGGTGTTGCAGCGGGTGCAGGTGCAAACATTGCATTGTGTTGCGATGTTATTATTGCGGGCGAATCGATTTCGTTTATACAAGCATTTAGTAAAATTGGTTTAATACCTGATAGCGGCGGAACATTTTTCCTGCCCCGCTTAATTGGTTTTCAACGTGCTTCTGCATTAATGATGTTAGGAGATAAAGTAAGTGCAAAAGATGCATTGCAAATGGGAATGTTGTATAAAGTTGTTGCTGATGCAGATTTGCAAACAAGCGCTTTAGAAACTGCCACTATACTTTCTAACTTACCAACAAAAGGAATTGGATTCACAAAACGTTTATTAAACGAGTCTATGTTCAATACCTTCGAAAAACAAATTGAGCGTGAAGGACAAGTTCAAGTAGAAGCTGCAAGCACATACGATTACAAAGAAGGTGTAAATGCTTTTTTAGAAAAGCGTAAGCCTGAGTTTAAAGGGAGTAGTTACTTTACAGGAAAAGCTCTTAATTTCCTCAGTACACCGGCATAAATCATGAATAGTGCAATGTTCATGAATACATGACTTATATCTTTAAAATTAAACCAAACACCTAAGGATAGTTTTGCGGTGTGTATGATCATGGTTGAAATAGAGAAAATAAAACCGAAAGCAATCCAGCCGCTGCCTTCCATTTTTTTACGCCAAGTTATTACATGAGCAATTATGGTAAATAAAATGGCAATGCCTCCATTAATTTTTACAGAAGCAAAATTATTAGTGATAATAGTAATGATGGTAAAAACAAGTATTACAGCAATAAAAATATAGTGAAGAATTTGCTTTGTTTTATCTGTAAAATCGCTTAGTTCAATATTGGCGCAATGAAGAAAATAAGTGATTGGAATACCAGATAAATTCATCAGCATCCAAATGTAATAAAACGTTTCTTCGGCAAAGTAGGATTTAAAGCCATGTGCAAATGCACCTATTAATGCTGAGGTTCCGAAAAAAACAAAGAATGATCTCCAATGTTTTTTTAATTCAGGTTTACTTGTTGGAAGGTTTAATTTAAAATATAAAATAGCACAAGTAAGTACAATTAAAATATTAGTTAAAACCGTTACTGGTTCTTGAAGGTGAATTCCAAGTATATCTATTGCCGTTTCTTCCACGCGAGGCGCAAAAGTAACGATTTGTTAAGAGAAAAAAAACAGGTTTTTACTTAAATAAACTATCCAATCCGCCCATGTTTCCGCCTAAAGAACCCATAATGTCTTTTAAATCGAACGAACTGTCGCTAGGGTCGTTGGTTTTTTTAACCAATTGGTTCATTACTTGCGGAATAAGTGTGTTAGCAACAGATTGCGCTTGCTGAGGTTCGATATTAAGTTTGGAGCTTAATGATTGAACAACATTTGAACTAATTGCATTATTGACGCTGCTGGATGAGCCCGAATTAAACATGCTTAAAATATCATTCATATTACCACCACTTGCTTGAGATTTAAGCGTGTCGAATATTGAATTACTTGTTAGATTAATTGCTTCGTTGTTTTTTTCGTTGGGAATTGCATTGTTATTGATGATTGCATCCGAAGCATTTTCTGTTACTAGTTTTAATAAATTGTCAAACATGGGTTTTGTATTAAGATTTAAATATAAAAATTATTTAGGGTTTATTGGAAGTAAATTTTCTTGTTCACCTTCTTTTTGAATAGGTGGTTTGTAAGTTGGTGTTTCTGTTTTTTTAGGAGTGCCATCATCGAAATCCCAGCTTAGGATTTTGAAAACACATCTTCTGTTTAGCGCATTAAGAGATTCCTTTTCCTCTTTTGTCTTGACTTTTTTAATGACCGCCTGGGATTTTAGTTTCGTCGCCCCACTTTCTTCCTCTCCGTTGAGCTCTCAGAACAGACAACATTAACATATTTAAACATTCAAAGACGTTTTCATCCTTTTTGATTTTAATTTCAGTTTCAGTAACTTTTAATTTGCTATCACCATAACCTTTACATATTAAGCGTTTTTCATTTATGCCTCGTTTAACAAGTTCTTCTTTGATTTTTCGCTAAAGAATCGCCACAACTATCAAAGAAAAACTTTTTACCAGTTTACTAGCTCATTTTTACTTTCTCTGCTCTTTGCGAAGAAGTTTCTCTTTTTTCATTGTGCTGCAATGCCCAGATAATTCAATTACAATTGTAGGGTTAGTTTTAAGGATAGTATAAAGGCGTTTAATGATATTTTCGGGTTCATAATAACTTGAATCAGTATAATCATCACGGGTCCCATATTGTGGTAAAAATGTTGTCGAGTTCTTTTGGAATACTATTGGTTCTGAAACAGGCCCGCAACCCCAAACTTTTGTTAGTTCAAAATCTTTTGTAAAAACTTTGTTAGTATCGTTTGTTTGAAGTATATAATGATCATCCGAGGCTAGGAATCCTAATTTGGCAGTTGGTGTAGTTGTATATTTGTCTGTTGAGGTGTAAACGTCATACTCAGTATTTGCTTTGAGTTTTAAATGGTAAGTTCCTAAACTATCTGTTTTTGTTTGCACTAAACTGCCATCGTTTCCTTTCAAAATTACGGCGCATTTAGGAATTGCAGTTTTATCCGATGCGTTTCTAACAAAACCAGAAACTATACTCTGCGCATTCAAAAATTGGCAGCACAACATCATCAAAACCAAAAAACTTGTTTTATCATTGTATCCTAAAAATACAACAACAAAACAAGTCTTCAAAATAAATCTTTATTAATTAAAAATCGTGGCTCAACTGGTTAGTTGCTTTTTGTAAAATTTCAAAAGCATTTTCAGCCATTAAATTTTCTTTATCTAAGGTTGGATTAATTTCTACCATTTCAAAACAAACAATTTTTTTGCTTCTCATGATGTAATAAATTAAATTGCCCGCTTCTTTTTCAGTAATACCGTTTGGTACTGGAGTTCCTGTACCCGAAGAGATACGAGAGTCCATACTGTCTACATCAAAACTCACATAAATCATATCGCAAGCATCTAAGTAGTTTAATGATTCGATTGCGACACGTTCAACTGCTTTTTTTCTAATTTCTTGCAAGTTAAAAACGCGCACTTTATTTTTCTTAATTAAATAATCTTCTGGTGCTTCAAAATCACGAAGCGCAATATATACTAAGTCGTTGTAATTTATTTTTGGAGTAATGCCACCAAGATTTTTTAATTTTTCCCAGTATTCAGATGTCTCGTCATCTAATTTATTTATTTGCTTGTCTTTGTTGTCTTCAGCTAAGCTGCATGCAATTGGCATTCCGTGCATGTTACCTGATGGAGTAGTGTAAGGCGAATGAATATCAGCATGTGCATCAATCCAAATTACACCTAAGCGTTTAGTTGGATAAGCCATTTTTAAACCTGCAATGGTTCCTAAAGCCGAACTGTGATCTCCTGCTAAAACAATTGGAATTGAATTTTCTTTTATTAATGTTTTTTGTAATTCGGCAGCTAAACGTTCGTTTAAAGCAAACACACCTTTAATACGTTTAGCATAATCGTGAACAACTGGCTCAAGCAATAAATTATTTTCGGTTGGTATTTCTACACTTTTAAATTTTTTGAAGAAGGGGCTACCAAAATCCAATGCAGCAATTTTAATTGCATCCACTCCCATACTTGCCCCGCGTGTTCCTGCTCCAATTTCTGATTTTACTTCAATTAACTTGATTGGCTTAATCATAATATCTAATTTTTGAGAGGCAAAGATACCAAAAATCAGCTAAAAAGCATTGAAAACCTCCGAAATGCCCTATTTTATTGACTAAAGCTCGCACTTCTACTTTGTGTTTCTTACCCAAAACGTTTAGTTCAACTTAAACTATACAATTATTTAACCTTAAATTAGTCGAAAAGAACAAAATAATCCAATCTAAATCACTTACATTTGCTATTCACTTGTACAAGTAAGTAACTTAGATTTGATATGATTAAGCAAAACACCTACCAAAATTTAATTGAGCAAACCTTCAATTTTCCACAAGAACCATTTGAGGTAATCGATAATGAGTTGTATTTCAATGGAATACGATTAATGGATGTTGTTAAGCAGTATCAAACACCAACTAAAATCTCCTATTTGCCAAAAATTGGTTCGCAAATACAGAAGGCGAAACGATTATTTCATGTGGCGATGGCGAAGGTTGATTATAGAAGTAAGTACGTTTATTGTTACTGTACTAAGAGCTCTCATTTCTCTTTCGTGTTGGACGAAGTGTTGGATAATGATGTACATATTGAGACTTCATCTGCATACGACATACAGATAATGAAGGAGCAATATAAGAAAGGAAAGATCAACAAAGAGACTTACATCATTTGTAATGGATACAAAACTACAGCTTACAAGCAGAATATCACTGAGCTTATTAACGATGGTTTTAATGTAATTCCGGTTTTAGACCATAAGGATGAAATTGAATATTATAACAAAAATGTAAAGGCTCCAAAAACGCAATTGGGTATTAGAATTTCTACCGAAGAGGAACCAAGTTTTGCATTTTATAGCTCAAGATTAGGAATTAGAAGCAACGAGATTTTCGACTATTATAAGGAAAAAATACAAAATAACCCCAAATTTGAGCTAAAACTGCTTCATTTTTTCATAAATACTGGAATAAAGGATACAATTTATTATTGGACAGAATTAATAAAATGTATGAATATTTATTACGAGTTGAAGAAAATTTGTCCAACACTTGATTCATTAAATATTGGTGGTGGAATGCCAATTCGCACTTCTTTAGGTTTTGAGTATGATTATGAATACATGATTGAGGAAATTGTGGAGCAAATAAAAAGCTTTTGCGATGAGCGTGATATTATGGAACCGCATATTTTTACCGAATTTGGCTCATACACAGTAGGAGAAAGCGGGGCAGCATTGTACTCGGTTATAGATAGCAAGCAACAAAATGATAGAGAAACTTGGTACATGATTGATAGTTCTTTTATTACCAGTTTGCCCGATACTTGGGGGATTAACCAGCGTTTTATCCTATTAGCAATTAATCACTGGGATAAACCGTATCAACCTGTAAACTTAGGTGGATTAACCTGTGATAGTATGGATTATTATGCATCAGAAGCACATACTAATCAAGTGTTTTTGCCAAAATTAGATCCTAATGAAAAACAACCTCTATATGTCGGTTTCTTCCACACAGGTGCATATCAAGAAGCATTAAGTGGTTATGGTGGAACGCAACATTGTTTAATACCTGCGCCTAAGCACGTGTTAGTTGATAGAGACGAAGAAACCGATGAAATTAGCATGAAGCTTTTTGCAAAGGAGCAGAGTTATAAAAGCATGTTGAAAATATTAGGATACTGATAATAGTTTCCTTTTTTCTGAATCTAATTACTACTTAAATCTGTATCTTTGCGCCGCTATTTTGCAAGCGAATAAATTTATTTTGCCGTGAAGAAAAAAGTTATCCTCGTCCTAATTATTTTAATTCCATCACTCATTTATTTTTTCTTTGAGTATTCTGAAGTTAATTTTAAGAAAATGGCTTATTATGGGCCTAAGACTATCGATGCAAAAGGAGACACGATTTATTATACTGTTCCTGAAAGTGCTTTAGAGTTTGGGAAAATTTGGCAAGAATCAAAAGTTGATTCAGCTGGTAATCCATACTCAGTTGCATACTTTGAAAAAGATTCTTCAAAAAAACAATCAGGAGCAAAATTGGTTTTGTTTGTAGATAAAAATCAGCAGGAAAAATTAGCAGGCTTACTTGAGTTTGAAAAGTATAAGAAGGAAAAATTGGATATGTTGGATGTATATATTATTCAAACTCAATCTTCGGATACTTATCCTTTAAAAAACAACTCTAATTACTATGATGAATATCTAAAAGATTCACTAGGAATAACAATGAATAATTTCTTTTATCGTGCACTAAGAGTATATGAGAGAGAAGAATACGACTCAATCCGCAAAATATTCTTCAACCAAAAACCCATTCACGTATTTAATTATTTTGCTGTATTAGTTGATAAAGACCGTCACATACGTGGTTATTATGATCCAACATATATTTCGGAAGTGAAAAGAATGATTGAAGAATACAAGCATTTGGTATTAAAAGATGAGCATGCAAACATGCAGGATGTAAATAAAATCGAAAAGAAATAAAATATGAAATCAGTAATTTATAGTTTATTAATAATTTTTGTTCTTGCTTCTTGTGGGAATAAAGAAACAGAAGAGAAAAAGAACACTTTGTTATTCCCAGTAATTGGACCAAAAAAATTAAATAACGGTGATACCATGTATCATACCATTGCCCCCTTTTCTTTTACCAATCAGTTTGGAGAAAAAGTTAGCGACTCAACAACAAAAGATAAAATTTACATTGCTAATTTCTTTTTCGCTACCTGTCAAAGTATTTGTCCGCGTATGAATACTCAATTGGGAAGAGTTGCACAAGCATATAACACGGATAATGAAATATTGTTTTTGTCTCATACCATAAATCCTTCAAACGATACTGTTGAAGTACTTGCGCAATACGGGGCGAAATACGGGGCAGTTAAAAACAAATGGCATTTGCTAACCGGACCTAAACCTGCAATTTATGATTTAGCAAAAACTAGTTATTTAATTAATGCAGTTGAAGATGATGGTACAGCTGAAGGTTTTATACACAGTGAATTTTTATTGTTAATTGATAAGCAAAAAAGAATTAGAGGAACTTACGATGGCACGGATAGCATCATGGTAAACAAATTAATTGAAGATATTAAACTATTAAAGACTGAAAAATAATGAGTAATAAAAAAGCATACATCTGGGCAGCTATTCTTACTGTTGTAGTAATGGGTTTGGTGAGTTTATTGAATCGCCATGTATTACCTGTTCCAGATAGCGTTCCAGCGTTTATATTTTCCTTACCTAAGTTTATTGCAGGTACAAATGCAATTGTGAGTTTGGTTTTAATAATGACTTTTATTGCAGTAAAACAAAAGAAAATCGCTTTGCATAAAAAATTGAATTTAACTGCAATGACTTTATCCGCATTATTTTTATTAATGTATGTAACAGCTCATTATTTTATTCCAGATACTCGTTACGGAGATTTAAACCATGATGGACAAATTAGTCCAGAAGAATTAACCGCAGCGGGTTCTATGAGAAGTATTTATTTCTTCATCCTAAGTTCACATATTTTATTGGCAGGAATAGTTTTTCCGATGGTGCTTATTACTTTTCATTTTGGTTGGACAAACCAAGTAGAGAAACATAAAAAATTAGCACGTTATACTTTTCCATTATGGTTATATGTTGCAATAACAGGTGTAGTGGTTTATTTTATGATTAAGCCTTATTATAATTTCTAAAAATGAAAGTAAGCATGCAACATGATAGGAGGAAGGCCATTGTTTTTATTACAATGGTGTTTCTTATTTTGTTTGCTGTTGATGCAGAAGCACAGTGCGCCATGTGTAAAGCAGCTGCGGAAAGTAATTTAGAAAACGATCCTAAATCAATTGCACGTGGATTAAACAAAGGAATTCTTTTTTTAATGGCTGCACCTTATGTTATTGTTGGATTTATTTTTAGAAAGGATTTGGTAATTCTTTTTAAAAACATGAAGAGTCAAAGTAAAGTACCCTTAAGTAAAGAGAGAAAACAATGGCTACGATTTTCGCTAAGCTTTGCAACCATTTTGCTTATTCTCTTTATTATTTTTGTCAAGGTGCAGTATGACGCAAAGGATAAGGCTGAAGCCAAGAAATTGGAAGTATCGAATTAGAGCTTAATCCCAATAATTGTAACATCGTCAACCTGCTCTAAATTGCCTCTCCATTTTTCAAATTCGTTATTTAATAACTCTTCTTGTTCGGATGGATTAAGTTTACTAGCACTGGTAAGCATTTCTTCTAATTGTTTGTATTTGAATTTTTTTCCTTTTGGCCCACCAAACTGATCTGCATAACCATCTGTAATTAAATAAAGAATATCACCTTTGTTTAATGAAAGTGTATTCGTGACAAATGGACTTGGATTTTCGGTTTTACCAATTGGCTGTTTTTGAGGCTTCACTAATTTTAAAACACCTTGCTCAAAGTACCAAAGCGGTGTGTTAGCTCCGCTCCAAGATATTTGATGTGTTTCAGAGTCGATGCAACAGATGGAAATATCCATTCCATCTTTCACTTCACTTTCACTTTTAGAGAAGGTTTCTAATACCAATTCTCTTGTTTTATCTAAAATTAAACCTGTATCCGTAATTCCAAATTCATTAACGGTGCGATTAAGTGCATTTGAGCATACAACAGATACCATTGCGCCTGGAACACCATGTCCAGTGCAATCAGCAGCAGCAATAATAACTTTTGAACTATCTTTAATTTTATGTACCCAGTAAAAATCACCAGCAACAATATCTTTGGGTTTGTATAAAATAAAGCAATTAGGTAAAAGTTCTTGTACATGTTTTATTGGAGGCAGTATGGCGTTTTGTATTCGTTGAGCATATTTAATACTGTCCTTAATGCTTTTGTTTTGCTCTTCAACAATATCACTTTTCTCTTCAATAATTTTATTTTTTTCGGCAAGAGCTTTTGCTGCTTTTTGATTTTGTCTTAATCCTCTAAAGATTAAGAAAACTAAGCCCGCTAAAAGTAAAATGCCTCCAAGTGCAAAATACATTTGTAATGATTTGTTTTTTAATCGTTCATTTAACAACATGTTTTGTTCTTCTTTTTTTTCGCTTTGGTACTTTGCTTCAATCTCAGTAAATGCTTCCGAATTTAGTGCTTCGTTTATAGAATCATTAATACTGATATACGTATTTTGGTAATTAAATGCTTTCTTATAATCTCCAAGGTTATCATATAATTGCGCTAAATTAAAGGATGTTAGAGCTAAATCAGCTTTGTTGTTTCTACTTTCAAAAACTTCATTCGCTTCTAAAAGATACGCTTCGGCTTCCTTGTATCTTTTCATTTCCATGTAAACAGTTCCTATATTTAAAATTATATTAATATCGCGGTATTTTACTGCTTTTACACTTAAGGCTTCTTTGTAGTATTTCAGCGCTTCTTCTAAATTATTTTTTGCATAATTCACATTACCAATACCCATTAAACAATTAGATTTACGCTCACTGTTATTTGTTGTTTTATTAATATCCAAACCTAACTTATAATACATTATAGCCGTATCATGATCATTTAACTTATGGAAACAGTTTCCAATAAATAGATAGCTATTCTCTAAACCTTGTAAATTTGAATCTTTTTTGTAGCATTCAATTGATTTTGAGTAATAATAAATAGCTTTTTTGTAGTTGTTAAGATTATCAAACAGCGAAGCCATTCGTTCATAAGCCTTACCCAAATAGGTTGGTGTATTAAGTCTTTCGGCTACCTCAATTAATTGTTTATTAATTTCTAAAGCTTCATCAAATCGTTTATTGAACATCAAAAACCTCGCCCTTGAAAAAAGCAAACCAAACAAACCTTTATCGTATTTTGAAGAAATAAATTTTTTAAGAGCAAGATTTTGGTAATAATCAACCGAATCTTTTTTTCCATTATTGTTAAGTGCAATCGCAAGTAAAGCCATTGCTTGTCCGCAAAGTGTATCGTCCTTTATGCTTATTGCTAATTCATGAGCTTTTCGAGCTAAAGGAATTGAAATTGGGCTTTCATTATTTTGCGAACCTAATTTGATTAGTAAAGATGTTCTTTTGGTAATGTCTTTTTCTGCATCACCAACACGAAACAAACTATCTAATTGTGCAAACGAATGCTGCTTAATCAAAATAAGCAGTACTAAACTAAATAAATACTTGTGTATGCCCACTGTTTTTATTTTCATAGTACATTAATCTACGTTTAGTAAATATAGACTAAATTCCCTTTATAAAAAAGTGTCATGTAATTTTGGATTAAATAGCCCTACTAATATCATCCACATTAATCATGCTATGTGTTTCAGAATAAGTGGCTTTTTTATCCTTAACTAAAATAACTTGTGGCGATTGATGTTCGATGTTTAATTCTTCCGCTAAAAAATTAGAAATATCTCTGTGATTTAATAAGTCCAAATAAATCGGGGCAACTTTCGAATCATCAATGTTCCATTTTCTTTCCAATCTATCTTTAGCCATACTACTAATAGAGCAGCGCGTACTATGCTTAAAAAACAGTACTGGTTTTTCAGTTGAAGAATTAATTAATTCTTTTGCTTGTTCTATACTTTGTAATTCGATCCAATTCATAGCAGAAATAAAAAACTCCCGACAGTGTTGTCGGGAGTTGTAAAAATACTAATTAAATGCTGAATTAATCATTCAAATCACCATAATCTAGTTTGATTTTTTTAACTTTCAATACCATTCTTAATACAAGTATCATAAAGGGAACATACATCATAATATTGCCCATTTCAAAATGTTTAAGTATGATAATTGAACGTTTCTTTAATCGTTCACTCATAATGTACATTGCAGGTACAAGAATTAAAGTAATTACTGTTGCGAATGAAATACCAAAAATCATTGTCCATGATAATGGTCCCCAGAAAGCAACGTTATCTCCACCAAAATAAATGTGAGGATTACCTGTTGTTAAAAGCGCTTCAAAATCCATGTTTAATCCAACTGCTAAAGGAATTAATCCTAGTACGGCAGCAGTTGCAGTTAAAATAACTGGCGTCATACGTGTTCTGCCTGCTTCAATTGTTGCTTCCCACAAGCGCATTCCATTATGACGTTGTAATTCTGCAAACTCAACTAAGAGAATACCATTTCGAACGGCGATACCTCCGAGTGCAATTACACCAACCATGGTCATTACAATACTTAAATCCATTTTAAATATTCCAGTACCAAGCAATACACCAATGATGCTGAAGAATATTTCCGACATAATAATTAGTGGTTTACCGAATGCATTAAATTGTAATACAAGAATAAATAGCATTAAACCAAAAGAAGCCAATAATGCTTTTCCTAAGAAAGCACCTGTTTCGGCTTGCTCTTCTTGTTGCCCAGTAAATTTAACTTTTACATCCCCTGTTGGGTTAAATCCTGTCGCTGCTTTTTGAACAACAGCAACAACTTCATTTGCATTAAATCCTGATTTAACATCAGATGATAATGAAATTACACGCTCGTAGTTTTTACGTTTAATACCACCATAGGTTTGAGAGTAATAAACTTTACAAACAGATGAAAGGGGCACCGAACGTAATATTCCGCCTAAGTTCATATCACGGAAAGTGATTTTTAAATTTTTGATGGTTTCAATATCTACACGTTGGTCATATTTGTAACGCAATTGAACAGGATATTCGTCATCCGCATCTCTAAACTTAGTTGCTTCAGCACCAAACACTGCACTTCTAATTTCCATTGCTAATTGATAAGTACTAATTCCTTCACGGTTAGCATGCTCTCTATCAATATCGAAAATAATTTCAGGCTTGTTGTCGTCTAAATCTTTTTTCAAATCAACAATTCCTGCAATTTTTTTGTCATCCAAAAAACGTTTTAAATTGGCTGCATTTACTAAAAGGTCTTCAATTTTATCACCGCTTATTTCAATGTTAATTGGTTTTGAAACGGGAGGGCCAGATTGCGCTTGATTTACAGTTATTTCTGCGCCAGCAATATTCCATTTTAAATCTTGCAATGCCTTTAAATATTTTAAAGTTGATTCGCCATCACGTAAACCAAAACGGACAAAATTAATTGCAATTTTACCTCTATTAGGATAAGAGTTTTGATCTTGATCCTGAGGATCGGTTACACCAACTGTTACGTTTGTAATAATAGACTCTACAATTTTATTATCTTTTCCTAAAATAGAATCTACACGTTGCTCAACTTGTCTCATTACAGCATTTGTGTAATTAGGATCGGTACCAACAGGAAGTTTTGCGTACACGAAAACATTGTTTGGATCTCCTTGCGGGAAGAATACAACTTTAGGTTGACGTACTGCAAATATGATAATAGAAAGTGTGAAGATTACAAAGGTTAATACCAAAGGTCTCCAAGGCTTTACTAAATTCCAAGTTAAAAATTTAGTATATCTGTTTTGGAAAGCAGGCCATAATTTTGTTTGCCAAGCTTCGATTGCTTTATATAATATTAAACGATGTAATACCATAAATGCACCTAAGAAAATAACAAGGTTGCCAATTAGTGTTTGTCCGCTTATGTGTGCGATGATAGAAACCAATGCGTAAACAATTAATAATCTTCTTCCTTTTTTAGAAATTTTCCCAAATTCTTTTTTCTCTTCATCATGTGTTTTCATAAAGTCAACAGCAAACACTGGGTTGATGATATATGCAACAAAGAGCGAGGCAAGTAAACATATAATTAAAGTAATAGGTAGGAAAAACATGAACTTACCAATAATCCCTGACCAAAACGCAAGTGGAATAAACGGGGCAAGTGTTGTCATGGTTCCCGAAAGTACAGGTAAGAACACTTCACCGGCAGCCATTTTAGCAGCTACTTTAATATTTCGTTTTCCGTTATCAAATAAACGATGTGTATTTTCGATTACCACAATGGCATCATCTACCACAATACCGAGTGCGAGTAAGAATGCGAACAATACAATCATATTTAAACTAAAGCCAAGCATTGGCATAAATAAGAATGCAATGAACATCGAAAGTGGAACAGATAATGCTACGAATGTTGCATTGGTAACACCCATAAAAAACATCAATACAAATGTTACTAATATAAAACCGATGATGATAGTATTAATTAAATCATGTAAGGTAACTTCTGTTTTATCAGATTGGTCACCAGATATGGTAATTTCAAGTCCTTGAGGGAACTCGTTCTTTTTCATATCGGCAATAATTTCTTTTATCTGTTCCGAAGCATCAATTAAGTTTTCTCCCGAACGTTTAATTACGTTTAGTGTAATTACATTTTTTCCTTTACTGCTACTAAAACTTTCTTTTTCTAAAAATGTATCTTTTACATCAGCAATATCTTTTAGATACATGCGAGCCCCACTTTGAGAATTGATAACAAGATTTTTTATTTCCTCTATATCTTTAAATTCTTTCTTAACATTCAATGTTCTTTTCATTCCATCCATTGGAATGTTACCCAAAGTGATAGATAAGTTTTCAGAACCAATTGCACGCTGAACGTCGCCCATGGTAAGCTGTGCAGCTTGCATTTTGTACATATCCAAGTTAACTTGTATTTCGCGTTCTAATGCACCAACTAGTTTTGCTTCGTTAATTTCTTTCAAACCTTCAATACGCTCTTGTAAATCTTCAGCGTATTTTTTTAGTTTGCTTAACTCATAACTACCCGCAACGTTAATGTACATAATTGGAATCTCAGAGAAAGCAATTTCCTTAATCATTGGCTCTCTAGTAAGTGTTTGAGGCATGTCGGTGCGCGCTTCATCTACCGCATCTTTTACTTTTAGTTTTGCTTTTGCAGCATCTACGTTTGTGTTAAACTCAACTACAATAACCGAAACATCTTGTAAGGAATTACTGGTAACCTTTTTAATACCTGCAACCGATTTTAATTTTTTCTCAATCGGTTTGGTAATCGTGTTTTCAATATTTGTTGGGGAGTTACCACCATTTACTGTTTGCACATAAATAGTAGGAACTGTGATATCTGGAAAACTTTCTTTTGGTAAAGAAATGTACGACCAAATACCAATGATGGTGATAATAATAGTAAGTATGTAAACCGTTACTTTATTATCTATTGCCCAGCTGGAGGGCTTAAATTCTTTGAATGATTCTTTCATATTTGTTGTTGTTTATTAACTAAACAATAAATTATTTTGTAGCAGAAATTTTATCTCCTTCGTTTACGCTGTCGTATCCTTTGTAAATAAGAAGGTCGCCTTCTTTTAAACCTTCAGTAACTTCCATTTTACCGTCGTACTCTTTTCCAGTTTTAATAATTACTTTGCTTGCAGCATCACCTTTGGTTATGTAAACAAATCTGTTTCCATCAATATCAGTTTGAATTACTTTGATAGGAACTGTTATAACAGGTTTAGGCGAAATGTAATCGTTAATTTTTAAACGAGTCACCATGTTTGGGTGGTAATCTTTTTTGTTATCTAACAGTACTTCAACAGTAAATGTTCTTGAAATATTACTAATCGCACGAGCAGCAAAATTAATTTTAGCTTCTAACGAATCGCCTGTATCTGGGAAATAAATTTTTACTGCATCACCTTTTTTCACTCGCCCTGCATACGCTTCAGCCATTTCAGCTTTTACTTTTAGGTTCGAGAAATTAATAACACGTATTGCAGGTAAACCTGGAGCAACTGCTTGCCCTACTTTAATATCAACTGCATCAACGGTTCCAGAGATTGGAGAAATAATTTTTGTCATGCGCAGTTGTTCTTGCAGCGTTAACATTTTTTTCTCTAAGCTTTCTTTATTGGTTTTTGCTTGTAAAAATTGAACTTCCGTTCCGATTTTTTGATCCCAAAACGATTTTTGTTTGTCGTACAATTGATTTACTAAATCTAAATTCGTTTGTAAATCGCTGATACTTTGTTGTACGGCGCGCGCATCAGTTTCTGCAAGCACTTGTCCTTTGCCTACTTCATCACCAACTTTTACATTTATTCTTGTAATTGTTCCTGGTATTTCCGAAGAAAGGGAAACGTTTTCATCCGCATCAATTTTTCCTTGTGCATCAATATAAGTAAGAAAGGTTTGAGGAACAATTGTCATTGTTTCAACAATATTAATTTTTACTTGTGTTGAGTCACCACCTTCTTTAGCAATTTCAGCTTCTAACTTTTCGATTTGAGCTGTTAAAGCATCTTGCTGTTTTTTTAAATTATCTAATTCGGCTTTTTTATCAGGCTGTGAACATGCAGCTAATAAAAGCATTCCGAGTGTTGAAAGAGTGATTATTGTTTTCATATGATGTGTTTAATCGTTATTTAGTTTTAGTATTTATTATTTAATAGTTCCTTGTGCTTTGTCTAAGTCTGTTTTTGCAATAATTAAATCGTAAACAGCGCTTAAATAGTTTGTTTCTGCTTCTTTTAATGCTGTTTCTGCGGTAATTATTTCTAAGCTTGAACCAACTCCAGCATCGTATTTTTTCTTGGTTGTTTCAAAAATAGATTTTGCTAATTCTTTGTTTTTAGCTTGTGTTTGAAGACTAGCATAAGCATTTTTGTACATAATCGCAGCTGCCGATGTTTCCATGTCGATTGCAGATTTTGCATAGGTCATGGTATTGTTTGTTTTTACTAAATTTAATTTAGCTTGTTGTATGCGGTAATATTTTTGTCCGCCACTAAAAATAGGAACGTTTAATGTTGCGCCAATTAAACCAATTGGAAACCATTTTTGCTCAGAATCAAAAAAGTCGAATTTTGTACGTTGCGCATTACGTTGGTAAGAGCCATAAGCAACTAACGATGGTAAATATGCATAACGGTAACGTTTTAAGTCGAGTTCATTTATTTTCTTTTGAGATTCTAATAATGAAAATTCAGGACGACTTGCATAATTTGCTTTTACATCTGCAATAGAAGCTAAATCTTGAAACTGCTCAGCTTTTAATTCATCGGTTAATGTTATCGGTTCAGAAACCACATAACCCATTTGAAATTTAAGCATGGTTTCACTTAAACCAATTAAACGATCTACTTTTTCTTTTTCGGTAAGTAAATTATTGTAGGCAAGCTCAATTCTATCTACATCTAATTTTTCAACAAATCCAGCTTGATTTAAAGCTTTAGTATCATCATAAATTTTCTTGATACGATCTATATTTGCAGTTAGTGTTTTTAAGCGTTCACGATTGATAAGTACATTGTAATACGCTTTTGTTACACTAACATTTGTTTCAATTTTTGTTCTTGTTAATGATTTTTCTGATAGCGTTTTAAATTCCTTCGCAGCTTGTAAACCAACTAAATAATCGCTGCTGAAAATAATTTGAGACACCGAAATACCAGCAGAGGCATTCCATTGTGTACCAAACTTAACAGGAATAAAAGTACCTGCAGGAGCTCCAAAAAATTGCCCCGGTAATAATGAAGTTGGAATTTCAAAGTAATCTTTTAAATCAACGCTTCCGCTAATTTGTGGTAAACCAATTCCTATAAATTCTTTGTTTCTATAATCTGCAAGCTTCATGTCTATCTCAGCATTCAGATAGTTTGCATTGTGCTTGTTTGCATAATCAATCGCTCCTTGCAAAGTAAATTCGGAACTTCCTGCTCCGCTGCTTTGCGCAAATGATAAGATTGGTAAAACACTAAGTGCAATAACAATCGATTTTATTTTTATAAGTTGTATCATAATTTGTATTTATTCTTCTTCTTGTACTTCTTTATATTTATTTACTAGTTTGTGTCCTTTTAAAGTGCAAATACCATATAAAAAATGTTCGGTAAGCGCCAATTGAACTTGTAACACACTAAATTTATCTGGAGAAAATATCTGCGGATTAAAAGCCATTTCAACTTCTTCCATTCTTAAGCGCGCTAGTATTTTAGCATTTACATCTTCACGCACATAACCATCTTTTTTGCCTTTTTCAATGGATTTCTCCATCATGGCTTGCACAAAATTTTCTTTAAAATCTCTGATGAGTTGCCACGATTTTGGGTGGTATTTTTGCAATTCATAAAATAATAATGGATTTACTTTGCTAAATATCTCAGTCATGCTTTTCATGATGTTAAATACTTCCTCAACCACGTTTTCTGATTTATCGTAGTTTCCTTTAAAAGTACATTCGTCCTGTTTAATATGATTTTGCATCAGCGTATGCACCATTTCATCTTTGTCTTTATAACATTGATAAATTGTTTTTTTGCTCATACCTAAATGCTTCGCAATATCATCCATTGTTACAGAGCGGAGTCCGTATTTAAAAAATAGCTCCTGAGCACCATGTAATATTTTATCTTCTTGTTCCATTTTCTAAAATCGGGAACAAAACTATGGAAACTTTTATTGTCTTGCAAGTTTTCATGTTAAATAAATGCTAAATTTCGTCTATGTTCAACATATCACTGTTCATAAACCTAGTTTTCATCGACAAAAACCCACCTTTCTTGTTGTAAATTTGTATTGGATGACGTGTGCGTTGACTAAATATGTGTATTTATTAGTATTTTCAATGATACTAAGTGTTAGCTCTTTGGCTCAACCTTCCGAAAAAAAGAATACTCCAAGCGATTACATTAAGATTTACAAAGAAGATGCAATTTCAGAAATGCTCTCGCATGGCATTCCTGCAAGTATTACATTGGCGCAAAATATGTTAGAGAGTGGAAATGGAAACAGCGCTTTATCTGTTTATGCAAATAATCACTTTGGAATTAAATGCCATGTAGGCTGGACAGGTGAAAGTTATTACATGGATGATGACGCGAAAAACGAATGTTTTAGAAAGTATGAAAAGGTATTAGATTCCTATACCGACCATTCCTTGTTTTTAAAAAATCGTCCGCGTTATGCCTTTTTGTTTGACTTACCATTAACCGATTATAAAGGATGGGCAAAGGGTTTAAAGGAAGCAGGTTATGCAACGCATCCAAAATATGCCGAACAATTAATCGAAATTATTGAAAAGTATAAGTTATTTGAATACGATAAGTTGCAAGATATGCATAATATGCCTATTGCAAGTGGCGCTCCTAAAACACAAATGGAATTAAGACAGGTTTTGCGTTTTAACCGCACTAAATTTATTATTGCAAAACCAGGCGACTCATTTTTTAAAATTGCAAGTGAGTTTGATGTGGAGTTGCAAGATTTGTTAGCTTATAACGAACTCACTAAAAATGATAAATTACAAGCTGGGACAAAAATTTATGTAGAGCGTAAGCGTCGCAAAGCATTGGAGCCTTACCATGTTGTAACAAAAGGCGAAACCATGAAATCTATTGCTCAGCTGCATGGCATTCGCATTTATCATTTGTATAAAAAGAATAGAATGAAGGAGGGGCAACAGCCAAAAGTGGGTGATGTTTTATTCTTACGTCACAAAAAAAACGCACAAGAAGCAAGCAAATAAATTGACTTCCATTTCCTATATCGTTCGTTATTTAAAGTATTACCTACGTTCGAATAACGAGCACGGAATGCATTCGCCTTTTATGTTTCATTTGGTGTTGAATGTAATTTATTTAAAGGATGAATTTTACGATTACAAAAGACTTTCTGAAGCAAGAGCGCAATTAAATGCAGATGAAACCGTATTGAATATCACCGATTTTGGCGCAGGTTCTCGTGTTTTTAAAGGTAATCAACGCAAAGTAAAAGATATTGTAAAACATGGAATTTCAAGTGAGAAGTATGCACGTTTGTTATTTAGATTAGTAAATCATTTTAAACCAAACACGATTATTGAACTAGGAACATCCGTGGGTTTAACTACTATGTATTTAGCAGCTGCAAATAGAAAAGCAAAAATTTATACCTTAGAAGGAAGTAAAGAAATTGCAAACTTTGCAAAACAACAATTCAAAAAGAATAAATTTGAAAATATAGAATTAGTTGAAGGCGATTTCAAAGATACTTTCACCACTTTATTAAATAAGTTAGGTAGTGTTGATTTTGCCTACATAGATGGAAATCATACCAAAGAAGCAACCATCAATTATTTTAATCAACTACTCCCAAAGTGCAATGAACATTCTGTTTTAATTTTCGACGACATTAACTGGAGTGAAGGCATGCAAGAGGCTTGGCAATTTATTAAAACCCATGAACGAGTAAAATTAAGTATCGACTTATTTTTTATTGGGATTGTTTTATTTAGAAAAGAACAACAGGAGCAGGAGCATTTTGTTGTGAGGTTTTAATACTCATTCAATATTCGTATCTTTGAATAAGTTCAGTAATATGTGTAAGCTCAAAAAATTAGCATTCTTCTTTCTGTTTTTTCTATTTGCATTAACCAAGTCTGGGGTTTCTCAAACGACTGCTCATAAGCGAATAGATTCGCTGAATGATTTACTTTGGAAGACTGTGTTTTTGGATTTTGAAAAGGCAGTTAAAATTGGCGACGAAACAATCCAATTGGCAAAGGGAAGCAATTACTCTATAGGCCTTGCAAATACTTACGCTAAGCTTGGTGTTCTTTATGATATTAATGGTAAGCCAGAAAAGGCCTTGCCTTATTTTTTAAACGCAATAAAAATTCAAGAAGAGATTAGAGATTCTGCTGGACTTTCATTTTCATACAACAACTTAGGCTTAATGTACTACGCGCAGTACAATTACAAAGAGGCATACAAATACTTAACTATTTCACTTGCCATAGATAAAAGTAGGAATGATTTAAAACGCGCAGCTGGAGCAATGGTTAATCTTGGCATTATTAATACTTACCTCGATAGTTTAGATAGATCCTTGCAATTGTATAATGAAGCTTTAGCTATTCATAAATCAAGTAATGATTCAGCTGGAATGATGACCTGTATTAGTAACATGGGGAGTGTATACTATTATAAAAAGGATTTTAAGATGGCCTTGAATTATTATCTTCAGAACGAAGTTTTCTTAAGGCTATCTGGAATAACTGAGAAAAAATCGAGTGCTTATAATAATTTGGCAAATACTTATTCTAAATTAAAGCAGTTTGATAAGGCGCTGGAATTCGCATTTAAAGATTTAGAATTGTGTACTTCGAATCAATTAATAAATCGTAAGCAATTTGCTTATGAAAGTTTAAATGATATTTATGTAGATATGGGTGATTACAAAAATGCGCATGTTTACCTAAACAAATATATTGCATTACGCGATAGTATTTTAAATGAAGATAGAAATGCATCTATTGCTGAGATGCAAACCAAGTACGAAACAGAAAAAAAGGATAAAGAATTAATTCGTATTAATGCGGAGAAAGACAAAGAAGTTCAGCGTCGTTTAACCCAGCGAAATTTTATGATTGCTGTGATTGTAGTTATTACCTTGCTCTTATTAATAATTGTTTTAGCATTTAGATCTAAACAACGTATAAATAAACTCTTAAATGAGAAGAATGAATTAAATGAAGAAAATATAAAACAGAAAGAAGTACTTATTGCCGAAGTGCATCATCGTGTAAAAAACAACTTGCAATTAATAAATAGTATTATTGATATGCAATCAAGAAATTATGAAGATGAGAAAACAATCACTGCTGTTAAAGATATTCAAAAAAGGGTAGGTGCAATAGCATTGTTGCATCAGTTCCTATACCAAAAAGATTCGATAGAAAGTGTTGAAATGCAACAATACATTAGTGAATTAGTTACTGGTTTAAAGAACTCATTTAAATCAGATGATAAGAAAATTGAAGTGGTGTGTGAAGTAGAAAACCTACGCTTGCATATAAATACCGCAGTTCCTTTAGGTTTAATAATTAATGAGTTATTTACAAATTCGTTTAAGCATGCATTTGCAAATAAAAACGAAGGGCAAGTAAAAATTGTCTTGAGAAAGTTTGATGATCTACTTGAGCTAGAGGTAAGTGACGATGGAGTTGGTTCTAATGAAACAAATTCAAATAATTTCGGGAAATTAATGATTCGCTCGCTTAGTCGTCAACTACAAGCTGAATGGAAAGTGAAGAATGAAAATGGATTAAAAAATGTATTTTTGATAAAGAAATTTAAGTAGGATGAGTAGTGTTAAGAAGAGGATAATTATTGTGGAAGATGAGGCGCTGATAGCAGACCATATTGAGATGCTCTTGTCTGATGAAGGTTATACTGTTGTAGCTGTTTTGGATAATGCAGATGATTTGTTTAATGTGTTAAATACCCAAAGTGTTGATTTGATATTGTTGGACATTAATTTGCAAGGTAGCTTAGATGGAGTTGATATAGCGCACCAGGTTAACAAACAATATAAAGTACCAATCGTTTTTTTAACTTCAAATACCGACAAGAAAACAATAGATAGAGTTAAACTTACCACACCTGCTGGATTTATTGCTAAGCCATACACTATTGCGGATTTAATAAGTAATATTGAAATTGCTCTTTATCGTGCAACTGAAGTAATTAAGCCAGCAATAACACAAGAGGTTTCGGAAAAGAGTATTTTTATAAAAGACAAAAGTACATTAGTTAAACTAATGTATGCTGATATTGCTTATGCAGAGGCAATGGATAATTACTCAGTAATTTTTACTGATGAAAAAAAATATATAGTTCCTCATACCTTAAAAAGTTTAGCGGAGTTACTAGAACCTGAAGGATTTGTAAAAACCCATCGTTCCTTTTTAGTTAATGCTAAAAAAATTAGCGCCATTCATCCGAAAGCTGTTCAAGTTGGAACAAAAGAAATCCCACTTTCTGAAAATTTTAGAAGCACTATCATTTCTTTATTTAAGACTTTCTAAACTAAATTTCACTAAATAAATCACCTTATTCACTAAATTTTTATCGGTGTTCGACATCTAATTTAGGCTGTATCGCTTGTTATTGCTTACTTGCTTCAAATTAATGATGAAACTATGAAAACAATATCGATTTTAATTATTGCAATTATTCTTGGCTCTTGTGGAACCAAATCCAAAACAGAAAACAAGGAAGAAAACACTAAAGTAGAAACTAAAACGGAAACTAAGGCAGAAGCGCTAGCTACTGATTTTACTGCTGAATCTTTTACAGATTTATGGTGGAACAATCCTTCAGATGCACTAGAAAAGTATACAAATGCTGAAGTTACAATTAGTGGTGTCCTTGCTCGCGATGGACAAACGGATAACGTTTACTTTCAAGGCTCAAAGGATTCTAAATTATTTGTGTTGTGTAAAGCATCAGCTGGTAGCGATTTTTCAAGTTTTAAGAAAGATGAGTTGATTAAGTTAAAAGGTGTTTGCACAGGTATGACTATGAGTGTTAATTTGAAAGAATGTGAAATTGTTAAATAGATTGGTTATGAAAAAGGTAATTTTATTATTAGTGACGATTTTCTCTGTTGGGTTCGTATCAGCACAAACGCCTGCTTACCCTAGCAAAGATCAAGTTTTAAAAGATGCTAAGTCTGCATTAGCGTTAAATTATATTGGACAAGTTTTTAAGTCGCCATTAAGTTGGGACAAAATAAAACTGCAATATAAAGAGTATGTTAATGGTGGTGAGCTTGTAGACAGTAGGTTTTATGATTATCGTTCTGATTTAGCCTACTTGGCTAATTTAGATTATAAAGATATGACGGAGGTTAATGTGTTAGCTACAACTCCTAAAGATGCTGAGGGAAATACTATGATTTCCTTATTACTGTTAGATATACTCGCTATGGTGGAGTAATAGGTTTAACATCATGGAAGTTCAAAGAAACTTACCATCCTTTTACTAGCTACTATCAAAGAGGAGGCAATGCCTCTGCCGATGCAAAGCGTGTTGAAAATGCAGAGAAAATTTTAATGAATTATAAAGGAGTAAAAAACACCCCAGAAAAACCTATTAATTTTTTACTTACCTTTTTATGAATACGATATAGTAAAAATCGACTCAATTTTTGTTGACAAAAACAAACAAGACGAAAACCTTACTTATCAAAGGTATTGGTATTTTAAGATGAAAGTGAATATTGTTAAACGCGATGGTAATATTTTTACTTATTATCAAAATGCTGAAATTCCATTTAGTATTGAATATAGAAAGGAAGGAGATGCTAAGGATTGGGCCCCTGCAACTGTTTCCATTGAAATGTATGAACGTCATTTTCCAAATGTGAAACCTATTAGTTCTGCGGAGGCTGGATTGTCTGGAAAAAATTTATATCGTGAACTAACAAGTTTTGGTTTTGAGGAAGTTTATAAAAAACAAACGATGTATGAAAGAACATTATACAGACTTTCGGATTTGCAAGATTTTGGAAAGGAAATGGAAGCAATGGTAAAGCTTGTATATGATAATCCAACAGAAGGAAGAAAAAAATTAGAAACTATGGTTAATCCAGAAGCAACAAATAAAAATGAAATTATTGATTCGTATTATAACGCGATAGTAGATGCTAAAAAGTATTTAGTGAATTTAGGTAATGTGTATATCAATGATTACAGTGGGCACAGTGATGATGAAAACTCCGTAACAGGAAAGAAAATAACTTCGAAAATGTCGTTAAATGTAAATTTTAAAAGAGAAGGAACAGATGATAAGGCTAAATTAAAAGCTTATAAAGAAGCAGGCATATCAAAAGAAACACTTAAAACAACGTGGGGAGGAAGATATGATGATCGTTGGTTTGTAGATTTAGAAATTGTTTTTAAAAATAATAACTGGTATATAAATAATGCAGCAAAAGCTCCTGAGAAATTTAACTAGAAATATGTCAGTTATTCATTACTATTTTTAATCTCATATTGCAAATATTTGCAAATACTTTGGTTGCGTTTTATTGAATTTTAGAAAGTTTTAAGTAGGCTGAGGCTCTCGAAGCACGAAGCCTAGCTCTCCATCATCTCTTGCAACTCCAACCATCTCATTGATTTTGTTTCAAGAGACTCTTCAATTTTTTGTAATTGAAATCCTTTATCTAATAAATCTTTGTGGTCTAATGTGCCCGATGATAATTCTTCACTAATGGTATTTTTAGAAGTTTCCAATTCAGCAATTTCTTTTTCTAATTCTTCAACTTCGCGTTGTTCTTTGTAGCTTAATTTTTTCGTTTGCTTTGGAGTAGCTGTTGCAACAGGTGTTTCAACTTTAGCAATTGGTTTCTCTTCTATTTTCTTAACAGGTTGTTTAGCTTGTTCTCTTTTTATTTCTTCCTGTTCATCTTGCCAATTACGGTATTCGGTATAGTTGCCCGGAAAATCTTTCATGGTACCATCACCTTGAAATGCAAAAACTTGCGTGATGATTTTATCTAAGAAATAACGATCATGGGATACAATTAAAACACAACCATTAAAATCAACTAAAAAGTCTTCCAAGGTTTGCAATGTTTCAATATCTAAATCATTAGTAGGTTCATCCAAAATTAAGAAGTTTGGATTCTTCATTAATATCGTCATTAAATACAAACGACGTTTTTCTCCACCGCTTAATTTTGATGCGTAACCAAATTGCACATCAGGTGGAAAATTAAAACGAGTAAGTAATTGCGAAGCACTCATGGTTGTGCCATTTGCAAGCGGAATAAACTCACCAAAATCTTTTACGATTTCAATTACGCGTTTGTTATCATCTATCTTCATTCCCATTTGCGAGTAGTAGCCAAACACAACTGTATCACCTGTTGCTATTTTTCCTGTATCGCTTGGTTCGCTTCCTAAAATAATGTTTAGTAAAGTTGTTTTTCCACTTCCGTTTTTTCCTACTAAACCAATTTTATCACCGTTTTTAAATGTGTAGGAAAACTGACTTAATAAATGTTTATCGCCAAATGATTTTGAAATTTTTATTAATTCTAAAATCTTCGAACCTAAGCGAGCCATCTTTACACTCAAATCAATTTTCTGAGTTACTTTTTTAGACTTAGCTTTTTCTTCTGTTTCGTAAAAGGAAGTTATACGTGATTTTGCCTTAGTGCCACGTGCTTTTGGCATACGGCGCATCCACTCTAGTTCTTTACGATATAAATTACGAGCCTTGTCAACTTCTGAGGCTTCGTTCATTTCGCGCTCTGTTTTTTTCTCGATGTAGTATTGGTAATTTCCTTTGTAATGATAAATTTGTTTGTTATCAATTTCAATAATTTGATTACAAATTTCATCCATAAAATACCTGTCATGCGTTACCAATAACAAGCTTTTTACAGCAGTTGAAAGATGATGCTCTAACCACTCAATCATTTCAATATCTAAGTGATTGGTAGGCTCATCCAATATTAATAAATCGGGTTCGTTTAAAAGTAAACAAGCAAGTGCTAAACGTTTACGTTGACCCCCACTTAGTGTAGGTATTTCTTGATCAAAATTTGTTAAGCCCAATTTACCTGCAATAGTTTGCATACGAACTTCTGCATCCCATGCGTTTAAAATTGTCATTTCGTTAGTTGCCAAATCTAAACGGTCAGCGTTTTTTTCGCTCATTGGGTCTAATGCATGAGCTTGTAGTGCAGCTTCGTATTCTCTTAATGCTTTTGAAATTGGATTTTCGGCGCTTAATAAAACTTCAATAACTGTATTGCCGCCTCTTAATTGTGGTTCTTGCTCTAAAAAACCAACTTTAATTTCTTTCTTAAAAACAACATTTCCTTCATCAGGAATTTCAATTCCTTTTAATATATTTAGTATGGTTGTTTTTCCACTTCCGTTTTTAGCGAGCAGGGCAACTTTATCACCATAGTTAACTCCAAAGGAAATTTTTCTAAAAAGATCTTTTCCTCCAAATCCTTTGCTAAGATTTTCTACCGATAATAAATTCATGCCTTGTTAATTAAGGCTGCAAAAGTACAAAAATAAAGGGAGGGGACAAAGGGGAGGCCTAAGCAATCTCCAATTTCCTTACAACCGATTCACCAGCCTCAGTTTTTACTTGAAAGTACCAAACGCCTTTTTCGAGCTTGTTACCTAGTTTTATATTTTTCTTGTGGTTGTTTATTTCTAAGATGAATTTTTTTCCTTCTTCATTAAAACATTTTACTTGCGCTAGCTCACTAGAAGAGGTAATAGCAACCCTCCCGTTTTTATCCTGTTTCACTTCAACTCCATCTACTGTTCTAAAAGGAGTATTTGCTTTTATAGCAGATGTTGCAATGATAAGAATTGCTGTTATGGTTGCGCACATTTTAAACATGGTGTTAGTTTTAGTTGTGGCAAATATACACCTAGAAACGCTTCCTAAATCTGTTTAAATCTGGTAATTCAGCTGTTTTATGGTGTACGTAGCTTATTAGTTAGTAACAGGCTATAGAAATTTATTTATCGTGTTAATATTTTTACTCAACAAAAAAGGCTAGTCGGATGACTAGCCTTTAATAAGGGTTAAATGTGTGTTTTTAGTTGTTTAACATAACTGGCATTACAAGCATTAATACATCCTCTGCAGGATTATCTTTTTTGCTTGGTGTAATAATACCTGCTCTGTTTGGTGCGCTCATTTCAATATTTATTTCGTCACTTTCGATATTGCTTAACATATCTAATAAAAACTTAGAGTTAAATCCAATTTCCATGTCTTCACCAACATACGTACAAGTTAAACGCTCGTGCGCTTCGTTTGCAAAATCAATATCTTCAGCACTTATGTTTAATTGACTTCCTGCAATTTTAAAACGTACTTGGTGTGTTGCTTTGTTTGAGTAAATACTTACACGTTTTAAAGCTCCAATTAAAGTACTTCTGTCAACCGTAAGTTTGTTAGGGTTTACTTTAGGAATTACTGCTTCGTAGTTTGGATATTTGCCATCAATTAAACGACAAACAACTGTTGTTGTTCCAAAGCTAAATGATGCGTTTGTTTTGTTGAACTCAACATTAACAGCATCATCAATACCAGCCATTAAATTCTTTAATAAGTTCAATGGTTTTTTTGGAAGAATGAAAGCCGAAGCTTGCCCCGCTTTCGAGTCTGTTCTTCTGTATTTCACTAATTTGTGAGCATCAGTAGCTACAAATAAAGTATCATTTTCGCTAAACTGACAGAAAACACCACTCATTACAGGTCTTAAATCATCATTACCTGTTGCAAATAATGTTTTGTTGATTGCAGTTGCAATTACATCTGTTTTAATGATTATTGAGGATGCTCCATCAATTTTAGGGACTCTTGGAAACTCTTCGCCATTATGTCCTGTAAGTTTGTACTCCCCATTATCAGTAATAATTTTGATTCCAAACACTTTAGTATCGATACTAAAAGTTAACGGTTGCTCAGGGAAATTACTTAATGTGTCGATTAAAGGACGAGCAGGAATAGCAATGCTTCCAGCATCTTTAGATTCAACTTTTACAGTTGTAGTAACAGTTGTTTCCATGTCGGATGCATGAATAACAATTTGTCCGGGTACAATTTCAAATAAGAAATTATCTAAGATAGGTAATGTATTGTTCGAACTTAAAACGCCACTAATGGATTTTAAGTGTTTTAATAAAGTAGTTGTTGAAACAATGAAGTTCATAATAATGTCGATTTTAATAACAAACAAATTTAAGTTTTCTGCTTGTTCCGACTTGTTAGAACCTATTTACTTTTGAACTATTTTTTAACAAATCCAGTTTTAAGGAAATACTGGCGTGATTGGATTAATTTCCCAAACATTAAGTATTGTACCAAAGCAAAATCCTGGTCTTTGTTGAATAGCATATAGGCATGGTTTGCGTCCTTTAATAACTTAACACCTAAAGTTGCATCTACAGCATCAGGCGGTGGAGTTTTGCTAAATAATTTCATTTTTTGCTCCGTTCCATTTTTTAATTTTATGGTAATAGTTGTAAAAGGCATTGATTTTTTCACGGAATCAATTTCTCTATCGGATTGCCCTGTTAAATAATCATCCACCTCTAAAAAAGTACAATAACTTAAGTATTGTTTTATTGCAAATGTATCAGCATTAGGAAGTGTTTTGTTATTAAGGTCAGTTAGCGCAAATTTATTAGCTCCCAAAACATTAATATTGAATGAAGAATCAGGTAAACCAGTATGCTCAACTGTTACACTTTTTATTTCAGGTGGAGTGGTTCTTAAAACCGCAGGGTCTTTCCATTCGTTAACATTGGTAAAAAAACGTGAGTTCAAAAAGCCCTCGAAACCTGGAATATAGGTTACATACGTTTGTTCATATTTTTCGTCTGTATCAGGATCGGCAAGCACCATGTAGGTTCCGGTATAATCAGGAGTTGTTGCTCCAAGATACCAAACTTTAACACGCTCATTACCACTATAAAATTCAATTTTTTTACCAACTGTTGCAATTGATTGAATAATGGTTGGCTGTAATTTTTCTCCAGCAGGAAATTTTACTGCAATTTGTTTTAAGGTATAAAGTAATAAATTAACATTGTTTTTACGTACAGCAAATTGTCCGTTAATTGTCCAGTTTCCTTTGTCTTTACGTTCTAAAGTTGCAGTAGCACCATTTTTTTCGGCTATAAATATTTTTGTAATTGCGGCAGTATCATTGTATTTAAAATCTCCTGATTCGCTTTCTAATGTTGTTTTTTTGCTCTTTTTAATAAAGATAAATGCAGTTAGTCCAACAAGGATAAGTACAAAAATATAGGTAAATAGTTTCTTATTCATAATTAGTACTTAGAAGTATATTTTCTCTTTCTTAAGCGGATTAAAACAAAGCCTAAAGCCATTACAGATACAATTGGAACAACAACATTAATTGCTTTCCATTTGCCCGATTCGTTTTTTAATTTTTTTCTGTCTAATGTTCTTAATTGAATGTCTCTTGAACGTAGATTTAAAAATTCAGATCCATCGCATAAATAATTCATACAGTTAAGAATGAATGTTTTGTTAGCAAATGTTTTCTTCATGTACTTATCGTATCCTAATGGAAATGGAGTAAGTGTTGCAAACTGAATGTCGTTTCTTATCACATCACCATCCGAAATAATAATCATTGCTGTTGGCGAACTTTTATCTACAAAACCAATTGCGCTGTCGGATGAAATTGAAATAGGAATACGATTTTGATATAGCGAATTAAAGTTCCCCTCAAGCATAACGGCCAATGGTTGCGGACCTTTTTTGAATAATTCATCTTTTGGTTTCATCATTGCCATTGCTAAACTAATACGTGCAGGCGAATTTTGAATACGTGTGTTTTTTGAAGTACTTAATAAAATTGTTTTTTTTATGTTTTTAGCTGAGATAGTATCTATACTACTCGCAAACTCAAATTTGATTAAGTCTAAGTTTTTTACAATCGGATGATCCAGTGAAGGTAAAGCAAGAGGATTGTAATACCATGGCGCCATTTGAAAATCAGGAGCCCCCTTAAAACCTCTATTAATTGGAATAGATGTACAAGTGTAATCGTTTAATAAATCATTGTTGATACGAGCGCCATATGTAAAAAGTAAATCATCTAAGTTTTTTGTTAAACCAATTCCTAAGGTATATCCTTTGGCTTTTAAAGTGTCATTGTTAGTGTATATCTGGTCAATGCAAAAAAGTGCTCTCCCACCTTTCATTATAAATTGGTCAACAATAAATTTATCTTTTTCGTCAAAAGCACTATCGGGTTGCGCAACAATAATTGCACGATATGGTTTTAGCACTTTTAATTGATGATTGATGGCGACATAATCAATATCATAGTATTCGCTTAAAGCAGCGTAAATGTCTCCAGTTTGCAAAGTGTCCAATTCGCCGTGACCTTGAATAAAAGCAATGCGTGGTTTAGTTGCACGTTGCAGTTTTCTAATTGCGTTTGTTAGTTCGTATTCTAATCCAGATACTGAATTATTTACGCAAGCATCAGGAGGAACACCAACTTGTTGTTTAAATATTTGCCAAACAGTTTCTCTACCATTAAAACTTACAATTGCTCCGGGAAAAATAACCTGTGATTTGTTTCCACTTTCACTTTTAATGTTTAGTTCGGTTGGAACAATTCCTTTTTGATATAAATCGCGTTGAAGGTTTTCTAATTCTGTTTTATTTTTCTCTTCATAAATATTGATGAACTCGTAATTAAAATCCTTTTTTGAGTATGCTCTAAACTCATCAAGTATTTCTTTCGTTTCGTTTTGTAAGCGCGTGAAAGAAGGATTAAAATCGCCTTCTAAGTATATTTTAATGTAAACGCTTCCATCTAGATTTTTTAATAGATCAATTGTTTTTCTGTTAAGTGTATAACGTTTTTCAGAAGTAAGGTCAAATCTCCCAAAAAAGTAGGAGCCAATAAAGTTTATCATAATCACCGTAGCGACTACAACAACTAAATTTACAATATCCTTTCTTTTTTGCTTCGAAGCCATTTTTACCACTTTCTTTTTTCTAACACAAATTTGGTTAACACTACAAACACTGCTATTAAACTAAAAAAGTAAACAACATCACGTGTATCAATAACACCGCGACTCATAGAGATGTAGTGATCGTTTATTCCCATTTTAATAATTACAGCGTCAAATCCACCAAAAAAACCCGCATTACCTAAAAAGTCGAAACCGAAATAACATAAATAACAAAGTGTCATTGCAAGAATAAAAGATATAACTTGATTTTCGGAAATAGAGGAAGCGAAAATTCCAACAGCAACAAAACCAGCACCTAAAAATGCTAAGCCAATATAAGAACCCCACATTCCTCCTGTATCAATGTTTCCTTTAGGAAAGCCTAATTGGTGAACTGTGTAATAATAAAGTAGAGTAGGGAGCAAGCTGATTAAAACTAACACTACACCTGCTAAATATTTTGAAAGTATAATTTGTAAATCGGTAATTGGGCGAGTAAATAATAATTCTATTGTCCCTGATTTTTTTTCTTCAGAAAAACTACGCATCGTAATTGCTGGAATTAAAAATAAATAAACCCAAGGGGCAATTGCAAAAAGCGGATCGATAGATGCGAAACCATTTTCAAGAATATTCATTCCCGTTGTTTCTGTTGGAATCATCCAAAGAAATATCCCAATAAGAGAAAGAAAAACGATAATAGCAACATAACCTACTAATGAAGTAAGGAAGTTACGAATCTCTCTTATAAATAATGAATACATATCCTGCGCTAAAGTGCACAAAAATAACAAATTTATGGCGCTAAATCAATAAGTGGCAGGCTTCAATTAACAAGTGGTTGTTATTAATGGGGGTAATTGTTAGAAAAGTAGCTTTTTGTTTAAAAACGAATGCCAATAATGGTAACATCGTCAACTTGTTCGAGGCTTCCTTTCCATGCATCTAAAACTTTTTCCAGTTCGTTTTTTTGCTCTGACATACTTAACTGCTGGGTTCTAATAAGTAATTCGGATAAAGCTTTGTATTTGAATTTTTTGCCCTTTTCCCCACCAAATTGGTCTGCAAAACCATCGGTAATTAAATAAACAGCCTCGCCGTTTTTTAATTCAACTTCATGGTTAGGAAAGGGACTTGGATGCTCTGTTTTACCAATTGCTTGTTTATGAGCCTTGACTTCTTTTAATTCTACATTGGTCGCTGAGGCACTCGAAGCGTCCAATGTAGAAGTGTACCATAAAGGATTATTTGCCCCGCTCCAAATTACCTTCGTTAGTTCGCCATTATTATAATGAATTGCTACTAAACTAATATCCATTCCATCCTTTACATCACTTTCGCTTTTTGCAAATGTTTCTAAAACTAATTCTCTTGTTTTAGTTAATATTTCTCCTGGTGTATGTAATGAAAATTCGTTTACAGCTCTGTTTAATGCATTACTGCATACAACTGAAACCAATGCGCCTGGAACACCATGGCCTGTGCAATCGGCAGCAGCAATTAAAATGAGTTTGGAATTATTTTGTTCAATTACTTCCATCCAATAAAAATCACCAGCAACAATATCTTTTGGCTTGTAAAGTATAAAACTTTGTGGAAGGTGCTCCTCTATAAATGCTGTTGGAGGTAAAATGGCTTCTTGTATGCGCTTTGCGTAATTAATGCTATCTGTTATTTCATGGTTTTTTTCTTCAACCATTTTTTTTTGCTCCTCAATATCATGCTGATATTTTAGATTATTTTGTTTGAATAAACGAACACCTAAAAAAATGAGTAAAATAACAAATACTAGGTTTGGATAACTAAAGCTTAACATCCATTGTTCTTTGGGGTAATAGGCTTCGTAATTATTTATGAAATGCACATTAAGAATTAATAAAACAGAACAAAGGGATGCGTATATAACGGTAGTTTTTAAATTATCGAAAAGAATATTGCAAGCAACTGGAACAAATAAAAAGTAGTAATATGAATTATTAACGCCTCCAAATAAATAGGTAAAGGCACTTAAAAAACTAAAAGCATACCACATTGAAAAATGGAATGAAATTTTATGAAGTCCTTTTTGAACAAGCACCAAAGCAGTTATATTAAACAATATAGAATAAATAGTAACAGCTACCGCTAAATAATATTGGTGCATAATACCAATAACACCATAAAACACACTAATTAAAGAAATAATAACCGTCGCAAGATTATAGATACGCAGTTTTGTTGCTAGGGAAAAGTCTGTATTTTCCAAAACACCAATGTCACTTATTTTTTTGATTAAGGTTTTCAAAACAGAAACTAAGGTAAGAAATATTTCGAATGAATATTAAATGCTTTGTTTTAACACAGAGCTCACTGAGGTTCCGGAGTTAAACAGATGGGTTATCAACTCTGTGAATCTCTGTGCTACTTTGTGCCTCTGTGTTGAATGCTTAATACAGTTTATTGGTATACCTCGAATTAATTAATGTTTATTCTTTAAATCTTGCAACAACTCATCTAAGCGTTGTAAGTCTTTAATTAAAACTTCTCTTGCTTTAGAGCCTTCAAACGGCCCAATGATTCCTGCTGCTTCTAGTTGGTCAACAATGCGGCCAGCGCGGTTGTAACCTAGTTTTAGTTTACGTTGTAATAAGGATGCAGAGCCTTGTTGGTGTTGTACAATAATTTTTGCAGCATCATCAAACATCTTATCTCTTTCTGATAAATCAATGTCGTCTTTACCTGTATCGCCATCTTCACCTACATACTCTGGTAGCATAAATGCACTTGCGTAAGCGCGTTGAGTCCCAATAAAGTCGGTTATTTTTTCTACTTCGGTGTATCAACAAAGGCACATTGAATACGTATTAAATCATTACCAGTAGATAAAAGCATATCACCTCTACCAATTAATTGCTCTGCTCCACCCGAATCTAAAATAGTACGTGAATCTATTTTTGAAGTTACTCTAAACGCAATACGAGCAGGGAAGTTGGCTTTAATTGAACCTGTAATAATATTTACTGAAGGACGCTGTGTTGCTAAAATTAAATGAATACCAATAGCACGTGCAAGTTGTGCTAAACGGGCAATTGGAGTTTCTACTTCTTTACCCGCAGTCATAATTAAATCGGCAAACTCATCCACTACCAATACAATGTATGGTAAGTATTTATGACCTTCGTTTGGATTTAATTTACGTGCAACAAACTTTGCATTGTATTCTTTAATGTTACGCACTTGTGCATCTTGCAACAATGCATAACGATTATCCATTTCGATACACAGCGAATTTAAAGTGTGAATTACCTTTGTATTATCAGTAATGATAGCATCTTCAGAGTTTGGTAGTTTTGCTAAGAAGTGACGCTCAATTTTATTAAATAAAGTAAGCTCTACTTTTTTAGGATCAACCAATACAAACTTAATTTGTGCAGGATGTTTTTTGTAAAGTAAAGAAACCAATACTGCATTTAATCCAACCGATTTACCTTGCCCCGTTGCTCCGGCCATTAATAAATGTGGCATTTTTGCTAAGTCGGCAATAAAGGTTTCGTTGCTAATTGTTTTTCCTAATGCAATTGGTAAATCAAATGTTGTGTTTTGAAATGCTGCTGATGCAATAATGTTACGCATCGGAACCATTTCAGGGTTTTGATTTGGCACTTCAATACCAATGGTTCCTTTTCCAGGAATAGGAGCAATGATACGAATGCCAAGCGCTGCAAGACTTAGCGCGATATCATCTTCTAAGTTTTTAATCTTAGAAATACGAACACCAGCTGCAGGAACAATTTCGTATAAAGTTACTGTTGGACCAACCGTTGCTTTAATACTTGCAATTTCGATTCCGTAATTTTTTAAGGTATCGATGATACGGTTTTTGTTTCCGTTTAATTCATCCTGATTTACTTTGGTTTCGTTGTTGCCTAAATTTGGAAGTAAATCTAGTGTGGGGAATTGATATGAACCTAAATCTAATGTTGGGTCAAACTCACCAAACTTCTCAACTAATTGCTGGGCCTTTTGTTCAGGCTCAGAGTCTTCAAGTATTTCTTCTTTTTTTGGAGCTTCAACTACGAAGTCAATTTCCGAAGTTTTTTTTTCTTCCGCAGGAGGGGTATTAATGTCTAAAGGAATTTCTTCAGAAGTACTAATTGGTTCTTCAATAATTTCTTCTTCCTCTTCATTTTTCTTTTCTTCTTTATCTACAATTTGTAAATTCAATAATTCAGCCTCTTCTTCTGGACTTAAATTTAATTCATCACTTTCTACTAATTTTGATTTGCTTAGTGGAATTGCAGGCGCAGCTTCTTCTTCAATAACTTCTTCCTCCTCTTCAATAATTTCTATTTTGCGTTCGAAAGAGAAATTGAATGCAATTACTAAATATCCTAAAAGTCCAACAACCAATAATGCCAAGGTTCCTATGGAGCCCACAACACCTTGTAGTTTTTGGTTAAGCACGTATCCCATTCCGCCACCCATGAATAACAATGACTCGCTAAATACATAACCAAGTAATAAGGATGTCCAGAATAAGAAAAATAAAACCGAGTAATTAAATTTACGGAAGAAAGAAAAATCTTTAGAGATGATACGTTTCAAACCTGCCATAAAAAACACAGGAACCAATAAAAACGAACTCATACCAAACCACTTAAACATAAATAAGTGAGAAACCAATGCTCCTATTTTTCCTAACCAATTGCGCACTTTTGTTTCGCTTGAAAATAGTTCGGCAGCAGGCCCCAACACTTTGTCTTGGTCTTCTTTCCATGTAACAACAAAAGATGCGAATGCAATTGCTAAGTAAGCAGCAGTTAGTATTAAAAGCAAACCAAGTATTTTTTGCGTACGCTCGTTTTGGTAAAACGCAACAAACTTAGCAACACGCTCTTTTAATGAAATTTTAGGTGTATTGTCCTCAATAGCCTTTTCTTTCTTTGGTTTTGAGGCAGGAGCAGTTTTCTCTTTTGTCTTATCCTTAGGGGCAGACTTCAATACAGGTTCTTCAATCTCATTTTTTGATGAGGATTCCGGTATTTTGAGTTTATTCTTTTTTACTTCTGCCATTTGGGGTTAATATATCCTTACAAATTTACATTAGAAGCTGCCTGTATTTGTTGCAGCGGGGCATAGTTATAAACGTTCAATTGTTAGGAAATGGAGGCTAAAATCATTACTTTTGACTCAAACAAATTACCATGGAAGAGCAAAACCAAAACGGACAATTAAATATCGAACTTTCTGAAGAAATTGCAGAAGGAATTTATAGCAATTTAGCCATTATTACACACTCTCAATCAGAGTTTGTAATTGATTTTATTAAGATTATGCCCGGCGTACCAAAGGCTAGAGTAAAATCTCGCATTGTGTTAACTCCTCAACACGCAAAACGTTTGTTACATGCATTAAGCGATAATATCCAGAAATTTGAGCAAAACAATGGTAAAATAAAAGATACGGATGCTAATGCATTGCCCCTGCATTTTGGTGGGCCTACTGCGCAGGCTTAAGTTTTGTTGATGGTTTATTAGGAGAAAGAAAGTAATTGGTTACTCTCTTTGCTTGAAGTATAGGTCTTTGATTAGAGTCACTTCCTCTTTTGTTTCTGGAAATAGTTTAGCGTATTTTTTCCATTCATTTTCAATTATAATTTCTAATTTAGAACATGTAATAGAAATTAAATGTGGATTCAATCGGGAATTACCTTTAGTCCTTTCTTTTGCACTAATACCACTTGGACAAACGGTTTCCCAAGGAATCTCTAATTCAAATGCTCCGATAGAATCAGTTTTAAATACTTTGGTGTGCTTTCCTATTTTAACTTTAATTTCTTGATTTTTAATAGTTGTACTATCTGATTTATAAGCTATACCTTTTATGTAATAAATTCCTGAGCCACCTTTTGCGTGGACTGCTAGTGTTAGCAGCGAACAAAAAGCATATATTAAAAAATATTTCACTGATTACTTTCGGGGGTTAATTTCATTTTTCTAAAACTACTTAATCAATTTACCTCTTCATTTTACTAGGGTTTTGTCTACAATCAAAAATATCAGTGATGTAAATATTGTTTTTGTCAAGTCTATAAAGGATTTTGTAATTTCCTTCGACTAAGTATCGATGTTCTTGTTTTAAATCAATTAAGTTTTCTTCAATAGGACCAATAAAAGGATGTTTAATAAGCGGTTTAGTTGAATTAAAGATTGATTTTCGAATTTTGACTGCAACTTTATCACCAGCAACCATTCTATAGTAAAGGAAAATATTTTTTAATTCGGAAATTGCAAAATTAGTCCAGATTATTTGCCTCATAGAATTACCAATTTTTGGATTGCTCTTCTAATTCTTTTTGGCTTAATACGTGCCCTTTTTTTATTTGCTTATTCGAGAACTCTGCACGCTCAATTATATCTTCTTTAGTGAAAACAATATCAACTGGTTTTACTGCCTTTAAACTTTTATGAATATTCGACTCAATTTTATCGAAAACCTTTTCGTCTTGAATACCTAATAAATATTCAATGAGACTTATTTTTCTTAATTGAAGGCTAGTGGATTTCATTTTAAAAACTTTATACGAAGTTACAAAAAATCAAACATATTCCAAAATGTAGAAATGCTCTCTTTTCCTCTTCCTTCCTCTACGTCAGGCTGAGCTTGACGAAGCCCCCTTTTCAATACTTTACGGCGTTGTAACCGACACCGGTATCACCTTCCCATTAATAAACTTTGCATTCTTAGTTGCAAAATCAAAAATAAAACTTGCCATTTCTTTAGCGGTAAGCGGGGCTTGGTAACCTGGGAAAGCTTTTGCAAGCATCTCTGTTTGTGCGGCGCCAATTGCTAAGCAGTTAAAAGAAATATTTTCATCTTTAAATTCTTCGGCCAACAATTCGGTTAAACCTGCTAATGCAAATTTAGATGAGCTGTAAGCAGTTAGTCCAGCAAATTTTACACTTCCTTGAAAACCACCCATACTGCCAATGTTAACAACATGCCCGCGCTCACCCTTTATTAGTTGTGGTAACAAACGTTGTATTAAATGAAATGGCGCAAACACATTTGCTGAGTATACTTCTTGCAATTCTTTTTCATCAATTCCTGAAAAAGGCTTATTTAATAATTTACCTGCGTTGTTTATGAGTACTTCTATTGGTGAAAGTGTATCGGATAATTTTTCGATTTTCTCGCGGTCTTCTTTTTTGTTGATGTCGGCTTCAAGTACAATTAATTCTTTATGCTTAATGTCTTCCAAGGCTTTTGTATTGCGCGAAACGGCTAATACTTTCCAATTATTTGTTAAAAAAAGTTTAACTAATTCCTTTCCAATTCCGCCTGAAGCTCCTGTTATTATTGCTGTTTTCATGTTTTTTCGTAATGTAATTGTACTAAGCACTACTATGCTTGATTTTCATTTATTTTAGTAAATTTACACTTAAATGTTAAATGTGAGAAAATATTTTCTGCTTGGTATTTTTGCTTTTTTAATGGTTGTTACGGCTGTTTCACAAAACAATCGTCCTATGAAAGCAAAAGGTCCTAAACCCAAAATTGCATGGAAGGATAGTATTTATTATGGTGGTAATTTGGGTTTGCAATTTAGTGGAAACGGTAGTTTAATTGATCTTTCACCTAATGTTGGGTATAAATTCAATAAAGTTTTTAGTGTTGGCTTGCAAGGGATTTTCACTAATTTATCAATTCGTAATAATGCATTTACCTATAGATATATGCTTTATGGAGGTGGAGCATTCATACGCATTAAACCTTTACCTTTTTTGTTTTTGCAAGCGGAGTATGATGTACTAAGTGTTCCTGATAATTTTTCTATTGTTGCATCCAAGCGAACCATTGCCGATGTTAACTTAGCAGGTATTGGCTTGAGAAATCAAATGGGACCAAACTCATGTTATTATGTTCTTTTGATGTATGAATTTGTTCCTACACCTAATTCGCCTTACACAAACGGACCATTTGGCCCATTAGTTTACCGAGCAGGATTTAATGTTAATTTTTAGGAGCCTTGTACAACGGTACTGTACTGCAAGGTTCGCCGTACATAATACTTTTTGCAAGCGGTTTTAATTTTGCACTAAGGTTAACATACGCCTGTGTTGGAACAGGTAATTTTCCGCAACCTTTTACAACAACTCTTGCATCTTTGTATTGCTCAAAATTGTGTTTTGCTAATTGCTCTTCGTAAAGCAAACTTTCTAATTGTTCTAAATTGCCAAAGCATATTTTTTTTGCATAAGGTTCAAGAGCCAAACTCATCAACATATAAGCCCAAGTCGGAACAATTGCATCTGCACTGCAAATAATAGCAACATAACAATCTTGGTAAACCGACCAATCTGTAGTTTTAATGTATTCTCTAAAATCTTTTTCGCGTAAAATTAATTCTTGAAATAACTGCGCCTTAATATCAATAAGCTTTCTTTCACCAGCAGGGTAAAATTCTTCCAAATCAATGGTGATGATTCCGCTAGTTGCTACTTTATTTGTTATTTCATTTTCCATTGTACAAAAATTACATAAAGCCTAATTCAACTTGCGCTACTTCACTCATCATTTCTTTTGTCCAAGTAGGCTCAAAAGTAAGGTCAAGTTTTACTGATTTTAATTCAGTAATTTCTTTTAGTTTACTTTCCATTTCTGCTGGTAGCGTTTCAACAGCCGGGCAATTTGGCGAGGTAAGTGTCATTAACACTTTTAAATCCATTTCCTCTGTTAGGTTAATTTCATAAATTAATCCAAGCTCCCATACATCAACAGGAATTTCGGGGTCATAACACGTTTTTAATTGGTCGATTACTTTTTGTGTTATTTCGGGATTTGTAGAAATTATTATTGCCGCCATATTGTTATACTACTTTTGTTTTTAATGCTAATGCATCTAATTTCATTTGTTTTATCATACTCACTAAGCCATTTGCACGGGTAGGAGAGAGATGTTCTTTTAATCCAATTGCATTTATAAAGCTAAGTTCAGCATTCACTATTTCATCTGGACTATGATTGCTTAATACTCGTATCATTAAAGCAACTATTCCTTTTGTAATAATTGCATCGCTATCGGCAGTGAAAATTATTTTTCCATTTTCAACTTCACTGTGCAGCCACACTTTACTTTGACAACCTTTAATTAATCTGTCGTCTGTTTTATATTGTTCTTGCAATCCTTTTAAATCCTTACCCATGTCGATGATGTACTGGTATTTATCTTCCCAGTTTTCGAATAGTTCGAATTCTTCTATTATTTCCTGCTCTATTTCTTTTATATTCATATAATAAAATTTTACCACGGAGACACTGAGGGCACAGAGGCTCACGGAGGTTTTATTTTAGCATTTTAATTGCCTTCTTCACACCTTCAATAAAAATATCTACTTCCTTTTCTGTATTATAAATCGCAAAACTAGCCCTTACTGTTCCAGGTATTCCTAGGCAATGCATTAATGGTTGCGTGCAATGATGCCCCGTTCTAACAGCAATTCCCATTTGGTCTAAAATAGTTCCTGTATCAAATGGATGAACACCTTTTATGTTAAATGAAATTACACCAGCTTTGTTTTTGTGTTTCCGTAAATTTCTATTTCAGGCAATTCGTTTAATGCTTTTGTTGCTTTTAAAAGTAGTGCATGTTCGTGTGCACTTATGTTTTCTATTCCTACTTTATTTACAAAATCAATAGATGCTTTTGTTGCAACAACGCCTTCAATGTTTGGTGTACCTGCTTCAAATTTATTTGGTAACTCGGCTAATTCAGTTTTTTCTATTGTAACTGATTTTATAATTCCACCACCATATTGGTAAGGAGGCATTGCATTCAAAAGTTCTTCTTTCCCGTATAATACCCCAACCCCAGTTGGCCCGTATACCGTATGCATACTGAATACAAAAAAATCAGCATCTAAATCTTGTACATTAACTTTTATGTGTGGAGTAGAGTGAGCGCCATCAACTAAAACTTTTGCCCCGCGTTTCCTTGCCTCGCTAATGAATTCTTTAATAGAATTAATGATTCCGAGCGTATTGCTGACCTGCGTAATAGCAAGTAATTTTGTTTTAGATGTGAAAAGTGTTTTAGCTTGTTCGATATCTAATTCTGCATTGGGTTTTAACTTAATTACTTTAAGTACAATACCAAATTCATCACGTAAATTTTGCCAAGGCAAGAAGTTTGAATGATGCTCCATTTCTGAAACAATAATTTCATCTCCAGCTTTTAAAAATGCGCGAGAGAAAGAATTGGCAACTAAACTTATTGAATCAGTTGTGCCTTTTGTGAAAATAATTTCGTGTACATGTTTGGCATTAATAAAAGCTTGAATTGTTTTTCTACTTTCTTCAAACAATGAAGTTGCCTCTTGACTTAATGTATGAACACCACGATGTATGTTACTGTTGTGGTTACTGTAATAATCAACAATTGCATCAATTACCTGTTGAGGTTTTTGAGTGGTCGCCCCATTATCAAAATACACCAATGGTTTTCCATTCACCTTTCTTGCGAGAATGGGAAATTGTGCTCTTATTTCTTCTATGTTTATCACTTCAACGACCCTTCAAATAAATCTAACACTTCTTCTTGCAACGATTCGATTTCTATTTTATCTATTAACTCTTGTGCAAATGCTTGTAATAATAAACGACGAGCGCTAGTATCACCAATACCTCTAGCTTTTAAATAGAATAATGCTTCTTCATCTACTTTACCTGTTGATGTTCCATGCGAACATTTTACATCATCGGCAAAAATTTCTAATTGTGGTTTTGTGTTAACAGTTGCATCATCGCTCATCAAAATATTTTTGCTGCTTTGGTATGCATTTGTTTTTTGCGCATCTCTACGAACCATAATTTTCCCGTTAAACACTGCAATTGCTTTATCGTTTGCAATTCCTTTGTACAATTCATTACTGTTACAATTAGCAACAGCATGGTCGATTAAAGTATGGTTGTCGATTAAATTAGAATCGTTGGCAATTAATAAACCATTTAAGTGCGATTCACCATTTTTTCCGTTTAAGGTAATGTGGTGATTGTTTCTAACTAATGACCCGCCAAAAATAAATGTATTGCAATTGTAAACACTATCAGCACCTTGCTGCACATCAATAGATGAAACAGAATATGCATTTACATTTTCAGCTTGCACACGATAATGATTTACTTTTGCGTTATCACCTACAATTATTTCTTGTGTTGTAGTAGCAAAACATTTTCCGTTTTCATAACCGTAATATTTTTCAATAAAATTAAGTTCAGCATTTGTTTCTGTTACAATTAACAAGCGCGGATGAATCATTGCTTCGCCCGCATTGCTTGCTAAATAATGAATACAAATTGGTTTTTGTGAAACAACTGATTTGGGAACATAAATAAATAATCCGTTGTTTGTAAACGCACTGTTTAATGCAGTTGCAGCTGTTAATGAACGATTAATGTATTTGCAAAAATGTTTCTGAATAATTTCTTTATGAGAAACAGTAGCAGTTTTTAAATCTGAAATAACTACTTTTTCTGAATGAATTTCTGCACTGTTAAAGTTACCATTATGCATGTACACATTAATGCAATCATCCAATTTAGGCAAAGCACTAATGACAGAAAAATTATTTTCAATATTCTTGAATTCTTTTCTAAAAACTGCATCAATGTTACAATACTTGTATTCCTCATCCTTGTTGGTTGGAATGCCTTTCTCTTCTAGGTATTGTATAGCAGCGCCCATTTCTTCAAAACCAATAATCTCATTTTTACCAGAGATAGAACTTAGTTTATTAAGAAGCAATTGAGCTGTACTTGTTTTATTATCTAATGCTAATGACATATTATGCTAAGTCAAATTGTTTTTTAATATCATCATATCCTTTTTCTTCCAACTCAAGTGCTAACTCTTTAGGACCCGATTTTACGATTTTTCCGTTGTATAAAACATGAACAAAATCAGGAACGATGTAATCTAATAAGCGTTGGTAATGTGTAATTACTAAAAACGCATTTTCTTTTGTTTTTAAAGTATTCACTCCGTTTGCAACAATACGCAATGCATCAATATCTAATCCTGAATCAGTTTCATCTAAAATTGCAAAAGTTGGATTAAGCATGGCCATTTGAAAAATTTCATTTCTTTTTTTCTCTCCACCACTAAAACCTTCATTTACACTACGGTTTGTTAATTTTCCGTCAAGCTCAACTAATTTTTGTTTTTCTTTTACTAAAGCAAGGAAATCTTTTGCTTCAATTGCAGCTTCACCTTTGTACTCACGAATTTCGTTAATAGCAGTTTTTAAGAAATTAACATTGCTCACACCTGGAATTTCTATCGGATATTGAAAAGCCAAGAAGAGTCCTTCACGTGCACGATCTTCAGCTGGTAGGTCTAATAGATTTTTTCCGTTAAACCATACTTCACCTTCTGTTACTTCGTAATCAGTTCTTCCAGCTAATACACTTGAAAGAGTTGATTTACCCGAGCCATTTGGCCCCATGATGGCATGTACTTCACCGGCTTTAATCTCAAGATTAATTCCTTTTAATATTTCTTTGCCTTCGATGTTGGCGTGTAAGTTTTTTATTGTAATCATTGTTTTATTTTATAAATCGTTGCGTTTTTATATGTTTCTAATTGTTCGGTTTGGTAATGTGTTGTTATGTAGTTTTTTATTGAATCGTTTCCTGCAATTACAATTTCATTTATTTTAAGCTCACTGCCTTGTTTAATAATAATTTCTTTTTTGTATTGGCGAAAATGATATTTGTAAAACAATGTTGGGCTATTGTAATTACCATCAACAACACTAATAGATGCGTAAGGCATGTTTTTATGATTATGGAAATATTCTGGAATAACTTCACACTTTCTTGCGTTTACATCTGCAATATCATTGTTGTGAGAACGTTTAATTGCAAAGTAAGAAGGTATAGTAAGAAATAACAATACAAATAGTGTAATTGATTTAAGGTTTGCAGAAATGTTATAGGCTATTTTCCATATAAAATAACCTATAGCTATTGCAAATAGGGGATAAAGCGGAACATCATACCAGTAACATTTACTCGAACTTAAACTTAAAATGAGTAGAAAAAATATAGAGGAAATTAGAGCAAATCCAATATTATTTCTCAAAGAAGTATTTTGTTCCTTATAAACCATATAAGCAGCTGGAATTAATAGAACTGAATACATTGAATATCTTAAATTAATAAGATTATTAAAGTAAAAATCGAAAGGTTGTTTGTGGTCAGGGTTGTATTGGGTTTTAAAGCGACCAAAATAAGCAAGAAAATGTGTGGTGAAATAATGGTCTTCGTAATTATTTCTAAAGTATAAAAATGCACCAATTGCAAGAATAACCAGTAAATTAATTGCTTGAAATTTGAGGTTAAAAAGTACTTTATAATTGTCTTTGAAAAGTAGTAAGTAAAAGATTGGTAATATAATTAATGCTCCGAGTGTTTTGGTAAGGAATGCGAATATTAAAAACAAGGCAAAAAACAAATAGTATCTTATCAATCCACTTTCCTTGTATTTAATAAAGTTAATTACCATTGCTAAAACACCAAAGGCAAGCATCGAATCCACATCACCAGTTCTCGACGAATGAAATGTTACAAAGCCCATTGATGTTGCTAATACAATAGCAGAAGTAAAACCAAGTATGAAATTATATTTTTTTGCTAAAAAGGAAAACAATAGAACCACAGTGAGAGCTCCATATATTGCTGAAGGAAATCTAGCGGCAAACTCGTTATACCCAAAAAGTTTGAAAGAAATGATTTGGTGCCAAAAAAATAGAGGTGGTTTATCATTTATAATGTCGATGTTTCCATTAATGTAAGGAACAATATAATTCCCTCTTTCAATCATCTCAAAGGAATTAACTGCATAAATAGATTCATCCCATGTGCGCATATAAAAACTGCCCAAGCGATGAAAGAATACAAAATAAATAACCACAGCTAATAAAAAATACAGCAGGTACTTAATTTGTTTACTTATGTTATCTGTTAATTCCACTTCTTAATTATCCTACGCTTCCTTCTAAACTAATTGCCAATAATTTTTGCGCTTCAATTGCAAATTCCATTGGAAGTTTATTTAATACTTCTCTGCAATACCCGTTTACAATTAATCCAATTGCTTTCTCTGTGCTTATACCACGTTGATTACAATAGAATAATTGGTCTTCCCCAATTTTTGAAGTTGTTGCCTCGTGCTCAACAATAGCGGTTTTGTCTTTTATTTCAATATAAGGAAAAGTATGCGCTCCACACTTATCACCCATTAGTAAACTATCGCATTGAGAGAAATTACGTGCGTTGATTGCACCTTTTCTTATTTGTACTAAACCTCTGTATGAGTTATTACTAACACCTGCCGAAATTCCTTTTGAAATAATTGTGGATTTGGTGTTCTTACCAATGTGAATCATTTTTGTACCAGTATCTGCTTGTTGATGATTGTTTGTTACAGCAACCGAATAAAATTCGCCTACACTGTTATCACCTTTTAAAATTACTGAAGGATATTTCCAAGTGATTGCAGAACCTGTTTCTACTTGTGTCCAGCTAATTTTACTATAATCGCCTACACACAATCCACGCTTGGTTACGAAATTATAAATACCACCTTTTCCATCTTTATCACCAGGATACCAATTTTGTACAGTACTGTATTTTACTTCTGCATTTTTGTATGCAATAATTTCAACAACTGCAGCGTGTAATTGATTTTCGTCGCGTTGCGGCGCAGTACAACCTTCTAAGTAACTTACATAAGATTCTTCATCTGCAACAATTAATGTTCTTTCAAATTGTCCTGTGCCTGATGAGTTAATACGAAAGTAAGTTGATAATTCCATTGGACAACGAACGCCTTTTGGAATGTAGCAAAATGAACCGTCGCTAAATACTGCACTATTTAATGCAGTGTAATAATTATCGGTAAAGGGAACAACCATTCCCATGTATTTTTTTATTAATTCAGGATGCTCTTGAACAGCCTCACTAAATGAACAAAATATAATTCCTTTTTCTGCTAATGTTTCTCTAAAAGTTGTTTTTACAGATACACTATCGAACACCGCATCAACTGCTATGTTTGAAGAAACTCCTGTTAAACGTTTTTGCTCTTCTAATGAAATGCCTAACTTTTCAAACGTTTTAATTAATTCAGGATCTACTTCGTCTAAGCTGTTTAAAGTTGGTTTTACTTTAGGAGCAGAGTAATAAGATACATCTTGAAAATCCATTTTAGGATATTGAAAGTAAGCCCAATTATCAGGCGCCTTCATTGTAAGCCAATAGCGATATGCTTTTAAGCGATACTCTAAAAGCCACTCAGGTTCGTTTTTTTTGTGTGAGAGTAATTTAATAACTTCTTCGTTCAGTCCTTTTTTAAAAGTGTCTGATTCGATATCCGTGGTAAATCCCCACTTGTATTCGGAGTTGATGTGTTGTTCTAACGCTTCGTCTTGCTCTGCTGCCATTGTTGATTAATTCAAAAGTGAGAAGTTAAAATTTAAAAGAGTTTAATCTTTCAAACTTTAAATAAATTCTTGTTATTTATACCGAAAATGATTCTCCGCAACCACATGTACGTGATGCGTTTGGATTATTAAATGAAAAACCTTTTCCGTTAATTCCGCCGCTATAATCTAGTTGTGTACCTACTAAATATAAAAAGCTTTTTTTATCGCAAACAATTTTAATTCCATTGTCTTCAAAAATTTGATCGCCTTCTTTAGAAACGTTATCAAATTCTAATTTGTAACTAAGTCCCGAGCATCCTCCGCCTTCAACTCCAACACGTATAAATGAGTCGGCAGGACGATTTTCTTCTTGCAATATTTTAATCGCATGCTCTCTTGCTGTTTCAGAAACTGTAATCATGTCTGTATGTTTTTAAAATAGGGTGTTTTCTTCTTTATGCTTATTTAGATTAAATCCAAATATTGGACAAAAATACCACATTTAAGGTATATGTGCAAGTTAAATTAATGAAAATTAAACAGTTTCTAGTCGAACTTGTTTGACTTTGGAGGCATTTCAATGGCATTTGCTACATCAAAATCTCCAATCTTTTCTCTTCTTAGTGAAGTAAGGTGAGCCCCTGACTTTAATGCAATTCCTAAATCCCTTGCTATCGATCGAATGTAAGTTCCTTTGCTACATATTATTTTAAATGAAACGCTGGGCATTTCAATAGCTGTAATTTCGAATGATTCGATGTTAATACTTCTTGATTTTAATTCTACTTCATTTCCTGCTCTTGCAATATCGTATGCACGCTGCCCTTTAACTTTGATAGCTGAAAATAATGGTGGAGTTTGTTGTTGTTCGCCAACAAAGGTTTTAGCAGTTTCTAAAATTAATTCCTTCGTAATATGTTCTGTTGGAAAAGTAGCATCTACTTCTTTTTCTAAATCAAAACAAGGTGTGGTAGCTCCAATAAAAAAAGTTCCAGTATATACTTTTTTCATTCCTTGGTAGTTCTCAATTTCTTTTGTTTTTTTTCCGGTACAAATGATGAGTAGCCCAGTTGCCAAAGGATCTAAAGTGCCTGCATGTCCTACACGTGCTTTTAATTTTACTCCATCTTTTGTAAAAGAAGGGTGATTTTTAATGCTGTGTTTAATTTTATTTACAGCGTTGAATGAGGTCCATGTTAAAGGTTTATCAACTAAGATAATTTCGCCCGCAGCAAAATCACGATTGGGGTCGGAGATATATTCTAACAGGTTCAAGGAAAATTAGATGATAGAAAGGTTATGGCCTGTTAAATAAAGCGTAATAATAAATGCGCCAATGGCAATACGGTACCAGCCAAAAGCCTTGAATCCGTTCTTGTTTAAGAAACCAATAAATGTTTTAATAGCTAATAAACCAACTACAAATGCAACTACATTTCCAACTGCAAGTAATTTAATTTCGTCGCCAGTTGGCATTCCAAATTCTTTGGTGTATTTGTAAAGTTTGTATGCTGTAGCGGCAAACATGGTTGGAACAGCTAAAAAGAAAGAAAATTCCGCAGCTACTTTTCTTGATAAACCTAAACTCATTCCGCCTACAATACTTGCCCCGCTTCTCGAAACCCCTGGTATCATTGCTATACACTGGAATAAACCAATTTTAAATGCATTGGGTTTGCTAATCTTATCTACATCTTCAATTTCGTTTTTATTAAACCATTTATCTACAAATAATAAAATAATGCCACCTACAAGCAATGAAATAGCTACTCCCAATGGCGTTTCAAGTAATGCATCAATATAATCGCTCAATAGTTTTCCTAAAATAGCTGCTGGAATAAAAGCAATAGCAAGCTTAATGTAAAAATCAACTGACTTCAAAAAGCGTTTGTAATAAAGCACCAATACAGAAAGTATAGCGCCTAACTGTATACAAATAGTAAATAGTTTAACAAAGTTATTTGATGCTATGCCCATAATGGATGAGCCTATAATCATGTGTCCGGTAGAAGAAACGGGAAGAAATTCTGTTAGCCCCTCGATAATAGCTAAAACAATTGCCTCAAAATAATTCATTACTTAGAAGCTTCGTCTTTAGATTTTGGTCTACGCATGATTGCAACTATCACTACTACAAAACCTGCAAGGCATGTAATAGGCGCTATAGTAATACGTTGAGCACTAAAAATTTCAGGATTAAATACATTTGGGTCATCACTGCCTCCGCCAATCATCAAGATATAACCAAGTACAATAAGTGCTAAACCAACTAAAAGAATTTTATAGTTTTCTTTTGCAATACCAAATCCAGTAGGAGAATTACTCATAATTTTAAAATAAGAAAAGCAAATATAGCAATAAAATGAATTATTGAGGCGATTTTGACATTTTTATGATTCGTTGGATTCGCACAAAAGCGCCAATTTTTTTTGAGGAACCATATCTTTGTGTATATTTGCAGCCTTAAAAAATGGTTCCGTAGCTCAACCGGATAGAGCATCAGCCTTCTAAGCTGAGGGTTCCGCGTTCGAGTCGCGGCGGGATCACATTAAAGACGGTGCCAAACCATAAACCCTCACAGGTTAAACGCAAGTTTAATCGGGCTGAGGGTTTTTTATTTGTTAAAACCAATAATTACTATTTGAATTTTATAATTTTTCGACTAATTTAGTGTTGCTAATTTCAACGCCATGAAAACAATTCAATTACTCATTCTTTCTTGTTTATTTGCAAATTCAATTAATGCACAACAAAATTGGCGTTGGGGACTTAGTGTTTCAAGTGTTGGAAACTCTGCAATGTATGTTGGGGGTATGAAAGATGCTAATGCACGTTTTCATCAACGTAATTTTGAAACTGGTGTTTGGTCGGTTTATTTGAGAAACGATTTTAAAGAACATTGGTCATTTGAAACTGGCTTGCAGTTTTCACAAATTGGTTTTCAGTACGCAATAGCAGAAAATTATTCTTTGCTAAACAAGCATAAACAATTTACCTCGAATCAAATTTCGAGTAATACTGTTTCAATCCCGTTGACTTTAATTTATCGTTTTAAACCTAATTGCAATAATTACAGATGGTTTGTTGGCGGGGGATTGTCTTTGGCAGGAGTGGGCTCACCATCAGTGAAGGAAAAAAATGTAAATGAAGAAGGTGTTTCTGTTATTAATACGAATTATATAAATCAAACAGTTAATGTTTCTTCTTCGTATGCTGTTAATGGGCATTTGATGTTTGGCATTGAAAAGCAAAGAAATAGTGGAAGAATGTGGAGTTTAGGTGTAATTGTAAACGGAGGTCTAACTCCATTAATGAATTCTACTGTTAACTATTCAATTGATAATGTTTCTTACAATCATACATTTTCTAATTATGGAAATTATGCTGGACTACGTTTCGCTTATTTCTTCAAAAAATTTGATTGTTCTTCAAAAACTTTAAATTCTACAAAGTAACCGAAACCATTAGTTGATAGAGAATATTTATTGGCGGGATTCTTTGGAAAGGGATGTTGGACTTTAGTTTGAATTTCGTACAAATGAATTTAAACTTTTAAACCCCTACCTTTTACGGAATTCGATTAAATGTATTTATTTCGGCATGAAACCATAATAGGAAATGACAAAAATTATTTCTGTTGAATTTATAATTGAATTGTTACGAAATAGATAAACGTTAAAAATTAATTTAACGTTAAATGATTGATTACAAGTTTATTTGCTCTACTGTTTTGGTAAAAAATATTATATTTGTTTCTTGTGTAAGAATAAGTTTTAATAATATTATATTTCTCTATGAATGTAAGGATACTTTTTACAATATTTTCGATAATCTTTAGTCTTTTTTCCTTAAAAGCAGTAAATTATTATACTTATCAAAGTGGTAATTGGAACACTCCAAACGTATGGACAACCGATCCATCCGGAACAACATTAGTTAGTCCTGCAGTACCTGGAAATGGTGACGCCGTTACAATACTAAATGGTATTACGGTTACTTTAACAGGTAACGTTGCAACAACAACACACGTGTTAACAATTAATTCAGGAGGAATTTTAGATCTTGCTACTTTCACCTTCACGGCTGGATTAACATCCATAAATGGTTTGGGTACTTTACGCATTGGCGCTTCCTATTTCCCAACAGGGACTAACAATTTTACCACATCAGTTGGGAGTTCGGTAGAGTATTATGATTGGGCATCAAACACTACTTTGCCAACTAATGTTACTACCTACTATAATTTAACATTATCACATTCATTAGCATCAACAAGAACATTTACTTTTGGTTCGGCAGCAACAACTATTAATGGTAATTTTGTTTTAGATTGTGCAGGTACTGGCCTTGTTTTTCAATTAGGAGATGTTATAGGGACAGTGCGAACTTTAGTTTTTAATGGTGATGTTACTATTGGAACAAATTGTACAATGAATGTGCTTGCAGGAACAACCGTTACTCATTCAATAACATGCGCTGGTAATTTTACTAATAATGGAACACTTGATTTACAAAACAACGCTGATTACACAGCGGGTGCAAATACTGCAAGTATAACATTTAATGGCGCTGCAGATAAAATACTAAGCATAAATGCAGCAGCAACAAGTTTTGGAAGTTTTACATTAAACAAAGGAATTGATCAAACATTTATCTTGAGTGTGGTTTGTACAGTTGCTGGTACTGCGCCATTTGATGGTAACTTAGGTAACAATATGATTACGTTAACCAATGGTACTTTGAGATTGGGTGAAAACATTACAGTACCCCAATTAAATACTGGAGGTAATTATGATATCAGTACGGGGCAAAATAATAATGCTGGCTTATGGATTGATGGAGCAATTGTTTCACAGGGTGGTGGTTCTGCTATGGTTGTTTATGGTAAGTTCAGAGTAAGTGGAGGTTCGTATACAATAAATAGTGGGCAAGCCTGTATTGTTACTCGAGATCAAGGAGAACTTTTGTTTGAAGGGGGGACAACCACAATGGTTACTTTGCGTCCTTCGGTTAATGCGCTTAGTACTGGTAGTTATACTCAAACAGGTGGAACGGTAACTATAACAGGTGCGGTTACAAACACAAGTAATCCTGTTTTTTGTTGGCCTTTTACAACTGCTTCGTTTAATATGTCTGGTGGAACGATTAATATTTCTCTTCCAACCGCTTCTGGTACTGCAATAAATGGAGGTATTTTGATAGCCTCTTCTGCCTTTAGTGTTACTGGAGGTACATGGAACATAAATATTCCAGCATCTGCTAGAAATTTTAATATTAATTCCTCTGTTCCATTTTGGGATATCAATGTTCGAAAGGCTGGTGCAGGAGCAGGTGTTATGACAATTGGTAATCAGCAAATGAATCACACTAGTTTAGGTTCACCAGTTACTTTTACAGCAAAGCCGCTGGTAGTTTTAAATGATTTGACCTTAATTAATGGTGCTTCAAGCCCTACTTTCGATGCTTCAATAAATAATGCTACTGATCAAAATGTTACGGTGGGCGGGCATTTTAATATTCAAACTGGCTGTACATACACTCCTGGTGTTAACACTACAACATTTAATGGCATTGGTGCACAAACCTTTACTAATAGTGGAACAATAACTACTGGTCTTTATGATTTTACAGTGAATAAAACTGCAGGTACTTTAACACTCGCAGGAACTGTTGCGACAACAACAGTAAGACATGATTTGACAATTTCAGCAGGAACGCTTGCTGATGGAGGAAAGACAATTGATGTGAAGGGTAATGTTGTAAATTCAGGTACACATTCTGGCGCAGGTAATATTACGCTTTCATCTACTACGGCAGCTCAAACAATAACAAGTACTTCTGGTGTGTTTGGTAATTTAGTTTTAAATAACACATTTAATACTGCCGGGGCTGCAATGATTACATTAGTTGGTTCAACCAGTGTTACAGGTAACTTAACATTAAACCAAAATAATCTTTTTGATATTAGTAGTTACAATCTTGCTTTGGGGGCAACAAGCACAATAGTTGGCGCTGTTGGCGCTACACGTTTTATCAAAACTACAGGTTTGGCCACTGATGCTGGTATTACAAAATCATATTCAGCAGCATCACTTGCTTTCACGTTTCCAGTAGGCACAACCGCAACACCTAATTATACGCCGGCAACCATCACATTAGCAGGTACAAATCCTACAGTATTTGGCTCAATTACTGTAAGGCCAATTAATTCAGAACATCCTTTAACAACTAATTCAGGATTAGCAATACCATACTATTGGAAGGTGAGTAGTACTGGATTTACACTTGCTGGCGGAACAACAGTTACACATACTTATACTTATTTAGATCCAACACATATTGTTGCTACAGAAGGTCATTATGTACCAGGAAGATATACATCTTCTAATTCACTTTGGGCAACTGGTCCTTCAGCCGATGTTAATCAAGCTGGCAATATCATAACATTTGCTGCTGCAAGTTTTGGTGCTGTTATAGATGGAGATTATACTACTGGTGACAATAATCCCTCTGCTTCTGGACCATTTAATCCGATTAGAGTTTTTTATAGTAGAAACGGCGGAGCTTTTGATTGGAATAATACTGCAGGAACTTCATGGTCCTTGGTTAGTCACGTAGGAGCTGCAACAGCGCTTGTACCAACTGTTAATGATGTTGTTCAGATAGGAGATGCTACGAATAATACCCATAATATGGTTATTGATGCAAATACAGCATTGTGTGGGCAGTTAAAAATTGCTGCGGGATGTACCTTAACTGTGAGTACTTTTACGGGACATAATTTTGGAACTTATTCAACTCCACCAAGTGGAAATGGAACTATTCGGATTGCTTCAAATACCACTCTTTCTGGTAATTTTAATGATTTTATTGGAACAAGTGGAGGTACTTTCGAATATTTTGGATCATCTTATACATTGCCTACAACATTTGCTACTTATTATAACTTAGTTCTTACTCCAGATGCTGGGCAAATCCTCACTATGCCAGATGCTTCATTGACTATATACAACGATATGACAACTCAACAGGCGAGTGCAACGGGTACTAGCCATTTTAATAATTCTGTTACCTCAAGAACGATAACTATTAATGGAGGAATTAAAGTTTTAAGTGGGAATCTTCAATTTGTAAATGCCAGTGCTCAAAGTGTTGTTGTTGCAGGTAATGTTAGTGTTTCTGCTGGAGCTACTTTTGATGTTGAAAATTCTGCAGCTTTAACGCATTCTTTAACAATTAGCGGAGGTATAAGTAATGCAGGTACTCTTGATTTTAGTACAGCAGGAAGTAATTGTAACGTCACTTTTAGTGGTGCAGTAGATAAAACCATATCTGGAGCAGGAGCTACTACCGACTTTAATGTTTTAACTGTTAATAAGGGAACCTCGCAAACACAAATATTAGAAGTTACTTCAACTGCCTTTACCTTATCAGGACCAACTCCCAATTTAGTTCTAACAAATGGTACTTTTAAATTTTCAAGCCCTTCGTCTTTAACACTGAATTTATCTACTACTGCTTTTACTATTCCAGTTACAACATGTCTTTCTATGAACTCATCAGGGAGTATTATAAATATGGCAACAGCAAACGCTGCAGCAAATGATTTATTTTTAAATGGAAAGTTGCAAGTACTTGTAGGAACAGTAAATGTAGGTACTACAGGAAATACTTTTGGTAATGATATTGAATATTCGGCAGCTGGATTTCCAGAAATAGATATGCAAGGTGCAGGTGTTTTAAATGTAAATGGTCAAATTAGGAGAACTTTAACAAGCACAACTGGTTCATTGTTATTTGGTATGTCTGGAACAAGTACTATTTTGATTAGAGGTGTAGCACCTTCAACATTAAGAGGCATGCTTGAAGTTACAAATACGGGCAGTGTATTTAACATGTCGGGTACGCCAACAATTATTTTACAAAATGCTGCAGGTGTTGATTATGGCGATCTTTATATTGTACCTACAAGTTCAACAGTAACTGGTGGTACAATTCAATTTGGAAATGCAAGCACTGTAGCAGCTGAAATATTTAAACTTTTATCAAGTGTTAGTTTATATAATATCACTGTAAATACAACCAATGCACCAACTGTTAGGTTAGATAATTATGCTTTAACTCTTAAAAACAATTTAAACATACAAGCCTTAGCTACCTTTAATGCCAATGGTCTAAATGTTAACATTGGAGGTAACTTAACTAATTCTAATATTATTGCAACTACGGGTACAGCGGTTGGGGGTTTCCGTGCGGGCTCTGCAACTCAAACAACAACTTTTAATAGCACAACAGCTAATCAAACAATAACTGGAACAGCTACGCCAAACAGAACTAATTTCGCTAACCTTGAAATTAATAATACGTTTGGTACAGTTACTTTGGCTGCTAATACTGCTGTTACTGTAAATAGTGCATTAACACTTACCTCAGGTACTTTGGCTGACGGAGGCAATATTATTAGAGTTTTGGGAAATGTTTCTAATTCAGCAACACATAGTGGTGCAGGAAAAATATATCTAAATGGTACAACACAACACACTATAAGCGGAAGTGGCGCAGGTGTTTTCCAAAATTTAGAATTAGATAATGCAACAGGATCCATATTTACGGCAGCTCAAACAGTAAATGGAAATCTAACCTTAACAACTGGAATATTTGAAATTAATTCATACCTACTTACCTTAAATACAAACGCAAACGTAGTTGTTGCAGCTCCTAGTGCAACTAAGATGATAAAGATGAGTGGCTCTTTAGTTGCAGCAGGTATTACTAAAAGTTTTCCAACAGGAGCGTTTAATATTACTTTTGCTGTTGGCTCTGGAACAAAATATACTCCAGTTACCTATAATGTAACAACAAACACTGCGCCAGGTAGTATTAATATTACAGTTGTAGATAATAAACATCCTTCAACACAAGATCCCTTAGCTCTAGAACTTTCCTATTATTGGAGTGTTACTGCAGTTGGCTTTGCTGGATTAAATGTAACTCATACTTATAATTACATTCAAAGTGATGTTTTTGGGAACGAGGCTTTGTATAAAACAGGCAGATTTTATAACGGCGATTGGTTGCCAGTTGATGGTTATGCTGGAACTGTGAGTGCAGCCGCCAACACAATGACTTTAACTAATATGAATTTTATTGATGGTGATTATACTGCAGGTGAATCGGACGGTTCAACTACTATTGAATTCCAAGCACTAAAAACATATTACAGTAGAAACTCGACTTTAGGTGGAAATTGGGACAATGTAAATTCATGGAGTACAGATGATATATTACAACATGCTGGAGCTCCTGCTACAAAAATGCCTGAAGGTAATCCTGTAGTTATTGCGACTGGACATACAATACTTGCAAATGGAGATTCTCGTGTCGCTCGTTCTACAATTTTAAATGGAACTGCTATTATTGATTTTGATAATTACGTAAATCAAACGCCAGGAATAGTGAGTGGAACTGGAACAATAAGAGTTAGAACTACCGGTGGAGGATCATTGTTAATTCCTACTGGTAATTACACTGCTTTTTCATCCGCTGCAGGTGGAACATTCGAGTTTTATGGAACTACAAATGCAACTTTAAATGCTGCTGCATTTACATTTAATAATGTTATTTTTTCAGGTGCATCTACTAAAACATTAGCTTCTGGTTCTTACGTGTTGAATGGTAATTTAACTATTACATCAGGAACAGTAAGTAATACTACTAATAATTCTTCTCTTTCAATAAGAGGTAATTGGACAAACAATTCAAGTGCAACAGCTTTTGTGCCAGGCGCAGGAGTTGGAACTGTAACATTTAATGGAACCTCTGCACAAAGCATTGGTGGCACTTTTGCAACTAATTTTAATAATTTAATTGTAAATAATTCGAGCGCAACTGGAGTTACATTAAATCAACCTGCTTTTGTTGCGAAGGCTTTAACTCTAACTGATGGTTTTGTTTACACAACACCAACCAATTTATTAACTGTTCGTCATACAGCAACTTCAACTTCAGGTAGCGCAACAAGTTATGTTGCTGGGCCAATGAAAAAAGTAGGTACATCATCTTTTGTTTTCCCAATTGGGACTACTGATGGTTCAAAATGGGCAAGAATAGGAATGACAACTGTTTCTGGATATGATGCAACAACGGAATTTACTGCGAGTTATACATTTACGGGAGCGGCAAATAATACTCCTGCTGAAATGGCGGGAGGTTTAGATCACGTAAGTTATGCTGAGGTTTGGGATTTAACAAGAACACTTGACCCTTCAAATAATGCAAGTGCACAGGTTTCTCTTTATTATGAAGATGCGGCAATTATTACAGGTAGTGGAATCGTATCTCCGGCAGATACACGTGTAGCTCATTTTAGTGGAGGCTTCTGGCAAAATATGGGTGGAAGCGGAGCAAGTCCGATAACTTCAACAGTAGCCTTTACTTCTTTTAGTCCTATTACATTTGGATCAATTGTTTCTTATGGTTCTAATCCCTTACCAGTTGAATTAATCAGTTTTACAGCGGTTCCTTTAAATAATAAGGAAGTTGTATTGGATTGGAAAACTGCAACTGAAATTAATAATAATTACTTTTTAATTGAAAAATCTTCAAATGCAGTTGATTATGAAGTGGTAACTTCCGTTGCATCAAAAGCAATTAATGGAAACAGCAGCACAATTCTTAATTACGATGCAATAGATTCTTCACCTTATTCTGGAACTTCATATTATAGATTAAAACAAATTGATTTTAATGGAGACTATAAGTATTCGGATGTTGTTGCTGTTAATTTGAATGAAAACGCTGAACTTGTTTTTGATGTATACCCTAATCCAACTGATGGTAATTCGTTTAATATAAGTTTTGCAACAGAGTATGATAAGGACTATTTTATTGAAGTTTATGATTTGCAAGGGAAACAATTGTTGTTGCAAAAAGTAATTGCTGATAAAGCAGGGGTTTCAACTTTTGAAATTATTCCTGCTAATCAATTTAGTTCAGGAATGTATTTTGTAAAGCTTAATTCAAACGGTAAGTCAAATTATAAGAAAATAATAGTTAAGTAATAACGCATTTTTATTATTTCTATTTTTAGCTTTCGCGCCATTTGCAAGTAATAAATATTTACTTTCGTTTTTTATTTGTTAATATGAGTTGGATAAATCAGCCTTGGCCTTGGTATATTGCTGGCCCTTTAATTGGATTAGTGGTTCCCGCATTGTTTTTAATGGGGAATAAAACGTTTGGAATAAGTTCAGCACTTCGTCATTTTTGTGCTGCTTGTATTCCAGCCAACATTAAGTTTTTTAAATACGATTGGAAGAAAGAAGTCTGGAATTTGTTTTTTGTTGCGGGTGTTTTTTTAGGTGGTGTAATTTGTGTTTTATTAATCCCTAATAAAGCAGATATTGTTGTTGCGCCAAAATTAGCAGAGGAATTGTTGACTTATGGAATAAATGATTATTCAGGCTCAGTGCCTAAGCAATTATTTTCGTGGGAAAGTTTAGTAACGTTGAGAGGATTTGTTTTAATGGTGTTTGGCGGATTTTTAGTTGGCTTTGGAACACGTTATGCAGGCGGTTGTACATCGGGGCATGCAATTTCGGGTTTAGCAAATTTACAATTGCCATCGCTTATTGCAACTTGTTGTTTTATGGCTGGTGGCTTTTTAATGGCAAATATTATTCTTCCTTTAATTTTAAGTTTATAAAACAATATTATGTCGGAAATAAAAAATATTCAAACTGAAAATGAAGAATTTGAATCAAGAGCTGATAGCACTGCTTGTTTAAACGAATCTCAACTTGTACATCCTTGGTGGCATAATTTTAAATACTTACTTGTAGGCGTGCTTTTCGGAATTGTATTTGTGAAAGCAGAAATTGTTTCATGGTTTCGTATTCAGGAGATGTTTAAGCTACAATCGTTTCACATGTATGGTGTAATTGGTTCAGCAGTTGTAGTTGCAGCTCTTAGCATCTTTATTATAAAGAAATTTAATATCAAAACAATTCATGGCGAAAAAGTTGAATTTAGGGATAAGAAATTTGATAAAGGACAAATAATTGGGGGATTACTTTTTGGTTTGGGCTGGGCAATGACAGGCGCTTGTCCAGGACCATTGTTTGCTCAAATTGGAACAGGAGCAACTGCTGTTATAATCACTTTATTAAGTGCAGTTGCTGGCACTTGGTTTTATGGTTTAGTAAAAGATAAATTACCACACTAAATTTATTTCTTCTTTAGTTTTTCTTTTTCTTGCTTTTTAAAATATTTTCTAAGAAAGATACTATGCTTTAAGGCTTCCATATTATCTGATAAGCCTTTTGAGCCTGTATTAATATTTTCCATGCTCTTATTCATATTGTGAACGAATGTTGTATCCATTAATAATGTTCCAACTGCACCTTCACCGTTTTTAATGCCTTTTGTAATATGGCTTAAATCACCTGAAACAATGGCTAAATCTTTTGAAACCATTTTAATGCTTACAATTGATTGATGTAAGTTGTTGGATAAAGAAGTGTCAACCAATAATGCTCCAAGCGTGCCTTTTCCTTCTTTTACACCCGCCATTAATTTTGTTAAATCACCTGCAACGTAGGCCGTACGCTCTCCTGTAAGTCTAATACTTACAATTGTTTGACGTAAATCATCTGTAATGGTAGTGTCTGATAAAAAGCTCCAAAGCGAATTACTTTTATTTAGTTTAGAGGATATTTCTTTTAAGTCTTCTGTAATGGCTAAAATATTTTCATTCGTTATACTTAGTGTGCGCATCATGTCAGAAGCACTAACAGCTTTTAATGTTGTGAGTTCATCACCATCTTCTATTGATCCAGCAGTTTTATTTACAGATGAGATATTTACTAATTTATTTCCCATTAAACCATCCGTTCCAATACTTGCAATCGAATTTTTTTTGATATGCTGCGTTGCTTTGTTTTGGATGACCATTTGTACTAGAACTGTTGAATCGTTTATAATTTCAACACTTTCAACGGTTCCTATGTTTATTCCAGCAAAACGAACGCTGTTACCGCTCATCAGTCCATCTGCATTATAAAACTTAGCAGATATTTTTAGTGTTGAACTAAATAAATTTCTTTTACTACCAATAAAGTAGAGTAACACAATAAAGAATAATGTTCCTGTAAAAACAAAAACACCCAATTTCACATTTCTCGAAAGATCTTTAAACATAATCAAATATAAAAATTATTTATTTTATCATCCTTGCTTTTACTGAGTTCATCGTATGTTCCTTCAGCATAATTTTTTCCTTCAATCAACATAACAATTTTATTGGCAGTAATTTTTATACAACTTAAATCATGCGAAATAATAATGGAAGAGGTATTGTATTTTTTTTGAATATCAACCATCAAGTTGCTTATTTCTCTTGAGGTGATTGGGTCTAGCCCAGTTGTTGGTTCGTCATACAAAATAATGTCTGGTTTCATTATAAGTGTTCTTGCTAATGCTATACGTTTACGCATTCCACCTGAGAGTTCAATTGGCATCATATCAACGGTGTGCGCTAAGCCAACATTGGTAAGCGCTTCCATAACTAAACTATCTACTTCTTCTTTTGTTGTTGTAACCCAATGTCTGCGTAATGGAAATTCTAAATTTTCGCGAACAGTCATGGAATCATACAAAGCATTACTTTGAAACAAAAAAGCGACTTTTACACGTAGTACATCTAAATCTTTATGGTTTAATTTTGTTACTTCTTGCCCCAAAACATTTATACTTCCTTTTTCGGGATAAATTAAACCAATGATGCATTTTATTAATACTGATTTACCTGAACCCGATTTTCCAATGACAGCAATACTTTCGCCTCTTTTTAGTTGTAAATTAAAATCACGCAGTACATGATTGCTCCCAAAAGATTTATTTAAATCTTTAATTGAAATTACAAATTCATCATTTGTAGATATGTTTTCTTTTACTTCCAACTAAGTAAGATTTAAAATATCAATAATTTGTACCGCAACTAAATCAATCACAAAAATCATGATGGAAGAAATTACAACTGCTGAGTTTGCTGATTGTCCAACACCTTCAGTGCCTTTGCTTGAGTGATATCCTTTATAGCATCCAATTATACCAATGGCATAACCAAACAAAAATGTTTTTAAAACGGAAGGGACAATATCTCCAAAAGTTAATGTTTCAAATACTTGGTTCCAGTATAATTGCCAGCTAATATCTCCTTTAATGTTGCAACCTAAATATCCGCCATAAAGTGATATGGCGTCTCCAAGTAAAGCAAGCAGAGGAATCATTAATGTTGTAGCAAACACTCGGGTTACAACTAAATATTTATATGGATTAGTTCCTGATACTTCCATTGCATCAATTTGCTCAGTAACTTTCATCGAGCCTAACTCAGCTCCCATACTTGAACCAATTTTACCAGCGCAAATAAGAGCTGCAATTACTGGAGTAATTTCTCTTATTAAAGAAACGGAAACCATTTTCGGCAACCAATCTTCTGCTCCAAATTCAACAAGTGTTGGACGTGATTGAATGGTAATTACCAAGCCCATAATAAATGCTGTTAAACCAACAAGAGGTAACGATTTGTATCCAACAAAATAGCATTGGCGAATCATTTCTTTAAATTCGTAACGAGGCACAAATCCTTCTTTAAAAAAGCGGAATCCGAATTTGGAGATAGAGCCTAGTTCATTAAAGAAATCAAGTATGGTCTTTTTTAACACGCAATAAAGATATGAATTAAACTATTTATGACTATTACATAAGTTTGACAAAAATCATACATATTTATGAGTTTTCTTATTTATTGAGTTACATTGATTATAGCCATTATAACTAGATTAAAGAATTTATTACTACTTTTGACTTGTTGGTTTATTCACTAAGTGAATGATTAAAAAGGGAATGAGGTGAAAATCCTCAACTGTCGCGCAACTGTAAGTTGATTTTAGTTTTGTAAATGCCATTGTGTAACACAAAAGCATGAGAAGGCGCAAAACGATGCAACAAGTCAGGAGACCTGCCATTAAACAAATAAAGACCCTCGCGATTGGGGCAATGATTTATGAAAAAAAAGTTTTTAAGTTTTCGTTTTGTTTGTTTGTTATGTTTTAACTTATTTGCAATGTTGGCTTATGCTCAGTTTGCAGGACCAGTTGGACATATATCAACCACAGCAATTCATAAGGATAGCATTGTTTTTAAGAGCTGGGCAAATTCCTGTACAGTTATAAGAGGTTATCAAGATGTTGCAAATACTGCATTAGGTTACGTTAATGTTGGAGTTGATACAAACGGAATTAATAAAGCCGGGGATAATCCTGTTGTGACCTTGGGCGATGGAGGTTCTGCTATATTAACTTTTCCAGTTCCTATAAGTGATGGAGTAGGAGCGGACTTTGCTGTTTTTGAAAATGCATTTGATGATGGCTTTTTGGAATTAGCATTTGTTGAGGTAAGTAGCGATGGAATAAATTATTTTCGTTTTCCAGCAACATCTAATACACAAACACAAACGCAGATTGGTCCGTATGATTATGTTGGTGATGCAACTATGATTAATAATTTGGCTGGAAAGTACAGAGCCTTGTACGGAACTCCTTTCGATTTAAACGAACTCCAAGGAATAATTGGATTAGATGTTCAAAATATTACTCACGTAAAAATAATTGATGTTATTGGAAGTGTAAATCCTTTGTATGCAAGTTATGATAAAAATGGGAATGCAATTAATGATCCATATCCAACTGATTTTCCAAATGGAGGATTTGATCTAGATGCTGTTGGTGTTATTAATCAAGCATCGGTTGGTTTAGAGAATGATGAGATAAATTTAAATGTTGAGGTGTTTCCAAATCCGTGTACTGATAAAATATTTATTCAAGTAAAAAATAGCAAAGTTGAAACCTTAGAATTATTTGATACCAAAGGACAATTATTGAAGACTACCAAAGAACAGTGCATTGAAATGAAGCAATTTGACGCAGGTATTTATATTCTGAAAGCGATTGATGATAAAGGTTTTGTTCATTTTCAAAAGATTTTAAAGAATTAAATTATCTTTGCAGCATGAGCAAGAAAAAATTATTTATGGTCTTAATTGGTTGTACACCAAAAGGCAGATTTACCGAGCAGCACGATGTTTTTTTTGGAATTGCAGATTCATTATACGATTTAATTCCCGCAATGAAAGCATTTTGGCCCGAGGCTAATGGTGTTATGCATGTGGATGCTTGGCGCGAAGTAAACCAAATAGATGATTTTGCTGTAAAAATTGAGAAGAAAGAAAAAGCTTCGGTATCAAGTCATAAATTATTTTTCATAAATCTTGGTGGCTACAAGGCTGGCGAGTTTGATGAGCCACATTATAAAATGATTGTTGCTGCAAAAGATAAATCGGAAGCAATTAAACAGTCAAAAGAAACTGCTTTTTATAAACACCATGGCTTTAAAGGTGCAGCTTCACACGTAGATGATAAATATGGTGTTGATGTAGACGATGTCTATCAAATTGAAGATATACTTTCAGAAGAATATAAATCGAATTACCACATTTCAATAACAGAAAAAAAAGGTAAGGAAGATGAAATTCATCTTGGTTATTTAAAGTTAGATAAAATTAAAAAGTAAATCATGGAGCCAAAATTTATTCCTTACAAAAGAGATTACATAGGCTCAGATGAATTACTATCTTCTTCAAAAGAACATTATTTATTGATGAATGCTCGCAGGAGCGTTCGTGAATTTTCCACTAAAGAGATACCACTTGAAGTATTGGAAAATTTAATTAAAATTGCATCTACTGCTCCCTCAGGAGCTAATAAACAACCTTGGACATTTTGTTTGGTGACCAATAAGGAAATTAAAAGTTTGATAAGGCAAGAGGCAGAGAAAGAAGAATATGAAAGTTATAATGGTAGGATGCCTGCTGAGTGGCTGGAAGATTTGAAATATTTGGGCACTGATTGGCGTAAAGCTTTTTTAGAGGATGCGCCCGCATTAATTATAGTTTTCAGGAAACCTTATGATTTGATTAATGGTGTGAAAAAGAATAATTATTATGTTTCTGAATCGATTGGTTTGGCTTGCGGATTTTTACTTCAAGCAATTCATCAAATTGGTTTGGTTTCCTTAACCCATACGCCTAGTCCAATGAATTTTTTAACCAAGGTTTTGGAAAGACCAGAGAATGAAAAGCCTTTTTTGTTAATACCAGTAGGTTACCCGGCGGATGATGCCTTGGTGCCTGATATTAAGAGAAAAGAATTAAAAGAAGTAATTGTTCATTACAAATAGTAGGACTATTGATATCCGTATTGTTTCAAACGATTGTCATCGTTACGCCAATCTTTATCAACTTTAACGTACAGTTCTAAGAAAACCTTTTTCAAGAAAAACTTTTCGCATTCCTCACGAGCCATAGTACCTGTTTTCTTAAGTGCTTCACCTTTGTGTCCTATGATGATTCCTTTTTGTGAATCGCGTTCGATCATAATAATTGCACGTATGCGAATTATTTTTGCTTCTTCTTTAAATTCTTCAACAACAACTTCGGTGCTGTATGGAATTTCTTTTTTGTAGTTCTTTAATATTTTTTCACGAATAATTTCAGTAACAAAAAAACGCTCTGGTTTATTTGTTAATTCGTCTTTATCATAAAAAGCTTCTCCTGGAGGCAACATTGCAATTAATCTTGCCATAATGGTATCCAGATTAATTTTTTCGAGTGCAGATATTGCGTGAATTTCAGCACGTGGAATTTTCGCTTTCCATTTCTCAGTAAATTCTGACACCATAGCTGGAGTAGCTTTATCAATTTTATTGATAAGTAACAAAATGGGTGTATCCATTTTATTTAAACGGTCAATATATTTTTCGTCTAATTCAATATCTTCGAAAATATCTGTGATAAATAGAAACACATCTGCATCACTAAAAGCTTCTGCAACAAAGGCCATCATTTTCTCTTGTAGCTTGTAAGCAGGTTTAATAATGCCTGGAGTGTCCGAAAAAACGATTTGGTAGTCATCTCCACTCACAATTCCCATAATCCTATGGCGGGTTGTTTGTGCTTTAGAGGTAATAATAGCAAGGCGCTCACCAACAAGAGCGTTCAAAAGGGTTGATTTACCTACGTTTGGACAACCAATAATGTTTACAAAGCCCGCTTTATGAATTACTTGACTCATTGCTTTAATGAAATTTTAATAAATAAAAAAACCCCACATTTCTGTGAGGTTTCGTTGGTAGCGGGAGAGTGATTCGAACACCCGACCTTTGGGTTATGAGCCCAACGAGCTACCCCTGCTCTATCCCGCACTATATCTTATTTAAGAACTACCTACTTAATTTTCGAATTTAAAAAGCGCTTAATAATATCGTTTTCTAAATTCGGGTGCAAATATATGCTTTATTTCCTTATGTGCAAAAAAAACTTTAAGTAGGTCTGAAGACCTTATTCTTACTGGGTTTTATTTGGAGTGGATTTAAATAATGCATTTAAAGTGTATTATTCAACCCTTCTTATATTACTATCTTTTGCTGCCATTATAATCATTGGCACATGCTCAACTTTTACATTGCTTGTGTCTAAGCCAAATCCTTTTTCTTCGGACAAACTGAAACGCTTTAAGAAAAAATAGCCGTCTAAAATTAATTTTTGAAAAAACGGCAAATCATTTTCGATAGACAGATATTTTTTCATTACAATAAATTTAAAATCGCCAGTAATTTGATTTTTGCTAAGTGATTCATATCTGCTCATTATATTTATTTCTTTATTTGCTTCTAAGGCCGTTACAATTGTTCTGAAATATTTATTGATGGCAGGAATATCTCTGAATCCAAGTTTGATGTTGATACGAATAATTTTGTCTGGAACAATTTTGTGTACCGAGTATTCGTGTGTGTGCGGTTCATCAGTAACATCAAGGTGAACAAACCAATACACATCGGCTTTTTTTGGTCTTCGTTTAAGTAATGAGTGAACAATTTTCGCTTCTATTTCTTCATTTTTTTTAGCGCTTGTTAAATAAACAAGATGTGTTGCATACTTTTCGATTGTTGGGTCATTACTTAACTCTTCAATAAGCGGCAAGTGTTTTTCTAATGGAACAAATTCAACATATTGATCCATAATTTTTCTTGCACGATACCAAATTGTCATTACGCTAATTAATACCGTTGCAATAACTAAAGTTACCCAGCCACCATGCGAAAATTTGCTTAGGTTGGCCGCTAAAAAGGAAAATTCTATGGTAAGATATATTGCTAATAAGGGATAAATAATGAATGCAGAATAACGTTTCATTATGAGGAAATTTATAAGCAATATGGTTGTCATAATCATTGTAACAACAATGGATAAGCCATAAGCAGCTTCCATGTGCGATGATTCTTTAAAATAAAGTATAACACCAATGCAACCAAAACACAATAGCCAATTAATAGAAGGGATAAAAAGTTGTCCCTTTACAATGGTTGGATATTTTATCCTAACCTTTGGCCAAAGGTTTAAACGCATTGCTTCGTTAATTAAAGTAAACGAACCACTAATTAATGCCTGACTTGCTACAATTGTTGCGGCCGTTGCTATAATTACTCCTACAGGAATAAACCATGTTGGCATTAAGGAATAAAATGGATTTACATCATTAAGTAATTCGCCATTGTGTTTTAGTAGCCATGCACCTTGTCCAAAATAATTTAGTATCAAAGCGGATTTTACAAATATCCATGCAGCGCGAATATTTTTTTTGCCGCAATGTCCGAGGTCGGAGTACAAGGCTTCCGCACCTGTGGTAGCAAGGAATACCGCTCCTAATAGCCAAAATCCTTTTGGATAATGAACCAATAAATCATAAGCGTAATATGGATTTAGTGCTTTTAAAACACTAACATCACTTGTAATCGAACTCACACCTAAAATGGCAAGCATCGAAAACCAAATCAACATTACTGGACCAAAAAATTTCCCTACTACGTTTGTTCCAAATTGTTGAATGAAGAAAAGAAGAAATAATATTCCAACAATAATAGGAATGGTTTTAATTTCGGGACTAATTACCCTTAAACCTTCTATTGCAGAAGCAACTGAAATAGGTGGTGTTATTAAACCATCGGCTAATAAAGTAGCGCCGCCAATAATTGCAGGTATAAGCAACCATTTTTTCTTCATGCGTTTAAGTAATGCATAGAGCGCGAAGATTCCGCCTTCTCCATGATTGTCGGCCCGCAAGGTTAGTATAACATATTTGATTGTTGTTTGCAGTGTTAGTGTCCATAAAACGCAGGAGAGCCCACCTAAAACAAGCATTTCATTTATTGGTTGTGTTCCAATAATTGCTTTTAAAACGTAGAGTGGACTTGTTCCAATGTCGCCAAAAATAATTCCCATGGCTACCAATAATGAGGCAATAGTTATCCTGTTCGAGTGCATGTGTGATTCGATTAATTATTAATAATATGTATGTTTGATTAGCTTTTTCCTACAAAGCGATAACCTACACCCGATTCTGTTATCAAGTGTTTTGGACGGTTAGGGTCTTCTTCTATTTTTTTTCTTAGTTGTGCAATGTAAACTCTTAAATATTGTGATTCGTTAATGTGTCCTGGTCCCCAAGCTTCTCTTAATAAATAGGAATGAGTTAAAACTTTTCCTTCATTTCGAGCAAAAAGCGCTAATAAAGTATATTCGGTTGAAGTTAATTTTAAGGTTTCATTATTTTTTTTAACGATTCTTGCATTCAAATCAATTTGTAAATCACCACAATCAATCAGGGATGAATTTTCATCATTAGTGTTTGTGCGCATTGCAGATCTTATTCTTGCAAGTAATTCTCCAGTTCTGAAAGGCTTTACTAAGTAGTCATTTGCCCCGTTATCCAATGCTTTCACAATATCTTCCTCGCTGCTTTGAACGGAAAGAATAATAATTCCTTTTGTAAACCACTCCCTTAATTTTTTTAGAATAACATGGCCACTTTCATCAGGTAAGCCTATATCTAAAATAATTAAATCAGGTGTATGATTTGCAGCCATAAGTAAACCTTCTTTTCCATTAACAGCTTCTTTAACTACAAAGTCGTTGCTTTGCAAGGTAATTTCAAGCAGTTTGCGAATTTGAACTTCATCATCAATCACTAATATTTCTCCGTTATTCATTTTTCTGATTGTTTATATATGACGTTTCTGAAGGGATATCAATAGTAAAGATTGCACCTCCCGATGCTTTGTTTGTTAATTTAATACTTCCATTATGTGCTTCAATGTATCCCTTTACAATAGAAAGCCCTAGACCTGTTCCGCCGGTTTTCGAATTTTTTAAACGATAAAATTTATCAAATACTTTTTCTATTTCATCATTAGGAAAACCAACACCATTGTCTTCAATTGTAATCACTAAATTTTCGAGTGGACTTCCTTTTTTTACACCAGCATGAATAGTGATAGTGCTTCTTTCGGGCGTGTAAGCCGCTGCGTTGCTCAATAAATTATTTAACACTTGTTGCATTAAGCCGAAGTCTATTTTAAATAATGGAAGTGCTTCGTCAAAAATTACTTTTGTTTCATGTTTTTTTAATGTGTCTTCTAATTGGTTTATGGTTGAGTAAATAAGTTCTTGCACATCACACCAATCTTTTTTAGGTTGTATAAATCCAGATTCTAAACGCGACATGTTTAATAAATTTTCAACTTGTTTATCCAATCGTAATGAAGCTTTTGAAATTTCGGATACAAGTTTTAGTTTGTTTTCTTCCGATATTTTATTTTTATCATTCAGCAGATTGTCAGATGCGCCAACGATTGTAGAGATAGGTGTTCTTAATTCATGCGATAAGGAATTCAGTAGTATGTTATACAATTGTACTGCGTTCGCCTTTTTTTCTTCTTCTTGCGCTACTTTAGCAATTTGCCTGATTTTGTAAGTTAAGACACCGTTTACAGATGCAACAACAAAGTACATTAGTAACATGATTAAGTCTTCGGTAGAAGAAATTTGTAAGGTAAAGTGTGGAGGAATAAAAAAGAAATCCCAAATTAATGCACTGAGTAATGCGGCAAGTAAAACAGGCAATATATCAAAGAGCATTGCAATAATAGATACGGTAACTAATAAAACAAATGCGGCAACTTTGTATCCTATAAATGCGGAAAAGGCAAAACAAATCACTGAAACGCAAACAACAATTAAGCTAACAATTAAATATTGTTTTCCTTTCGAAGTTTTATTTGCAATGAAATGTTTCACCTGTTCTTAATCGACTTGACAAAGGTAAGTGTATTGATATAAATAGAATATAAAAACTTGGGTTCAAAGTATAAAGATTTTATAAAAATTGGCTATTTCTATTGATTATAAGTGATATGTGTAAATTATATGGTTTACTATGTAACACTTCCTAAATGCAATAACCTCATTTTTGTTTATATAATAACAAAGGAGGTAACAAATGAAAAAGAACACAATAAACCTATTTATCGTTGATGACGATAAGTTAATGGTAGCAACCTTAAAGCAATTTTTGCAAAATAGATTTCAGAATGATATAAATGTTTTTACTTTTTATGATGGCGAAAGTTGTTTAGAAAGTGTAAACAAAGAAACCGACGTTGTAATTTTGGATTATAATATGACAGGTAAAAATGGATTGGATGTTCTTAAGTCGATTAAGATGATTAATCCAAAAACGGAAGTTATTATGTTATCTGGTAACGAAGATATGGCAACAGCCATAAGTTTGTTTAGAGCAGGCGCTTCTGATTACGTTTTGAAAGGTGAAGGTTCTTGGAAAAAACTGAGTAAGTTGGTTTACCATATCGTTACAGCACCCATACGAATTGTTGTAAGAGAATTTGGCGTATCAAAATACATGGCTATTTTTATGCTCACTTTTGTTTTAATGGGATTGTTGGTTGTAGCTGCTCTTCAGTTTATGAAACCTTAAATTTCCACTAAATCAGCACTTTTACTGATTTATCTTTTAAGATACAACAATAATCTGTGATATATGTAACTTATAGTTGCTATAATGCAATGATTCACAGTTAAAGTTCATCAACTTTGTTATAACTCTAAATAAACAGGCAATTGAAGCTATATATTAAATTCATGGTGAGTACACGCTGCAAAATGGTAGTGAAAGAAGAGTTGAAAAAACTTGGACTTCATTTCATTGTTGTTGATTTGGGTGAGGTTGAAATCATGGAGGAAATTACTCCAGAACAACGACATCAGCTAAACACTGCTTTAATAAGTAGTGGGCTTGAGTTGATGGAAGATAAAAAGGCTATCCTCATTGAGAAAATAAAAAATGTAATTACTGAAATGATTCATCATACCGATGAAGCAATTAAAATAAATTATTCTGATTTTATTAGTGAAAAACTAGATTACGATTATACGTATTTATCTAATTTGTTTTCCGAAATAAAAGGAATTACCATACAACAGTTTATTATTGTCAACAAGATTGAAAGAGCAAAGGAATTGTTGTTATATGATGAATTAAATCTTACCGAAATTTCGTACAAACTTCATTATAGTAGTGTTGCGCATTTATCTAATCAGTTCAAGAAAATTACCGGACTTACTCCTTCTCAATTTAAACAATTAAAGGATAGGAGACGCAATCCAATTGAAGATATAGGTAGTGAAATAGGTTTAAATATAACAGATACTACCAATGGCTAAATGGAAAGATTCTGATGATTTAACTAATGCAAATAAAGAAATTGCATTTCAGGAAATAGAAAGAGAAAAGCGTGCTGCCGAATTAATTTTAGCTAACGCAGAACTTATTTTTCAAAATGCAGAAAAGGAAAAAAGAGCAGCAGAATTAATTATTGCGAATAGAGAACTTATTTTTCAAACGGCAGAGAAGGGAAAACGTGCAGCCGAGTTGGTAATAGCAAACAAGGAACTCGCATATCAAGAAGGTGAGAAGAAAAAGAGGGCAGAGGAGTTGATAATTGCGAATTATGCTCGTAGTTTAATTGAAGCTAGTCGCGACCCTTTATTTACAATAAGTCCACAAGGAAAAATAACTGATATTAATCAAGCAACTATCCGGGTAACTGGTGTGGTACGCGAAAAATTAATTGGCAGTGATTTTATTAATTATTTTACCGAACCAAATAAGGCGAGAGAAGGTTACGAAGAAGTTTTTGCAAATGGATTTGTTTCGGATTATTCATTAATAGTAAAGGATCATGAATTTACGGATGTATTATTTAATGGTTCTATTTACAAAGATGATAAAGGTGATGTGATTGGAGCCGTTATGGTTGCACGAGATATTACTGAACAAAAAAGAACAGAAAAGGAATTAATAGAATCAAAAATATTTGCTGAATTAGCAACAGAATTTGCAGAAGAAGCAAAGTTGAAGGCAGAAAAGGCGGCTATCATTGCAAATGATGCGGTTAAATCGAAACAGCAATTTCTTTCTAACATGAGTCATGAAATTAGAACGCCTTTAAATGCTATTATTGGATTTACTAAAGTTGTGTTGAAAAGCAAACTAACAGACAAACAAACTGAATACCTGAATGCAATTAAAATTAGTGGCGATGCATTGATTGTATTGATTAACGACATTCTTGATTTAGCGAAAGTAGATGCAGGTAAAATGACATATGAGGTTATGCCTTTTAAAATTGCTTCTTCTATATTTTCGATGACGCATTTGTTTGAACCAAAAATTCAAGAGAAGAATTTAGAACTAATAAGAATTTACGATGAGAAGATCCCAGAAGTTTTATTGGGTGATTCAGTTCGTCTGCATCAAATAATAATTAATTTAATAAGTAATGCCGTTAAATTCACCAATAAAGGTTCAATTACTGTTAAGGTGCAACTTGTTGAATTAATTGATGACTCGGCAGTTATTAAATTCTCTATTTCTGATACAGGTATTGGTATTCCAAAAAACAGATTGGAAAAAATATTTGAAAATTTCCAGCAGGCGTCCAGCAGCACTTCAAGGATTTTTGGAGGAACAGGATTAGGACTTGCAATTGTAAAACAGTTAGTGGAGTCTCAAGGAGGGACAATAGGAGTAGAAAGTGAAATTTTGGAGGGTTCAACTTTTAGTTTCATTTTAAAATTTAAAGTATCAACAGAAAAATTGGAAATAGAATCGAATAATATAGTACAGGATAGCGAAATAAAAAATATAAAAGTATTAGTAGTGGAAGATATTGCACTTAATCAACTTTTAATGAAAACTTTATTAGATGATTTTGGTTTTGAAAGAGATATTGCATCTAATGGAAAAATAGCTATTGAAAAACTAAAAGATAAGGAATATGATATTATTTTGATGGACTTGCAAATGCCTGAAATGAACGGCTTTGAGGCGACGGAATACATAAGGAATGTAATGAATTCAAAAATTCCTATTATTGCTTTAACTGCTGATGTAACAACAGTTGATTTGGAAAAGTGTAAGGCAGTTGGTATGGATGATTACATTGCAAAGCCAGTTGACGATAAGGTATTGTATGCTAAAATTATTGGTTTGGTTATAAAGCCTGATGCAAAAAGACAAGAAGGTGTTCCTGTTGTTAATGCACCTATAAAGGAAGTAATAAGACATACTAACTTGACTTATCTTATTGAACGAACAAAAGCGAATCCTGCCTTAATGAGTGAAATGATTTCACTTTATTTAGAACAAACTCCGCCTTTAATCCTAACAATGAAACAAAGTTTTGAGAAGAAGGATTGGCATACCTTGCACGCAGCTATTCATAAAATGATTCCTTCTTTCTCAATTGTAGGAATAAATAAGGAATTTGAGGAAATGGCAAAAAAAATATTGACATTTGCTACAGCACAAGAGGAAATGGAGGGAGTTCAGGAACTAATTTTGAAAGTTGAAAATGCCTGCACAAATGCATGTAAGGAATTAAAAGAAGAATTAAATAAATTAAATTACAATAAATGAAAACCGAAAAAATTAAATTGTTTCTTGTTGATGATGATGCGTTGTTGTTAAAATCTTTGGAGATAGAGTTTTTGCAGCATGCAGATTTTGAAATTGAAACATTTCCTACAGGCGAACTTTGCATTAAAAATTTAGATAAGAATCCAGATATAATTGTTTTAGATTATCATTTAGATGGCATTGAAAGTGGAGAAATGAATGGTATTGAAACATTAGACCAAATCAAGAAAATTAATCCAGAAATTCAAGTTGTAATGTTATCATCGCAAGATAAAATTGAAGTGGCTGTTAATTGTATGCGTCACGGAGCCTATGACTACGTTGTAAAAAGTGAAACTTCATTTATGCGTTTGCAAAAAATATTTACAGCCATTTTTAACTTTAAAAAAATGGAAAAGGAATTAAAATGGTACATGGAAAGAATGTGAGTTAGCTTAAATCAGTTAATTATGCAATTTTCCCCTCCTTTAGTGTAAAATCTTCCGTACACAAATTCTCATCTTTGACCTGTTGTGAAAAATTATTCATAACGAAAATTATTCAAGATGAAAAGACTAAAATTAATTATTATTGTGTTGACTTTGTTTTTAGCAAAGATTACAACTGCCCAAGTTTCTGTTAATATAAATTTAGGTACTCCACCACAATGGGGACCTGTTGGCTATAGCGATGTAAGGTATTATTACTTACCCGATGTTGAATGTTATTATGATGTTCAAACTGCTATGTTTATTTATTATTATGGCGGTGCTTGGATTCATAGAGGACATTTACCAGGTCATTATAGAAATTACGATTTGTATAATGGGTACAAGGTTGTAATGTCAGATTATCATGGCAATTCGCCTTACGTACATTTTAATCAGCATAAGATTAAATACAAAAAGGGATACAAAGGACCTTATCAAAAAACGCATGGTAATAAACCTGGAAAAGGAAATATGGATAATGGCGGGAATAATGGAAAGGTGAAAGTAAATAATAACAACAAAGGTTCTAAGTCCAATGGTAATGGTAATAACAAATCCAATGGAAACAACAAATCGCATGGCGGTGGAAAAGGGAAGAAGTAATTTCTATAAATTAGTTGGGTAAATTTTAATCCGTATCAAGAATTCTTGATGCGGATTTTTTAAATGCTGATATTTCATATTCAACATGTTTTCTGTGAATTATGCAAATTCTTGATTGTTTGATGTAAGATAAATTTGTTTGCAATAACTCATCTTTGATGCGTTGTGAAGATGTTTTCGCAACATAGATTAATTCAATGAAAATAGAAAATAAATTCACACTACTAACTATATTATTTTTAGTAGTATTTCAAGGCTTTTCGCAGCAAAAAAATTCTTTTGAAAAGAAATTTGATAATGCTGAAAAAATTTATGGCCCAGTATATAACGACTCAAAGGGAGAACTCTTAAATTATTCGAAGGAAGAGTTTACTGTTGCGCGACCACTATATCTCGAACTTTATAAAATGGACACTACAAATGCAAATGTTGCGTTTAAACTAGGTGTTTGTCATTTGAGTTCACGTACATTTCGCTCGAAATCTATTCCTTATTTATTAAAAGCAACATCAGATGTTACGGATAACTATGATGGAAGTTCTCATAAAGAAAGAAAAGCACCTCTTATTGCCTATAAATTTTTAGCCGATGCATATCATTTGAATTATCAATTTGATAAAGCAATTGAGGCATACACAAAATACAAATCTGTAATGAAGGAAGAAAACAGTACTGATAAAGATTTAGTTATTGAAACAAACAGGAAAATTGAAATGTGTAATACGGGAAAAATATTAGTTAAAACTCCAATTAATGTAAAAATTAAAACCATTGGTTCAAATGCTAATTCACCTTTTGCCGATTATTCACCTGTTATTTCAGCTGATCAACAAAGTTTATATTTTACTTCGCGCCGACCAGGTTCTGTAGGTAGTTTAAAAGATAAAGAAGGAAATTATAGAGAAGATGTTTATAAAACTACTAAAGTAAAAAATGGTTGGTCGAAGGCTGTTAATATTGGCATTCCGATTAATACAGAAGATAATGAAGCTAGTGTAGGTATTTCACCAGATGGACAAACAATTTTAGTTTACAAAGATGATAATGGGGATGGTAATATTTATAGTACAAGTTTAAAAGGTGATGTTTGGGCTAGGCCAGTTAAATTAAATGATAATATAAATTCGAAACATTGGGAGCCAAGTGCTTTTATCTCAGCTGATGGAAACACTATGTATTTTACAAGTAACAGACCAGGTGGATTTGGTGAGAGAGATATTTATACTAGCAAAAAAATGCCAAATGGCGATTGGGGTAAAGCAGAAAACATGGGGCCAAGTATAAATACAAAATATGACGAAGATGCACCATTTATTCATCCTGACGGTAAAACATTTTATTTTAGTTCAACCGCCCATACTACAATGGGAGGTTTTGATATATTTTCAAGTGTTAAATCAAGCACCGGAGTTTGGTCAGATCCAATGAATGTTGGCTATCCAATAAACACAACAGATGATGATGTTTTTTATGTTGTTAGTCCAAATGGTTTAACTGCTTATTTTTCTTCTTTTAGAAAAGATGGAATAGGCGGGAAAGATAATTACATGGCAACTTTTTTAGATCGTAAAGAAACACCCTTAACATTAATGAAAGGTAAAGTTGTTAATGAGTTAGGTAAAGCAGCTGATGATGTTGAAATAACTGTTACAGATAATGAAACGGAAGAAATAGTTGGAGTTTATCATACGAATAGTAAAACAGGTGAGTATGTATTTATTCTTACCCCTGGAAAAAATTACAATATAACTTACGAGCAAGAAGGACATTTGTTTTATTCGGAAAATATGGAAATTGGAATGGAAACAAATTATTATGAAATATTCAGACCAATTATGTTAGATCCTATTGTAATTGGTTCAAAAATAACTTTGAATAATATTTTCTTTGATTTTGATAAGGATGTATTACGTCCATTATCAAACGTGGAAATAAAGAATTTAGTTAAGATAATGAATAAGTATCCCAATATAAAAGTTGAAATATCAGGATATACGGATAGCAAAGGTGGAGATGTATACAACCAAGTTTTGTCTGAATCAAGAGCAAAAGCTGTAATGTACAAATTAATAGAAAGTGGCATAAGTCCTGAACGTATGACGGCAAAAGGTTATGGTGAAACTAAACCTGTTGCTGCAAATACAAAAGTTGATAAAACAGACAATCCACAAGGACGCCAATTAAACCGAAGAGTTGAATTTAAAATTACTGGAATATAAAGTATAAATCTGTAGCCACATTGAATAAAGCTGTCCACAATACATGGGCAGCTTTTTTTATTGTCTTCTGTGAATAATGTAATTAATTAAAGTTGCCGTATAACATTAAACCACGCTTGATGAACCACCTTTGTACTGTTGTAAAAATTTATTTACAATTAAAATGGAATGTATGAAAGCAATTAAAAAACTAATGTTGGGGATTGTGTTTGGAGTAATAGTAATGGGAAGTTCATCATACGCTCAAGAAATGAGCGATTCCGTTAAAATGAAAAATGCGGAAGAAGAAAAAATAGCTGAGAAAAAGGAAAAAGACGATAAAAAAGTAGAAAAGAAAAGTGAAGAGTTAATTAAAGCGGAAAAAAAATCTGAAAAAAAATCAGAGGAAATTGATAAGGCTCAAAACAAGGTAGATGCTAAAGAAGAAAAGTTAAGAAAATCTCAAGCGAAAACGGATAAGAAGCAAGAAGAGCTAAGAAAATCTCAAAATAAAACAGACGGAAAAAACGCTGATGTAAAAAAAGCACAAAATAAAGTAGATAAGAAAAAAGCAGAGAAAGAAAAAGCAGATAGAAAGGTTGCAAAAAAAGCGGAAGAATTAAAAAAGGCTGAAGAAGCTAAAGAGCCAAAAAAATAAATTGAATAAACTTATAAAGACAAAATGAAAATTATACAAAAAACAATAGCGGTGTTTGCTCTAACAGCAATAATAGTATTTCCAGGATGTAAAAAGGAAGAAACTACACCAAGCACAGCAGGTGGATCAACTAATCCAATTGTTATTCCCTTGCAAACAACAGCACAAGCTACTGTGCCATTGGCAGGCGCAGCAAGTCTTGCAATTCTTGCAGGTTCATCCATTACTAATACAGGTGCAACAAATGTAACTGGTGATTTGGGTTTAAGTCCAGGAACATCAGTTGGAGGGTTTCCTCCAGGAATTTTAGTTGGTACATTACATGTTAATGATGCAATTGCTACACAAGCAAAATTAGATTTGACTACAGCTTATAATAATGCTGCAGGTAGAACAGCAACGGATATTGTAACTCTATCGGGAAACTTAGGTGGACTTACATTAACACCTGGTTTATACAAATCAACATCATCATTAGCAATTTCATCTGGTGATTTAACTTTTGATGCAAAAGGCGATGCAAACGCAGTATTTATTATACAAATTGCATCTACACTTACAACTACTTCAGGACGTAAAGTTATTCTTAGCGGTGGAGCATCAGCTTCTAATATTTTTTGGCAAGTAGGTAGTTCGGCTACATTTGGCACTACCTCGGTTTTCAAAGGAACTGTAATGGCAATGCAATCTATTACCTTTAATACAGGTGCAACATTAAACGGAAGAGCTTTGGCTAGAAATGGAACCGTTGTAATGGCAGGAAATACAATTGTAAAACAATAAATAAATAATACAAAAAGGTGTTACTGTAAAGTAGCACCTTTTTATTTTGTTTCAGAATCAATAATCAATAATAGCAATTTTAATACTTACATGAAATTTTTACTCTACAAGAAAACCATTTTATATTATTTACTAGCATTAGTAGTAGTTGCATCTGTATTATTTGTTTTTTACCGAAACACACAAAAGGTAAAAGCATCCAACGAATTGCTTGCGCATACTCAACAGGTGTTACACAAAAGTGACAATGTATTGGTGGATGTTTTAAATATGGAAACTGGAGTTAGAGGTTATTTATTAACTGGCGACGAAACTTTTTTATCCCCGTATTACAATGGTTTAACTAATATGAGTAACGACATTAAGGCACTAACCGAACTAACAAAAGAGGATAGGAATCAGCAAACTCGTATGCTTGCATTAAAAGAAGTTTCGGATGAGCGACTCCTTTTATTGAAGGAATTAATGGATGCCAAAAAACAAAATAGATTAAGTAAAATAGAAACGGATATTTCTTTGAAACAAGGAAAGGTTTTGAATGATAAAATCCGGAGTATAATGTCTATTGTTAATTGGGAAGAATCACGCTCTCTAAAACAGCATAAAATTGAAAGTGCAGAAAGTAATAGAAATTCTGAATTACTTTTTTTCTTACTTATAGTTTTTATATTGGCAGTTTTTATTTTAGTAACGATTGTAATAAAAAATCAAAAAGCTAAAGATGACATAGCCATTGAACTAAAGCAGTCGGCTCAGTATGCACGAAGTTTAATTGAGGCTAGTTTAGATCCTTTGGTTACAATTAGTATGGAAGGTAAGATTACCGATGTTAATGATGCGTCTGTTGAAATCACAGGCATTACTCGTGACAAACTAATTGGAACAGATTTTTCTAATTACTTTACTGAACCAGATAAAGCGATGGAAGGTTACCAAATGGTTTTCGATAAAGGATTTGTAGCCGATTATCCCCTAACAATTAAACATCAAAACGGTAAATTAACAGATGTACTTTATAATGCTTCTGTATATAAGGATAGCGATGGAAAAGTACTTGGTGTTTTTGCAGCCGCACGCGATGTAACCGAACAAAAATTACTTTCAAAATATTCGCTTAGTTTAATTGAAGCAAGTCTTGATCCATTAATAACGATTAATACTGCTGGGAAAATTACGGATATGAACGAAGCAAAAGTTAGTATCACCGGCATTGAACGCAGCGTTTTAACAGGTAAGAATTTTTATGATTATTTTACCGAGCCACAAAAGGCAAAGGATTTTTATCAGGAAGTTTTCGCAAAAGGTTTTGTAATCGACTCACCACTTACATTCCGTCATAAAAACGGGAGCTTGACATCTGTATTGTTTAATGGCTCTGTTTATAAGGACGATAGAGGTAACGTGCTAGGAGCTGTTGTTGTTGCAAGAGACATAACCGACCAAAAGAAATTTGAAAACGAATTAATTGAAGCTAAGCGAATAGCTGAATTAGCAACGCAAAAGGCGGAAGAATCAAATAAATTAAAAGAAGCATTTCTTGCAAATATGAGTCATGAGATTCGAACGCCAATGAATGCTATCATTGGTTTTTCAGATATTCTTTCGAAAAGAATAATGGAAGAGCAAGAACGCGAATATGTTTTAACCATAAAATCAGCGGGAGAAAATTTACTTACAATCATTAATGATATACTTGATATTTCAAAAATCGAAGCAGGGATGATGACTTTTGAAGAACACACATTTAGTGTGCGAGAAATTTTTAAGTCGCTGCAAGTAATGTTAATGGAAAAAGCGAAAGAAAAGGAATTGGAATTAATTTTCGAATGTGATGATGATGTTCCTGAAATTTTATTGGGTGATAATACGCGACTAACACAAATCATTATAAATTTAGTAAGTAATGCAATAAAGTTTACTCCAACAGGGAAAATTAAAGTACTTGCTAAAAGAATAAATGAAAACATGAAATCGATTAGTGATGATATGGTTTCGGTTGAATTTAGTGTTATTGATACAGGTATTGGAATTCCTCAAGATAAACTCGATCATATTTTTGAACGATTTAGGCAAGCAGAATCACATACTACAAGAAAGTATGGTGGAACAGGTTTAGGATTGAGTATTGCAAAACAATTAACACAACTTCAAGGCGGCTCATTATCAGTAGCGAGTGAATTTGGTGTTGGTTCTACATTCTCTTTCCGAATCCCATACAGAAAATCAACTGATGCGGAGAAGGCTTTAGAAATAACAGAAGTGAAGCAAGATTTAAGTGAACTATGCAAATTAAATATTCTACTAGTTGAAGATAACCAATTGAATGTAAAATTAATTCGCAGTTTGTTTTCAGAACACAAGTTGAAACTTGAAGTTGCCGAAAACGGAAGTGTTGGCGTTCAAAAAGTAAAAGAGGGCAATTTTGATATTGTATTGATGGATATGGAAATGCCTGTTATGAACGGATATGAAGCCGCTACAGTTATTCGAATGGAAATGAAAAGCGATATTCCAATTATTGCAATGACCGCACATGCCATGTCGGGAGAGAGAGAGATGTTTGAGTTTGGGAATGAATGATTATTTATCAAAGCCAATTAACGCAAACCTACTCTTCGAAAAAATGTATGACTTAACAATTAATAATAAAAGTAATGATAGAAAATAGTATGAACGAGCAAAGCAACCAAACAAATTTTGAGAATAACAAGGTTTGCAATTTTGGTTATTTAACCGAAATGATGGGGAATAAAAAAAGTTTAGTGAAGGAAATTATAGATGCCTATATTTTGCAAGTGCCCGAAGAACTTGAAACGCTGAGTGCAGCCGTGGAAAAAATAGACTATCCTACTATAAAGCGATTAGCGCATACAATTAAATCCTCTGTTTCAATAATGGGTATGAGCACTGCTACACCTATTTTGCAAGAAATGGAAAATTTGGGAACGGCTTGCAGCAACATAAGTAGAATAAATGAATTAAATGAAAATTTGAAATTAATCTGTCAACGTGCTATCGAAGAAATTAATTTGGAAATAGTAAAGTATGACTAAAACTACATCAAACGAGTGGATTTTGGAACAAAAAAATTAAACAAACAAAAAAGTAAATATAAATGAACACAAAAAAGCCAATAACAATATTTATTGTTGAAGACAATAAATTGTTTTCTAAAGCACTAGTGGCCGACATAGAAAATACATTTTCAAAAAAATCAATAAAAATACAATCCTTTGAAACAGGAGAAACGTGTATGTTAAGATTTAAAGAAGAAATGCCTCAAATTGTAATTACAGATTACCATTTAAATAGCAAATATCCAGATGCTGTAGATGGAATAAAATTATTGGATTTAGTAAAAAGAGAAAATCCGAAAATATATGTTGTGATGCTAACTAGTGAAGATGACATTAATATTGCGTTAAAATCTTTTCATCATGGCGCTTCGGATTATGTCGTTAAAACGGAAACTAAATTCAATAAAATTCACTATTCATTAGCGAATATCTTTAATCTTATGGATGCAAAAAGGGAAGCTTTAAGGAATAGAAGTTTGTTATTTGGTCTTATTACCGCTCTAATAACAATTTCTCTAATTGTTGCTATTCAGTTTCTATAGTCAAATTGAGTAAATAAACCGTATAATTTATGTACACGCAAAAAACAACTAATATTTTTATTGTAGATGATAACGGGATTTTTTCGCTAACTCTTAAATCTTCCATAGAGGGAGCATTTGAAGATAGATTAATTAAGATTCATTTATTTGAAACAGGTGAAAAATGCTTGGAGAAATTAGCAGAATTAAAACCACAATTAATAATTCTTGATTACTTTCTTGATAGTAAATCAGCAGACGCGGTTGATGGCATACAGGTTCTTGAAAAAATCAAAGCTTATGATGCTAATACCAGTGTAATCATGCTTACGAGTAATGATTTTATTGAGATTGCTTTAAAGTCATTTCACCGTGGAGCTTTTGATTATGTTATAAAATCAAAAGGACCATTTGCTAAGATTAATGAGTCTATTAGTAAATATTTTTCAAATAACGATTTGCTAGTTAAAACTTCTCGTGAAGTAAAACGCTTATCTGATGAAGAACTCGACTTAACTGCAAAAGAAAAAGAGATTTGGGCAAATCAACTCTTGAGTATAAATAATGAACTTACATTTCAAAATGAGGAAAAGGCCAAAGGTGATGCTGAATTAGAGTTAATCAAAGCGGTTAAACTCGAGATGGAGAAATCAAAAATGGAAGTTGATGAAAAAAACAAAAGTATAACAGATAGTATTAATTATGCTAAATTAATTCAAGAGGCAAAACTTCCTAAGCGGGAAGATATAAAAGAAGCTTTTCCGGATAGTTTTGTTTTTTTTAAACCTAAAGACATTGTTAGTGGTGATTTTTATTACTTAAAAAAAGGAATTGATAACGTTTTTATTGCAGCTGCCGATTGCACTGGTCATGGCGTTCCAGGCGCTTTCATGAGTATGATAGGTTCTGAAAAATTGAGTAGCGCAATTTCTTTAACTGAAAACACCTCTGAGATTTTAATGCTTTTGAATAAGGGCATTAAAAAAACATTGCGCCAAACGGAAAATGATGATTCTACAAAGGATGGTATGGATATAGCACTTTGTTCGGTTGATACAAAAAGTAGAGTTGTAAAATACGCTGGTGCCAATAGGCCAATTTGGATTATAAGGAAACATTTGAATTGTATAGAGGAAACTAAGCCTACCAAAAAGGCAATTGGCGGCTTCACTGATGATAATCAGTTTTTCGAAACTCACGAGATTAATTTAAATGCTGGAGATACATTTTATATTTTCACGGATGGTTTTGCAGATGCTTTTGGCGGCGAACATGGAAAGAAACTTATGTCGCGACGATTTAGAGAAGTTTTACTCGAAATTCAAGATAAATCAATGATTGAACAAGGCGAGTACTTACAAAATTACATGAGTAATTGGACACAAAGTTTGGAACAGGTGGATGATGTTTTGGTTATAGGTATAAGACTATAACTCATATTATTGAATAAAATAAATTCCATCCAAGCATCTGTGTTTGGATTTTTGTTGTAATACTAAATGAGTGATTTATGTAATTAATCAAAACTTGCATGTAACACATTCCCCCTGCAATTAAGTCATCTTTGCTAAGTGAAAATTCATTCACAATTAAACTAAATAAATATGAAACTTAAACATCTACTTAATATTTCGGCCTGTGCTTTGTTAAGCTTGCCTCAAATTACTTTTGCACAAGGACCTCCTATTGGAGCTACTGCAAACTTTGCTCTTTTTACCACCGTTGGTGCTGTAAATGTTTCAGGAGTTTCTCAATTAACTGGAGACATTGGAACCAATGGCGGATCTACTACTGTTTTTGTTAATGTTAATGGAAACATACATGACAATGATGGTGCAAGTGCTTTGTGCGCATCAAATTTATTGACTCTTTATGGGCAATTAGATACTACAATTCCTACTGATACTATTTCTTCTCTACTTGGAAATGGAGATACATTAGTTGCAGGTGTTTATTTTATTGCTGCTGCAACCACTTTAAATTTAGATCTTACATTAAATGCAGAAGGGAATCCAAATGCAGTATTTATTTTTAAAGTAGAAGGCACACTTTCTACTGGTACAAATTCAAAAGTGAAATTAATTAATAACGCTTTAGCATGTAATGTGTTTTGGAAAGTTGAAGGTGCTATAAGCATGGCTTCAGGAAGTACAATGCGCGGAAATCTTATTGCAAACAACGCTGCAATTAGTATTGGTGTTGGCGATACATTAGAAGGAAGAGCAATGTCAACTGCTGGAGCTATTTTGGTTGATGGAGCTATGGTATATACTCCAACAGGTTGTGGAAGTGCAGTTCATAACGGACCTATTGCCCCAAATTTAGGAGTAGCAGCATGTTATGCAGTGTTTCCTTCGGATGGACCAGTTACTAATGCAGGTATTACAACTGTTAAAGGTGATGTTGGAACAAATGTTGGTTTAACTATTGGTTATGATTCTTTATTAATAAATGGAACACTACATTTAATCCCTGATACTTCTACAGCTCATAGTGCAGCAGATTTGTTAAGCGCTTCAATTTACTTAAATGCATTAACACCAGATATTGAATTAAGAGTTCCTGCTGAGTTTGGTCGTAATTTAGTTCTTACTCCTCATACATATATTATGAATGGCGCAACTATGCTACACGATACGCTTTACTTGAATGGTGAAGGAAATGCAAACGCAGTATTCGTAATTCAAGTTTTCGGTGCTTTTGAAACAACAGTAAATTCAAAAGTTGTTTTAACAAATGGTACTCAAGCAAAAAATGTTTATTGGGAAGTTAATGGTGCTGTAAGCATTAATGATTATTCAATTTTTAATGGAACTATCATTGCAAACAACGGTGCAGTTAGCTTAACTACAGGTGTTCAACTTTTCGGAAGAGCAATGTCAACTACTGGGGCAATTCAAACAGCAGCTGATAGTATTGTTTCGTTTTTAGTTTGTAATCCAATTGGAATCGCTTCTCATGATTCAAAAAATGAAGCAAATGCAGTTTCAATTTATCCTAATCCTTTTACTTCAACTCTTTCAATTGTATTAAACAATGACTTATTAAGTAATAAATCAAGTATTAAAATTTATAACGCTCTTGGAGCTGAAGTTATAAGTACTGATATTACTAAAAGTGTAACTACTATTGATACTAGCAATTTACCTCCGGGAATTTATTTCTACAGAGCAATTACAAATAACAAAACAATTCAGTCTGGTAGATTGATTGCTGAATAAATTTTATCCTAATAAAATTAAATCCCCTCGAGTACTCGAGGGGATTTTTTTGTTTAAGTAATTTTTGTTTAATGTGTGAATGATGTAACTAATCACGGCTCTTGTACAACATATACCGTTTATTGAACTGCACCTTTGCATCGTGAAAATTAAATCAACAATAAATCTATATCAAATGAAAAGTAAATTAAAATTTATTATAACAGTCTTTGTGCTGTTAGTCTTACCGAAAGTAAATTTCGGACAGGCACCTCCTTTGGGAACAGCAGCCAAGTGGGCACTATTTAGTACCGCTGGCGCTATAACAAATACAGGAACAGGATTCCTTACAAAAGTAACCGGCAATGTTGGTTCGGTTGCTGGCGCAGTAACTGGTTTCGGAAATGTTGATGGTGTAATGACCTTTGCGGGGCATGCGGATAATGCAGCTTGTGCAGCGGATGTTTTATTAACGTACAACTTTCTTAATCTTGCACCTTCAACAAATGCTCCTGGTATTTTATTAGGAAATGGGCAAATTTTAAATGCTGGTGTACACACTTTACCAAGTGCGTCAACCATGAACGGAGAATTAATATTAGATGCGCAAGGTAATGCCAATGCAATTTTTATTTTTCAAATTCAAGGGCCATTTGCTACTAATACAAATTCAAGAATTAAATTAGTTAATGGAGCATTAGCTTGTAATGTTTTTTGGAAAGTTGAAGGAGCTGTGAGTATAGCTACCGGCGCAAGTATGAAAGGAACGATTATCGCTAATAATGCTGCTATTACTATGAATGTAGGTGATACACTTGAAGGTAGAGCAATTGCAATTAATGGAGCTATTCTTACAAGCGAAATTTTAGCATATACACCTATTGGTTGCGGAAGCGCAGTTAATGTTGGGCCTGTTGCGCCTACATTTGTTGCTTCAGCTTGTTATGCAATACTTTCTTCAAATGGAGCACTTGCTAATACACCTGTTTCAAATATTACCGGCGATGTTGGTAATGCAATTGGAGCGCTTGGTGGGTGGACAGGTGCGGAAGTTACAGGCGCATTGCATCCAACAGGAGATCCTTCAACTATGGCTGCAGCAACAGATTTAGGGAATGTTAATAGTTATCTTTTAGCTTTACCTTTTGATATTGAATTATTGTTTCCGCCATTGTTCGGACATAATCTTGTTCTTACACCACATACTTACTTATTAAACTCAGCTACTACTTTAACAGATACAGTTTATTTAAATGCACAAGGAGATCCAAATGCAGTATTCGTTTTTCAACTATTTGGAGCCTTTAATGCAACTGCAAATTCAAGAGTTGTATTAATGAATGGCGCGCAAGCAAAAAATATTTTTTGGAAAATAAATGGCGCAGTTGATATTGGAGTAAATTCAATATTTAACGGAACAATGATTGTTGATGGTGCTTTTTTATTACAACCTGGTGTTGAAATCAATGGAAGAGCACTTACTATAAATGGTGCAATTACTACAACAGCAGTAACGGTAACGATTCCTTCTTCAATAACTATAGATGCGCAAGTTGTAAATGATACAGCATGCGTAGGCGGTTCTGCAAGCTTTTCTGTAAATGCAAGTGGAACTGGTCTTTTATACCAATGGAGAAAAGGAAATACAAATTTAGTTGACGCTGGAAATATTTCAGGCGCACAAACTGCAACATTAACTATTAATCCAGTAGGTTTATCGGCTGCAGCAACAGATTATAATGTTGTTATTACAAGTGGTGGCTGTGGAGGGAATTTCACTTCTCCTGATGCTGCTTTAATTATTTCAAGTCCAGCTGTAATTACAGTTGAGCCTATTAGTCAAACTGGTGGTTGTGCAGGAAGTTTAGTTAATTTTTCTGTTACAGCAACTGGTTCAAACATTTCTTATCAATGGAGAAAAGGCAATGTAAATTTAATTAATGGGGCAAATATTTCTGGAGCTACAACAGCAACCTTAACAATTAACCCAGCAAGTATTTCTGATACATCATCATTTTATAATGTTGTGATTATTGATCAAGGTGCTTGTGCGCAAAATGATACTTCTCTTTTTGTTTCTTTAATGTTGGGTAATCCAATTATTGTTTCAGAACCTTTAAGTCAATCGGCTTGTTCGGGTGATTTAATTAACTTCTCAGTTAATGTTACTGGTTCATCACTTGTATATCAGTGGAGAAATGGAACAACTAATTTGATTGATGGAGGAAATATTTCTGGAGCTACAACAGCAACCTTAACAATTAATCCTGCAAGTATTACAGACACTTCTTCTTTTTATAATGTAGTTGTAAGTGGAGCTTGTTCTCCAAACGATACATCAATATTTGTTTCTTTGCAATTAAACGGACCAATTATTATTTCAGAACCTTTAAGTCAAACAATTTGTTCGGGTAACTCAGCTAGTTTTTCAGTTAATGCAACAGGTTCAGCTTTAACTTATCAGTGGAGAAATGGAAATGTAGATTTAATTGATGGCGGAAATGTTTTAGGTGCTACTACAGCAACCTTAACAATTAATCCAGCAACTATTACAGATACATCTTCATTTTATAATGTTGTTATAATTGGTGGATGTTCTCCAAATGATACATCAATATTTGTTTCATTACTTATTGAAACTGCACCACTTATTACTTTAGAACCTAGTTCACAAGTATCATGTATTGGAAACTCAGTTGTTTTTTCTGCAACTGTAACAGGTTCAAACCTTACGTACCAATGGAGAAAAGGAAATACAGATGTAATTAATGGAGGAAATATTTCGGGAGCTGCAACAGCAACCTTAACAATTAGTCCGATTTCTATCTCTGATACTTCTTCAAATTATTACCTTGTTATTACAGGAACATGTCCACCAAGTGATACATCAGTTCATGTTTCATTGCAATTAAATAGTCCAATTATTACTACTGAACCTGTAAGTCAAACGGCATGTTCAGGTGATTTGGTTAGTTTTTCTGTAAATGCAACAGGTTCTTCATTAATTTACCAATGGAGAAAAGGAACTGTAAATTTAATTGATGGAGGAAATATTTCAGGTGTTACAACTGCAACTTTAACTATTAATCCAGCAACTATCTCTGATACATCATCATTTTATAATGTTGTTATAATTGGAGGATGTGCACCAAATGATACATCAATAAATGTTTCATTGCAATTAAATAGCCCAATGATTATTACTCAACCTTTAAGCCAAGCAATTTGTGCAGGAACTTCAGTTAGTTTTTCAGTTGCAGCAACAGGTTCAACTTTAACATACCAATGGAGAAAAGGAAGTGTAGATTTAGTTGACGGCGGAAATATTTTAGGCGCTACTACAGCAACCTTAACAATTAATCCTGCATCTATCTCTGATACTTCATCATTTTATAATGTGGTTATTAGCGGAGCTTGTTCTCCAACTGATACTTCAGTAAATGTTGCCTTAACTATTACACTAATTCCGGTAGCTGTTGCTAGTAGCAACTCTCCAGTTTGTATAGGTAATTCAATAAATTTATCTGCACAAGCAGTTTTAAATGCAACGTATAATTGGACTGGTCCAAACGGATACTCTTCAACTACACAAAATCCAACAATACTTTCTGCAACAGCAATAAATGCAGGAACGTATGATTTAGTGGTTACTGTTAATTCATGTGGTTCATTAACTTCCTCAGCAATTGTTGCAGTTAATGTGTGTAATGATGTAGATTTAAGTATTACTAAAACAGTTGATGATACTATTCCATTTATTGGTACAACGGTTGTATTTACAATTACTGCAACAAACAATGGCCCAACTAATGCAACAGGTGTAGAAGTTACTGATGTTTTACAAAGTGGTTATGTATTTGTTTCGTCAACTGTAACAACAGGTTCGTATAATGCTACTACTGGAGTTTGGACAATTGGAAACTTTGCAAATGGTGCATCGGCAACATTAACAATTACTGCTACAGTTATTGCTGATGGAAATTATGTGAACAATGCATTGGTTCAAGGAAATGAAACAGACCCTAATTTCTCAAACAACTTTTCTTCTGTCGAAACATTTCCAACTGATTTTAATATACCAGAAGGTTTTTCTCCTAATGGAGATTTAATAAACGATTTATTTGTTATTCGAGGAATTAATAGATTCTCCAAAAATGAATTTACAATTTTTAATCGTTGGGGAAATAAAGTTTTCGAAGCAAGTCCATACAAAAATGAGTGGGATGGTAAAGCTGAAATGGGTATTAGAGTTGGTGGCGATGACTTACCAGTTGGTACTTACTTCTACTTACTTGACTTAAAAGATGGAACTCCAGTTTATAAAGGAACTATTTACTTAAATAAATAGTCAATACTAACACATTATATAAAAATTTTAAAAAATGAAAACAATAAAAAAAATAGTAGCAGCAGCGGTTTTGCTAATAGGTACAACAAGTACTTATGCACAACAAGATCCTATGTTTACACATTATATGTACAATACCCTGGCGGTTAATCCCGCCTATGCGGGGAGCAGAGATGCTTTAACAATTACAGGATTGCATCGCTCTCAGTGGCTTGATTTTAAAGGAGCACCTTCATCACAAACTTTAACAATGCATTCACCAATTGCAAGTGAGCATATTGGTATGGGCTTGTCGGTTTTAAATGATAAGATAGGAGTTAGTAATAATACCTCTATAAAAGTTGATTTTGCATACCGAATGAACTTAAACAAAAAGTCGAAATTGGCTCTAGGTTTAAGTGGTGGTGCAAAATTTTTCCAAGCTAATTTAGAAGGACTTAATTTGGATCAAATTGGCGACCCAACTTTTCAAAATAATATTAATAATCGCATCACTCCTAATTTTGGAGCTGGTATTTATTATTCACGCGAGCGCTTTTATGCTGGTGTGTCGGTTCCAAATTTGATGCAAAATTCTTACTCGGTAATTAATCAAGTAAATGGGAGTACGCTAACAGCAAAGGAACAACGTCATTACTTTTTAATTGCAGGAACAGTTATTAAATTAAGTGATAATCTTGATTTTAAACCTACTACCTTAGTTAAAGTAACTGCTGCGGCTCCAATTCAAGCTGATTTAACAGCGTCGTTTATTATTGGGAAAAAGTTATTGCTTGGTGGTATGTATCGTACAGGTGATGCTGCTGGTGTATTAATTGGATTTGATATTACAAATCAATTACACATTGGTTATTCGTTTGATTGGTCTTATGGACTTAGAACATTTAAATACAATATGGGAAGTCATGAAATCATGTTACGCTATGATTTTATATTCCCAAGTAAAAAGCAGATTCACTCACCAAGATATTTTTAATCTATAAAAACTAAAGAAATGAAAAAATTATATATTCCACTTATTGCATTTATTTGTTTTGCAATGAACAGTAATGCACAGGAAAAATCTAAAAAGGAAAAAAAGGGCGATAAATACTATTTTGTTTATTCTTTTGATGATGCAATTGACGCCTATACTCATGCCAAAGACCTTACAGTTGATGGACAGCGTAAGCTAGCGGATAGTTATCATCAAATGCATCAGCACATTCAATCAGAGGTAGCTTATTCTAAATTGGTGAATACTCCTGGCGGTAATTTACCTGAAGACCATTATAATTATGCAATGATTTTAAGATACGATGCTAAGTATGATGAATCAAATAAATGGATGGATAAATTTGTTGAACAAAAACCAACTGATTTAAGAGCTAAAGATTATGTTCTTAATAAATCTAAGTTTAATGATTTAGTTGCGGATCAGGGTGCATTTAAAATAAATCATTTAGATATTAATACAGACGCAAGAGATTTTGGAGCGAGTTATTATAAGGAAAAGGTTGTCTTCGCTTCAAGCAGAGCTACGCCAAAAATGATTCAACGTAAAACTAATCGCGATGGTTTGCCTTATTTGAATATTTATGAAGCAGATGTAAAAGATAATCAGTTAAAGAACGCGGATGATTTTGATAAGAGTATAAATGGCAAAATGAATGATGGCCCAGCAAGTTTTACTACTGATGGAAACTACATGGCATTCACAAGAAATACCCGCAATGTAGCTAAGGGAGAAAAAATTGTAAACTTAGAAATTTATTTTCGTTCAGTGGAGGATAAGAAATGGTCGAAGCCAGTTCCCTTTTTCCTTAACAATAAAGATTATTCAGTTGGACATCCTTGCTTAACGGCAAAAGGCGATACTATGTATTTTACAAGTAATATGCCGGGAGGTTTTGGTAAAGCAGATATTTACAGAACTACAAAGGATGCAAAAGGTGAATGGACAAAACCAGAAAACCTAGGTAATCAAATAAATACTGAAGGTGATGAAATGTTTCCTTTTTATAATGGAAATATGGGTGCGCTTTTTTTCTCGTCTAACGGTCGTTATGGACTTGGGGGATTGGATGTTTTTGTTTGTTCTATACGTGGTCAGGAAGTAAACAATGTTTACAATGTAGGCGCTCCAGTAAATACTCAAAATGACGATTTTGCAGCTGTACTTGATCATAAAACAAAAAAAGGATATTTTTCATCTAACAGAGCAGGTGGTAAGGGAAGTGATGATATGTATACTGTTGATTTGTTGAAAGACCTAAACTTTGGAAAAAGAATTATTGGAATTGCGAAGGATAAAACAGAGCATGCTATACCCTTAACATTCATTACTTTGTCAGATGATAAAGGAAATGTATTGGATACTGTTACTACAAAGGATGATGGCGCATATTCATTCTCAGTTGCTTCTGATAAGAATTTCAAACTAAACGGAAAGAAAGAAAAATACATGGAGGGAAACAGCAATGCCAATTCATTTGGTAAAGATTTAATTATTAAGACAGATGTTTTGCTTACTATGAAGGAAGAAAAAATTATTGTTCCAAAGATGGAAGTTGGAGATGATTTAGGTAAAGTAGTTGAATTTAATCCTGTTTATTACGATTTTCATGAGCATAACATTCGACCAGATGCGCAGAAGGAGTTGGATAAAATTGTGAAAGTATTAAACGAAAATCCATCAATGGCTATTGAATTAAGCTCTCATACTGATTGTAGGGCTTCAAAAGCATACAACATGAAACTATCTAATCAACGATCTAAATCAGCTTCTACGTACATAAAAAGTAGAATTTCAAATCCGAATCGTGTTACATCAAAAGGTTATGGAGAAACGAAACTTGTTAATGGTTGTGCTTGCGAAGGAACAGTTGTTGCGGAATGTTCGGAAGAAAATCATCAGAAAAACAGAAGGACAGAATTTATAATAACAAAAAAATAGAAATAGAGAACTCTTTTAGAAAGCACCGCTTGTTTAGGCGGTGCTTTTTTGTTTGTTAACCATTCAATATGTGAATCATGTAACTTATCAAGTAATCCTTGTAACACATTCCGCTTCGGTTTAGCTCACCTTTGTTGCGTGGAAATTACTTCACAATAAAATTAAGAGCAATGAAAAATATAACTGAATTAAAAGGAGATTGGAACGAAACTAAAGGAAAGCTGAAACAAAAATTCGCCTTGTTAACTGATAATGATTTGTTATTGGTAGAAGGCAAGCAAGATGAAATGCTAGGCAGAATCCAAATAAAACTAGGAAAGACAAAAGAAGAATTACACAAATTAATTTCTGAATTATAAATCAATAATAATAAGTAACAAAATGAAAAAGTCAATTTTAGTATTTGCAGTAACAACATTAATTATCGGTTCAACCCTAACTAGTTGTAATACTACAGCAGAAAAAGTGGAGAACGCAGAAGAAAAAGTAACAGAGGCGAATGTAGATTTAGATAAAGCTAATAAGGAATACATTGAAGAAATTGTAAAGTATAGAGTTGAAAAGGCAGAGGCTATTGCGGCTAATGAAAAAAGTATTGCAGAGTTTAAGGCTCGCATTGAAAAAGATAAGAAGGGTGCAAAAGCAGAATACGTTGCTAAAGTGGCTGAATTGGAGAAGAAGAATACTGACATGAAATACAAAATGGACAACTACAAAGAAGAGGGTAAAGAAGGTTGGATTCTTTTTAGAGATGAGTTTACACATGATATGATTGAATTAGCGAAAGCTGTTAATGAATTTAATGTAAATAATACTAATACAAAATAATATGAAAAAGACAATTTTATTAATTGCTGCAGTTATTTCTTTAACTGGTAATGCAATTGCGCAAGATGGCGATAATGATTCGCGTGGAAGGTTGATGTTTGGTTTAAAAGGCGGAGCAAATTATTCAAATGTTTATGATGAACAAGGCGAGGCATTTCGTGCTGACCCTAAAGTTGGAGCTGCAGTAGGAGCCTTTGCTTCGATTCCTTTAGGTAAATTCTTCGGCATTCAACCTGAAGTATTATTTTCTCAAAAAGGATTTAAAGCTACGGGTGTTATTTTAGGTAGTACGTATAAGTTTACACGTACAACAAATTATATTGATGTACCTCTATTGTTTGCTGTAAAGCCAGTTCCTTTCTTAAGTATTGTAGCAGGACCTCAATATTCATATTTAATTAGTCAAAAGGATGTTTTTGCAAATGCAAGTACAAGCATTGCTCAAGAGCAAGAATTTGAAACAGATAATATACGTAAGAACACTTTGTGCTTAACAGGTGGTATTGATGTTAATGTAAATCATTTCACTTTTGGTGCAAGAGCTGGTTGGGATGTTCAAAATAATAATGGCGACGGAACAGTTACAACTCCACGTTACAAAAATGTTTGGTACCAAGCGACTATAGGATATAGATTTTTTAGCAATAACTAAGTAACATGCTTGCGCAGCAATGCGCAAGCTTATTTAAACAAAACAAAATGAAACAAATAAAATTAATTGGCGTGTGCATGGATCATAGTAGCGCTTACCTTATTGAACCTGCTGGTAAAGAATTTATTACAAATGTAATTAAATCAGATTTTGATCATCACGACAAGCACAGCATTAGTAAGAACGAAAATTTAATGCATAACAAGGAGCAAGGTCATTTACATTCTTACTACAAAAACATAACAGAAGTTATAAGTCATTACGATGAAATTGTGTTGTTTGGTCAAACGGAGGCTAAGAAAGAACTAATGAATTTGCTGAGAACTAATAGAGATTTAGAATTCAAAAAGGTAGAAACAATAGACACGGATAAAATGACTGAAAATCAACAAAAGGCATTTGTAAGAGAATATTTCCAATAAATAAAAATTAAATAAAAAATAAAACAATCAAAATGAAAAAAATAATTACATTAAATATATTTTGCTTACTAATTATTGCCTTTGTATCGTCATGCGGGACAAATGGTTCGATCACGAAGCGTCATTACACAAAAGGATATTATATTGCCCATAATAAAGGCAAGCATAAAGTAGCTAAAGAAAATGAAGACAATAAAATTGTTCATCAAAAAACAAATGAATCAACAGTTTTAATTCCTTCAAAAGAAATTGTAAAGGAAAATAATTCAAATAACTCTGAAGTTGTGAATCCTATTACAGATAAATCAACTTTAATGGCTAGTTCAAGCAAAAAGCCTGTTGTTAATAAAACACATCATGCTTCAAAAAATCTATTAAAGTCAGCTCCAACTTTTAAAATATTTCCATCTAAAGAGAATAAACGTTCATTCTTTAGTAAAAGAAGTATGGTTGCAAGCAGCGGCGATGGATTGAGCTTACTTTGGATAGTAATTTTAGTATTGTTGATTTTGTGGGCTTTAGGTTTAATAAGTGGAGGTTTTGGATTAGGAGGATTTATAAATATTCTTTTGGTTATTGCTTTAATCTTATTGATTTTATGGTTGTTGAGGATTATTTAATGTTCAATAAAACAAATTGATATGGTAAGCAAGAATAATGATACAGAGGAGCAACGGATAAACGCAAATATATTAAGCATAACGATGCTAATTAAAGATAAATATCCTGAGCTATCCAAGTACATAGAGGAAATGCCAGTAACTATTCCAATAGATAATGATCCAGAAATAACTCTTAAAAATTTGAATACCTACCTCGATTCTTTAAGTACACTACTTAATAAATATAAAGCGGAGCAGGAATTAATTCAAAAATAGAAAAGAGTGAATGATGTAACTATTGGGACTTATTTTGTAACACAATAGGTACAGGTAAAGCTCACCTTTGTCGAAGAAATTTAATCACAAAAAAACAACATGAAAAAAATTAAACTAACAATTCTAATTCTGACAATTGCTCTATCTGGCTCTATAATGGCGCAGGAAACAAGTACAACAGAAAAATACGGTAATACATTAAACGCAGGAGTGGGTGTAGGATATTATGGTTACATAGGCTCAACAATTCCAGTTGTACATGCAAACTTTGAGTTTGATGTTGCAAAGAATTTTGCCTTGGCACCATTCATTACTTATTACTCTTACCAAAGATATAATTATTGGGGAAATGATAATCATCAATACCGTAATTATAGTTACCGCCAAACAGTTATACCTGTTGGTGTAAAAGGTACTTACTATTTTGATCAAATCTTAAAAGCAAATTCGAAATGGGATTTCTATTTAGCAGGTTCTTTGGGATATGCTTATAGAAAAACAGTTTGGGAAAGTGGATATTATGGCGAAACAGTTGTTCACCGTGGCTCAAGTAGTTTGTATTTAGACGGACATTTAGGAGCTGAGTATCATCTTAATAATAAGGCAGGTTTATTCCTCGATTTATCTTCAGGTATTTCAACTTTTGGTTTAGCGCTGCACTTTTAGTAATAAACAAATAACAATTAAACAAATAATAAAATGAAAACAAAGAATAAATTATCGGTATTAGCAATTTTATTTATTGCTTTAGCAATGCCAACCATTCAGAGTTGTAAAAAATATCCTGATGGACCAGCAGTAAGTTTCCGTTCGAGAACAGAACGTGTTTCAAACTCATGGAAAATTGACAACTACAAAGTTAACGGAACAGATTATACTTCTTTAGTTACTGGATATACAGAGACTTATACAAAAGATGGAGCTTATTCATACGATTTCGGAGTTCTTGACGGAACTGGCAAATGGGAATTTCAAAATAAAGATATGGAGATAAAATTGACAGGTATAAATAATCAGTCTTCTCAAACATTATTCATACTTAAATTGGAAGAAAAACAATTTTGGTATTATTATATGGATGGAACAGATAAAAAGGAATTTCATTTAATCGAAAACTAAGTTTTGAAATGATGGAAATAGATCCTATAAACTTCGGAAAGAAGTCAGATAACACAGGTTCAGATAAAGATGCTGATAAATCAGGATCTGATATTAACTCCGATCCTACACAAAAGGATGGAAAAGATAAGTTTGATAAGCCAAAACGTGAAGTTGATCCTGATAGAACAGGTATAGATACTAAGTCAGATAAAACAAAAAAAGAAAACAAATAAAATAAAATGGGAAATATTCTTTATACAATAGCAGTGATTTTGGTTATTTTATGGGCAGTTGGATTTATTGGCTTTCATGCAGGCGGAATTATTCACATACTTCTTGTTATAGCTGTCATCGCAATAATTCTTCGTCTTATAAAAGGAAAAAGTATTTAATAATAATAAAATAAATAAAACAAAAAATGGAAAACTCAAACAACACAGGTAAGATTATTGGTGCATTAGTAGTAGGTGCTGCTATAGGTGGCATATTAGGAATTCTTTTTGCTCCTGATAAAGGAAGTGAAACACGTAAAAAAATTGTTGGTAAAACAGATGATTTTAAAGATGCGTTAAAAGAAAAGTTCAATACTATGTTTGAAGAAGCAAAAAGCGAATTCGAAGCATTGAAAGAAAAGGTTAGCTAATACATAATAAAGGAGAATTCTTTTAAAGAAGGATTCTCGATTAAGATAGTTTAGTTAGTTTCAGGTAAAACGTAGTCGAGACAGATGTGTTTACACAAAAATCTCGGCTAACGTTTTATTAATAAAAGAATGGGTAACGATTTATCAATAAAAAATAAGATGGACGCAAGTGAAAATTTAATAGAACCCTTGTTCGACAGGGTTAAGGAATATGGTAAAACAAGTGTCGAACTAATCAAATTAAAAGCTGTTGATAGATCTTCGGATTTTCTTTCGAAATTTATTTTTCAATTGGTAATATCAATTTTCCTTTTATTAGGGATTTTATCTTTGAATATAGCAGCAGCTCTTTGGATAGGTGATTTGTTAGGTAAAACTTATTTTGGTTTTCTTTCAGTTACTGGCTTCTATGTATTATTGGCAATCATACTTCTTTTATTTCGTAAAAAAATAAAAATGAATATAAGTAACTCTATTATTACATCATTAACAACCGCATTATGCAAAAAATCACAACAGTAAACGAATTACGAATTGAAATTGAGCGAATGGAGAGTTTGCGAGATGCAGATTTGATTTTGTTAAGAGAGCAATTAAAAATAACACAAGATGGCTTAACGCCAATCAATTTAATTAAAAAAACATTTAAAAATATTTTTTCTAGTCCAGAAGTAAAAACTTCATTAGTTAACGCAACACTTGGTATTACTAGCGGAATGGTAGCTGAAAAAATTATTGTAGGGAAATCGCATAATCCAATAACAAAAATCATGGGTGCAGCAATAAAGTTTCTCGTAACAAACAAAGTTGTGAAGAACGCAGATGAAATAAAAATGGTAGGAGCTATGATTATGAATAAAATAATTAAAAAAACAGTCGAAAATAAAGAATCATAATGGATATAAGCGCAAAAACCTCTTCTTTAATAAAATTCACGGTTGTACTTGTTAGTTTAAGTATAATCATTGCTATTTTATATATAGGCCAAAACATTTTTATACCACTTGTATTAGCTTTACTTTTCGCTATTATTCTAAGCCCGGTAGCTTCTTTTTTAAATTTAAAATTAAGGTTTACTCACGGATTGGCAGCTATTGTTTCCGTTATATTATTTTTTGCTGTGATTACAGTCGTCGTGCTTTTAATTTCCTGGCAAATATCCGACATGACGAATGATTGGATTCAGATTAAGAAAAACCTTTTAATACATTATGAAAGCGCTCAGCATTGGGTTAAAAACAAATACAATTTAAGTTACAATAAGCAAGATAATTACATGCAACAGGTTGCTCAAAAAAGCATGAATGGTGATAGCCAATTTATGGGCAATACACTGAGTTCATTTACAGATACTGCCTTAAGTATTGTTCTTATTCCTATCTATTGCTTTTTAATTCTTTTATATAGAAATTTATTTATTACTTTTTTATATCAAATGGTTCGTTATAAAAATGAAGACATACTTGTTGAAGTACTAAGCAAAATCAAGTCAGTAATTAAAAGTTATATTGTAGGCATATTTATCGAAATGGGGATCGTTGGAATCCTTACTACAAGTGGTTTTTTGATACTTGGGATACATTACGCTATTTTACTTGGTGCAATAACGGCGCTCTTAAATTTAATTCCATACATAGGTATTTTGGTTGCAGGTAGTATTGCAATTTTTGCGACTCTTGGCAACTCAACAGATGTTTATCTTATACTAGGAATTATTATTGTAAATATTGTTGTTCAATTTATTGATAACAATATTATCGTTCCAAAAATAGTTGGGAATAAAGTAAGTATAAATTCATTAGTTACTATGATAGGAGTTATTATTGGCGGCTCATTGTGGGGAATTCCTGGAATGATTTTATCAATTCCGATAATGGCCATCATAAAAATTATTTTCGACAACATCGAATCCTTAAAACCTTGGGGAGCACTATTGGGAAATATTATTCCAGCTAACTCCAAAAAATCAATCTTGACCAAATTAAAAATAATTAAATAATAGCCATGAAAACAAATATTGGAATTTCTCAAAAGCATTTAAAAGACGGGGCAAGTATTTTGTCTATAGTTTTATCAAATGAAATGATGTTATATGTTAAAACTAGAAAAGCGCATTGGAATGTGAGCGGCGAAAGTTTTATGGAACTACATAAATTATTTGAAGATCATTACAAGCAGCTAGAAGAATCAATTGATTTGGTTGCCGAACGTATTGGTAAATTAGGTCATAACACAATTGGTACAATGAAAGAATTTTCTTCGTTAAGCACCTTAAATGAAAGTCCAAATGTGTATGCTTCAAAAAAGGATGTAATTAAAGAATTATTGCACGATCATGAATGGATTATTGCTGAATTACGTAATGACGTTAATACAAGCATGGATAAAAACAAAGATGCTGGAACCGCTGATTTCCTTACAGGACTGATGGGACAACACGAAACAATTGCGTGGGTTTTAAGACGTTATTTGAATTAAACATTAGGCAAACCGCACTTTTAGTGAATGTTTTGTTGAGTGATTTCCCCTAAATGATTAGGTAAATTCGCCTTTTTTACCTTATTTTTGTAAGATAAAATCGAAATCATGTTGGCAATGACAGAAAATAAAACTCGCTCTCAGGAGTTAATTGAATTAGAAGAAAAATTTGGTGCGCATAATTATCATCCACTACCTGTTGTTTTAGATAAAGGTGAAGGTGCAGTTGTATGGGATGTAGAAGGAAAAAAGTATTACGATTTTCTTTCGGCATATAGTGCAGTTAACCAAGGTCATTGTCACCCAAAAATCGTAAAGGCTTTAGTTGAACAAGCGCAAAAGCTTGCTTTAACATCGCGTGCATTTCATAACGATAAGTTAGGTGCTTACGAAAAATATATTTGTGATTATTTTAATTACGACAAAGTTCTTCCAATGAACTCTGGTGCAGAAGCTGTTGAAACAGCTTTGAAGCTAGCGCGTAAATGGGCATACGAGAAAAAAGGTGTCGCTGAAAATCAAGCTAAAATTTTAGTGTGTGCTAATAATTTTCACGGGCGCACAATCAATATTATTTCTTTTAGCATCGATGAAGATGCGCGTAAAAATTTCGGACCCTTTAATACAGGTTATGAAGTTATTGCATACAATGATTTAGCTGCATTAGAAAAAGCTGCGCAAGATAAAAATGTAGCAGCTTTCTTAGTTGAGCCTATTCAAGGTGAAGCAGGTGTAATGGTTCCAGATGAAGGATATTTAAAAGGAGCTTTTGATATTTGCAAAAAGAATAATGTACTTTTTATTGCAGATGAAATTCAAACAGGTATTGCACGTACAGGCCGTTTACTTGCTTGCGATTGGGAAAATGTACATGCTGATATTTTAATTTTAGGTAAAGCACTTTCAGGTGGAATGTACCCTGTATCAGCTGTGTTAGCTAATGATGAAATTATGTTATGTATTAAACCGGGGCAACATGGTTCTACTTACGGTGGAAATCCATTGGCTTGCGCAGTTGCAGTTGCAGCTTTAGAAGTTGTAAAGATGAAAAATTAGCTGAGCGCGCTGAATACTTAGGAAATATTTTAAGAACAGAATTAAAAGCAATTAATCACCCAATGCTTGCTGTTGTTAGAGGTAAAGGTTTGTTAAGCGCTATTGTTATAAAAGAAATGAATGGCAAAACTGCTTGGGATGTTTGCTTAAAACTTGCTGATAATGGTTTATTAGCTAAGCCTACACATGGTGACATTATTCGTTTTGCACCGCCATTGGTTATTTCTGAAGAACAAATTTTAGAATGCGTTAAGATTATTAAAGATACATTGGATAGTTTTAAATAAGCTTATTCAGTTTGATTTAAAAGTCCTCCTGAGCTGAAGTTCATACTGAGCTTGTCGAAGTGAAGGGGATTTTTTATATCCTTACACCAATAAGAGTAATATCATCTACCTGCTCTAAATTACCTTTCCACTCATTTAAGATTACTTTAATTTTTTCACCTTGTTCTTTCATAGGTTCTTGTGAAATAGAAAGTAGTAGTTCCTTTAATCTTTTCGACATGAATTTTTTTCCAGTAGTTCCGCCAAATTGATCAGGTAATCCATCTGTGAGTGAGTACACCACGTCGCCTTTATTTAGTTGAACAGTGTTTTGCGTGAATGGTTCTTTGTCTTTATCGTGCTTACCAACAGGCATTTTGTCTGGTTTTAATTCCAATAATTTTGTTCCGTTTTCTTGAGCAATCCAAATTGGGTTGTTTGCTGTGGAATATTTAATAGTGTTATTACTAAAATTAAAACTTATCAAACTACAGTCCATTCCATCTTTTCCGCCTTCTGCGCTTCCATCTTTTTTTAATCGTTCAATAATTGTTGCGCGCGTATGGTTTAAAATATCAGCAGGTTCAGTGTAATGCTCGCAAGCTTTTTCTAAACTAGTAATATTTAGTAAACTCATAATAGAACCTGGAACTCCATGCCCTGTGCTATCTGCAGTAGCCATTAAAAAATTCCCATCGGCTAACTTATACGACCAATAAAAATCTCCCGAAACAACATCCTTTGGTTGGAAGTAAATAAAGTAATCTTTTAAATTATTATTTAAGCTTTCTTCTGTTGCCAAGAAGGTTCGTTGTATTCGCTCAGCATAATTTATACTGTCAGTAATTTCTTTGTGTTTTTCTTCAACTAATTCTTTTGCGTGTTCAACTTCTTTCTTTTGTTCTAAGATAATTGCATTTTTCTTTTTGTTCTCACGTAAGTTTCTGTAAACAACAACAACTAATACTAATACCAATACAAAACCAATGGTAAATGCGTAACGAATTGTTTTTTGTCTTTTTAATTCTTCTTCTTCACGCGCACGCTCTGCTTTGTATGTTTTTTCTTTTGCTTCTTGTTCCGCTTTTAATCCTTCTTCTTTCGCCTCGTATTCAACTGCAGCGAATTTTTTAACTTGTTCTTCGTTGCTTAGCGAATCTTTTGATTCGATAAATAAAGAAAGCATTTTTAAGGCTTGATTAGGATTGTTTAGTTCTGAATTTATTTTATATAATAAAAAGGCAGAAGTTTTAATGTTTTCTAAAAGTTCGGTTTCTTGTGCAATTGCTAAACTTTTTTCGGCAACATTTTTAGCTTTATTATAATCTTTAATATCAAAATAACACTGACCCATATCGCGAAGGTCATCACACATTTGTCCAGCATTTCCTGTTTCTTCAGATAGTTTGTAGGCTTTTTGAAAATATTCGATTGCCTCATTTACCTTTTTATCATCGTATTTCATCGACCCAATTCTACTATATGAAAGTGCGATGTTATCTGTGTTACCAATCTCTTCTGATATTTTAATTGAACGATTGTAAAATTCAATAGCCATGTCTTTATTTTTGAGCAGTTCATGAGTTAAACCCATGCTATTATATAAGTTCGAAACACGGAGTTTATCCTCTATTTCATTTGCAATTTTAATCGCTTCTTCATAAAATTTTAAGGCTTTACTAAATTCTTTTTGGGCACTGTAAATGTCTCCTAATGTATTTAAGCTATAAGCCAATGGTCTTTTGTTTCCAGTGCTTTTAGCAAGATTCATGGATTTATTGAAATACTCGAGTGCTTTAACGTAATTTCCTTTCACTCGGTTAATATCACCAATACTATTATAGCAAATAATGATTTTGTAAGTGTCTCCGATTTCTTGAGCAATTGTGATGCATTTGTTGTAACACTCAAATGCCTTGTCAAATTCGAATAGGTCACGGTAAGCTTCACCCTGCGCCATTAAACTAAAAGCTTCAATTTTTTTGTTTTTAATTGTTCGTGCAATTTCTTGAGCATTCTTTTGTAAAATAATGGCGGTGTCTTTATTGCCAAGTCTTCTCTGAACTTCTCCTTGCCATGCAATCGATTCTGATTGTATAGCTTTTAAGTTTTTTGAAACGCCAATAGAACTAGCTTTCTCTAGAAAATAATTTGCAGAGTCAATTTTATAGGCGCGATAATAGTATATCCCAAATTTACAATAAGCTAAGGCTTCTGTATAAGTGCTTTGATTTTTTTTACTTTGACTTAGGAGTTCCTGTGCCAATGGAAGTGAGAAAGCTCTCCAGTTTTCAGATAACTGCGCAAGAATGTCTAATCTCATCGAATCATTTGAAACAAAGAACTCTTTTTTAAGACTATCTACAATAGGAGTTACTTTTGTGGTGTCTTTTAGCAATTCATCAATATCTGGCGAAAGAACAATCTTACTATTTATATTTTTGTTTTCAGTTTTTGGTTGCTCGTTGGAACAAGAAATAGTAAAAGCAATGCAAGCGATTGCAAATACACTTAAAATAATTAGTTTCTTGGATCTCCTAGCTATCAACATACGCTACTAATTTAACAAAAAAGTCCCGCTTTTTGGGCGGGACTCAAATTATTTTTCGGAAAATTTATGGTAAAAGCAATAACGCCGCTTGTATATTACTTAATGTAGTTGATTGTGGTGTTAAGGTTTGATTGTGACTTGTTGTAATAGTTGCAGGAGTTACAACAGAGTAATAGGTTCCGTTTTTAACCGCAATAACTACGAAATTCACGTTAATTCCAACAGGAATATTATTTATATAAAAAGAACCATTTCCTTGTGGGTACATCGCCCCAACAACCATTTTTCCATTCAAAGAAATATAAACTGTACAGTTAGTTGATGTGTATGAAGTGTCAAGGCTTGCGTATACTGTTGTTTTTGTACCAACAGTGTCCCACTCATAACCTGTATTCAGCCAAGCTACAGAATCTAAGCGTGCTTGATAGTAATATTTTGAAGTTGCAGCATCATAAGTATATTGTAATGAAGCTGTATCAGTAGATGGTCTCCAGATTTTCCCTGTATCGGATACGGAAATTTGTTGAGCATAGTATTTTTTAAGATTTGAAACAGGAGTACCTGACTCAGGAACATTAACAACTACGTTAGCACCTGGATTTACTCTTAATGTTTGACTATTTTGAGATGCACTAACCTTAATACAACCTTTTGTCGAAATTAATTTCCCCGCAGCATTAGCAGGAGCTCCAGTTAAAATGATATCACTTTTCGTGAAAATACCTTTTACTGATATGTCAACCATACCTGAAACTGCAGCTCCAGCATCTGTAATAAAAGCACTACTTGGGATATTTATTTTTACACCTGATAAGGTTACCGTTTGAGTAATTGCCATACTAACTTGACCAGCTACTGCCTGCACGCCATTTTGCGCAAACATCTGAGTCATTGTTGCTGGTGCTGTACTTGTGGTTGGTGTTGTTGGAGTAGGCGTAGGAGTTGGATCTTCTGTTTTGTCTTTTTTACATTGCGTAAAAAGTACTGAACTAATTAATACCGCAATAATGGAAATATTTTTGAATGTCATAATGCTAAATTTGATTTAAGCAAAGTTAGATAAAAAATGGCACTAAAGCAAAACGTTAACTAAATTCACCTAAAACCGATTAGCTTTCCAACAAACCTCTACCTGTTTTTTGGATTTTATTGCCAGCTTTTAATTCAGCAACAACCTTATCTAATACACCGTTAATGAAGATTTTACTTTTAGGAGTACTGTATTGCTTAGAGATTTCGATATATTCGTTCATCGAAACTTTTATTGGAATGTTTGGAACGTGCATTACTTCAGTAATTGCCATTTTCATGAGTAATACATCTAAAAAAGCAACACGCTCAATTTCCCAGTTTTGTGTTTTGTCAGAAATTAATTCCTGGTATTCTCCGTTATGAATAATGCACTTTGTTAAAAGCATTCTTGCGAATAATTTGTCGTCTTCTGCATCTTTATATAAATCAGAAAGTGTAACCGAACCATCAGGTTTTGCAGTTTCAATGGTTTTAAGCAATGCGTTTACTGCAATAAAATAATCATCTGCCCAATGTATGTTTTTTTCTTCTAACCAAAATTCTAAAACGGTACTATCAGCAATTACATTACGAATGATGTTTTCTAAGAATTTCTTGTCTTCAGCGATAGTGCTTGTAGTTGTTGACATGTACTCCTTATATTCATCCGAAGCTTTAATTTCGTTGAATAATTTTTTCACTAAATCAAAATCACTTTGCCAGCTAACTTTACGATTTGTAATTTCTTTCTTTAAAGTGATATTGCTTAGTAAACCAACAAGAATTGGGTTTTCTACAAATTTTAAATTTGGATTTAAATCATCCGCAGTTGGAAGTCGTTTGTTTTTATTGTCCTCCATAAACATCGTGGATGAGTGATGTATGTCCATCAATAAATTAATTAGGTATATGTATAATTCATACACCTTATCAATGGATGTAAACATATCTTTTTCAGCCTTTGGCAAATCAGTGTTAGCCGATTGCATGTAGCTGTAAAGTGCTTGCATTACTTTTACTCTCAAAAAACGACGGTTAATCATAAAGAACGAAATTTTATTAATTTGAAAATTTGATAATTATTTAATTTGGTAATTATTTTGTTGTTCTAATCTTTCAACTTTGTCGTTGCCAATTTCATTTTCAAATTGGCACATTTTCAAATTTCCAAATTAGAATGACATTTTTATTCTTCCAATATCTGCAATTCTTTTCTCAGCAATACGGTTAGCTGCAACATACGTTGGAATGTTTTCATTTTTTGCAATTTGTAAAATGTTCCAAGTTGTATTGTAAATTCCTTCTGCATGAGCCATTGCTCTTTCTCTTACATATCCTTCTAATTCATAATATACGTTAATGATACCACCAGCATTAACAACAAAATCAGGAGCGTAAATAATCCCTTTTGCTTTTACTGCTTCACCATGCTTTTTCTCTTCAGCTAATTGGTTGTTTGCAGCACCGCAAATAATTTTACATTTTAATTTGCTTAACGATTCGTCATTAACTGTTCCACCTAAAGCACAAGGAGCATAAATGTCCATATCTAAATCAAACATGGCATCTGAAGTTGTAACTTTTGCTTTGTAGTTTGTAACTGCCATTTTCACTCTTTCTTCGTTAATATCAAAAACAGTTATATCAGCACCTTCTTTGTATAAATGCTCAACTAAGTGCATTCCAACATTTCCTAAGCCTTGCACAACCACTTTTTTTCCACTTAACGAATCTGAACCATAAACTTCTTTAGCAGAAGCTTTCATAGAAACGTAAACTCCATATGCTGTAACTGGACTAGGATCGCCGCTTCCCCCCATTGATTCAGGTAGGCCGCTCACGAAGTCAGTTTCCATTTTTATAATTTCCATATCGCGGCTGTTCATTGCCACATCTTCAGCAGTAATATATTTTCCACCAAGGCTATTTACAAATTTCCCGAAACGACGAAGAAAAGCTTCTCCTTTTAATTTCTTTGGATCTCCAATAATTACAGCTTTTCCACCGCCAAGGTTTAAACCTGCAACAGATGATTTGTAAGTCATACCTCTTGATAAACGAAGCACATCATTTAACGCTTCCATTTCATTGTTGTAGTTCCACATACGTGTACCGCCAAGGCTTGGCCCTAGCACTGTGTTGTGAATAGCAATGATTGCTTTTAAACCCGTTTCATTATCATTACAAAAAACAATTTGTTCATGATTGTATTGTAACATTTGTCCAATAACTGGGTTTTCTGCCAATGGGCTTTTTTTGATGTCTGTAACTTCCATTTTTGTTTGTAATTATAGGCATCAAATGTATGCTTTTTTTCCAATCTGCAATAGTAATTTTAGACAGAAATAATGCTACTTTTATAGTGAAATTAATGGTGTTTGTCTACTTGGTTTTTAAGGCTTGCCCCGCTTTTCAAATTGTTATGTAAATGAAAGTTGTTTTTAGTAAATATTTATTGCTTGTTTTGATTTGTTTTTGTTCTGTTTTAGGAGCGAAGGGGCAGTCGTATAAGCAAGCAATTACCGATTTTGAAGAAACCTACACTTCCAGAGATTATGCTAAACGCTTTGAAATTGGTCAAAAATTAAAAAACTCTTTTCAAAAAGATTTACAAAAAGAACCTATGCGTATTGCCGAACTAGATAACGCATTTGGTGATTATTATTTATGGACAAATAATTACGATAGTTCGCAAGCTTGTTATGCGCGAGCAGTAAACAGAGTTTATGGTTTAAAAGCAGATACTTGTTTTGATTATGCATTTTACTTGGCAAACATGGCTTATGTTTTAAAGGAAATGGGGTATTATGAAACGTCTGATAAATATTACGCTGTTGCACTTCCTAAACTGGCTTATTACTTAGGTTCATCAAGCGAGCAATATTCTTCTTACTTAAAACATTATGTGGATTTAAAAGTTGATATGGATGATTATGTAAATGCTCACGCATACAATGAAGCACTTTTGTTTTATTACAAAGGAATGAAAGGGGAGAATGATGCGATGTATTTAGCTTGTTTAGCCAATAAGGGAAGGATATTACAGGGACAAGGAAAATACAATGAAGCCGTTTTTATATTTGGAAATTTAGTTGAAGCTACTCGACTTAATTTCCCCAATGATACATTATCGCAAACTACAACTTTAAACAATTTGGCTTATTGTTATCGTTTGCTAGGAAATAATTCTGCAGCGGAGCAGTATTTTATTGAGGCTTATCGATTGCAAACAAGTTGTAAAAGTATTCCCTTGTCACATCAAGCATCTTTATTAAGCAATTTGGGATTAGTATATAAAGCAAAAGCAGATTTTGCGAATGCAGAAAAGTGTTTTTTGAAAAGTATTGACTTGTACGCTAAAGCTAATATGACTTATAATGTTGAGATGGCTAATCCATGTAATAATTTAGGGGATTTGTATCGAGTTCTCGGGAATTATATGGATGCAAAACGTTATCTTGAACATGCTATGTTTATTAGGGAAAGAACAAGTGGTGAAGAGCATGAGTATTATGCGAACGCATTAAACAATGTTGGACTTTTGTATTTTTTCTGGGGCAATTACGATGAGGCAGAAAAATGTTTTATACGTTGCGAGGAAATTTATAAAAAAGTGCTTGGCGAAAATCATGACAGGTATTCTAATATTCTAAATCAGTTAGGTGCTATTGCTGCTGTTAAAAAAAATTACTCGAAAGCTTTGGAATATAAAAACAAAGCATTGAGGTTGATGGAAACTACTATCGGTAAGCAACACGAACGTTACGCCTTGTTTTTATCAGGAAAAGGTTTAGTAGAGTCATCAATAAAAGATTATAAGGCGGCAAAAAATAGTTATCAAGAAGCTGCAAGTTTATTAAGGTTTAATTATGGCGAAGCAAATTATAATTATTTGGACATGATTCATAGTTTAGCTAATGTTAATGATTTGTCAGGTGATTATAAAAGTGCTCGGACACTTCATTTAAAGGCAATTTATGGATATAAGAAAATTGTTGCTGAAAATCTCGCTTTTATGGGGGATGAAGAAAAGAATTTTTTTTATTATAATAACTCTAATAGATTTGAGAGCTTCGAAAAATTTGTGGTTGAACAATATACAAAACGACCGAACGAAAAAGATGATAGTTTGTTTAAAGCCTTGATAGATGAACGTTTATGGACTAAGTCTATTTTATTAAATGAAGCAAGTTCTATGTATCGCGAAATGCAGTCGAGTAAAGATACTACAGTACAAAATTTGTTTTTCAATTGGGTTCAGCAGAAAAAAAATCTTCAGCAATATTATCAATTATCAAAGGAGGAGATCAAAATTAATGAAATTGATTTGCTGAATGAAGAGAACACTTTAAATTCATTGGAAAAAATGTTAACACAAGCTTCAACGGCTTTTTCTAAACCAAAGGAATATTTGAATTTTGAAACATTAAAAAAGAAATTAAATAAAAGCGAATTAGCAATTGAAATAATCAAAAATTCAATTTGGGAAAACGATAGCACATCTAAAATAACGTATGCTGCCGTTTTAGTGGGCAAAGATTATTCCGCTCCAAAAATGGTAGTGTTTGATAGCACTTCTTTTTTTGATACTGTTTTTATAGAACGTTACAAATTCAACATTCACTCTAACAAAACAGATTTACTTTCATATAACCGTTACTTTAAACCGCTTGAGAAATATTTGAATGGCATAACTAAAATTTATTTCTCTCCTGATGGTGTGTACCAGCAAATGAATCTTTACACACTATACGACCCAATTGCAAAAAAATATTTAATAGATAAAATGGAAGTAGAACAAGTTACTTCTTTAAATGATTTGCAAAAGGAAGTTGCACCTGCATCAACTAATTTATCTGCAGTATTATTTGGTTATCCTGATTACGAATGGAAAAAGGACGAGCTAAAGAAAGAAGAAAAAGAAAACCTAATCGCATCGCGTTTTGGTTTTAGTGAATTACCCGAATTGCCAGGAACTAAAAAAGAAACAGAAGAAATATATACAGTATTCAACGCAAATAAATGGGATGCGAAATTATATTTAGCAAAACAAGCAACCGAGGAACAGGTTAAAAATACTGTTAGTCCAACTATACTGCACATTGCAACACATGGTTTCTTTTTGCCTAATTTAGATTACAGCGATGAAAAGATTTTAGGTTTCGAAACCGAATCGGCAAAACAAAATCCTTTATTGCGCTCGGGTGTAATTATGGCGGGTGCAGCATCTAAGGATACAACTATAGAGAAAAAAGAAGATGGAATTTTAACTGCATACGAAGCATCCTTGCTTAATTTACAAAACACCGAACTAGTTACACTCTCTGCCTGCGAAACAGGTTTGGGCGACCAAGGAATGAACGGACAAGGTGTGTATGGTTTACAACGCGCATTTTTAACTGCAGGTGCAAAATCAGTTTTAATGAGTTTGTGGGTGGTAGATGACAATGCAACAAAAGAATTAATGACCAACTTTTATAGTGAGTGGATAAAAAACTACTCAAGCAGCAACAAACGCAGCTCATTTAGAAAAGCACAATTAGAAGTGAAGAAACGTTATCCATCTCCGTATTATTGGGGAGCTTTTGTTATGATTGGGAAGTAGGTTTTACCTATTCAAACTCAAATAGCCTTTCACCTCATGTGCTTCGCCTTTGAAGTCGATTATTTTTCCAACGTAGTAATAAGTTCCTTCTTCCATTTTCATTTTAAAGCGGTTGGTTCCATCCCACGAGCCTTCTACGCCTTCCCAGCTATGTACTTGTTTGCCCCATCTATCAAAAATTTCGCAAGTAACATTTTTAAATTTATCACCAGGAAACTTAAATACATCATTCACACCATCACCATTAGGGGTAAAAACATTTGCCATCACTGGTTGGCAAGTAATTACTTCTATAAAAATACTTGCACTACTTATGCAGCCATTAAGATCTGAAATGGTTACCGAGTAGGTTTGAGATGAATCAACAGTAATAGTATTTTCGTGTGTTCCATCATGCCATGTGTAATAAAAATATCCAGGTGTTGCACTTAAAACAAAATGATCTTCGCTGCAAACGGTTGTATCATTTGGTAATGCTGCAACAGGTAATGGATGCACCACAATATCAATACTTACTGTATCACCAATACAATTGTCCATTACGCTATATACGCTGTAGTTTCCAATTAAGCTTAATCCTGCATTTTCAATTATAATTTCATTGCTTGTGTTAGTAAGGTTGGTTGGGGTAGTCCAAGTGTAAACAGCATTGTTATAATTAGGAACACCTAACTTTAAGGTATCGCCAACACACACTGGATTATTGCTGATGATAGTATCTAGATAAGGTCGCGGTTTAACAATTATTTTTAATATGCTAGTTGGTCCACTGCATCCATCATAATATTCGCTTACGTTAAAAAAGTTTGCTCCTATCAGTAAATTACTTAAGCTAACAATAGTGTTATTTGTTTGTGTACTATCAATTTGATTTAAAGTGTAATTAAATGTTGCAGGATTGTGACTCGATACCAAAGAAATGATTGCTGTTTCACCTTCGCACAAGTCGGTAGGTCCAGTTGCTGAAACACTATAGGTTTCTTTCACAGTTACCGAAACTGTAGTAACTGGGCTTAAACATGTATTAATACTGGTTTGTAAACTATAGGTTCCGCTGTGGTTTACTAATGCATTTGTTATACTTGCAGTTTGCAAATTAGACGAAAAATTATTTGGCCCGCTCCACAAATAGTTTGCTCCCGAAATGGCATCTGTGCTTAAATTAATAACACTTCCTTTGCATATAATGGTATCTCCAATTATTACAGGCGCCATAGAACCTTGATAAACAATAGGACTAATTGGTATCCATAAACTATGACATCCAACACTATTAACGGTAGTTGCATAATAAGTAATAATACTATCCGAAGTAGCTATCAGTAATGTATCATTACTTGAAAGTAAATTGGAAGAAGGAAAATGGTTATACCATTCAATTGGACCGCCATTTAAAACGTTTGCAACTAATGCTGCGTTTGAGCCAAAACAAACGGTATCGGTTGTAACTACTGGCGGTACAACGCTTGTGTCCCAACCAATATTTATAATGTTTGAAGTTCCCATACAACCATAATCATCCATTGTTTCTAAATAATATGCTCCAGGTTCATAAACAGTTTGGTTTTGTGTGGTGCTATAATTTGGCATCCATGTATAGTTTAAGTTTGCATTAGATGTAATTAGTTGTACTGAGTCGCCTGGACAAAAAATAGTATCACCAACAGCACTAATTGTTGTATTTGGATCTGATTCGATAATTTGTATGCTTGCATGAGTCGTTATACCGCAAGAGGTAACAACGCAAGTATAAAATCCACCCGAGTCAACAGTTTGTATTAAACCCGAACCACTAAATGGTGTTTGCCAATTGATAACAGAAAATTCATCTGTCATAATAGTTATTGCAGAAGTTTGCCCCGGACATAAAACTTCGCTTGGCTCTGCTGCCAAATAAGGCGTGCTGTATTGTTTTACTTCTACTGTATTGGATGTTAAAACGCAGGCTTCGTTATCAGTAACAATTGCATGATAAGGTCCAGGTATACTTGCAAAACAAATTGCCCCGTTGTTACCTAGTAATCCCATTGGGCCATGCCACTCGTAATTAATTCCGTTGCTAATTGTAGTTTCTAATTTAACCGAATCATTAGGACAAATTAATGCGGTGCCAGGTGTAGTTATAATAGATGGATCGGCTTTTACACTTACGTTAAAAATAAATATAGAATCTCTTATACAACCACTCAAGGTATCAAGAAAAACAATCATAGCTCCATTTGCAGATGTTGTTGTTACTAATAGAGTATCGTCAGAGCTTCCATTCATCCAACTAAAAGGATGCGAGGCGCTCACAACTAAAGTACTTGTGTCACCATTACAAATTAATGGGTCTCCGCTAATGCTTAAATGCAAATCAGGTAAGTCATGAACTTTAATGTAAATTGTATCTACCACACTTGTTGTAAAAGGACAATCAGGGTCAAGCGAAGTTATTAAACCATTAATAATATAAGTTCCTGAAGTAGTTGCTTTAACCGAAAAACCTAAACCTTTTGGTAAGTTCCCAATTTCAATTCCAGTATTGGGTGTGCAGGTCCATTGTTGGTTTGCATAAATGTATGGTTGTGTATATGGAAAAACACCTAATGGATTTTGTATGCTGTCGTATGCGTTATAATGTGCAGTATCATCTTCACACATAAATAGTGTATCAATAGCAAAAGTATTTGCAACAATTGGGTAAGCCAATTCAACAAAGAAAGGATTACTATCGGTACATCCATAGTAGTTTGTTAAGCTAACATTGTAATATCCTGTAGTATCAATAATAATGGTTGTATCATTTATTGAAGTATAATTATTTCCACCCCATTGATAAATATTATTTTCAAAAGAATAAGAGCTAGCAGTAACTCTTGCAGAATCGCCAGGGCAAAAATAAATTGACCTTGCAATTGGAAGTTGATTGTTGTTAAAATTATGATCATCTGTAATTGTTGGCCCTATTGGTGTTGCAACAATAACATATACTGAATCTTCAAAACTATAACACTCATCAAATGAAGTTAATTCTACCGAATAATTTCCAGTAGTATAAATTTTATTTGCAGGATTAGTATTTAATGGATTACCACCCGACCAATTAAAATAGTATTGTGGCGCTACAATACTTCGAGCTTGTTGATTTAAATTAACTCTAATACTATCTGGATGACACATCAAAATGGTATCGGTGCAATTGATCCCTGTGTATTGTGTAATACAAATATCCAAAATACTTTTATCGCAAGTTGCCCCGTTTCTTATGTAAAAATCGTAAGGTTCTCTGCTAAGATCGATGGCGTCGCAAACAAATGCATCACTAAATCCTTGCGCAGAAATACTTGCATAGCTTCCATAATTCGCATCATTGCAATATTGATTTGCAATAGATGCATTTGCTAGATTAGGAGAAGTACTTATTAAGCTATTGCCTTGCGGCCAGCTAATTGCTCTTTCAAAACTACCTGCAACAATTGGTCTGCCCGAATTTGCAATTACAATTCCATGAGCCAAATCTCTTTGTGGCCCACCAAAATTTCGTTCCCATATTCTGTTTCCTGATTCAGAATATTTTGCTGTAAAAACATCTGTAAATCCAACGCTGTTAAATGAGCTTGTTCCATGTAAAGCATTATACTCTGTCATCACACATTTAAATTCTCCGCTTATATACACATCTCCCGAATCACTTACGCATACAGCTTTTGATGAAACAGGGTTTTCTGAAGCATCACTTTTTGCCCAAATAAAATTTCCATTAAGATTATACTTAGCAAGAAAAATACAATTGGTAAGCGTGTCAGATAAGTAATTATTTGGCGGACCAAAAAATGTCATCGAACCTTTAAAGTCACCAGTAACATATAAAAATTGATTATTGTAAATGGCAATTCCATAACCTATACCAAAACCACCAGCGGCTCTTCTAAACCAAACTTCATTTCCATTTGCATCGTATTTAACTACGAATACTGCATTTATGATAGGATTATTGTAAGTATTTTGAAACGTAATGGTATCACTAAATTGCCCAGTAACATAAATGTTTCCATTATCATCGCTTACTAAATCCATTCCACGATCATTTTTTTTCGCTTGCCCTTGTCTTACCCATTGGAATGTTCCTGATGAATTATATTTTGCAGTGAATATATCAAATGATGAATTGCCTGTGAATGGATTTATCATACTTGTTAAAGTTTGATTTCCAAAATATGAAATGCCTTCAAATTGTCCGGTGATAATTACGTTGTCGTTATTATCGATTGTTAATCCATAAGCATAATCACCTAGTTCTCCACCTGCACTAACAGCCCACTGAAAATTTCCTGAAGCATCAAGTTTTGCAATAAAAATATCTTGTGAGCCCGAAACAGATGTAAGTGTGTGAGTTCCGAATGTTGCAGTTCCCGAATAAAATCCTGTTATGTAAATGTTTCCAGCTGCATCACATTTAACAGCAGTAGCTCTGTCAGAACCTGTTCCACCTGCGTTTATTCCCCATATTAAATTACCAACCGAATTAAATTTTTGTACATAAATATCGGGCACACCAAAAGAAGAACTATTGACAGCTAAACCGTTTGGATTTAATTGTACTGAGTTAGTAAAATATCCCGCTGAAATAATATTTCCCGAGTTGTCCTTTGTAAGACCTAGCGCTTCATCAACATTGTTTCCTCCAGTTCCCTTTGCCCAAAAATTTTGTGATTTTATTTTGCTTCCTAAGCAAAATAAAACGATTAGAATAAATAAAGTTCTCATAATTCGTGAAATTAATTGGTGGGGATGGCACGAATGTACAACGAGTGTTTTTAAGAAATATTGTGAATTGGTAAGTGGTAGGTTATTTCTAGTAAGTGGTTAATATTTCACACTTATGGTTTAATGTTGTGATGAAAGGAAATTGTTTAGGCCTTTTTTACCTTCTTATATCCCTTACCTTGTCTTCTTAATTTACGTTTTTCTTTGCGTATGTTTTTCTTTTGTTGTTTAAGAGCTTTTTTATTATCCCTAGCCATTTCTTTAGAAGCAAGTTTTTTTGGCTTATTGGTATCGTGGTCGATATAAGGATTGTAAGCAGTTTTATTTTTGCGTTCTCTTCTGCCTCTTTTACGATGTTTGTATTTTACTTTTCCCTTAAAACTTTCGTCTTGCTGTGCAAAGGAAGTTTGCGCATCCATTACAAAAAACGCAAGGCTAATTAAGAGAATAAGTTTTGAAATAAAATTCATACTGCAAAATACGGAAATTTATTCGGAAATTAAAAGATAGTTAACATATGTTAGTAGGTGATTCACATGAATTTTATAATTTTGGCATCTTATGCGTCTACTATTTATTTGTTTATTTTTTCTGCTTTTTTATTTCGGAAGTTTTTCTCAACGATTAAGTTATCAGTTTCCCGAAAAATTTAGTGATATCTATAATTTCAAACCCGATCAAGCTTATTCTCTACTTCAAGAGGAAGCAAAGAAATCAAAAGAGCCTATCGATGTGGGTAGAGTTCAAAAAATGTATTCTATTCAATATAATTTTGATGCAAATAGGGTATATATGAATTGGGATGAGCCTGAGGTTTATCTTTTAAAATTGATGGATAGTTTAATTCCTGATTCATTTGAATATAAAAAATACCTCAATTTATATATTTTAAGAGATCCAACTTATAATGCCTATGCAACAAGTACTGGTATTTTTAATATAAATATTGGGTTATTGGCGAAAGTTAGAAATGAGGCTGTACTCTCTCATGTTATTGCCCATGAGTGCGGACATTACTTAATGAGTCACCATCAAAAATCTATTAACGCGTCTAAAAATTCCAAAATCGTAGCAATGAACGGCGCTTGGAGGTCAGATTATTTAATGAAGAGCCAGAAATTTGAACTTGAAGCTGATTATTTTTCAGCTCTCTGTTTGGCAAAAATGGGTTACGATTTAAAATATGTTGCTCAACAATTTGATTATCTTGATATGAAGGATAGAGTTTATAGTAATTCTAGAGGATATGAAAGTATGGTAAAAGCTTCTGAACAAGGAGATGAATATATTTTGAAAAGAAAAGCAAAGTCAAGTGGATTTCGTACTCATCCGCTTGATGCCGAACGAATGTTAATGGTGAATAAGATAAAGGAAAGTAATAATGGTAAATCAAAGTTTGTTTTAGATTCATTAATGTTTACACGTTTGCGAAAGGCTGCAAGAGAAGAATGTAAAAAAATATATTTTGAAAACTCAGAGTTTAATTCTTGCCTAGAGATAGCATTTATTGATTACTTATATGAGCCTAAGAATATTAAAAACATATATTATATTTTTGAGTCCTTACGAAGATTTAGTTATGTGAATCCAAAAAAGATGAAAGAACCTTTTTTAATGGATGCAATTGAGGATGACAAAATGTTTTATGCAAAACAAAGTATACTTTACAAGCCAGATTATTTATTTACTGATGTTGAAGAGTATGAAGAGTTAAAGTCTCATCCGTTTTTTGTGGATGCGAAAAAGCCATTTAACACTTATGAGGAAGCCTATTTGTATTTTACTGACATTGCAAAAAAAATGTCTTTTAATGAAGCAAATCTCTCTTTAGCATTACATTATTATGGTAAAAAAAATCAAGATAGTGTTACAGAGTATTTAAATAGGTATGTAAATGGAAATAACGGTTTGTATATTGATTTTGCAAAGGACCTATTAAAATCTAAGCAACCTAATGTTGAAGCTGGTAAGAGCCTCTATTTAGTGGATAATGTTGGATGCTATAGTGGTTATAGTTTTAGCTATTTCTTGGCTAAAAAAAGAACGGAACTGAATCCTGAAATCGCAACAGCTTTAAATTCAAAGGAGCATAATGCTGATTTGATTATTATGAACGAATATTTGGGGAGCAAACCTAAAGAGTTGTTTGAATATCAAAAATTACTTAGGAATGTGACTTCTCTTTTTACTGAGGAAGATATATTTAATTTTAAAAAAAGGAGACTATCCTCTAAGGAAACACAAGATGAGTTCAGTTTGTCGCACAAATTTAACAAACACATTTTTATTTTGGCGCCAGAGTATTATAATTGGTTTAAAGAGCGAGGATACTCAAAGTTAATGTTGATAGAGTGCGTGCATCAGTTTGAGTATGGTTTAAACCCTAAAGAGATTTATAATACTTATACAGGTTATTACCTGGATATTAACGCAATACGTCCTTATTTTAAGGATGCAACAAGAAATGGATTTAATAGGATGCAGAAGAATAATGAAATATATCAAGAAGTAGCCGATTTTCTCTACAATAAAGAATAATTCAATGAATTGAATTATATTTGCCTAATTAAGATTTAGCGCACATGCAACAAAAAAACTGGACAAAACAAGAAATTCTTGATTTATACAATACACCTCTTTTGCAATTGGTTCAACAAGCATCAGAAGTGCACAAACAATATCACAATACTGCCGAAGTTCAAGTAAGCTCACTTATATCTATTAAAACAGGCGGTTGCCCTGAGGATTGCGCTTATTGTCCGCAAGCTGCTCGTTACAATACAGAAGTAAAAGTGCATAAAGTTATGCCGACTGCAGAAGTGTTGGAGTTAGCAGGTAATGCACAAAAAGGCGGTGCATCTCGTGTTTGCTTAGGTGCAGCATGGAGAGAAGTTCGTGATAACCGTGATTTTGATAATGTGTTAGACATGGTGCGTGGTATCAATAACATGGGTATGGAAGTGTGTTGTACGCTTGGCATGTTAACAGAAGAGCAAGCTAAGAAATTAGCAAATGCTGGTTTGTATGCATACAATCATAACATTGATACTTCAGAAGAAAATTATAATAAAATTATTTCAACTCGTAATTACGACGACCGTTTAAATACTATTCATAACGCTCGTAAAGCGGGATTAACAGTGTGTTCAGGTGGTATCATCGGAATGGGAGAAAGTGCAGAAGATAGAGTAGGGATGTTATATACATTAAGTATACTTCGTCCGGTTCCTGAATCAATTCCAATTAATGCATTGGTTGCAGTGGAAGGAACGCCTTTAGAAGATCAACCACAAGTTCCAATTTGGGATATGATTCGTATGATTGCTACAACGCGTATTGTTGTGCCAACAACAGCGGTGCGTTTATCAGCAGGTAGAGTAGGTATGAGTATGGAAGGACAAGCATTGTGTTTCTTAGCAGGTGCTAATTCTATTTTTGCAGGTGATAAATTATTAACTACTCCAAATCCTGAGTTTAATCAAGATATGGAAATGTTTAATATACTTGGTTTAAAACCAAAGGCTGCTTTTGCAGATAAGCATCACGACCATAACCACAATCACGAAAAAGTAACAGTTTAATTTTTTATGCAACAAAAGAGCGACTTTCCTATTTCTTTGCAATCTGCATTGGATAAGCGAAAGCAGGAATCTCTTTTGAGAAAATTGCACGTAGAAAATAATCTTGTTGATTTTTGTTCTAACGATTATTTAGGTTTTTCTCGTTCACAAATATTAGAAACGATTATAGATAGTAAACTTTGGGTTTACGGAAATAAAAACGGGGCAACCGGTTCACGTTTAATTTCGGGCAATACAAAAGCAATCGAGAGTTTAGAGAATAAAATTGCTACTTTTCATAATGCAGAAGCAGGTTTAATTTTTAATTCGGGTTACGATGCAAACCTTGGATTGCTTTCTGCCATTGGTAAAAAAGAAGATGTTTTTTTGTACGATGATTTAGTGCATGCTTCTCTGCATGATGGTATGCGACTTTCACTTTCTAAACATTATAAGTTTAAGCATAACGATGTAAATGATTTAGAGCGTTTATTAATTGCGCAACAAACAAGTGAAGGTAATTGTTATGTATTGCTAGAGTCTGTTTACTCTATGGATGGAGACCTTGCCCCGCTTAAAGAGATTGTTGCATTAAAAGAAAAATATAATTTTTATATAATTGTTGATGAAGCTCACGCAACAGGAGTATTTGGAAAACAAGGCAGAGGTTTGTGTAACGAATTAGAAGTCGAAGACAAGTGTTTCGCGCGCATGCATACTTTTGGTAAAGCGTTAGGAGTGCACGGGGCAATTATTTTGGGTTCAACGGAATTAAGAAATTATTTAATTAATTTTTCTCGCTCATTTATTTATACAACTGCATTGGCACCACATGCTTATGCAGCAATAGACGCAGCTTATGAGTATTTGCAAAACACCAATCAAATCGAAGTTTTAAAAACCCGAATAGAGCAGTTTAATGTTTTAGTAAAAATGATACACGTTTCGTTTCAACACCAAGCGCCATACAATGCTTCATGGTAAACGGAAACGAAGCTGCGACCTACACCAGCGAATTTTTAATAACCAAAGGCATGGATGCCCGCGCTATAAAAAGCCCCACCGTAAAAGCTGGCACCGAGCGTTTAAGAATTTGTTTACATAGTTTTAATACAGAAGAACAAATAACAAGTTTAGTAAAATCCCTTAGTGAATCTTAGTGCCCTCAGTGTCTTAGTGGTGAAAAGCCCCAATCAAAATTTCCTTATATTTACACCATGAATTTTATCAAACGAAACATCCCCAACGCCATAACCTGTGGTAATTTGTTATGCGGATGTTTAGCCATTGTAAAAGCATTTGAAGGTAATTTAGTGTGGGCAGCATATTTAGTTGGTATAGCAGCTGTATTAGATTTTTTCGATGGTTTTGCTGCACGTTTATTAAAAGTAAGTTCGACAATTGGTAAAGATTTAGATAGTTTGGCAGATATGGTGACTTTTGGCGTTGTGCCAGGTATCATTATGTTTCACATGCTGAAAATTTCTATTGGAATTGTTGATGACGCGCATTTTGCAAGTCCGTTTTTACCACAATATGTTCGTGATACACAACTTATCACCTTATCATTATTACTTGCCTTATCTTGCTTTTGTCATTCCTATTTTATCAGCTATTAGGTTAGCGAAATTTAATAACGATACGCGCCAAAGTGATTCATTCATAGGCGTTCCTACGCCTGCAAATGCTATTTTTATTGCTTCCATTGCTTTGTTAAGTTCACTTTCAACAATTCGTTTGTCAGGAGATAACTTCGCAATGAATGTTACTATAAGGGAAATGGGCCGCAGTTGATCCCGTTGCCTTTTTCGCCGATTGGACTTACAACCCTTCTTTCTTAATTATTATTACAATTGTTTTCTCGTTATTATTAGTTGCCGAACTTCCATTATTCTCCCTAAAATTCAAACACTTTAAATGGAGAGGAAACGAAATCCGTTTTGTATTTTTATTACTTGCAGTTGTTATGTTAGTCCTACTAAAATTCGTAGGCATCCCACTAACCATAATATTATACATACTACTCTCAGTAGTATCAAACATTATCAACAAAAAGAAAATTGCTTAGTGTCTCTCAGCGCCCTTAGCGTCTTAGTGGTGAAAAAAACTACTTCTGCCCCACAAACATAGCATCTCCACCAGCATCCAAATTATTCAAACTAGCCGATACCTTAAAAAACTCAGCATACTTTTCAATTTGTTTTTCATTCTCCATTTTAAAAACCGAACAGGTTATGTAAACAAACTTCGTTTTATCATTACAAATCTTCACCGCATTTTTAAGAATCTCACTTTGTAATTCGCTATATGTCTTAATAGACTGCTCCGTTGCGAAAAATAATTCTTCTGGGTTTCTATGCCAAGTGCCACTTCCACTGCATGGTGCATCGCACATGATTCCATCAAATTTATTTTTAAAGTCTAATGGTTTTGTTGCATCAATTATTTGTGTGGTATAATTACTGAACCCATTACGTTGAAAGCGATCTTTTAAATTTTCTAAAATACTTCTTCTAACATCGCTGCAAAGTAATTTTATTCTATTGTCTTTACTTAATAGCAATAAACTTTTTCCGCCTGATGCAGCGCACATATCCCACCAATATTCGTGAGCAGCTGGTTCTAAGTAATTACCACATTGTTGCGAGCTAATGTCTTGTATTTCTAAATAACCTTTAGTAAAGGTTTTTAAATTATTTAAATTGAAGTTTGATTTAATGTGAATGCAATTTTTAACTGATTCAATTTCTTCAAAAATAATTTCATTTTGATTTAATTCTTCAACTACCAAACCTTTAAATTTCTCAACCACTCTAATAAAAACCGCTGCAGGCTTAAAAAAGGATTGCATGAACGCTTCTTTAGTAATGCCTTCACTAAATTCAATATCAAAAGGTAAGAACTTGCTTAAATCCAATCCTGCAAATAGTTTTGGAGCATCTTTAATTTTTTCTTCTAAAGATTTATTTGTGTCTAAAGAACCAAATTCTTTCTGTAATAAAAAATGTTTAATTCCGGTTTCATCATTACATGATAAATAGCTTCCAGCCAATATGCGCTCTTTAATTCTGTCTTTTGGTAATGCGTGACCAATTCTAAAATAAGAGTATACTAATTCAGCAATGTGATTACGATCGCGTTTCCCAAACTTAGGATGTTTTTTAAAGTGATTTTTTAAATAATGATTTACAGGAATTCGCTGATCATGCGAAACATCAATGTATTGTTCAATTAGCGGAATAGCATTTAACAGGTACGAAGCAACAACATTGTCTTTCATGTGAAGTAATTAAAATTGAAAATAAATGAACGGCTGCATCTCAGATGACATAGCTTGGTACAAACAGAAAAATGCAATAACAACAATTGCTATCATTGCAGGAACAGGAAGCTGGGCAAAGGCAGTGCGGTATTGCACTTTAAAACGCTCAGGAATCCAATGAATTAAATAACCCAATAAAATAACTGCAAACACTAATTTGTATCCAACAATAATATCCCAAATTAAATCTAATCCTAAATGATTACTCATACGATCAAAAATAAATCCTACTGTTTCTAAATTCGCACTTCTAAACCAAATACGTGTGAAGCTTATGAACGTTAGCGTCACAAAAATCATCACGATTCTGTAAAGCACCGAATTGGTTTTGTTGAACGGAGAAATTTTTTGCCATAGTTTGTGAAGCACTAATCCCAAGCCGTTTAAACCACCCCAAATAATAAACATCCAGCTGCTACCATGCCATAAGCCACCTAGCAACATCGTAACTAATAAATTAATATTGGTATTAATTGTTTGCTTTACTTTTGGAATAAGCATCGTTAAAACAAAAAGTAAAACTGCTAAGGCTGCAAATAAAAAGAACAACCAAATTTTTCCCGAGAGTAAAATCATCACCACACAAATCAATGCGATGCAGATGTAAGAGCCAATTGTACCTTTTTTATTTCCTCCTAATGGAATGTATAAATACTCTTTTAACCATGATGATAAGGAAACATGCCAACGCTGCCAAAACTCACTTGTACTAGCAGCTTTGTATGGTGAGAGGAAATTCGTTTTTAATCTAAATCCTAAAGCCAATGCAATACCAATTGCAATGTCGGTGTAACCAGAGAAATCAGCATAAATTTGTAATGAATATCCAAATACACCAAACACAACTTCGGTACCTGAGTAATAATTTGGATTATCAAAAATTCGATCTATATAATTGATAGCAATATAATCTGCCATTACTTTTTTTGCGAATCCATTTAATATCCAAAACAAAGCAACGCCAAAATCTTGCTTGCTTAATTTATAAGGTTGATTTATTTGATGAAGGAATTCATGCGCTTTCACAATTGGTCCTGCTACCAAATGCGGGAAGAAACAAACGAAGAAACCGTATTCTAAAATATTCTTTACTGGTTTTACTTTGTCTCTATATAAATCAACTACGTATGAAATACTTTGGAAAGTGAAGAATGAGATTCCTACAGGTAATATTAATTTATCTACACTAAAATGTGTTCCAAAAAAGCTATTGCTAAATTGTGCATAGTGATTAAAAAATTTAACATCGCCACCAACTAGTTGATTGTAGCTCTCTGTAAAGAAATAGGCATATTTAAAATAACCAAGCAACAATAAATTACAAATAATACTTATGGTTAAGTACAATTTTTTGCGCGAAGGTGTTTTGGATTTGGCGATGAGCCTACCAAGGTTATAGTCGTTGGCAATAGTGAAAAAGAGCAGTATGATGAAAAATCCACTTGTTTTGAAATAAAAGAAAAATGAAACGAGTAATAGAAATATAGTGCGTGCTAAATTGTGTTTGTAAACAATCGAGTAAAACAACAATACAACTGCAAAAAATCCCCAAAAGAACAAATGCATAAAAGTAAGCGGCTGCTCAGGATTCCAAGCAAATATAAATTTCAAGAAATCCATTATCGGATTCGAATCATTTAAAACTTCACTTACTATTTGTTGCCCTTCTTTCATTCAATTAAAAATCCTATTTCTTTATTGGGTTGTTTGCGTCGTAGCTTTTCATTAATGCTTCAAACATCATGTCTGATAAAATACGATAGCCTTTTGGAGCAAAATGTACTTTGTCTCTCGCTGCTAATTTTGCTTTGTACCATTTCGTCATGCTTTTGTATCCACCCATTATTTCAAATAAATCCCACACGGCTAAACCTCTTTTTTCTGCCAATTCATAAATGGCATCATCACCTAACATACTTTTTTTATTCGGCGTTTTTTTACGAATGTAGTTGTCGCTAATAGTTGTAAATAATATAGCGCAGTTTGGAGATGCTTCTCTTACTTTACTAATTAATGAATCATAATGCGCCATATAAACTTTAGCATTAAAATTTGGTCCATGAACATCATTTACTCCTAATGAAAAAATAACCAAATCAGGACTTAATGTTTTTAATTGTTTTGCAAAATCTTCGCAGTTTAAAAACGATTCTGTGGATGCACCATTTACACCCATAGTTGCATAGTAATAACCTGGCTTTTCATTTTCTAAACTAAATCCGTATAAGGCAAAATCTTTTTGTAATGTGTCTTTTCTTAGTAAATCAAAACAAACACTGTCTTGTGCTACATCAAACACATACATGGTATAACCTTCCTTTGGCATGTCGTATTTTTTGTATGCCGCAGGTAAACCTCTATGATAAGAAAAATGAAAACTGTTATTGAAATTGTGATACACTTTTATTTTAGTGAAGTTTTTTAAATGTGCATTGGGTTGAATTTTTAAAGCAAAATAATTTGCGCTATCGTTTGTAACAACTGCAATTCCTGATACCCCAAGTGGAGTGCATTTTTCTTTTGTAATGCAACGACAACGTTTCCAAGTTCCATTAGAATATGTTTTAAACGAATGTGGACTATTTGTTTTTCCTAACTTAAACGGAAACGCATACATACCACCACCTTCAAAATTTCCCAATGCTTGTAATTTGTCATGAATGTTTTCTGTGAAAATGCCTGCTTGAATGTGTGAACCGCCAATATGAACAACGTTCACACTTTTTCTTTTCCCATCTCTCAATTCATTCATCTTCGTGAAAAAACCAAGCATATTACTACTGTCTTTGTAGTAGGTAATTTTATTTTTATCGTATTGTATAAATGGATATGTTGTTGTTTGTGAAATCACATTCAACACAAATCCAAGTAAAAATATTCCTGTTATTAATTTTTTCATTTTCCTTTCCCCCTCACATATTCGTTATAATCATTAATAATGGCAGAGTACAAAATCGTGGCAATTTTTCTTGCTCCACCCGGACTAAAATGTATGTAATCCTTCGCTGCAATTCCCGCATCTACCCAACTTACCATACTATTTTTCCCACCCATGCATTCGTACATATCAAAGAAAGCGGAGTTGGTATTAAATGCAGCAAGTTTAATTGCATCACGTAAATTCTCTAGCTGTGGATGTGTTACATATTCCGTGCCTTCTTTTACACTCATGTCAGCAGGGCCAATTAAAATAAAACTTGCATTAGGAACTAATTTTTTCAAAGTACGAATTTGTGATTCTAAATACTTGCCAAAATTATCTGCTTGTTTTTTATCTTTCATGTAAGGCAATGAATTTCCACCAAATTGCAAAATGAATAATTTCACATTCATGTGATTATAAAAACTTCCTAGCTGCCCACTATTCATTTGATTAAAGAATGTTCCAGAACTTCCACGCAAACCAAAATTATCTACAATAATTCCACCATTTCCTTCTAATGACATTCCATAAATATCCGGACTATCCTTGCCTTTAAATTTCATTTCAAAGTTTGGATTGTTTCCGCTAACCGCAAATTGTTTTATGTTGAATGAACCACCAGCACTTAAACTATCCGATTCTTTTAATGCCCCGTTTTCATAAAATTCAATTCCTGTTTTGTATGCTGAGTTACCATAAAACAATTTTACTTTTGTGTACGATGCAAGTTTTGCCCCGCCTGCTTTACTTGTTACAACTTTAAACCAAGCCTCTTTGGTTTTTGAAGAATCGTTTGCAGCACCATATTTTAAATAACGAAGAAAACCTGCCCCTGCGCCAAAATTACCGTGTTTAACACGTTTATCTTTTCCAGTAAAAATGGTATAACGTTCCCAATTGTCGCTATTTGTTTGTCGCAATGCAACAGATGGAGCAACTGGCATTGGAGAAACAAAGCCTTGCCCTTCGCCACCAAATTGGTTTTGTAATTTCATTCGAAGAAAATCAGAAATACGATCGCCCTCAATTTGCGAATCACCATAATGTAAAATGTGAATTGCTTTGGATGCATTTATTTCATTTGATAGAGCATAAAAAAATGAATTCAAACAAGATTTGTCACCATTGTTATATTCTAATGGAGTAACAACTTTAAGCGAAGGATCTTTAACTTCTCCATGGCTTTGATTTGGCGTTGTATCGTTTGGTAAACTATCTGTTTTTTTTACTTCAATTGTAGAAGTGTCAATTGTTAAGGTAGTATCGCTAAGCGCTAAAATATCTGAGATATCTGTTTTTTCTTCTTTTTCAAAAAAACTACGGAGTTGAGGAAATCGTATAGTGAAAGTTTCTGATACTTGAATTCCATCTTTAGGAAAAACCAAACTAAGCAACGCCATGCACGCAAATGCAGATAGGAGCGAAGCGAGAACATATATTGGTTTAAATTGTTTCATTTATCAAACCTTAATAATACTTATTAAAGAAACGTCCGAATTTTGCCGCTCAAATACTTTTTCACAATTGCTTCTTAATTAAACTTTGGCTGCTTGGTTCATAAATTATCTTTTGACACAATGCAAATACTTCATATATTTGAGGACATCTATTAATTTATTAATCGAGGCGAACGAAAAAATTAAAACGTAGCATACATTGGTATGTGAGGCTTTAATTTTTGAAGTTCAACGATGAGAAATGAATTAAGAGAGGTTCTCAATTGTGAAAGCGGTACAATAATTGCTTTCTTTTCAAAAAAAAATACAATGAAAGCTATACTTTTATTTTTTGGCTTCTTTTTAAGTTCAGTTTTTGCTGATCCATTTATTGATGTAAGCAAGGATGTTGTTGATGCGATTAAGCAGGGCAATGCGCAACTGATTGCGAAAAACTTTAATGATAAAATTGATTTAAAAATTTTAGATAAAGAAGATGTTTACAGCAAAGCTCAAGCTGAGTTAGTGTTAAAGGATTTTTTCGCCAAACATCCAATCAAATCTTTTGTTGAAAGCCATACCAGCGCTGCTAAATCATCCAATCAGTTTGTTGTTGGTACCTTAACTTGCACCAATGGAAAATATCGAGTTTCATTTTTATTGAAAAAAATCAGCGAACGTTTCTTAATTTCGCAGTTCAGAATCGAAACCGAAAATGACTAAATCATACATTCAACTTCACGCTAAACATTTTAATTTTAAGCAATTTATTATCGATGCATTTCATGAAGATGTAGGCGATGGTGACCATACTTCGCTCTCTACAATTCCAGCAAATCACATTGGTAAAATGCGCTTGTATGTGAAGGAAGACGGTATTTTAGCTGGAATGGAAGCTGCAAAAGAAATTTTCAAAATCGTTGATTCAAAATTTAAATACAAAGCTTTTTTAAACGACGGAGATAAAGTAAAAACAGGTGATATCGCTTTCGAAATTATTGGCAACTCACAAAAATTACTTACTACCGAGCGCTTGGGGTTAAACATCATGCAACGTATGAGTGGAATAGCAACGCATACAGCGCATTTGATGAATTTATGCAAAGGCACAAAAGCAAAAGTTATTGATACACGCAAAACAATTTTAGGCTTTCGTTTTTTTGAGAAATGGGCTGTAGTTATTGGAGGCGGGGCAAATCATAGATATGGTTTGTTTGATATGATTTTGATAAAAGATAATCACATTGATTTTACTGGAGGGATTGTTGAAGCAATTGACGCAGTTCATGCCTATCAGAAAAAAAATAAAAAGAAATTAAAAATTGAAGTAGAGGTTAGAACTTTACAAGATATTAACTTGGTTTTGAAAAGAGGTGGCGTTAATCGTGTTTTAATCGATAATTTTACACCTCAAGAAACCAAAAGAGCAATACAATTAATTGGTAATAAGTACGATACAGAATCTTCCGGCGGAATTAACGAGAAAAATATTGCTAAATATGCTGCTTCAGGAGTTGATTTTATATCAGTTGGAGCGCTAACGCATCATATTAAAAGTTTAGATTTAAGTTTAAAAGCTGTTAAATAGCCAAGTTTAGCTGCGTTTTATCTGATTTACTGCATTTAAGCGGAATTAAAAGAACAAACATCTACCCGCACGACTCTTTTCCTATATTTTTCAAGGGTTTCCTAAGGGCATTTTAAAGTGTCCATGATTAAAATTGGCTTTTTTTCTATTTTTCAACAAAAAAGTGCTTACAATATTTGAATTTATATTTTCTTTCACTATCTTTGTTTCTTAATATTGGTGTATTTAAAGCTTTTTTAAAATATTTTAACAGAAATAACATGAGAAAAACCCTTACCAAACTTGCAGTTGCCGTAACCGGATTATTTTCCGTTGCTTACGCTCAACAAGATCCTCAGTTTACTCAATTCATGCATGTTAAGCAAGCGTATAATAGCGCTCAAGCTGGAACTAACGGTGCAATGTGTTTTAACGGTATGTTCCGTCAGCAGTGGGTAAGTTTCCCAGGTGCTCCAAGAACAGGTTTGTTTACATTTGATATGCCAGTTGAAGTCCTTCACGGTGGTGTTGGTTTGTTTATTGCAAACGATCAATTAGGAAATGATAACACAACAATGGCTCGTGCAGCTTATTCTTTTCATATACCTATCAATACTGGTAAATTAGCGATTGGTTTAGATGCAGGTATTCTTCAAAAAAGAATTTCAGGTAACTGGACTCCTCCACAAACATTAAATGATCCTTCTATTCCAAATAATACAACCACTGGTGCTCCTAACTTAAATAAGTTAAGTCCAGATTTTGGTTTTAGTTTATATTATACCGTACCAAATAAAATGTACGTTGGTTTATCAACTACACATCTTGCAGGGCAGGATTTAAAAGGTGCTACTGGGCAAGGTGGTAATGGTGGTACTAATCAATACAAACTATCTTTTGATATTGCTCGTCACTACTATGCTATTGCTGGTTATACTTTCTCTTTTGATGCTGGTACTCACAAAGTAACTCCAAACATTAAAGTTAAGTCAGACGGTGCTGCAACTATATTAGATGTTAACGCAACTTATATGTGGAATAATATGGTTTGGGTTGGTGCTACTTACCGTGTGCAGGATGCTGTTGCCCCTATGCTAGGTATGATGACTAAATTCGGTCTTAAAGTAGGTTATTCGTACGATTTAACTTTATCTAAGATTAACGGATACAGTTCAGGTACCCATGAAATCATGCTAGGATATTGCTTTAAAAGCGCAAAACCTCCAAAAGTTTCAAGTCATACTAACGTGAGATTTTTGGAAGATTAAAAATAATTTTAGAATTTTGTAACCTTTAAAAAAAAAGTTCGTTGAAACCTGTTACTACTAACTTAAATTTGTTAATAACTTTTTAGGAAGTTTGGCGTAATTTTAGAAGTGGAAACGAGTTATAAGAAGCAAGAGGATTAAAACTTTTGTTTTATAAACTAAACAAAAACGAAAATGAAAAAACTGTTGGTAATAGCAGCATCGGCAATGGCGGTAATATCTGGGTGTACTCAGTACCCTGGTGAATTGGTTGGTGTGAAAGGTCGTGAAGAGTGGTTTCAGCCAGATCCTTACGGAACATTGTACATCCCAATGGGAGCGTATCACATGGGGCCAAGTGATGAAGAAGTAACGTATGCTCACACAGCGAAATCTAAATTGGTTTCCGTTCAAGCTTTTTATATTGATGATGCAGAGATTTCAAATAATGAATATCGTCAGTTTGTTTATTGGGTTCGTGATTCTATTGCTCGTGTTTTGTTAGCTCAAGGAACAAATGGTAATACTGAAACAGATGATTTCAAAATACCTACTGATCCAGATTGGTTAGAAATGTTCCCTATGTACAAAGGAGATGTTAATATTCAACCAAATAACTTACATCCTAATTATTACTTAAACTGGGAACCTAAAATTAAATGGCAAAATGATGAGGCGGAATATCAATTAGATTTGAATCCACTTTATTTAGAACCTAAAGAGCGTTTCTACAATAGAAAAGAAATTGATTCTCGTAAATTAAATTATGAATATTACAGAATTGACATTCGTTTAGCTGCTGCAAAAAATAATCGTTTTTTGCCAAACAAATCAGCTGACGCTGCTCCTAATAAATACAAAGTTGCTGAATACAATAATGGTATTTATGATAACTCAGCTCCTACAAATGATAATATTACAGCTGGATATACTGAGCCAGTTGGAGATCCAAATGCTACTCCTGGTGCAAACGGTTCTGTTCCAACTGCTAATGTTCCTAAAGGTGCTTTAGGTCAGTACGAAGTTGAAGATAGAGTTGCAGTTGGAAAAGGTGACTATGTAGGTCGTTCTCGTAAAGGCGTTGACAGAAGCGTATTTATAATTAAGGATATCATTAATGTTTATCCTGATACATTAGCTTGGGTTCATGATTTCACCTATTCATTTAATGAACCAATGACTAACATGTATTTCTGGCATCCAGCTTATGATAATTATCCTGTTGTTGGTGTTACATGGAAACAAGCTCGTGCATTTTGTATCTGGAGAACTAATTTATTAAATGACTTTTTATTAGGTGGTGGTCAATCAATTGTTAACGATTTCCGTCTACCAACAGAAGCTGAGTGGGAATATGCTGCACGTGGTGGAAATGATTTATCTCCATATCCTTGGGGTGGTCCTTACATACGTAATGCTCGTGGTTGTTTCTTAGGAAACTTTAAACCAATGCGTGGTTCATACATAGATGACGGTGGTTTCCATACTGTTCCAATTTATTCTTATAACCCAAATGATTATGGTTTATATTGTATGGCAGGTAATGCATCTGAGTGGATTGATGATGCTTATGATGAATCAGCATACGATTTAGCTCATGACTTAAATCCATCGTATAAATTTGAGGCACAGGATAAAGACCCTGATGTGTTAAAGCGTAAAGTAATACGTGGTGGTTCTTGGAAAGATGTAGGTTACTACTTACAAACTAGTACTCGTACTTATGAGTACCAAGATACAGCTAAGTGTTATTTAGGTTTCCGTTGTGTAATGACTTATTTAGGTCGTGCAAAAGGAGACGAAATTTAACAGATAGTTTAACTCCGATATTTTTTTCAACATTTTTATTTTTAATTTGAATAATTAGAAATTGTGTGTACATTTCGGAACTTTAATTAGTGAAAATAAAACCATAATAAACTAACAATAAACAAACAAAACAAGTAAAGCTATGAGCAGTAAATTACCAAAAGTAACAGGCTTCAAGAAAATTCTTCACGTTGTAGCATCAGGTGGATCAGCAGTCGTAATCGTTGGGGCACTATTCAAAATTATGCACTGGCCAGGGGCGTCAATCATGTTGACAGTTGGTCTATTAATTGAGGCAACAATCTTCATGCTTTATGCGTTTGATATTCCTCATGAGGAGTGGGATTGGTCTTTACCTTATCCTGAGTTAGTTGATATGGGTGGTCATCATCATGAAGAAGAGCATGAAGAAGAGCCAAAAGGTTCTTTAACAGCTCAGTTAGATAATATGTTAGAACAAGCTAAAATTGGCCCTGAGTTAATCGAAAGTTTAGGTTCAAGTATGCGTTCATTAAGTGATAATGCTAGTAAAATGGCAGATATTTCTAATGCTGCTGCTGCAACTAATGATTATGTTGATAGCGTTAAATCTGCTGCTAAAAATGTAAGTTCTTTATCTGATTCTTATAATAAAGCTGCTGAGTCTTTAATGGGATTATCTGTTTCTAATGATGCAGGTACTTCTTTTGGTGAGCAATTAAGCAAAGTATCGAAAAATCTTTCTGCTTTAAATGCTTCTTATGAATTACAATTACAAGGAAGTCAAGAGCATTTAAAAGCAACTTCTGTATTCTATGATGGATTAGCTGATTTAATGAAAAACTTAAATGATTCAGTTGAAGATACTCGTAAGTACAAAACTGAAATCTCTACATTGTCAAATAACTTAGGTGCTTTAAATACAATTTATGGCAATATGTTAACTGCAATGAATTTCAAGAATAACGGTTAATAAAAAATAATTCAACAAAAAGTGTAACTATTACACTTTTTGTTGTTATAGTAATTAAAGAAGTTTATAACTAAAATAATATTTAGAAAAAATGGCAGGAGGAGGCAAAGAAACCCCTAGACAAAAGATGATTGGTTTAATGTACTTGGTACTTACCGCTCTTTTGGCTATGAACGTATCTAAGGATATTCTAAAGGCTTTCGTTACCGTTAACGATAACTTAGAACGTACAAATAGAAATTTTGATAGTAATACTCAAAAGGTATTGAAAGCATTTGATGAGTCTGCAAAGTCTAATCCAAGTGCTTTACCATATTACAAAAAAGCTCAGGAAGCTACTAAGCTTACAAAGGAAGTTTTTGATTACATTGAGAAAGTTAAGCATCATGTAATGGATGAAACTGAAAAGTTGGAGAAAAAAGATACTTTACGTTTAAAATATGCAAACGCTAAAGATAATTACGATGCTCCTACTTTTATTATGATTGGACCGGACGAAACGAGCCCTAAGGACGGAGACATGACTGCTAAGGATTTACGTAAACGTTTAAATGGTTTACATGATAAGTTAATTTCAATGGTTGATGCAATGCAAAAGGAAAAAACAACTCAGTTTTTACCTGATGATTACAAAGCTCTTAAAGAGAAAATCGGTACTTTAAAGGTTGTTGATCCAACTGAAACAGAAGACGGTGCAAAACAAACATGGGAGATTTTCAATTTTTACCATTTACCATTAGCTGGTGTTGTAACTAACTTATCTCAAATGCAATCAGATTTGAAGAACGTTGAATCTGAAATCGTTTCTCAGTTTTCGGGTGCAAGTGGTAAAATATCAATTAAGTTCAATCAATTATCAGCAAAGGTAGTAGCTCCATCTAGTTATATCCAAGCTGGTCAACCTTACAAAGCAGATATTTTTATCGCAGCATCATCTTCTGATTTTAAAGAGGAAAATATGCAGATTTTAATTGGAGTTGATTCAGCTGCTGCTTCCAAAGGAGGTACAGGAACACCTGTGAAACTTGAAAATGGTATGGGTAAGTATGAAGTTGGAACTGGCGGTCAGGGTGTTCAAACTTACAGTGGAGTTATTAAATTTAAGAAACCAACAGGTGAATATGATTATTATCCATTTAGTCAGGAGTATATGGTAGCTGCGCCTGCAGTTGCTGTAGAAGCTGAGAAAATGAATGTGTTTTATATTGGTGTAGATAATCCGATTGCAGTTTCTGCGGCAGGTGTTGCTCCTACTGATTTAATTGTAAATGCTACGGGTGGTGGTGTTACAAAAACTGGCGGAGCTGGCGGTAAATTTGTTTTAAAATTCACTAGCGCTGGAGATTGTTCAATTAGTGTATCTGCAAAAACTAAAGATGGTACTAAACCACAAGGTCCTCCAAAAAAATTCCGTGTGAAGAGAATTCCTGATCCAGTTGCAAAGGTTGGTGGAAAGTTAGCTAATGGTCCAATGTCAATGAGTAAAATGGAGTTAGCAGCTTTTGGTGGTATTGTTGCTGATATCCCTGGCTTTGAGTTCGACGCTCGTTTTAAGGTAATTTCTTTCAAAGTAGCAGCATCAGTTAAAGGAAAGTACCAAGAGGAATCTTGTTCTGGACCAAACCTTTCTAGCGGTGCAAAAACGATGATTTCTAATTTATCTTCTGGAAGTAAATTGTTCCTTGATGAGATTAAGGCTTCTGGCCCTGATGGTTCTGTGCGTAACATTCCGCCAGTATCAATAAAAGTAAAATAAAAACTAAATAATATGGTTAGCATTTTAAAACATATCGTTATAGTTGCTGTATTAGCACTATCTATTACTTCCGCTTCTGCTCAGGTTTTCACGCCAGGGCAATACAGAGATGGTATATATGATAAGGATAATACTATAAATAGGAAGTTTATACCATACACTTACCTTCGTGAAGGTGATGTGCAATGGAGTAAACGTGTGTGGAGAGAAATAGATATGCGCGAAAAAATCAACCATCCTTTATATTTTCCTATAGAACCTGTAAATGGAAGAACATCCTTGTTTCAATTGTTGGCAAAATCTATTTTGAAAGATGAGATAATTGCTTTTGCTGATGACGAATTTTTAAGACCATTAGAATTAGCTGAAGTTAAAAAACAGTTGATGGAGTGTGATTCAATTGAAGAAGTTTCAGTAGATAATGATGGAAATGAAGTTAAAACTAAAGTTTTTAGATGTGATTCTACTAGTATTTTCAAAAGGATTAAGAAATTCCAAATTAAAGAAGATTGGTTTTTGATAAACAAAAGTCTGTAATGGAGGTTAGAATTTTAGGAATTTGTCCAGTTACTTTTATTGAGAAGGATGATGATGAGATTGATAAACCTTTGTTTTGGGTATATTTTCCAGAATGCAGGCCTGTTTTTGCGGAAAATGAAGTTTATAATTCTAAAAATGATGCAGAAAGAAGGTCTTTTGATGATTTATTTTGGAAGAGACAATTCAATAGCACAATTGTTAAGGAATCTAATGTGTATGAAAGAGGAATGGGCGAATACGCAAAAGGAATCGACGCCTTACTTGAAAATGATCGTGTGAAAAAACAAATTTTCGAGTACGAACACGATTTCTGGCATTTCTAACTAATATTTAATATTTAAAACCCTCCGAGTTATCGGAGGGTTTTTTGTTTTACTACATTCGTGCATGCAAAGTTTATTAAATAAAATTCCATTTATTAGGATTTTCTTCCCATTTGCATTGGGTGTAATTATTAGTTTGGTTTTTAATATAAACCGTGATTTTTTAATCTTATTAGTTTCTGTATACTTTTCAATTCTAGCTTGTTATTTTGTTTTAAATGTTTCGAAACGGAAGAGTGTTAAGTTTATATTTGGCTTGCTTCTCAATTTTTTTCTGTTTTTTGTTGCTGTCGAATCATGTTATTTGCGTAAGGCAGATAATAATCCAAATCATTACTCAAACATCGTTTTCACTAACGAAACCTTGCTGTCAGGGTATATCTGCGATATTCCGCAATTAAAAGAGAAGAGTATTAAGGCGAAGATTCAACTAACACAGTATAAAGAAAATGATATTTGGAAAGCTTGCGAAGGAAATTTTTACGCTTATTTTCCTCTCGCTACAGCTAATGTTGTTTCAGGAAGCAATGTTGTGTTCAAAAACAAATTATCGACTATCCCTGAGCCTAAAAACCCCTTTGATTTTAATTATAAGCAGTATCTCTATTACAAAAACATTTATCATCAATGTTTTTTGAAAGAAAATGATTTTGAGATTGCATCTTCTGACTTTGAATTACCAATATCTGAATATCCTTTATTATTAAAATCACGATTATTAGAAATTTTAAAGGAGAATAATTTGAAAGATGATGAGTTAAGTGTTACTTCTGCTTTATTGTTAGGATATGATGATGAAATCTCACGCGATTTAATGGGCGCTTATTCCCGAACAGGAACGCTTCATGTTTTATCGGTTTCTGGTTTGCATGTTGGAATTTTATTTATGATGTTGAATTTTATTATTCGGTTGCCAAATCGTAAATCATTTGTTGTAATTAAAACACTCACCATCTTTATCTGCATTTGGTTTTATGCTGCATTAACTGGAATGTCGCCTTCGGTAGTGAGATCGGCAACGATGTTTAGTTTTATTTTAATAGGAACAGCCATTAATAAGAAAGGAAATATTTACAACACACTTTTGGCAAGTGCATTTTTAATTTTGTTGTTCGACCCATTTCTGCTTGTTGATGTTGGTTTTCAATTATCGTATTTAGCCGTTGGAGGGATTGTTTTCTTTTATCCTTACGTTTCTAATTGGTTTGTGAGCAGGCACAAGTTTGTAAATATTATTTGGCGCACTACTGCAGTTTCTATAAGTGCACAAATTATCACTTTGCCAATTACTATTTATTATTTTGGGCAGTTCCCAACCTTGTTTTTTATTGCAAATTTAGTTGTGATTCCACTTTCGTATGTTGTAATGGTGGGCTCAATGATATTGGTTTGCGTGTCGAAAATTAAGTTTTTAGCGATTGTGTTTTCTGCTATCGTCGGACGGAGCGTTACATTCATGAATGAAATAACCTTGTTTTTGGATAGATTCAAATTTGTTAATCTTAGCGAGATGAATGTTTCATTTTACGAGATGATGATTCTTTCATTGCTTATTGGAACCATCACTTATTTTTTATTAATAAGAATTATTTTTCGGGAATAACATCCTTGGTCTTAAGTGTTTTTCTTTTGCTCTCATCAATATTAAATTCATTTTTCGTGAAGGAAAGTAAAACAATTGTTTTTCATGCAACTAACGCATCTGTTATAGATACTTATGTAGATAAAAGCACCACATCCTTTTCTTTTTGCAAGGAACAAGCCAATCAATTTTTTTCAAGTGCGGTACAAAACAGGATGCATAATGGTATAAAGCACATAAAAGAAAATAAATTACAAACTGGTTTATATTATTTTGAGAATGCGGGGCAAAAATTTGGCGTGCTTTGTGGCGACACATTGTTAAACTATGAACTTGAGCGTGTTGAATTAGATTATTTAGTACTTTCGAATAATGCTTATGTGAAAGGAATTGATAAGCTTAAAGTAAAAACAATTGTTGCAGATGGTAGTAATAGTTATAAGACTATTAATTATTTAAAGAAAAAACAATTGGCAAACCTTTGGATTACAAAAGAGCAAGGAGCTTTTATAGTTAACGAGTAATTGTATTTGATATGAAGCTGAGGATTGGAGATAAGGTTACTTTCTTAAATGAAAAGGGTGGAGGAATTGTTGTTCGGTTAAAGGACAAGGATACAGCTATTGTTCAAAGTGCAGACGGATTTGAAATTCCATATTTAATAAAATTTCTTGTGCCGGTTCATAACGAATTAGTAATAAATAGCGCTGCGGAAAATTTAGATATTGAGCCTGAAAAATCGATTGAAGAAAGAGTTTATTTTATTGTTGAACCCGACCACGAACTTCCTGCATTGATGAATGAATTGAATTTATATATTTTCAATAGTTCATCTTACAACATGCATTTTTCTTATTCTATAAAGGATGGTAATTTATTTCAAACCTTGAAACATGGAGAAATAGGGCAGTACCAAAAGCTGGCAATCAAAAAAATAAACAAACGAAATTTAAAGGAATATGCTTTTCATAAAATAGATTTGTTGTTTTATAAAAACACGCATTATCCTGCCCAGCTTCCTGTTGCAGAGATTATTCATATAACTGATCAGTTATTTAGTAAAACAAATCTCATTAAACATCATGAATTTAAATATCCCGTGTTAGCATTTCCTATTAAGGAAAATTTTATGCGAGCAAATCAAATTAAATATCATTTAACTGAATATGATATGGAAAGGTTAAGTCGTATTAAAGAATTTAGCTCGCAAAAAAAAGTATCCAAACCGCATTCAGAATATTTAGCAACTTTAGAAAAGGAAGTTGATTTACATATCGAAAATTTATTGGATTCGCATAAAGGAATGACGAATGCGCAAATTATTCAGCATCAATTACGTTATTTTCAGAAGGAATTAGAGAATGCTATTAACGGTAATTTTTATAAAATTGTTTTTATACATGGAGTAGGTAATGGAAGATTACGCCAAGAAATACTAGCAATTTTAAGAAACTATCCAGAACTAATTGTTCAGGATGGTTCCTTTAAAAAGTATGGTTTTGGAGCAACGGAGGTTATAATTCCTCATACGAGTAGGCAAGTTTAGAATAAGAGACGCTTTAAAATCTATATTATTCTATTGAAACAAAAAAGCCCCGAAAGGGGCTTTTTAGTAGCGAGACCGGGATTTGAACCCGGGACCTCAGGGTTATGAATTCAAAAAAATAATTAACATTTCAATGTTTACGGGGCTTTCAGAGCATCGTAAAGCTCAAAAATGGATGAAAAACGATGTTAAACTAGACTACAAATTAGACTCCACTTTTTTCTCGAAAATATCGTTTCATTTTAGCATGAAAACATGTTGTGATTTTTGTGAAATTATTTCGCGAAAGATAGTCAAAAAATAGGTGAAAATTTGGAATGATTTCAAACGAAAATTTAATATGATTTGGGTTAGATTTTTACCTTAGTTGTAAAATGAAAGCTTATGATAGCGATGAAGATTTATTGATGTTAGCTAAACAAATTTATGAGGGAAAAAAGCAATAATATTTAGGAATTGCCAACTTATTCAATTCTTAATTTTTAAATCTCAAAAAATAAATCTCTTTGAAATAGTTTATTTTCATTGTGTCTAACGTAACCTAATTGATTAGTTAACATTTGGGCATTGCCTATATTGAATGGAGGAGTATTAGCGTGATGATGACCGTAAATCCAATTACTAATATCTGCGTTTGATATAAGTTCAAATAACTCAACAGCAAATGCCTCATTAATTGGGCTACTTTTATATTGTTCAGGATAATTCATTAATGTTGGCACATGATGAGTTACCACTACATTTTTTTCTCCATGATGTTCAGAAAGTTCGGTCTCTAAAAATGTTAAAGATTTTTTATGTAATTCATTAAACTCTAATGCCGTTAGATTACTGCCATTGTTTTTAATTACAAAAAAATCAGAAACATTTTGTTGTATCTTCCATCTATTTTGCTCACTAATATGGCTCCATAGTGTAGAGAATATAAAATTAACATCTTTTATTTTTACTGATTGATTGTCCACTAAAAATAAATTTTCCTTTATTTTTTCGTTTAAAGGATCTGATATGTCTTTCATGTCGTATTGATAGTACTCATGATTGCCCGGTATCCAATAAACTTTTTCATAATTATCCGACACGAAATCAAAAAAATCACACGGCTTATTAAGTAATGCGAAAGGTAAAATATCGCCCGCTAATAATAGGATTTCGCCAACAGGTATTAAAGGATGTTGCTTTATAAACGCTCTGTTTTCAGGGAATTCAAGATGTAAATCTGAACAATATTGTACTTTCATTTTTATTCTTTTAAAATAAATGCATTCTCTATTAAATTCAACAAGTCAGTTAGCGAAGTTGTTCCCAATCCTAAATCTTTTATAATTGCAGCAACATCAGGATTTTCGGATTTTACAGTTTGTATATAATTTTGTAAATCATCTTTTATTTGTGGAGAAACGTCATAAGTACCTGCAAGTGTAGCTGCCAGTTTCAAAACATCTTTCTTGTGCTTTTCAATATCTTCTGTCCTTACAGCATGGCCATCGTCTTTTCGTTTTTTATTGTTTAAATACGCCTTCGCTTTTAAACACAACAACGCTGGTTCATTTGCAATCGTTAATCCATCATCATTACTACTATTTTTTATTGTAAACTCGTAATAATCATCATGCAATAACATAGCCGATAAACTTGATATTTCTTCATCTGTTGGAATTGGCGTTAAATGAAACCCCTCTGTTAATGTTATCGTTTCTGGCTTTCTCGAAAAAAGCTCAACTATTATCGGAAAGTTTTTTTGCTTAGGTTTAATGAAACGAAAAAACTTTCTTTCCCCTTGCTCGAATTGCCTTTCTTGATATTCGCCATCTTTTATAAACTGCCAAAACTGTTTTAAAAAATCGTTATCTAATGCCTCAATAATTAAAAGCATATCAATATCCTTCGTTGCTCTAAAAGGAATTCCTTGTCCCTCCAATTTTATTTCACAAGCTGTTCCGCCAATAATTGTATAATGCTTTTCGAAGCCAGCAAAGTATTTTTTAAGAGTATCTAATCCTACTACCATTTTATATTATTTATCATTTCAGTTAATGCCATTTGTACTCGAGGGTCACTATCTTCTACCATTGAAAGAAAAAGAGATAGGCAATCTACTTCTTTATGATGCGATAAAAGCAATGGATTATAACTCCATATCTGTATACGATACTCGCCAAATTTTTTATTTATTTTCCCTTCAAACTCTTTATTTTTCAGCCCTCGAAACTCATCTTTCCCAATCGCGTATGTCGCCTGTCTTCCTTCTGATAATTCGCTGTAATTTGCTAGTGCTGAGTCATACGATTTTAGAAACTGATTAACCTGAATGCTCACGTCAGTGTACCAAACTTCAATTACAGGAGATTTTAATCTGCTATGAACTTTATCCCAAAGCAATTTGCCCTGATCTTTAAATTCTATAAATTTTTCTTTCCCTCCTTTTACCTCACAATATTCAAATGCGGCTAACTCTCTTATTATTCTTGTAACTGTCATTCGAGAATAATTTAATAATTCTGCAATTTCTTGTAATGACCGATTGTTTAATGATTTTACCTGTAAATGAAATAATATAGCTACTTGCGTTGGCACAGTTAATTTATCGTTGCTAATTTCATATTCAGTTTTTCGCTTGGAAATATTATTTAACTCCAGCATAAGCGAAGGGATATAGATTTGCTTAAATGGTTCTAAAAACGCGATTTTTTTTTCTATCAGCCGTTTTCTTTCGTAAGCTTCTAGTTTATCAAAAACAAATACCACACTAGCATTTAATAGCTTTTCTAGCATTTCTCCTTGCTTTTCCAATAATGCAGGAGTGGTGTTTTTTTCATTATTTAGCTTTGCGAAAATTACAGTTAAGCCATTTATAATTCCTTCGAAAAGCTCATAGCTTACCTTTAAATAATAGGGTAAGGTTGCAGCTTTTTAGCGTCAATTGCCTTTAAAGCTAATTGAACTCCGAAAATTTCCCTTAAATATACCGAAAACTTATCCATTGTAACTTAATTTTGCATTATAACACAATCTTTGTTATAATGCAAATATAGTGTTAATATACTAAATAACAATATGTTTTAACATTTAAAGATGGTTTTCCAAAGATATAGTTAGTGTTTTTTTTAATTCTCAATTGCGTAAATTAGGCTTTTAAGTTGTGCAATAATTAGGTTTATGAGCCGTATTGTAATTATGGAATTAGGCTCTGTTAAAATTAGGTTATTTTAAAAATTTACAATTAATATTTAACTAATTTGGATAAAATAGTTAAATAATTTTGCAACGACTAATTTGAACTAATAGATTAGACTTTCAAAATTCCTCTAGGAATTCATTAACTATAATTGATTTGAAGTTTTAGAATTTAATTCATCAATTTTTTTATTGGTAGCTTTTTACAGACATAGATGAAATTACATCTTTCATTGGAGAACTAATTTATTACATATACATCTAAAAATGATATATATCGCATAAAATTGTACTAATTAATTTAGAAAATTATAGATGTCTACTTTTTGTTTGGAATTCCAGAATGCTTTTAATACGTTATAGTATCTTTTTTTCTATACTCATCACTTTTAATTTGTAACAAATTTGGTAAATATTTGTTACAGTAAACATTGTAGTTGTAACATTTTTAATAAATATTTTTTACAAAAGAACAATGCCAATACCTTAATGAAAGTTTTTAAATCAAGTTTTAAAATTTAAATGCAGAACTCATAAGAGTAATTTCAGCTTTTGAAATTCCAATTTTTGTTGCTTCTGTTTTCCAGTATTTTACTACACCTTTTATTTCTTTTAAAATGTCATCCATCTGTTTTTCTTTCAACTGAAAATATTCGCCAACACTTTTTGCCAAATTAAAATCTAAAGCATTATTATCTGAATCAATATTTAAGGATAGTCCATCTTTATCAATTGAAGGATTAATATCATAGGCAGGAGATAATTGCCATCCGTTTTTATTAAGAATAAAACCATGGTTTCTTAAATGATCATCAGTGTTAGATATAGCAATAGTAAAAACCATTCTTCTCCATAATTGCTCAAGTTCTTTTTTATTATTGGATTCATTAAATTGTATGAACTCTGCAATATCTAAATAGCTTGGATGATTATCCTTAATAGTAACTTCATTATTACCAGTCATGGTCATTGCAGATGCAAAGTGAACTCTTTTGTGTTTTATTCTATCAAAACGTTTAGTGAAAAAAGTAAAGTGTTTTCCTGAAACCTTTTCGATTTTACACTCAGCCATTTCAATACCTGCTTTAGTAGCCAACTTATAGGCTAGAAACTCCCATGCAGCCTTGTCAATAGTATCTTCTTTAGATGGAAATTTAGCTATCCATAAATTCCCCTTCTTATCAATGATATTTGCTTTTGGTCTTGCTCCACCTAAGGAAGAGCCAGGAGCCAATAAGATGCTTAACCATTTGCGCACCTCTTTGTTGTCCTTATCCGATTCAATTAAAGAAATACCATGTTGCAATTCTCTTACAGAAGACCATGGAGGAGTTGGTCGAGCATGATCATTATTTAAAAAGGGTTCTTTTTCTTGTAATTTAAATCGTAAGCCTCCCATTCTACTTTCGTCATTTACACCCAATAAAAAATCCATGTCGTGAAGATTTTTTACAACTCTTTTTTCTTCCTTAGCAATTTGAGCCTCTCTTCTTTTCATTAAAGTGCGTCCCCAAGTATCTGGCATTGCATCATTAAAAATTCCGAAATTTGATTTTCCAATTGGAAATTGTTGTCCTTTATTCCAAGTAATATCCGGATCAAATAAAAATGGTTTTTCTGTTGCCAGCCATTTTTCATCATAACTAAAACTAAATGTCTTTCTACCTTTTCCTTGATGAGCCGCTAGGGTTCCTATTAACTTCGGTTCATTTGTTTCCAACCAGTCTGCATAAACCAATATATCTATTTTACTTGTTGCCATTTTATTTACCTCCTAAAAGTTCTAAGTCTTGAATATCCCTTCCTTGCTTATCTTCAGATGCCAATTTTAAAAAATCATCCTGCAAACCCAATACGCGCAATACATTAAAATATGCACCCATTGATACACTTGGAGTTCCTTTCTCAATTAAATAAAGAGTTGTTCTATCTATTCCTGCTCGCTCTGATACTTGTATGGTAGTCAATTTTCTTCTTTTTCGAGCTAACTTAATATTTTCCCCTAGTTCCTGAAGTATTTTTAAATGCTTTGGGAAAAGAGTTTGTCTTTTTGAGTTCATTTAAATGTTGATTAATATCCACAAATATAATACAAATGTTGATAATATACAACACTATTAGAGGATTGCGTAAACGGAGTATGTGTTAATTGATAGATTTGTTCCGTTACACATGAAACGGCAGTATTTATTGCGGATCCATTCACTAAAATTAAATCTTTTAACATTCTGTAACTTTTTTCAAATCTCTCCGTTATAAGAACTCAACCCTTTTTATTTTTAAATGATTCGATTGTTACTAAAATTAAGTCTGCCCTCACGTAATTAGTCAATTGACTATGCATTGCAGTATTTAATTTTATTAACCCTTTAAAACAATCGAACATGAAAGCAACTAACTCAATTCACAAACCGCTGTTATTTGGTAAGTTAATTATCATTTTAGTTACATTTCTTTCTTTTAGTTTTAATTCGCTAGTCGCAAAAAACAATGTAAAGCTTAGTCAAGTATTTACGACAGACGTAAGCCCAAGCGATAAACAGGTTCTTAAATTGTATGATGATAATTCTTATGAATTTTTGCATTTTGTTATTGCTTATAAAAAGCCAAAAGTAATTCGCGAGCAGGGCTCTTATGTTTTGGAATCAAACAAGCTTAAACTTAAGAGTAGAACCAAAAAGGGGGTAATAGATCATCCTAAACATTATTTCTTTCTTTCAGAAAGAGGTCTATTTAAATCTCGCGCTCAAGCAAAGAGGGTAAATGCCTCGCCATCAATGGAAACAAACAAAGACTCTAAATACTATGAAGTATTTTATATTGACTCAGTTTTCGGAAAAGTTTCTAACGATCCCAAGGTGATTAATAAATTGGCTGATCCTAAATTAAAGGAGAAAAAAAAGGAAGTAATTAATACTCCTTCAGAGAACAAAAGAGATACAACTGGAAATTATGAGTTTTGGAAAGCGGCGATTAAAAAGGATATTAAACTATCTATAGATACTTTAAGGATGATAAAAGCAGTGGTTGTTGTAGGTCCTGTCGAAGAATCTACAAAATCTTTTATTACAGAAAAAAAAGAATTGGTTCTGTTTTTAAGAAGCATAGGAGTTCAGGTAACCGAGTTCTATCATCCAAATGCAAAATGGAATGATATTGTTGAAGCATCAAAAGGGGCAAATATTTTTATTTACAGCGGACATGGCTCAACTATGGGTGAGAATGGAGGGGCAGGAGGCTTATGTGTAACGGATGGATTGTACTCAGCTGAATCGATTACAAATGAAATTAAGCTTGCTAAAAATGCGTTAGTGTTATTTAATCATGTATGCGGAGGAGCTGGATCATCCGCTGACGACACTAAGGATATTGGCAAAGAAGAGGCGATGAAAAGGGTTGGAGACTATGCTAAACCCTTTATAATAAACAATGCTGCTGCCTATTATGCAAATAATTATAGCTATTGCTTAGAATCAATTTTGACAGACTTTTTTAATAGAAAAAATAAAAGACATTTATAATCAAGATGCAAATAAATGGACAAAAATAGAAGCAAGAGGTGTGTATAAATTTAATAAGCAAAATGAAATAGCAATTGCTAGTGATAGTAATCCTGGGTATTTTTATAGAACTTCTTATGTTAATGGAAAGAAAAAGGAGGAGAAGGTAAAAGGATTTAAAGATTATGATGTTGCATATGTTGGAAACCCAAGCTTTACAGTCAACGACTTTTTCAGATAGAAACATAAAAAAGATAAATATTCAAAAGTTTCTTCTCGCTAAAAATCAAGTAGAAGAAACTTTTGAACTTGTAAATTAATCTTACACATACAATTTACTTTAGTAGTCCACCTAATTTTTTCAGAATGCTTGAAATACTCTACGACAATAAATATAAGTACGTTAAAAGGCTCGGTAGTGGAGGTTTTGGCGAGGTGTTCTTGGCTATTGAAGAATATTCTGAAAATCTTGTTGCCATAAAAAATTATCATAGTATTGAAGATACTGATCTTGATTTATTGCTGAACGAATTACAAACTATTTCAAGGTTTAATCATCCCAACATTGTTTCCTATAAACACAGTTTTATTGAGGAGGAAAATGCCTACTTGGTAATGGAGTATTGTGAACGAAATAGCCTTAGGCAAATGATGTTGAACCGAACATTTGTTACTTCCTATATTTGGAAATGGATGCTGACTTTAACGGAAACGATGCAGTTTGTGCACGATAAAGGCATTGTTCATCACGACCTTAAACCGGATAATATCTTATTTACACAAGATAGAGTTATTAAAATTGGTGATTTCGGTTTAGCAAACATTGCTGCTGGAACTCACTATTACATCTGCCCAAGAGCATCAGAAAATTTAGAGGAACATTCTTTAGATATAAGAATGGATATTTATTCCTTAGGAGTAACCTTGTTAGAAGTTTTAACTGGTATAAATCCATTTTTCGAAAAATCAAATACGAGGATTCGTGAACTCTATTATCAATCGATGTTAAATATTGAAGGTTTGCAAGGTTGGGAGCAAGCAATTATTCTAAAGGCAGTGCATCCTGAACCCGAATTGAGATTTCAGACTATGCAGGAATTTCATGAGGCTATAAAGGAACAGGCTATTCCGTTTACATTAAATAAGGATGCAATTAAAGCAGGTGATTTTGCAGAGAAAGCAAACCAATTAATAAAAAACAAGAAGTGGTTAAAAGCACTTTCATTATTAGATTATGCAGAAAAGAATTTTAATCCAAGCATTTCTGTAATGGAAACAAAAGGGAAATATTATTTAATGCAAGGAAATACCATACTAGCAAAACAGTATTTTGAAAAGGCTCTTAAATGGAATCCGCGAATTAATATTCAAAAGGAATTAGGTTGGATTAATTTGGATCAAAAGAATTATCCAATGGCAATTTCAATGCTTTCGGATTATATTCATAGGAATCCAACTGATATGGAGGCATACAATTTATTGATGAAATGTTATTATGAAACAAAGAAGTACGAACAGGTTATAAATATTGCAGAGCCTTTACTAAAGATTAATCCAGGCATACAATGCCTGCAGAACAATTTGTATTTAGCAATCCAGCTATTTTGTATTAAAGAAAAGATTAATCCGAATTCAATTTTTAAAAAGGCAATAGATAAAAATCATTTTATAAATTATAATTATGCTTTGGTTACCGAAAAAGAATTAACACATAATTATAGTAGCACTCCAAGCTTGAAATCGAGAATGCTTTATATGGATTATCGTTTTAATGGATTTACACCAGGAACAGTTTATATTACAAATGAAACCGATACGCCGTTTGAGCAAACTGAATTTAAGGATCCGATAATTAAATTTGGGCGCAAGGGTTATGAAGTAAATAATATTGAAGTTTCTGAAGACAATAATGTAAGCAGAAGACACTGCGTAATTATTAATAGTAAAGATGATGTGTGGTTATATAATCTCAGCGACTTAGGAACCACTATAAACGATGAAAACATTATTGATAAGTCTCCGCTACTTGGCAGGAATACTATTGAGATTTCTGAGAGTAGTTATGAATTAACAACAGATAAAGGGAAGTTGTTTTAAGCACAGTATAATTCTAAAGGACAATTAAGGTACTTTGTATTGGGAGCTTTAATTTTTTATTGACTTTTACTTCGTCGGCATACTGATTCCAATTAGCGACTACAGATGCAATTTGTTGAATAATCTTTTCTGGTTTTTTTATATTCATTTGCTTTGCAACTTCTAATAAATCAGCTTTAGTAATATCTTTTCTTTTTCCATTAATACTTAAAGCATGTTGACTAACCCATTCGCTATTTGGTCGGTATGCGTGGCAAACATCATATGCTGGTGAAAGTTTCCATTTGCCTGTTTTATCCATTAAGAACATAAAGTTTTTAGTATGATCATCGCAGTTCCTTGTCATCACATTAAATACCATTCTTCTATACATTTGTTCTGCTTGAGGATATGGCAAACCTAGTATTCGCATTGTTTCAAATAATTGCTCATAGCTATATAAGTTAACCTCATTAAAATCGTAATGTTGCATGGCACAAAAACTTTGTACATGCAGTTTGTCTTTTCCGTTTTCTCTATCAAATCTTCGTGTCATAAAATGCGCTCTTCCATTTTCTTCTAGAAGTTTGCATTCTGTCATTTCTATTCCAACCTCTTTAGCCATTAAGTAGTAAGCCATTTCTACTCTTCCGTATCCACTAGATGCGCCAAATTGTTTATCTGTTACACCATCAAATTTTATTAACCAATGTGTAAATCCTTTCGGTGCATCAGCCTGCCCGCTGCTGACTTCATTTGTTTTAGGATTATATGCTATAACTGCCTTTGCTCGTGCCCCGCCTGCTGATGTTCCTATTTTTAAAATGTCTAACAAGGCCTTTTCTTCATTTGGTTTTAGACTTGTGCTTAATTTTTTTCTGCCCGAAAGTATTTTTTCTGCTACTTCCACCAAACTACTTATTTCTATTGCATTTGATTTGTTTGATATTTTTTGTGTTACAGGTTCAAATTCTAAAGCTCCCATACCACGCTCACCAATAAAGCAAAGTATTTCAACTGGGTTTAAACTATCAGTAGCTCTGCCGTTTCGGGTAAGCCAAGTGTTTATTAATGCATTACCATATTTATCGGGTAACACATCAGCTAATAATCCAGGAAGTCCTCTAAATGTTTTTATATCTCTTAGTTCACTAAACGTAAATATTCTATTCTTTGCTTGTTCAATATTCATTTTGATTGGAGAAAGATTCCAATTGTTTTTTAAAAACTTTGGTTCATATTCAAATGAGCCAAGCCCAGTAGTTGAATCCCAAGCAATAGCTCCAACACGTTGATTCCAGATGTTTATAAAAGCGGTTGTTATCATTACCAGTTAGATTTAGGCTTTTTTTTGTTTTGAGATTGTTTAACTGTTTTTTTGGAAGCCCTTTTGCGTTTTAACTGATCAAGTTTTGCTAATTGTATTGGACTTAGTTGCTGCTTAATTTCAAAATGCATCAATACATCTAAGAGATTTAGCGCCCTAAGCAATTGAATAAATGTAATCAAATTTGCACGCTTCCCTTTTTCAAATTCAACTAGCGTAGAGCGATTAATGTTAGCATCAATGGCCAATTGAGATTGTGTTTTATTTTGCTGTAAGCGGTGATGTTTAATGTAAGTGCTTAGGGTTTCCACTATAGCGCTATCACTTAGTGCGTTTATGTTGGTATTTTCCATCATTATGTATTAATTGTCTATTTAATGTTGGTTATTAACAACAAATATAGTGATAATTTTCAATTAAATCATACCTTTTATAAACTACTATATAGATCCGACTTATTTAAGTAGTGTAGTTTAATTATTTTCAAAAATATTTGGAAAATCAAAAATCTGGTTATATATTCAAGTTTATTAAATATATAAATGGACTATAAAAACACTATACAAAGCTACGTTGACCTAATTAACCTTGATTCTAATGAATTTAGGGTTTGCTTTGGAAATATACACAAAGGATTCGAAGAAGATTTTATAGCTAAGGAAAAACAACACCTTGTTAATAGGATATGTTTAATGTATCAACTTGGAATATTTGAATATAGAAGTCAGTACTGGAGAATTAAAAGGGGGAGACATTTTAAACAGTTTAATCTTAATATAGATATTGAGTTTATTCCCTTTTCAAAATCATTCTCAAAATCCTTGAGCGGGAATATAGGCTCACAAAATAGATATTGTGATACACATGAATGGAATTTTCTAATAGACTTGGCAACTAGATATAGTGTAACAGAAAAATACGACAAAGTTGAACTTGTAAAGAACAGACTTAAGGAACTAATTCAATAAACTTTTAATTCAAACAAACATGAATATGATAAAATCTATCGTACAAGGAGACTATTGTCTAAATATTTTTCCCGAATACTATTCTGTTACTGATAAAAATGGCAAACTTGTGTTTTACTATTTTTTTGATGATTGGAAGGAGTTTGATGAAGTACATCAATTGTATCCTTATAGAATGAGTTATGATATTGACAAAATAGATAATCCATTTGCAGATTATTGTTTTGGAAGAATGAGTTGGTGGTGGATGGATAACAACGAAAAAATAAAATACTTTATGTTAATGTTTAATAAAATAAAGCAATTAGATACATTTAAGTATTATCAACCAGATAACTTTATTAATAGTGAAAATGGGAAAATTAATTTTGTTGAGTTCAAATTGTACCTAAAAGAATATTATGCGTTTGATAATTCCCCTGAAGCATACTTCAAAGCCAATCAACCTTATTCACTAACTCACAATATGCTTCATTTTGCATACATGCGAGGTTATCTATTGCGTTGCAAATTCAACGAGGAATTTACTGAAATAAGTCGTGAACACTTTGAGGCATTGATCCCAAACGAAAATATTGGAAGGGCATATGTGGAATTAATTAACGAAAACAATAAATTTTACTTAACAACCAATATAAACAAAACTGTTGTAAATGATTTTGGAATGGTAATAAAAACAAACGATGAAGTAGTGATGTGCTTTGAAGTAAAAAAATGAAATAGAAGAATTAAGGAGCCAAAATTAGAAAGTGACAATGAAGATTTCGACTCCCCTCAAATAGAAAAGATAAACAGTTTATATTAACCTCGTAAATAATTTATTATGGAAGAAAAAAACAAAGGCCCGTTTGAAGGTATATTTAAAGCACTTGCAGGAATGGTAAAAGTTCTCGTGTTTTTACTATTAGTACAAATATATTGGGAAGCATGGATTAAATTTTACAGGGAAAAGCAATGGTTGTATTTTATATTAATGTCAATAATTCCTGCATTAATGCTTTATTGTTTGGGTTGGGAGGTCTTAGTTGGCGGAACTCCGCCAGGTTTTGATAATCCATATATGGATTATGATGATTAAAATTGCTAGGAAATATTTGTACATTTATAAAATCATCTTTGAAAGAATAATATCAATTAAGTATATTAAATAGCGCCTGAATTAATTGTTTAAAATGAACCACAGAAAATGAAAGAGAATAGGAAATTACCTGCTAACATATTTGAAATGATTTTAGGGTTAGAGTATTATACAAAAGGAATAATCGGATTTAAAAAACAACAGAGTGAATTTTTACCACTGGGTTCTGGAGTTACTGTGAAAATTAAGTTAGAAGGGAGGATTGCTGCTGAAATAACTGGCACATTTACTCGTTCTGATTCGACAACTAAAATCAATGGTAAAAATGAGTTAATAGATTGGTACAAAAAGAACTTTAAGCAGGGGGATAAAGTTAGAGTTAAAATAGAAAGCCCAATTTATTATATTTTATCAAAGCCAGAAATGAATTCTTAAATGCAATCAAAATAAAGATACATGACGAATTTAGAAGAAGAAAAAATCGAAGCAATTCAAAACTTCCTAAGTGCTTCAAGAAAATTGAAAGAATTAGGAATAATTAATAATAAAAGAGATTTTACATCTCAATTGGGGGAATGGCTCATCTCAGAAATGTATGGCGCTACCTTAGCAGATAATGGAAAGCAGCAAGATTGGGATATGCAGCTTGATGGTAAGTTTATCCAAGTGAAGACACACTCTAAAGCCAATACAACTTCACGATCAGAAACAGATTTTAAGTATTCGGATAATGCTAAAATAGATGTTTTTATAATTGTAGTTTTTACCGAGGATTATATTCTCAAAGAAATATTTGAAATCCCATGGAAGTTGGCAATACAATTAAAAACAAAAGACACTAAAACTCCTGTAATTACATGGTCAAAAATCCCAAAAGATTGCCGAATAAATTTGGAGGAAAAATTCGAATCAAATAAACTCTTGCGTTTCTTTATTCGAAATTAGTGTATCAAGGTCTTATTCCTTGACACTTTTGAAAAAACACACACATACTTCTCCAATTAATATCAGAAACGACTTTACTTATAATTCCCCAAGGCCTTCTTTAACACATCCTTTATTTCATTAGCAAACCATTTTGGTTTTGTAACTTTAACTTGTTCACCTAGTTTTAGGAACTTCTGTCTTAATTCGAAATTTGGTTTTAGCATTAAGGAAAATGTGCTTTCTGTAGTTGTTTCTTTCAGCAGTTTTTGTGAATGATGCAATGGTAATGCAATTAAATATTTAGCTTGCAATGGGGTAGCTGTAAAAACTATCTCTTCTGTATCGGTTTCGGTATATACAAGTCCAACAACATTATTGAACAAGGTCTTTGCATCAAAGTTTTTTAAAGCTTTGTAGGTTTCTGTTTTTACCTTAACATCTTCTAATCTATCTAAGCCAAATGTTCTGAACTCTTCCGAATTATTTATTTGTCCAATTATATACCAGCGACCTTGGTATTCCTTTAACAAATACGGATTTAGTTTGTATTGCTTTTTCTGATTTGTTTCGTAATTGTAGTGAGTCAGCTCTACTTTTCTCTTATTTTGTATGGCAGCAATTAGTAATCCTAAATAGCCGATGCCTTTTAAATTTCCTTGGTTTTCGAATGAAATAAAATCTAAAATATCTTTACCACTTTTTATTCCTTCGCTTAACATTTCGGCAGTACCAAGAATTTCTAGGAATCGAATTAATGTATCGCTTGTTTCTGTTGCAGAGTTTTTGCTTAATGAATAGGTGTTCTTACTTCTATTGTAAATAATATCAATTCCAAATTCGTTACGAATTTGTTCAATATCACGTTGCAAGGTTCTAGGAGATATTGAAAATCCTTGCTCTTCAATAAAAGATTGAATTTCTTTAAAGTTAGGTTCAAATGCTCCACTAACTTTTTGGATTATTAATGTATAGCGTTTTATAGTGCCTTGCGTTGACATAGCTTAAATTTTACTCTAAGTTACATTTTATTTTAATAACGCCATCGTTTGGCGCAGTGTAGATCTACATTTGTAAAAAAAAACATATATGCAGGCATCTAATTTAGAAGAAATGAAAAGGGCAATTGAGCTAAGTGAACAGCTAAAAGCAAGTTTAAGCGCATTAAACAAGGAAGAAATAAGCTCAATTAATTTATACAGCGAAACAAATTACTGTTTAACTAATATGCTTTTAGATGAAGAGGCAGATAGGCCATTTAATTTAGATAAATATATGCTAAGTGGCCATACTGGCTATGATTACATTAATCCAAGGTATCTCGATAAAAGTAGTCCGCTTCATGATAGTTTGCAAAAACTTATTAATGACACGATGAATAAAAATTTTGTGAGCATATATCTTAAACCAAAAATATTCTCTTTTCAAAATAATGATTTGTTTAGTCTTAAGTTTTATAATACGTTTAAACGTGAAGGATGCGGCAGAATCCAAGGATTAGATTTGCAAAAACAGGATGACTTTTTACAGCTTGGTGCAAGCAATTCAAACGAATCGGATAAAATAAATGCAAGTGTTGAATTAGTTAAAAAGGGAATGCTTTGCTACGAGGGTAATAGTATAAAAGATAAAGATTTGCTAATCTATGGTGCAGACGTTGAATCCAATAGGTATTTAGACTTTTTTCTTAAGAAAATGAAACCGAAAAAAGTATTGAATATTGTCCCATATCATAATTCACCTTTTCTTCACGACAATGTGGATTAAATTTATTTGTGCTTGAAAAATGCTGATGCTATTGTTTGCAAATTTCTTTGCCCTCAATATCAGCACTTAAAAACTTTTGAACCAATGTAAAAAACCTAATTGGCTAATCTATTTTAGCTGTAATTCAATGTCAAACAAAATGAACTTAATAGTAAATCAATTAAACAAAATAACCGAGCGTTATAATTCTTATGAAAATGAAGACGAATTGAAACAAGATATTGAATCACTTTTATTTTCCTTAAACGAAAGTGAATTGATGAAGATCAACAAGCCAGTTACATTGTCATCTGTGGCTGACGAGTTGAATACATTTTACTTCGATACAACAAAAGCAAGAGAAGAATTTTTTATTCCTAGCGGATACAAAGATTTTGACAAGGAGCTAAGTGGATGGAGAAAAGGTGAATTAGTTGTTATCGGAGCAAGACCTGGAATGGGCAAAACACAATTAATGATTGACATGGCAGTTAGGCTTGCTTCGCAAGATGTAAACTGCGGAGTAGTTTCTCTAGAACAAAACAAGACAGCCATTGGAAGTAAATTCGTGAGTAATATTTCTAGCATTAGCCAACAGCAAGTTGTAAAGGGAATATTTAATCCCGCTGAAAAAGAGCAAGTAAGAGCTGCTTTAGTTAAATTAAAAACGCTACCCATTTGGGTAGTTGACCAACACCAAAGCTCAATAACTTTAATTTTGGAAAGATGTAAGCAATTAATTACAGAACAAAAAGTAGAGGTTCTGTTTTTAGATTATGTTCAACTTATTGGAACCATTCATCGCAGGCAGAATAGAGAAACTGAATTAGCATTAATTACACGATCATTAAAACGATTAGCAGTGGAGTACAATGTGGTTATTATAGTATTATCACAATTAAGTCGTTCGGTTGAAACAAGAGCTTCAGGTTCTAAACGACCAATGCTTTCTGATTTAAGAGAGAGCGGGGCAATAGAGCAAGATGCAGATAAAGTGATTTTTCTATACCGTCCAGAATATTATGGATTAACTGAAGATGAAAATGGAAATTCAACTAAAGGATTCGCTGAATTAATTGTAGCAAAAAACAAAATAGGATATACTATAGATATTCCACTTCAAGTTAAGAAAGATTTTACGGGCTTTGCTGATTATGAAGGCCCAAAAGATAGCATCGAAATAAGTTGGGAACGATTAACTGAAATAAATAAATAAATCCGCTGTTGTGATAATCATTATGAGTCGAATTAAGACATAGTGGTTGTGTACCTGCAACCCTAGTTAGAATAGAGTTAGAAGATCTGCTAAACTCGGATCGGGGCGAAAAGCCCCTCACCTTCGTTTAGCAAGACAAATTAGATAATGTAGCAACGGCGGTTTTTGTTAAATGGATAAAATAGAAGTAAATAAAATTGTAAATGCCTCGAAATTAAATCAATTTCGAACAATAGAATTATTGGATAAGCTTTCCTGTTTTCTTAAAGTAAATACCGAAGTGTTTTCGAATAGACTTAATTACCCAGTTTATACAACAAATAGAATTCCAAAGAAAAAAGGTGGGTGGAGAGAATTGTTGGTTCCTGAAACAGAATTAATGCGTATTCAATCTAAATTGAACGTGTGTTTACAATTGTATTTCAATAAAATTAAGCCCGATTGTGTTCATGGCTTTTTAATGAATGAGCGAACGGGAGAAGAATTACGAAGTATTGTAAGTAACGCGCAAGCGCACGTTGGTAAATCCTTTTTATTAAATATTGATTTAAAAAATTTCTTTCCAAGTATTTCGGCCAAACGAATTAACGAATTGCTTCACGATAAACTTAGTTTGTTTCCAAATGAGAAAATGGCAAATGCTGTTACTTTGCTTTGCACTTATAAAGGTTTTTTGCCAACTGGTGCGCCAACATCTCCTGTGCTTTCAAATATTGTTTGTTTGCCGTTAGATTATGAACTTTCAACTTATTGCGAAAACAATCAAATTACCTATACACGTTATGCCGATGATTTAAGTTTTTCATCCAATAGATACTTTAGCGAAAAATGCATCTCAGAAATAAGACAAATTATCAAAGAACAACAGTTTGCTATTAATGAGAAGAAATTCAGAATTAATTCCAGAAAATCACAACAACGGGTAACAGGTTTGGTTGTAAATAATAAAGTTAATGTGGACAGAACCTACATAAAGACTATAAGAGCTTGTTTGCATAATTGGAAATTAAACGGCTTAGAACATGCAACTGCAAAACACTATTTTGTTATTGCACCGAGTACTGAAGAACAAGCACAATTTTCAAATAAACTAAAGGGGCAAATTGAATTTATAGGTATGGTGAGGGGAAAGAAAGATGAGATTTATATTAAATATAAGGGGGAGTTTAAATATTTAATTGGCTCTTCTGTATTTCCATAAATAGAATATATTTATAAAATAATTAATTAAAAATGGTCGTAAATGGGAATATATGATCGTAAACAATCGTAATTATATTTTAATTTCAAAAACGGTCGTATTATTTAATTTGAAAAAAACTAAAAAAAATAGATTAAATGAAATGCAAAAATGCCAACTGACAAAGAAGACGAAGTAGTTATTAATTTAATCGGAACGGGTTACGATATTAATATTGGTGCTTTTCCTTCAAAAATAAAGGCGAAGTTAGGCGATGAAAAAATGAACTTTAATCTGCTTTTTGATTTAGATTTTTATCGCAAAAATCAATTCAAAAAAAATGATTTAGGTAAATTAATTTACTCATGGAAAGATATAAATAGTAAAAACAATTATATTGGAGCAAATTTATGTGAAAGGAGCCAATTAGAAATTTGGATTAATGGGAAACGCAAAAAGACATTAAAGTTAATTGACTTTTTTAATGATGCTCTTCTTTTTCCGCTGTATAATATTTCTGAAAGCTTAATTGATTCATCTATTAACGGAGAGCAGTTAATTATTGGCCATCAATTAAAAGGACTAATTGCTAAATATACTTTCAAAACAAAAAAGTTTAATCTTGATTCTTTGCAGTTTTCTATACTTTCATTTCAGCATATTGAGTCGAATTACAAAATTTTGTTTAAGCTGATCTATAAAGATTCCGTATTAAAAGTTAATTTATCTGATACAGTTGTTACGGGAATTATCGTTAAGCTAATTTAATTACTATCTTCATATTTAAAATTGTGGCAAGCGTTGCTTAGGAAAAATAGAAAGAACATACAGTAGTAAATAACTGGCCACAAAAGCGAAAAGAACTTTAGGAATTATATAAAAATAGCTTCGCGCCAAAATGATCAGGAATTAAGGAAACATAGGGAGGCCTTTTATAAGAAGCGAGTTGCTAAGGGAAATCGGATTTATACGATTTGAAACAAGATGCTTTTTTGAAGAATAAATTCCTATATTAGCATTACTGATATTTTCACTATACACGATACAAGCTTGCAAACTTAGCAAGATTGTTTAAGAAAAGTTGAAAATATAAGTAAGTTACAAGCAAGCCTCATGAACGACACAGCGCTTACAAACAGACGACTACAAACTAAAATGCAATTATTGACAAGTGGCCAACTTACATACCATATCACAAATTAATTTTGAAGATCTCCAAAGTTTTGTAAATAAACGCTCTGAATATTTAAAGGGGAAAGAAAACCTTATTTCTCTCTATGAGGGTGAAAAAGGAATTAACAATGATTACAAAGGACGACAATTATTAGAACTAATTCAGAATGCTGACGATGCAGAATCTTCAATTATCAAGATTATTATTGATACCAAAGAAAGTAAGCTTCAAATCATAAACGAAGGAATACCATTTTCATTTGGTGGTTTTCAATCGTTGATGGTGCCAAATCTCAGCACAAAACGAAAAAAGAAATATATAGGCAATAAAGGATTAGGTTTTCGTTCAATTTTAAATTGGAGTAAAAAAGTAACCATATCTAGTGGCGGATGTGTAGTTTCATTTTCACCAGAATTTGCGAAAAAAAAAATTTGAAGAACTGTATAGTGTAGCAGAACAAAAAGCCATAATTGAAGAATTTTATTATGCTGATAGCGCTACTCCTTTTCCTGTTTTTGCCTTACCGAATATCAGCAAATCTAAGGAAACACAAAGTCAAACCATTATTGAAATAGACTATTACAAAGTTTTAGATGCAACTTCGGGATTGGATGCTGATGATTTGGATGTGGAAAAAGCCATCTTAGATCAAATTAATGATTTACGGAAAGAGGTTTTACTTTTCTTAAATTTTATTAAAACTATTTATATTTCAGTTGATGGCGAAATTAAAGAGTATAAGTGCGATAAAGGGAATTTACAAAACAACATAATTACTATCGACAACAATACTTGGAAACTATACGACAATAAGGTTGATGGAAAAGACCCGATTTTACCCGAAAAGTACAAGTCACCAGATGTAAAAGAAGAAGAGTCGTTCAGTTTTAAAATAGCAATTCAAGAAGGATTAAAAGATAATGTAAACAAGCTGTTTTCATTTTTCCCTACTAAAATTGGATTGAATTTTCCGATGATTATTCACGGTACGTTTGAATTGGATAGTTCAAGGAATAGAATTATTGATTCTGGTAAAAATGAATTCTTAATAAAGGAATTACAGAATCTGATATTTCAAATTTGTGACACCTATTTTGAAGGTAAAGCAAGCTGGGATAAATTTCGATTTTTGAATTACAATGGTAATAAGGATAGCATTCTAGAGGAATTTGGATTTTACAATGCCATTAATGAAAAGATAAAAACAGCCTCTTTGTTGCCTTCCATTGATGGCACTTACAGACCTTACTCAACTATAAAATTTCATACCTCTGAATTTCCTGAGCTCGTAGAAGAATTATTACAAGTTGAACACTTTCAGGAACTACTTCAGAAAATACCAGATGATGTTTTACCCTTTTTTAAATCTAATTTTCCCAATTATAATTCAGAAAGAAAATATAGTGACCAATTACTCAAGTCAAAAGCAGAATTAATTGCTAAAACTATTTGCAAAACTGTGTCATTTTCAACTTATGCAAAGTGGATCTCTTTTTTAAGTCATCAAGTTCAAAAAACAGAAAATCACCTCTCCGTTTTATTTAATAAGGATAGAGAGTTAATAGCAAGTCAGAATACCATATTTACACCACCATCTAGTAAGGGAATGGTCAATGTGCCTGCTCATATTGAGATAGATAAATCCAGAAAATTAAAAGACAAACTTGATTCTTTTATCAACATACAATCATTCGAACCTGCTCCCGTATTAACCAAAATAGTAAAAAATACTTATAAGTTAGTAAATGATTCCACGCTATCACCATCAGATAAAAAGGAATATGTGAAAGCGATGCTAAAACCGCTTTTCGAATACTATAACTTATCAAATAAAGCGAAAGATTCTCAGATAAGAACCAATAACATTCCTATCCTAAATGAGCTGGGGCATATCATAAACTCGAATGATTCATTTTTGTCTGAAAAATATCCAACAGGACAGCTCAGACTAAATTTACTCGGTTCATTATATGAGAGCCGACAACTTGTTGCCCAAAACACAGATTTAGGTTTCTCAGAAAATGACTACATTGAAGATTTTTTAGTTGATTTTCTTGGAGTTAATAAATTCGTTCATATCGAAAAGATGGAGGAATCAACTAAGTTTGATCAGGCTTACTTAGAATATGTGTTTAAATTAAAACCCAAACCTGAAAGATTCCGACAAGCTCGTATTTCGGCAACTCAAATAAAGAATCTAAATCTTATAGAAAGTAAGCTTAATGACAAATCTCTATCAAGAGAGCAATTTTTAGCTTGGATATGTATTGATGTTGAAATAAAAGAAAAACTCCATAGTGCTTCAGATACTGATTTTAGATACGATTTATCAAACCAAAGCTATAATGTTTATAGCTACAGATTGTTAGATGTTCCGTCATTTATAAGATTTCAGCTATCCACTTTAGGGCTTTTTGAAGATTATCTATTAAATGATCTGAGTATTCCTTTTATTAATGATTTCGATATTGATTTTAGATCGTCAATTTTTCAAAAATACCAGCTTGACAGTACAATGATAAAGGAGGTTCTAACACTTATCGGTGCAAAAACAGACTTCAACAATTTGAGTATCGGGAAGATTGAAAATATTCTGAAAACACTACCTGAAAAAGACACTTTAGGTAAACATGCGCGGAAACTGTATTTAGCCGCGATAGAGCATTTTAAAGAGAATCAAATTCATTTAAAGAACTTACAGGGATTAGAAGGGCATTGCACGAAGGAAAAGAAAAAACAATATTTACCTTTTGAGATGGTGTCATATGGTAACAATATTAGTTTACCTCGGAAAGTGCTCAATGAAACCGCTGTATTCAATTACCCAAAAAGGTCAGGAGAAAAAAATGTGTCTTCTTTTTATGGAGTCAAAACGCTTGAAGATATTAATTATAAAGCGGGGGAATTTGAGATAAACAGTTTTTCTACTCATGAGTTGAATGGTTATTTAAAAATAATCAGACCCTATATTCTAGTTTATAGATTACAAAGGTTAAAGACGGAAAGTGATATTAAAGAAGCGATACGAATAGTCAAGTCTATTAACATTAAGCTTTGCTCAGAATTAACGCACAGTTATAATGGGGTTATCAATGAGGCAGAACAATATGATTTTGTTGTTTCTAATGAAGACAAACTCGCTTATTTAGTGAAATATAAATCACAATCTAATATTGAGGCCTTAAAAAACGATTCTATATTAAGCGATATTATAAGTGAAATCTATTCCATTTCTTTTGACAATACAACTATCAGAGATGAGATAAGAGATGTTTTTAGAAATAACCTCAATGATACAAATCATAAAATAGTTGAGAATTTTGGAGAGGAAAATTTATTAAATGCAAAATCAAAACTGGAAATAACAGATGGTGAGCTTAAATTTTGGGAGATACTATATGAACTGAAAGGTATTTCGGAAAGATTCGTTAAATTGGAAGATGAAACTGATTTTAGGAAGAATATTTGTTTAGAATTTCAGATAGAATATAAACACATTTCAAGAATCGACTATGATATCTTAGAATTACAATCTAACAGTGGGTTTCTACATGACTTGTTTGTAAGGCTAAATATTTCCGTATTTACTTTCAACGAAAGAAGTGGAAAAAATCTAAGTTTTTTCGAATACCATTTGAAACAAGCCTATGATTATCTATCTAAAATCAAGGAAGACTTCAATTATCATTTATGGAAAAAGTTTTCTAAAGAATCAAATGAAGTGCAAAAATCATTTATTGAACAAATAACGTCATTCGACTCGCTTGTATCGCAAGAAATAGCTGAACAGAATAAACATGAGCTTCAAGTCAATTATGAAGAGAAAGTCAATTCTTTTATTGATTCAAAATACAATCTTTCAATAACAGAAAGAACCAATAATTCAGCAACATATCTTTCCCAATATGAGGCTAATAAAAAAATTCTTGGACTTAGTGAAGATCAAGTCAATCTTTTTTCAACACAAGACAGGAGTATTCTTTATTTTAATGTTAGTGAAGTTGTTTTAAAGGACATTAGGGATAAAATTAGTTTGCTGAATTCAAATAATAATGACTTTAATGATTCAGAGCAAGAAAAAAATCAGAACCCAATAAACGAAAATGTAAAAGAAATTAGCGATTTGAAGCCAACTGGAAAAAAAGGTAAACCAAAATCACAAAATTCGAAAGCTGGGAAAAATTTTGGAAGTGGTTCTTTTAATAATGGTAACAATGATGCGAATATTAGTTTAGGAAAGAAGTGTGAAGAAGAAGTTTTAAAAGCTTTAAGGGATAAATACACGGAAGATAATGTTATTTGGCTATCTGGTTACTCAAATCATCCTGAAAAATGGGATGGTTACGGCTATGACATGAGATATAGAGAGAGCAAGGATAGTGATTGGCAATTTGTTGAAGTGAAGGCATTTTACAAGAATCAATTCTATTTCTCCAAAACGGAATTAACAATGGCTATAGATTACCCTGAGAGATATTTTCTTTATTTGGTAAATGAAGAAGGGATATTTAAAACACTTTTTAAGGAATTGCTTAATGACAACTTTGAACTAAATTATGAAAATGAGTTCTTCAATATTGAAATAGAAGAATACAAATTCACTAAATATTAGATCATGGCAGAATATATCAACGTTGAAAGATTAACTTCAAGTAACCGAAGGTCAGCTTGTAACAGCAGCTACTCAAAAGTGGCGTTTCAATTGTTAAATCAAGCTTTGTGCTTGTAAGCTACTCCTTTTTTCGAACTATTCAAAAGCCGAATGCAACAATCTCCTTCTTCAAACATGTAATAGATATACCTACTCTATAACTTAGACCATCTTCTAATTTTATTGCTTTTTCGATATTGATGTGTTTATCTTGAAGAGAAGATTTACTTGTTTTCCTAATTCGGTAATTTGCCCTTTAGAGTCGAAGAGTTTTAATTTTATTAATTCATTTTTAGCTTTAGTGCTAATGGTTCTAAATCTAAATTTACCATTAACGGATGTTACATCATTCATATTGAAAAATCTAGGTTCCTTAAATAAGTTTAGGGTAATTAGATTGAACAAAACGAATTCATTTATAAACTTAAAGGGAAAGTTGAATTTGTAGGAATGGTTAGAGGAAGTGAAGATGAAATCTATAAGAGATACAGAAGAGATTTGAAATATTTGATTAAGGCTTATGTTTTGGGTTAGGATTAAAGGTTTGACACTTTACTTTTGATTGCTTAGAAATAACTCTAATTTTTCCTTCTCAAGGAACGATTTTGTGATTCCTATCCTAAAACATGGCTCTCCCTTGTTTTTGTATGCCTTTTCAGTATTAATATTCTTTTGTTTTAGGGATTCCTTTACTTCTTTTCCCAATAAAGTTATCTTGCCTTTTGAATCAAATAAATTTAATTCTTTCAAAACTATTTTTGCTTCAGCAATTAAACTTTTGTACTTAAATTTCCCTTTGATGCGAGTTACATCTGGCAATCCAAAAAAGGCATCTTCCTTAATTAAATCCTTTTCAATTTTCGTTAAAGTTTCATCTGTGTATTTAAAATATAAAAAATAAGCTATAACCTCTCCTAATTGAGTATTCTTATTTTTCAAGTAGGAACTATATTCTTTTTCATCGTAATAAAATGGGATTGTATAATCAATTAGATTCAGGCTTATTTTGTACTTATTCATCAAACGAGAGATTTCACTCAGCTCATTTAGTATTAAATCCTTTTGCGCCTTTTTAGATTTCAGAACTAACTCGACTTTGTCTTTCTGAAAGTATATAGCTTCATTTAAAAGATGGTTTATTTCATCATTAGCAACATCTTCTTCTGATAATATTAACTCATTCTCATTAATGGATTCGATGGTGTTTTCGAAGGGAATAATGTTTAGTTGCAAGGAGGCCAATTTTTGTTCAAGGTTTGTCATGATAAGAATTTTAGTAATATAAATTTACATTAAGATTCAAATCTGTAATAATTCACAAGATTTTTTTTTGAACAAAAAAGCTCTGAAAAGCCTATTATTAAAGGGTTTTACTTCAATCTATTACTTCATTTATTTATCCAAAACCGATATTAGGAATTGCCAAACCGTTTTACTTGAAGTGCTACTTAATTATTTATTTGAATTAAGTCACACCTCAAACTGTAATATCAATACTTTTAATTCTCCCAATATTTATTGCCTTTTACATCAATATAACCTAGCCAATTTCCATCCTGTTCAACTAAGGCTAGTCCTTCATTAAAAGGATAAGAATCATCATAGTGAAAAGGGATTACTTGTTCGCCTTTCATATTTACAAAGCCCCATTTTCCATCTAAGTTAACCCGAGCTAAGCCATCGGAAAAATCAGAAACACTATCGTAGATAAGAGGAAAAAGCTCTTCCCCTGCACTATTTATGAAACCCCACTTTTCGCCCTTTTTAACTCTAGCTACACCGCCTACAAAATTAAAAGCAACGTCATAAATAAACGGCACAACTTGTTCACCTTTCTTGCTTATAAAGCCATAAATCCAATCAGTATTAGCAACAACTGCTAAACCTTCATTAAAATCGGAAATTTCATTATAAATACAAGGTATAACTTCTTCACCTTTACTATTTATGAAGCCACTTTTTTCATTTTGGGTAACTCTCGCTATTCCATCATTAAAAAAAGTTGCCTCATCATATTCAAATGGTATTACTTGTTCCCCTTTATTATTGATAAAGCCCACCTTATTATTTTGCTGGGCAGGGGCAAGTCCTTCAGAAAAGTAATATAGCCTATCATAAATAAAAGGGATAACTTGCTCCGCATTAGTATTTATGAATCCCCATTTTTTGTTTTGCTCGGCAATTATAAAATCATCGCTGTGGTAAAAAATTGCTCCATATACACACGGCACAATTTGTTCACCTTTTTTATTTATAATGCCCCATTTGTATTCATTTTGAACACCTGCATATTCAGCTTCAAAATCTTGAACAGTATCATAAATAAAAGGAATTACATTTTCTCCCTGGCTATTTATAAAACCCCACAATCTATTTTTCATTGCAGGAGCAAGACCATGATTAAATTCGCGTGCCTCATAATACTCGCAAGGAATAACAAGCTCACCTTGTTCATTTATGAATCCTGATTTATTGTTTTGTATTACGCGAGCCAATCCTTCTTTAAAATGGAACAACTCGTCATAAACACATTGCGTTAACTTTTCGCCTTTACTATTTATCAACCCTACCTTTTCGTTTTGATAAACGAGCACAGAGCCTTTTTCAAAAGTTACTACATCATCGTAAATACACTCAACAATAATACTTTTGTTTTCATCACATACTCCCCACTTATCATCTTTTCTATATGGTTTCAATTTTTGATTTTCCAATTTCTTTATTTTTAGTATTTATTATCACGATTTTAAAACGTATAAGAATAATAGTACAACTTAAAGCATTTCCGATACAGCCTCACGGAAATGCTTTAAGTGTTGTGCTTTTAGCCCGAGCACATATCACAACCCGCATCATTGTTTGGGTCGTTTAATTGTTTTATTCTTATTTGTAAAGCCTCCTCTAATTGTTCAGGAGTGTAAGTTGGATTAGCTATTTTTATCATCGCTCTGATAAAATTGTAATCTTGAGTTGTTTGTGTTGCGCTCATAATGATATGGGTTAGTAGTACAATATTAATGCAGATTGACTTTTAATTTTGTTAATGTGCTTTGGACTTTTCAACTAATTATGACCAATTAACAGGCCCATGTTTATATCTGAAAATCCTTTTTTATCAAAGCTGAATAATTCTCAGAATTGTTGATTTCATTGAAAATAAATGCAACCTACCTTCTTTTAACAACCCCGTATGTTTTTGATGGTTAGAGTATTGAAAAATATAACTTGGTTAGTGCTTTGTTTATAACCAATCTAGCAAATAGTTATTCACTTTTAATTAGCATCAAAAAATTATTTGTGTTAAAATCAAAAAAATGAAATTACAAGCACGGCTTATACTTTTGCCGAATGAAAAAGGAAAAATGCTCTGAAAGAATGAAATCATCACATTGTTGCAGATATACTTATGGTGTAATAAAAGACAGCACACTTAAAAAAGTGTTATTCAAAAACAAATGGATGTTTAATGATACATGGATGTTTTGGTCTTGCTTTTCGCAGGTAGAAAACATTGGTCTCCCAAAAATTGGAATTGACCCAATAAGTGACGATAATTTTCTTTCGTTTAGCGGAACAATTCACGACTTTGAAATTTGGAAAAATATTATTGACTGGAATATTTATGGAACTTGGTTTGTTTACCGATTTCCACTTAAAACGCCAATAATCAAAGAAGCTATGTTGTTAGGAACATTATCTGAAATCCCTATTAACAATGAAGATAAACTAATTGCACGGGATTATTTTTCTTTAGAGCCAGAATGGAAATTTATACATGACTTATGTCCTGATTTATTTATAAGTAAAAAGGGAAAGATATTGTGGTGGGAGCACTTGATTCTTATCATCTTTGGCTAATTAATAAAAACATGTGAGGCTCATCTTCTTAATTAAGCGATAAAGTAACTTAGACTTTTCAAGAATAAGATGCATTGAACAAAAAGTAGTTTATTTATCAAAATAACCTTTTGTATAATCTTCCTGAAATTGATTTAATTTCCTAGCAATTTCGAATGCCAACATAGGTGAGGCCAGTTTGACTTTGCCAAGGTGGGCTAAAAACCATTGTAAAAGCTCATGTGTTGGTATTACATTAATACCGTATAGTGTTATAAACTCGTGAGATTTATCAATAATTTTTTGAGAAGAATGAAGCGGATTTGTTTGCATTATATGGTCAATGTTTTTGGCAACATAAAAGCAAACATATTGTTTTTTTTCTCCTGGCAACGGATAAACACCATACATATCTTTATTATACTTTATTACTTCTTTTCGTTTGCTATCGTTGAATTTTATTTTTTTGTTTACCCAAAAAATAACTAAAACTCTATCTAAACCATACACCTTTAATTTCTTTTCTTCTTGCGAATAGCCAAGTAAATACCAACGATGGTCAAATTCTAATAATTGGTATGGATGAACAATAATATCAATGGGCTCTTGCAGTTCCATACTAAAATAAGCCATTTCAATAACTTCTCTTTTTTTGATGTGATCAATTAGAAAGTTATAATTATAAAGCCCCAATCTTTTCGGTGGCGTTTGAGTTACCGAAAGCGGAATCTTCTCTTTTTTTAAATTGTTGTCGGGAGATAAAAACTGTAATAATTTAATTTGAGCCCCTTTAAATTCGTCACTAAGGCTTTTATCACTGGTAACACTTAGAAATTCTAATTCTTTGGCAATTATTTCCTTTTCATCACTACTTAACGGGATATTATCAATAGTATATTCCGGATCACTGTAGTAATAGCCATCATTACTTTTGCTGTATTTAATGGGGGCAAGAAAGTTGAGTTGTTCGTCTTCCTTCATTGCCTTAATATCCTTTTGTATGGTACTAACAGTAAATGTTTTTCCAATACGCTCCTCACAGGCATCCATAATATCCTGCATACTAGGGAAAGGTTTGCGTTTATTGGCAATACAAGCATCAATTATTTTGTATCGGATATATGCTTCTTTGTTTAGTGACATTTCAAGGTTTATTTTAAATCAATAACTATAGGTTCGTTGATTGGTTGGTAACTTCTATTACAGGTGCAAGCATTAATGTATTTTACTTGATTAATTTCTTTTACTCCGTAAGCTTCATGAATGTGGCCAAAAGCATGAATCTTCAAATATTTTAATTGTTTTATTCTTCTTTCTAATTGTTCGCATCCAACTTGTTCTCCCTTCAAAGTCATGTCTAAAACTCCAAAGGGTGGGCCATGTGTTAAAAGTATTTCTGTATCATCAGGTATAGCTGCCCATTTGTTCATTAAATCTATTCCATCACGTTGTAAATTAAATGCCCAATCCATGAATTCGGGTTGCCAAGGACTTCCATAAAATTTGATCCCTTCTATAATAGCAGCTTTATCTTGTAAAAAGGTAAAATCCGACAATAGTTCAATTGCTTGTGATTGGTATTCATTTTTATCTTCGAAACAATAATCATGGTTACCTGCAATGATTACTTTGTGCTTATGATTTTGCCTTTTCATAAAATCGGCAAAGCTTTTAACATCATGTAATTGCCCAACGTTTGTAAGGTCGCCACAATGCACCAAAACATCTCCATCTGGAATTACCTTCATCATTGGATTGTTGTGCATGCTGTGTGTATCTGAAATAAAAACTAAACGCATTTCAAAATTAGTAGTTTACATAATTATAAAGTAGTTCGGCAATTCCGTAATTTATTAGCAAGCTTTTTTGAACTTCTCCCGTTGTGCTTTTTAGCACGCAGTGTGTATCAATCTGAAATGCCATTTTAACTCCTGTTCTCTTTTTAATGTGATTTGCAAATTGACGGAAAAAGAGCTCTAAAAAATTATTGTTTTGCCAGCTATTGTTATGGATAAATTCAGCAGGAATATGTTGTCCTGGCAAATCATAAATTAATTTTTCATCCACTAAAATAAAGTAACTGTTTACCGTTTTGCTGTGTATCTCTCCATTTAAGTAATAAGTAATTTCTTCCTCTTCTTTTGTAATACTTAGTTTGTAACCATTTTTTGCAGCTTCTTCAATGGCTTTAAATGATTGTTGTAATGTTTGTCCCATTTTTTATTTACAAAGTAAAGATAGTAAAACGCAGTTGATTTGCGTTCTACTTATTTGTTAAATATTTTCATAACGTATACTTAAAATGTTTTCTGGATTAATAATAACCTCGTATTCAAATCTAGCCGCTTCATGTACATATAATAAAACATCACTTTTTTTAATCATAGCATCTATTATAATTCCATAATTTGAGTCGAAATATTTTTTGTTAAATAGAGCGAATTCCTTTGCTTTATTTCGGCTTAAAGACCAACTGATTCCATTTTTAGATTCATTTATTCTTCTACCAGCGGTACCACGATAAATGGGAATTATTTCAGGCAGTGATTTGTAGTAAGATTTATCTACTTTGTTCATTATGTTATTCATGCCACAATATTTTATTATTTCTAATATCTTAATTGTTTTTATTTCACTGGAAAATAAACTTTGATATTTTGGACCGTTCGTATATGTTGCAATAAAAAGTTTTGCAAATTTCTTTTTACTTAACAATTCGCCTTCGTAACAACTTAAAATAATGTGTTCGGCCAGATTAGGCAAGCGTTTTTGCAATAATATAAAAGCATTATCTATCTTTCTATCTACCAAATTAAGAAAGCAGAATCGTAGATTATTTAGAAATTCTGTTGGATCAGTTTTTTCATGCTGAAAATCAGGAGTTATACTGAAACTTTTGGATACGATGTATTGCGGGCTAATTTTCTCAAGGCATTCGTCGAATAATGTAGCCCAAAATGGATTAAACCCCTCATTAATACTTATCATTTTTGCTGTTTTCTTATTTAGCTTAGTTAATGTGTTAGTTTTCACTTGACTTGTTTAAATTATATTTATTGATAAATCTTGAGATTAACTCACTTGAAGGATATGCGACCATAAAGAACATGAGCGGTAATAAAGTCAAATCTTCATGTGTAATTGTCCCACTGATTTTAAAGTCTGCTAGTGTTAGTAATATGCATGTAAATCCAAATAATACTCCATAAAGTAAAAAAAGCCATTTGACTATATTTTCGTTTTTAAAATATTTAAAGATTAATAGTGTCAAAAAAATTCCTACCGTTGTATGTAAGCATTGTATGGTAATATAACTGACGGTTAGTTTTTTAGAAGTTGAGAATAATAATTGGTAATTACTGTAAATAATTAGGAAAGGAGTTCCTAGCAATACCAGTAAACTAAATGAATTAGCTTTTATTTTATGAATAATATTTTTCATGTTGTTTTAATTTAAATGTTTAGTTGTACTAATGTGAGCTTTAAAATTCGACTTCATTTTAATATTATTGAATACAAATTTTTGACTTTTATCGTTATTAAGTCCGACTAAGTGCAGGTAATCAATTTCATCGGGTAATTGGTTAAAGAATAAAGTAAAATAAATAGCTCCCGCGGTTTTCTTCCATTTATATATGTCTTGCTGCGTAATATTTATTGCCTTCTTTAATGGAGAAGTAACTATTGCACCATTTTGTCGGTAAACCAATCCAAAGGTTCTCATTGTTTTATACCAAGGGATAGGGGCGCTTAGTAATTGAGCGTGGCACACAAAATCGAAACGGGTGTAAGTTCCTTCATTTCGTATGCTAAGTAGTTCGGTCTCTGGATTGGTTGTTTTCTCTACCTTGGGAGAATAAACAACTTTTTGTAATGCCTTTATGGTTTTCATTTTGTTTTTTCACAAAGGTATTTAAGTTAAACGCAGTCGAAATCCGTTTTACTTTAATGGTTGGTTTTATTTAACCAATCATTAAATAAAATTTCTTGCTCTTGCTCAGTAGTCTTCGCATGCTTTAACTTTATAGCTGCTTTCACAATTTTATATTATGTATCTAAAACTTTATTTTGATATTCTTCTTTTGAAAAATTGATGTAATTCGTTAACAGGCCTTCGATTTGTTTTTTTGCAACAGGGTTAGCTGAGTGCACATTAAATGTTAAGTCTTTTAAGTTTAAATCACTTTCATGCACTAACCATTTTGCACAATCGTATCCATCAGGAAGCACGAGATGATTTTCATCTTCTCCTAGGTCGTTATCAAAACTTATAAATGAAGGGAGCCCATTCTCTTTAATATAACTTACAAAGTCCGCATAAGATCTTACAATTACAAAATCAGTATTTGTTAGGTTAGGAAAAACCATAGGAACATTTCGAATATCATCAAGAAATAGTTTGTAATTCATAGAGAACAAATTAGTCTATTCGTTTTAAATCATCGTAGCTCGCTTCTCTTATTTTTTCATTATCATCTTTAATGGTGCAAACCTTATCATTTTTTAATTCGGTAATGGTGTATTTGTTTCCCTTGTATTGAACAATATCACCCACTTTAAATCCTCTGAAATTTATATTTTGTGCTATGCCCCAAATATCACCTTCTACTGCATAATATTTTCCATTAACTAAATACACCTTTGCGTTTTTTACAAACTCACCACCAGGTGTTTGTTTTACTAAATTGTTTACAGCATCCTTTAAATCTTTGGCCTTGCTTCGTTTTAATTCTCTTTTAGTACCACCCATGTAGTTCCTAATTAAAACGTAGTCTGTTTTAGTTTCTACATTGCGTGTAGAAATCATGTTTAAATCGCCAATTTGTTTGGTGGAGATGCAACTTGTAAGTGCGCCTGCAAGTGCGCTTGTAATTATAAGTGTTGCAGCAATTTCTTGAAAGTAAAAAATGTCTTTAATAGATTTCATAGTTTTTTCTACAAAACTATTATAGAAGAACGCATTGTACTTGCGGAGGTTGGTTTTAATCGAATTGATTAAAGACAATTATAGTTTTAGAAGGTATAACTTGCAGATTACCCCGAACACATATCACAACCCGCGTCATTAGTTGGATCTTCTATTTCTTTTATTCTTATTTGCAATGCTTCCTCTAGTTGCTCTGGAGTGTAAGTAGGATTAGCTATTTTTATCATTGCTCTGATATAATTGTAATCTTGAGTAGTTTGTGTAGTATTCATAAATATGATTTTTTGTTTTACTAAATTAGGGCAATTCAAATCTAAAATTTCATGTGGAAAACGACAGTTTTCAGACACTTATTACCAATTAACAAATTGGTGTTTACTAAATATTAAAATTTAACATTAATTTTAATGATTGAATAATGTGATATAGTTATGGATTTTATAATAGAACAGATAGATTGGAATAAAGTTGCTGAATTCATTCTCGGCAAAGATCATACTGATATCCAAGCCTGGATTATCACGCAGAAAAGCTCCATGACCAAACGTCTATCTCTAATTAAAGAGCTTGAAATTCCATTATTAATCTGTGATATCTGGGAAATTAGATACACTGCTAGTCCAGAGCCAATATTTGAAATTAAATTTATTCCTATTGAATTTACTGCTCATAATAATTCGCAAAACATTAATATTGACCAAGAAAAAATTGACGAACGAGAATGGAAATTCTTACATCAATTACTTCAAGTATATAGTGAGAATCAGGAATACGAAAAATGCCATTTACTTAAGGTTAGGTTGCAGGATATGATAGAGGAGAAGGGTTAATTGTCTTCCATTATCTGTGCTGGAGGATGTTCGCTTTTTAACATGTTAAGAATCATTTCATTTATTCCATCAACGTTTGGTACTTCTATTTTCGCATAAATAAAATCATCTACCTCATTGAATGCTCTAAACCTGTCATTAGTTTCTGGAATAATATGATTTTGTTTAATAACTCCCAAACCATATAAATACAGGCTAATAAATGTTGCTCCAATTATTACAGTTTCAGCACGCGAGCGTTCTTTTTCATTTAGATTACTTAAATCAAATCTAACATTTATAGTTTTGAAATCGGGAACGTAATTATATTCAGTAACTATATCTAACCATTTAGCATAGAAAAATTGATTCGCATATTGTTTTGAATAATGATCTTGCGTAATATACTTTGGCTCTTGTCCTAAAATACCGAAAAGGACTTCGTCGTTGTAATAAAGCGTTTTGTATTCTATTCCTTTTTCGGTTTGTTTGTAATATGTGAAAGCGTCACTTGGGGTCCCCTCACTGCAAATTGTGTATGCTTCCCCAAAGCTAAAGCCTAGATTCAAATAAACTTTCATTACTTCCGCCTTACACTCAAAGGCGTACTTAATTTTAGTTTTAGCAAATGAATTACAAAATTTGATAGTATTAATTTTTTCGCTTTTAACACCAAACATTAATCCAATTATTAAGGCTTCATCACTCGATTTCATTAGATAAGGAAAACTGCCATAATTAATTATCAAAACAGGGTTGCCAACAACGCAAGAAGTGCATTTATCAAATTTTATATCATAAACTTCATTGGCTTTTAATTTAGGTTTTAGCCATTTTAGATAAAGCATTTTGTTTACCATTAAATTAGCCCCTTCAGTATCCTGTATTTCAAATTCGTTACTTGTGTCATCTAATAAATCGGATAACTCATCTATATTCCTATCTTTAAAAGCTAGTAGAAATTGTTGGGCAGTAGGATCGATATTGTCTTTTTCCATTAGTTAACTATTTTGAGCAAATATCTAATGTTTGTGTGCAGTGGAAGTTCATAGTTTCGGAATTAATTAATTAATTTCATTCTTTAATTCATATTATGGCTACAAATAAGCACGCGCAAATTAGATATAAGGTATTAGATAAATGTTTTAAAAATACTGGAAGAAATTATAACATTGATGATCTATTAGATGAGTGTAATGCTGCCATTTTAGATATTGATCCAAATGGGAGGGAGTTAGCAAGCGTCAAGTGCAGGAAGACATAGTTTTTATGGTGAGCGAAGACGGTTATGGAATTGAGCTAGACCGAATTCCAAGTGGAAAGAGATTAACTTATCGGTATAAGGACCCAAATTATTCAATTTTTAATTCGCCATTAGATGAAACTGAAATGGCTAAGATAAAGGAAGCAATTACGATTCTCGGTAATTTTAAAGGTTTGCCTCAATTCGATTGGATGGAAGATTTAATTACAAAGCTTAATCATGGAGTTGTAAACACAAGCACTCAGGAAGCAATTATTTCTTTTGATTCCAATAAGTACCTAAAAGGAATTGAACATCTTGGTGTTATCTATAATGCCATTAGGTACAAAAATGTTTTAAAACTTGAGTATCTTCCATTCGAGTATGAAAATCCTTTAAAACTTGAATTCCATCCTTATTATTTAAAACAGTACAATAATCGATGGTTTGTTTATGGCTACTATAGTGAAGCTAAAAAGAGTGATTGGAATATTGCCTTAGATAGAATTGTAACAATAAAAGAATCAAAAACTAAATATAAATTAAACGAAGCCATTGAATGGGAAGAGTATTTTGAAGATATTTATGGAGTAACTCAAGCCCGAAAAGGTTGAGCCTACAAAGTTATTTTGAGTTTTATGGCAAAACAGGGCATTATATTCTTTCCAAACCAATACATGGATCTCAAAAGGCAAAATGGAAGAATAAAAGCACTTTGTTAGTTGAGTTGGATTTGATAATTAATACAGAGTTAGAAAGATTAATAATGTCTTACACAGGCTCTGTAAAAGTTATTTCACCAAGCTTTCTTAAAGATAAAATACTTTCTAATATGGAAGAATCAAAAAAATTATACAAAGTAAAAAGCTAGAATGGCAGTTTATCGATGTCCTCTTGAAAAGGATCTATGAAGATATCATTCACCTGACTTTCACTTTCTTTTTAAACTAGCTATATTAACTGGAGTTGGAGCAATATTCTCTTTAACTAATTCAATCTTCCAAGCCTTAATATCAGTATACCATTTCCCATTAAATTCCTTGCTTTCGATATCAATAGATATATCCATATTATTACCTGGAATCAAAATAGATTCATTTATGAGTGCCCCCCAAATTGAGACACAAATGGTTTTGGGGTAAGGCCCCAGAATTTCTACTATTATTTGTTGTCTTTTCCATTGTCCCTTCTTTCCCTCACCAGATTGCATTGGGAGTACTTGAACTATTTTTCCTTGTATATTCATATGTTTAATTATAGTTTATTGTTAGATTAATAATGTAATTTAATAAATAGGTTGAAGTATAACCCATGCTTTTATAGGGTGAAATATTCTTCCAAATAAAATGCCTATTCCACTTTACTTTTTGCAATCTCATATCTCTATATGATAAACCTGGCTCTTCAACTTTATCTTTTAATAATTCTCGTAAGTAATTTTCTCTTTCCATTGCAACTAACGCTTCCTCTAAATTTTTGTAAACAAATGGAGTTCCGTAATGATAAATTTCTTCTAGTCTTTTTTGAATCTTTAAAAGTTGTTCTTTCTTTTCGTACTCAGTTTGTCTTTTTTTATTCATTGTTACAATTTTTTGTTCAGCAAATATATTTTTCAATTATGCAATGTATCTGCATAGGTGTTTTGTATATTAATTACTATTTAATTCATTTCTTACTCATGGGTTTTGAACTACAATGTGAAAATGGATTACGCGATACGTTTGGGTTTTTTTTAGTCCCTACCACTATTAATTGGTATGAATAATGACTATTGCAATCGAAACGCAAATGTATTGCATCTATTAATTCATTAGGTGGGTTTGCATATTGTGGGTTTTCTGGCACATTCAAATTATTATGTAATTTCAATGTATAATCTGTCATTGGTAAATAATAATAAACAAGGGATATATATTTGTTTTTACTTTTTAGTAAATATTTATTTCCCGAATCTGCAAGTAACTCTTGATTATATTCTATAAAAGGGTATTCATTTTCTTTATCCAAGGCCTTCGCTCTATTAAAATCAATTGAGGCAACATTGGAATTGAAATTAATAGCATTAACAACTCCTTTATTATTCTCTCTGCCAGCTATTAAAAGTGAGTCAGCATGATTTACCTGATTATAGAAAAGAATGGCACTATCGCTTTTATTTGCTTTAAAATAAGCGTACCTCTATTGATTCTTGTTATGTTAGAGTCAGCACCATATTTTATTGCTAAATCATAATAATTATTTATTCTATTAAGTTCTTCAATTGTTGAATGGGTAGTGTCGATGCTTATTTCGTATTCAATATGCTCAGTTTCAATAATGCCCGAATTAATGTAATATTTATTGTTTATTGGATCAAGCAATCTTGCTTTTTTCATAGCTTCTTTTGCTTCATTAAATTTATTCAGTTTAGAATATGTCATTGCTAATGAATTATATATGGTTGGATCATTATTTTGAATAGCTATAGCTTTTTCAAGATACATTTCAGACTTTTTATAATTATCCATTAAATATTCTGTAATCCCTAAATAAGAAAGGAAAATAGGATTATTAGGCTCCTTTTCTAAAGCTTTTTTGAAATGCTCATTTGCTTTTGTATATAGTGTTTTGCTAAAAATAAAATTAGGATTAGATGCGATACAAAAACCAAGACCAGCATGCGCATATGCGTTATCATCACTTCTAATGATAGCTCTTTCGAATAATATAGTAGCTTCCTTAGTTGAATGATATTTAAGAAATATGTTTGCAACACTTAAAAGCGCATCATAAGATAGTCGATATCCACCCTTTGTTGAGTCCGCCCTTCTAAAATAGTTTATCGCTTCTCCATAATTTCCATTTTCGTAACTGCTCAGTCCAAATAATTCCAATAAAATTGGATTTAAACTATCTATTTCTTTCAATTGCCCTTTTAGAATAGTGAATTGTTTAAATTTGTTTTCGGCGAAATAATCATTTAACAAGCCAATTTTTGGAATTGATATATTTGGCTTTTTTGATACTCCAATTTTGTATTTGCCTTCAGAAACTTTATAATTTTGTTGTTTAAAATTTAAATTCCCCAAACAAACTAAATTAGTGTAAGTTTGTTTTTTATTAAAATTTCTTACAAGTTTAGATGCCTTCTTAGTATTACCCTCATTCAATAAACAATTCGCTAAATAAGCCTTTATTTCAGAATTCTTTGGGAATTTCTTTACTGTTTTATGCAATAATTCTATTGCATTTATACGTAAATCTTGTGCAAATAAAACTTGTATCATTCCAAGTCGTGAACTAAGATTGTCTTTTATTAATACACTTTGTTCATATGCAAGAAAAGCTTCGTCCAATTTCCCTAGCTTAAAGTAACTATAGCCGATTCCTAAATAACATTCGCTTTTCAACGTATTTTTATTCTCCAAATGATTTTTAAAATCATTAATTGCCTCACTGTAAGAGCCATCTTTGCACGCATAAACAGCTTTATTGTAATAATATAGCGCGTTCGATTCTGCTGTAGCTTTACCAATTTCCTCTAATGCGCCCTTATAATTATCTTTAGCAGCAAGTATTTGTGCTTTTAAGTAGTATAATTTATTCATGTCTACCCCTTGTTCTTCTGCCTTTTTCAAACAAGTATTAATTAATGTTAGTGCTTTGTTTAACTGACCGGTGCGTAAACTCTTAATTGATTCATTATAATCCTTTTTATAATCATGTGGACAAGTTCCGAAACCTTTTGCTTCACTACAATTGTGGTATCGCTTAGATATTTTCATTTTCGGAACATTTATACTTAAACACTTAAAAGTGATTAACATTATAACTAAAACGAATTGTATTTTACTTGCCATAATTATCATATTTGTATGGCAAAAGTATTTTGCAATTATGCAGTAGAACTGCATAGTTAAATATGGTTTATTGTTTTGGATAATAACAAAAGATGAATATCTTAGTGTGCAGTTAGGCTGCATAATTGACTTAGATATTTGTTGACTTAATTTTAGATAATTGGAAATAAGAACACACATAAAACTATCTGACTTAACAAGGCAAGTTGAAGACGTTATTAAAGGTGCATTCAATTCTACATATTGGATTATAGCGGAAATTGAGGGGCATAAATTTTATCCCAATGATGACAGACATTATTTTGATTTTATTGAAAAATCCGATGTCGCAACAGAGCAAATCGCTAAAGTATCAGGTGTGTCATGGAGAGATGGCTCCAGAACTATTAAAGCATTGAAAAAGAAACAGGCCAGTTATTTGGTAATGGCTTACAGGTGCTAGTTAATGTTAGAGTAGAATTTAAAGGCACCTATGGTTTTAAGTTAGTGTTATTAGACATTGACGCAAATTATACTTTAGGTAATTTGGAAAGGCAAAGAAGAGAAACTTTACTCCGTCTTGTTAATGAAAATCCTGATGCCATTCGTAAGGTTGGTGATGAATACAAAACAAGGAATAAAGTTTTAGGGTTAAATAAGGTACTTCAATCAATTGCGGTTATTGGTTCTCAGAATTCAGAAGGTTTTACGGATTTTGTTCACACGCTACATTCAAATAATTTTAAGTATACCTTTGCAATTAATGTTTACCATTCTTCAGTTCAAGGAGCAGGAGTAGAAAACGAATTAGTTGGTCGCCTCGTTGATATATTTAATTCTAAAATACCTTATGATTGTGTTGTAATTGTAAGGGCGGTGGTGCTAAAACAGATTTTCAAGTTTTGTTAATTTAGCGAACCAATCGGTTATAAATAAAACAAAAACTATACTATACAATAGAAAGACTAACTTGGTATCATTATTAAATCAATTACAATCAAAACCAAGAATAATTACAGCCAATAAACAATCAGAATTAAATAATGTGATTCTTAATTTTAAGAGTTATTCAAATAAATATCTTGTGAACCAAAGGGGTTACCTAGGACATTATGAATCGTTGGTAAGAATAATGAGTCCGAAGAATATATTAAAGAAGGGATTTGCAATAGTGAGTAGAAAAAGTAGAATTTTGAAAAGTGGAGAAGACTTAACTATTGGGGAAGAAATATCTATTTCCATGCAAGATTACAATCTTACTACCAAATTAATAACCAAAACCAAAAAAGATGGAACCGAATCTGAGTTATGAAACAGCGTATGCTGAATTAAAAAATTGCAAGTGAGATAGAAAACGAATCTGTTTCAGTTGATGTATTAGCTGAACGAGTAAAACGTGCATCAGAATTAATTGCTTTTTGTCAAGGAAAATTAAGATCTACCGAGACTGAGGTGAAAATATTATTATTAAGCAAATGGAGGTTAAAAACATACCTGATAAATAACATATATCAACTAAAATAAATTAAACAAAATGCAATACATATCCACCTTCGGAGTAAGTAATTTTAAAGTATTCGAGATTTGGCAAAATTTAAAATAAACCCATTAACAATACTTATTGGTACAAATAGCTCTGGAAAAAGCTCTCTCATAAAGGCCTTATTATTATTAAAACATAATTTTAAAAGTAGCCTTGATTTTAACTTAGAAACAAACTTAAGTGACATTAAACTAGGCGATTTTGAAAACTGCCTCAATGATTTAGAAAATCCAATAACTTTTAAATTGCCTATTTTACTGTTTAATAGATACCATCTTTTAGAATTAGTATTTTCTTCTAGTAATACAAACATAACTACCGGAATACTGACAAAGGTAAAGATTCACTATTCACTTGAGGAAACAAAAAAAACACCAATTCTTGATATTGACTTTAAAAAATCAAAATCATTCAAAGTGTCATTTAAAGACCTAATTCAAAATTCGGAGATGACAGACTGTGATTTTCTTGAAGATGATGGATCAAACTTTATCTCTGATGAAGGCTTATTGCTTGAAAGAATAAAATCACTGCATGACAAAGAATTTTCTATTGATGAAATTAATAACCGATTTCTTGAAGTAAAATTACACAAAGATAGACTCTTATCACTGGCGGCCAGTGAAGGTAAAGATATTAACCACTGGTTGTGGTTAAAAGAAACAGAATGCATTGAGCAAATAGCAAGCGTTTTATTAGATATGAACGGGCTTCCTGATTGTAATTTTGAAAATGTTACACATTTTGAAAATTGTACGATTGAAAGACCTTTTGTTAAAGAAGAAAGTTTGAAATACTATCAGGCTAATCTAAAATACTTTATTAATGGTCAAAAAATGATCAAACAAATATGGGAATTGGATGAAGAAGATTTAAAGAACAATAATTTGGCCAGCGGAAAACTTGATTCAAATAGCACTGAATTTGATGAAGAGGAGTTATCTTTTAATTCTGGTTCTATACTTTACTCATCTTACAAAACAAATAAATTAGAATTATTCCTGAAGTACTTTTTTAAAGAAGTTTATAAAGGACTAAATGTTTACAAGATGAAATTGTTTCATTTTCATACGTCCCCATAAATAGAATGAAAATTGATAGATCCTTAAATATTAGTATCAAAGATGACTTTTTTCACCAAGTCAACTATAAATCTATTAAGAGGCACAAGCAAAAACAATCTAAAAAAAACAAACTGCATTTCTAAGATACGCTTTGGCTACACTACAAATTGCAGATGATATAATAATTAAAACCCAAGATAGTGGATCATCCGCAAGTATTACCCTTAAATTCGGAGAAAAAGAAACCGCACTGGTAGATGTAGGACATGGTATTTCAATGATTATGCCGGTTTTATTTGCAATTCAGAACCAAATAAATAAACAAGAAGACGACTTACAAAGAAAATATTATGGGAATGAAAATGAATTCTTGAGTAAATTTAAACCATCAACAATTATGATAGAGGAGCCTGAAGCAAATTTGCACCCAGCTCTTCAATCAAAATCGGCAGATATTATTGTTTATTGCAAACAGAATTATCACATAAATTTTATAATAGAAACCCATAGTGAATATTTTGTACGGAAGTTACAATATCTGGTTGCTAAGGGTGATTTTAAAACAGAAGATGTTAATCTTTATTATTTTCCTAGTCAAACAACACTTTCCGATACTAAGGGAAATATTATTCCCTATGAAATTAATATAAATTCAAACGGTTCTTTAACTAATGATTTTGGATCAGGATTTTTCGATGAAGCAATTTCTTGGAAATTTGAATTACTTAAACTTAAAACTTTAAATTAATGCTAAATATAAAATTGGAGAAGAATTTTTATGAATCAGCACTGGAAAAGCTTGGTGGTAAAATCGAACCATTTAGTGAGGAGGAAAGAGTTGATCGTTTTTTGAAATCGTTTTTGGATAATGTTGAAAAAATAAATTTACTATCCATTATTCGAGTCATATTAATTCTTTTAAGGAATTAGATAATGATATATTTCTTGAGATATTAAGTGAGAAATGCGCCAAAATAACATATGATTCGGAGATGGTTCCTAATAAAAACATTTATTCTCAAATGGGTTTTCTAGTAACCGAAGTAAATCAATCCATATGGCACGCCAAAGGATATGAGTATATTGGAATTAATCAAATAATAGTAGATACTAAAAGGTTAAACCAAAGTTTCGATTATGATTTAACAAAAGGAGCGAAATTCGAAAAACCCTCGAAAGACATTAGCAATTTGCGGATAAATTTTAATACTTTATTAATTGTTGATTATTATCTATTTGAAAACAAAAAAAGAGAACTCTTAGAGATGACTTTAAAAGCTTTTTTTAATTCGAATAGTTCCGAAATTGTAGAAGTTATAATTTTTACAAATTTTTATAATGATTATGATCTAGATGGAGAACTTTACCAGTTGAAGCATAATGAAACGCTTAAAGAATTTAGTAGATTTATTAATCAGTGTACAACTAAAAAATTGACATTGGGTTTAGTTAACATAAAAAAAGGTGATAATTCAATTCATGATAGGCGAATTTACGCTAACAATTACCAATTATATTCAGGATGTGGATTTGGAGGTTCAGGAAGTAAGGGGTTTTTGGAAATAAATAAAGAAAATAGATTTAATAAAGAGCATGAAAAATATATTGCAACAAAAGACAATAAATTGCAATTTAAAAATGACAATTTTCAACCTCAAGGGCTAAGTTCTGGAGAACTAATCATTAATGATTTAAGAAAAAGAGTTCGAAATGGCTATAAAAATGGCGAGGGATTTAAATTTTGCGATATGGTCCCATAGTAATATTAAAACTTCTCAATTTCATCAATCCCCCTAGTAACAGCTGTATACTGCCATTTTAAAGAAGGTATTCCTAAAGTATTAATGAATCACCTTCTTCCATTCGCCTCCTTGCGCTTTATTACAAGTAATTGCGTGCCCATAAATCAAACGCAAAGCCCCAAATATCTATCGTCACTTACTTTTTCTTTCTGAACTTTAGTTTTTCGCATAGCGTTGCATTCTGAGTTCATTATAAATTTTAGGGTCAATATTACCTCCAAGGTTAACGATACTCTCAACAAGAGCATAATCCTCAATTTCTTGCGCCTCACTTCCCAAGATTGTTTTTATCTTAACTGCTACAAAATTAAGTCCAGCAACTGTTTCTTGCAAGTTCCAATCAACTGAAATCAGTTGAACATGATCACCATTGTATAAATTAACTCCATTTCTAGACCAGTTTTGGGTTACCATAAGTAAATCACCAGGTTCTAGAATCTCCTCAACTTACCAAACATTTTTCCCTGACTATATCATTGAAATATTTATTAGCCTTGTGTGAAACACCAATAGTGACTTGGTTTTCAAAGCCATTATTATTAGCCTCCTTCACGTAATTATCAGCTGCATTCCAAATGCTATTACTCTTTTTTCCAGTTATTTCATGATTCAATTTTCCCTCATCAATAGCTTTTCTAATATTCGTTGCGTTTTCTAAAATATAGCTCCCGTCTTCTTGTCTTTTTACTTCGGTTAAATAATGTTCAGAGCCCTTAAGATTAAAAGTGTTTTCCAGAAACAATTTACTCAAAGCAACAGATTCAAGTTCATTAATTGGTGGTAATTGATAATGATCCCCAATAAATATTATCTTGTTTTCAGTGTTTTCAGACATTATATATTCTATAAGATCATACACCATTCCTTTTATTAACGTGAAAAAGTTCATTAGAATTATCTTTTTTCTCAGAGACCATTGAAGCTTCATCTATAATATAGATAGTAGGGATAGAAGAACTACTTGTTTTTAATGTGTAAAAAACTTTTCCGGTTTTATCTTCAACATTAACATTATAGATTAAAGCATGAATTGTAGATGTTAAAGTATTAGATTTTCTACCTATAATCCTTGCTGCTCGACCTGTAGGCGCAGCAATTTTATATGTTTTGTCTTTTTCGTTAAGATAGCCAATTAAAGCCGAAGTAATGGATGTTTTGCCAGTCCCAGCAGCTCCAGAAAGAATCAAGAAATCATAATCGTCATTCACGAATTCTTGCATGCCTAATAAGGCTTTCTCTTGCTCTGAGGTTGGGTTATTGAAGTGTAGATAATTAAGAATATTCATTTTGGCAATTTTAAAATAAATATAGCAATTATTTATTAATTCACCAATGCACTTCCACTGCATAACAATCTTGTTTCTTTGTATTCTAAACTAAAAGAAGTATGGTAAAACTAGTATTCAATAAGCAAACAGAAGATCAAAAATATTTAAACGATATAGTAAGGTTTCAATTTATTATGGCTGTTATGAATAGAGATACTAAGAACATGAATATTCTGTTACATCATAATAAGAGATTTAGTGGCTTTCATAATCATTGGAAATTTTTACATTGGCTAGATTCACAATTTATGAGAATTAATACGCCATTCTTTCATTCTAATTACAAGAAAGGCGTTTCCTTAGACTTTAATCCTGGTGCTGAAATGTTAGAGTTCATTTTTATGACTCTATCTGATGAAGATATGGGTGAGGATGATTTTATTGAGTCAGAAACATCCGTGCCTGAAATCTTACTAAAAAATTAGGGTTGCACTTGTTTTTGAAGATGGGAAAATCATTGATGTACATGTGCCAAAAAAAAATTTGCATATTTAGAGTGCAGTGGAAAGTTTGAATTGGAGAATTAGAACGGACACAAAAGTTTTACTACAATAAAATGTAATGAATCTTTTTAATTGACCTAGAGGTCGATAATTTAATTCGGTTTTTTTAAGTTAAAAATTACGATTTAATGAAGTTGAGCAGGAAGTAATTGAAGAATTGATTTGGAAGTTATGGGACAATACCAAAATTAAATTTGGCTAATTGTTTTGTTTTTCTCAAAAGAAATATAGAAATCTAGAAAGCGATTTAAAGCATGAGAAAAAACAATCATATCTGTTTTTTCCATATGTTCAGGGATATCGTGAGATTCATTCTCATGAGCAACAAAATTCGGGAACACTCTTAAAGTATGTAGATAATTTTATCATCCAATCTGCAATTTTTTCGTTTTTAATTCAGTAATATGGCTATGTAATGGAATATATGTTTTACTTTTAAGATTTGAGATTTCGGGCAAAAACAATTCTAATGTCTTTCCTGGTTAGATCCCTAATTCAAAAAAACGCAATGTTTATTGTTTACTTTATCTATAAAATCATTTATTGTTTTTTGATGTTCATATTTTATTGATTTTTTTAATCTGTAAAAGTTTTACAATTATCTGATTCAACAAATCTGACAAAATTGGATCTTCAAAACCTAATTCTAGTTTTTCCTCTCCACGCTTTAATAACGAATTTATTGTGTCATCAATTAACTTTGCTTTGGAGCTATCTATTTCCACAAAATAAATTGTATTTAATCTTGATTACTATTCAATGAGTCTATTGCTTTTTCGATTAATACAGGTAATATTGATTCAATAGAATTGCCCTGGAATCCACTACCAAGCAGTGGCATGGCAATTGACGACGTTTTGATTTTTTTGTACTGCAATAATGATATAGTTCCAAATAAATTAGATAATGCACTATCACTCGAACCATTTTCTTCAATGTCCGTTTTTATTCCTTCAACACATAAAATATGATTAAAGTTTTTATTTTCTATCTCGCTAGAAATCCAACAATTCAATGAGGATCTTAAATCTATTAAAGGGTTATTTGAGTATTCTTGCACTATTAAGCCGTAATTATCTTCTAAAGCCTTTATAACAGTATTAGGACGAGGTTTATATTTCTCATGAAAAGCTGATATTACTAAAATATCAAAGCTCCAGCCTAATTTAGTCAAATCATCGTTATGAATTTCTATTGTTTTAATGCCGTTAGCAGTTGGCACAGATATTACATTTATTAAAGCCATATTATATTAGTTTAATCTTGTCGTTTTAAAATATTCGTTATCTATTTCTATTTCTATCCCTTTATGGTTCGGAAATAAATTCATTACTTTTTCAAGTATAGTATCATCTCTTAAAATAATTTTATTTATATAAAAACTTCT
>JADJDM010000007.1 GCA_016702705.1 Bacteroidota bacterium | reverse complement strand
GTTTTACCAATACGTGCAAATAATAATTTCATGTAATCATACACCTCGGTAACAGTACCAACTGTAGAACGTGGGTTACGAGAAATTACTTTTTGTTCGATTGCAATGGCGGGAGAAATTCCTTTTATATAATCAACCAAAGGTTTTTCTAATCTCCCAAAAATGACGCGTATAAGCTGAAAGACTTTCTACATAACGTCTTTGTCCCTCTGCATAAAGTGTATCAAAAGCAAGCGATGATTTTCCTGAACCGGAAAGACCTGTAATAACAACCATTTTGTTACGAGGAATGGCCACATCCATATTTTAAATTATGCATGCGGGCACCTTTTAATAATAATGTGCTTTTAGGGTCGAGTTTTTGAAATATCCTGTTGCGCTCATATACACAACAAATATAAGCTTTGCAGGGCATTTAAAATAAGGAGTTGCTAACAGTTGTGAGAAAAGTGTTTAAATAAGCACCCTAATTGCTATATTTCTTTGTCAAAATTTCTTGAGGGTTTAAGGAGTGGAAAAGGTAAATCCCAATTGCGCTGTAATATGTTTAAGTGAATGGCCGCTAACAATTTTTAAACACTTCATGAATTTGCGAAATCAAAGTGTTCGAACAATTTCGCGAAAATATATGCAAATAGCAGTAACCAATAAGGTTTTCAGGAATTGTTTGTGATTTACAAAACATCAAAACAATAATAATCAAATCATGGGGTAAAACTGAACTAATGCATACATCCTTAAATCATTGCCAATTAACCAAACAACAGTTAAATTATTCCAATACACAAAAGTGGAAACAACATTATTTGCCCTTTTTTTTTATAAATTCAGAAATAATAATAGAGAATAAAGCCATAAATGCTAAGGTCATTGGAAGTCTATCCCACACAAGACTTTGGCTTTTAGGATTAAAATGGTAGTATGCTGAGCCGAAGGAAACAAGTGAAATACCCAAAAAGAAAACAATGTATTGAAGTTTGTTGGACCTAAAATTCCTTGTTACCATTAAACCCAAAATACCAACAAGCAAAAAAGGTAAATTAGAAACGACGTTAAAAAAATTAGGAATGCCTACTAAAGTATGCTCATCACTAAACCTATGGTAATGCTCCGCTTTGCTTAATTGGTTGAACTGTTAACATCGCAATAATAGAAATAAATGCAAGGATAATTAATAATAAAGTGCCAGTATTTTCCTTTTTCATAATTTATAAAATCTTTGAGCAAAGATCTTTTATGAAAAAGAGATTTCATTTGATGTAAATCAAAAAAGCATTGTTACATAGGAAATACGACTACTCGTTGCTTTTTGACTCTCGAACTAAAGAAAAAATTAGCCATAGCCAAAATATTATTGTAAAAATGCAGGATATAACAAAAGCTCCAGGCAAATGCAACAAAGTAAAACTACCTGCCAATGACCAAAATATTACTAAGCCTAATTTATTATAATCTTCAAATTCTTTATGCTCCTTGCTATAAAAACGAAATGAATAGTTAATTACTATTAATGCAAAACCAAGTAACATAACTTCTGAACCAAATTTCACATGTGAAATTTTTAAATAAAAACCTAAATCCAAAATACACATAGCAATAAATAAAATTATGAGCACAAGATTTTTGCATTTATGAATGTATTTCAAATAAATAGAAATATGTGCCAATAGCAAACCTGAAGCAATTATTAAATTCCCATTTGGCCAATGCATCATTTTAAACACATAGCCAATTAACAAAACAGCGAGCGATACAAAAAACATCCATCCGAAATTTGAGCTCAGCATAAAAACTAAAGCACCAATCAACATAAAAATATAATCTGCAGATAAATTCAATGGATTTAAAACATAAGCTCCAATACTAAACAACATAAGTCCCATCGATTGATGAAAGTTGAGTTTGAATTTTTCTTGTGCTTGCATAGGTATATTACTTAGATGTATTTAAAACCTTTTATTACAACTTTATTCCAATCAAATCCTTCACTTCGCCTAGTTCATGATAAACTTTGCGACGCTAAAGCTTTATGCCAATAACGCAAACATCATCAACTTGTTCTAAATTCCCTTTCCAATCTTCAAATGCTTTGTCTAGCGCACTTGATTGTTCTTCCATACTTAAGTTCACGTTTTTCAAAAGTAATTCGCCAAACGCCTTGTACTTAAACTTCTTTCCATTAGGCCCGCCAAATTGGTCAGCATAACCATCTGTAAACAAATAGAAAATAGTTCCTGTGGCACAATTTAATTTGTGACTTGTAAATTTAGTTTGATTATCTGTTTTACCTATTGGTTGTTTGTCAGCTTTGACTTCGACAAGCTGCCTATTCTCGACTGCGCTCGAACTGACAGCTTTTTCATTTGCAGAGCAAATGTACCAAAGTGGATTGTTTGCCCCGCTCCAACAAACTGTATTGTTCTTTTTATCAATACAAAGCAAAGAAATATCCATTCCGTCTTTTACTTCGTTTGCGCTTTTTTCAAATGTTTCAACAACTAAGTCTCTAGTTTTATCTAAAATTTTCCCCGTTTCTGTTTCTTTAAACTCTTTCAAGGTTCTATTTAAAGCGTTTGAGCAAACTACTGAAACCATTGCGCCTGGAACTCCGTGTCCTGTGCTATCGGCAGCAGCAATAAAAAACAAATCCCCAACACTTTCTGCCCAGTAAAAATCACCTGCAACAATATCTTTTGGTTTGTATAACACAAAGTTTTCGGGAACATATTGATTGATAAATTTAGTTGGTGGAAGGATAGCATCTTGTAAACGTTTTGCGTAAGTAATACTATCAATAATATCCTTTTGATGTTCCTCAACAATTTTTTTCTGATGTTCAATCACAATTTTTTGCCTTTGTGTTACTTTATATCGCTTGTACATCCATACGGAAAAGAAAACAACCATTAGTCCTCCAATTGCAACAAAATACAAAATCATTTTTTGTTGTTGCTTTTCTTCAGCAGCAATAGCATCCTTTTTATCTTGTTCAGCTTTTGCTGCCAATTCCTTTTTTTCAAATTCATAATTTATTTCCGAACGAAAAAGATCTTTACGATTTTGTTGATTGGTGATAGAATCTCTAAGGGTGATGTAATTTTAAAATGTTCTAAGGCCAAGGCTGGCTTTCCAATATCGTCATAAAGATTCCCTAGATTATCTTCAACAGCCATTAAGTATTTTGGGTCGCCAATTTCCTCAGCCAATTTTAATGCTTCCAACAAGTTTTTTTCCGACTCTTGATACTTTCCTGTTTTCCAATAAATACCACCTAAATTAGTCAAATTAAAAATTAGTAAACCTTTATCGCCAACTTCTTCAGCTAATATAATGCTTTTAAAATTAGGATAGCATCATCGTATTTGTTTCTGAACTAAATAAATGACCAATATTTCCAATTGCACTTGCTTGACTTGATTTAACACCAAATTCTTCGGCCTTTTTAAATTTTTATTGTAATATTCAAACGCTTTTTCATTATCCTTTTGATTTGTAAGCATTGGCGATATTGCTTAGTTGATTCAAAATAAAAATTGGGTCTTTCAACTCTGAGCCTATTACTAAGGCTTTATTGAAATGTTCCAACGCTTTTCGAATTCTTTTTGAGTAGCATAAACATTACCTATATTTCCTAAAACAACGCCTTGCACTTTTTTATCACCTAATTCTTCGACTGTTTTTAATGCTGTAAAATATTGTTCTACGGCTTTCGAATAATTTGCTTGATCGGTAAATATATTACCATTTGTAATAGAAGATTTTGCAATATATAATTTCCGTAAGCTGCTTCCGATTTATTGGTTGATTTTGCCAACTCTTTCCAAATAGCAATAGCGGTATTATTATATGACATCGATTGCGTTTTCTCATCTCTCATATACGATATAATACCCAGTAAGTGATTTGAAAAACCAATTCCTTTTTCCATTTAATTTTTTCAGCAAGCGCTAGGCCTTGTTTCCCAACAATAATAGCAGTATCTAAATTTGATTTACGAAGTTCAACAGCTAATGAGGTAAAAGCATTTACTTTTAGTGTATCTTCTTTTCCCTTGGTTATCGCTGTTTTTAAGGAATCGATTAATGGATTTTGTGCAATGCAAAAATTAGTTAGTAAACTAAAGAATAAAAGTAAAGCTAAAATTTTCTTCATTGTGTAGTTTTTGATAGAAGTAAATATAAGATAATTTGTTTTACTTTATTGCTAGCAAGGATTTAAACAATGTGCAGTTAGATTCTTGATTTGTTGTGGTATGAACAAAATAATTAATCTGCCACTTCTGAGTTTTCTCGGCTTGCTCACTTGTTGTTTTGTTCCAAGGTGGATAAACTCTTATGCCCCGTTTCCCTTTTTTACCCTTGCTTGTAATTATTCCCTTTTCTATTAAAATAGATTTTGGAAAAATGAATTGACCACTATTTTCATCGCTTATTGATGTTATGATTATAAAATCAAAATCATCCTTACTATCAAATGGTTCAGTAATACCATTTTTATTTCGTTTCCAAATTGTTACAAATTGCCCCGTTTTTGTTGGAGTTATTTTAGACACACGGTATTGTATTAGTCGCCCGTTTAGCTTAAATGTGCAAGCTCCATATTCCAAACTTTCAGCGTTTATGGATAGGTTTGTAAATTCAAAACCGCAAGTGTCGTAAAATTGTTCTTTTATTATTTGTAGGTTTTTATGCAATTTGTTTTTATTATTTTTGGTCTCTTAGGTTTGGAAGCTTAACAAGTGTTATGGAACTTTAATGCGATAACAAAAGCGGTGGAGTAATTGTTATTGACTATTTAGCTCGTTTACTCTCTGAATAACATCTTCCATTTTATATTCCCTTTTCCTCATTTGTTTGATATAGGTGTAATTTCCAAACTTCAATTCTTTAATATTTGGGCCTGGGTCTAAAATATTATAGGTCTCGCATTTGTGGCATTGAATAATTGTCCAACTATAAGAAGGAACTCCGTTTTCCTTTTTCACAAAACTTTCTAATGCAATACCACATTTGGTGCATTCCTGTTCTATTTTTTCATCATAATGACTTTCCTCCTGTTTGCCCATTAATTCCGCTATATGAGGACCATACATCCAATTTAATACGATCTTTTTTAAGTCGCAGTTTATAATTTCCGAAAGTTCGAATAGATAAAATAAAATGAATTCACGTTCTTCTGTGTCTAAGTCATGAGTTTTCATTTTTTTCAGCCATTTTGAAATTTCCTTCGTAAAGTCTGAATTCCCCCTTTCGTTCCCAACAAGTGTTGAAATATTTTCAATCAATTCATTCAATGAAGATTCAAGTATAAATATTAATTCATCGCTAGATGGATTAAGTCCACGCTCTGTCCATTGCTCATGATTAAACTTGGGTTTGTTTTTAAACTCAGTTAGTGTATATAGAATTTCATTTTTACTTCCCATTTGTTTGAGATATTTTAAACTTGGATAATATTTTATTTTCTAACTATTCTACAATTGAATAACCTAGCGTTCTATTTGCAGTACAAATTAACATTTTCACTCGCATGCTTATTACCCAAACTTACTGATTTCACCCAATCCCTGCAAGCTCCAACTGTGTCGCCAAGATAGTAATTACAACAACCTCTGTTATAAAAACTAGTAGCATCATTACTATCAAGAAGTATTGCTTCATTTAATAATTCTAAAGCCTTACTATTGTTTTTTAGTTTTAATTGCTCATCTGCTTCTAGTTGATAGTCATAGGAAGTTTTTTCGAGTATGTTGGTGAAATTATAGAAGTAAAAGAAAAGAAAAATAATTACTAAAATAGACAAATGAATTAATCTATGAATTTTTGATAGTTTTATGTATTCCTCTGAAATTCCACATTTCCTTAGCTTTTAATTGAAATGATATAAATGATAATGATAAATGATAGAAGTGCAATTCCAAAAAGAAGATGAATTTCCTGAAAACCTAAGCAATATACTAAAAGGAAAATTGCTATAATAACTAAAACACAACAAAGATAAATTTTCCTGACTCCCTGTTCTATTTCAACTAGTTTTAGCTTTGACTCATTATCCAACTTTTTAATTCGCTTTGATTTAAAAACCAACGAAAGAAGTGTTATGGAAATAAACACAAAAGTATATATTAGTATTTGTTCCATTTTTAGGTAATTGGTTTACTAAAGTACAAATTTTAATTCCAAAAAAAATCCCTTCGTACGATGTACTAAGGGATTTTATATTTATGCAAAAACTAAATTTTAATTAGCTCTCTCTCTGCTTCTTTCAGATACTCTTGGCTTGCTAAAGTTTCCACCTTCGCTGCTTCTGCTTTTGTATCCACCGCCGCTTCCGCCACGATTTCCATCTCTGCTGCTTCCACCTTTGTATCCGCCGCCTTCGCTGCTTCTACTTTTATATCCACCGCCGCTATTTCCACCACGGTATCCACCTTCGCTGCTTCCACCTTTGTATCCGCCTTCGCTTCTACCTTTGTATCCGCCGCCGTTTCCACCACGGTATCCGCCTTCGCTGTTACCTTTGTATCCACCACCGCCAGAAGAACGTCTTTCAAAGTTTCCACCTTCGCGTGATTTCTTTTGAGATAACTCTAAACTTACTTTTCTATCGTTAAAAAATAACTCATCGTTGTTTAAGTTTAAGAATTTTTCAGAGAATTGTGTTTCTGTTTCAAAGAAAGCAAAACTGCTCTTCACTTCAATATTGAATAACATTTTTCCTTCTAAGCCAGAAAAATCCATCAACAAATCTTTTAAGCTTTGGCGATTTAATCCATCTAACTCACCTAAGTTAATGAAGAAACGTGATGTACGATTGTTTTCGCCACGGCTTGCTCCTTCTTCTAAATCAGGTTGGTTTTGATAGTAATTTAAGAAACGATTAAACTCTTCAGAAACGAAACGCTTAATAACTTCTTCTTTACTTAAATCCTCTAACTCAGCATAAATTTTTGGTAAAAACGATTCAATTTCTTTTTCGTTAACAGTTACTGTATGTAATTTATTAACTAAGAAGTAACTGACGCTCGCATACTTCAACACCTGTAGAATACTTCCTTTAGTAAATGTTTTTTAATGATACGCTCAATATCTCTTATTCTTCCTAAATCTTTAGAAGTAACAATAGCAATTGATTTACCTTTTTTACCTGCGCGTGCAGTTCTACCACTTCTGTGTGTGTAATTTTCTGTTTCTTCAGGTAAGTTGTAGTTTATTACGTGTGTAATATCGTTAACATCAATACCACGAGCAGCAACATCAGTAGCAACTAACATTTGCAAGCTTCTAGCACGGAAACGTTTCATTACAAAATCACGTTGTGATTGAGATAAATCTCCATGTAACGAATCTGCACTGTAACCATCTTTAATTAAACCATCAGCAACTTCTTGAGTTTCTGCTCTGGTCCTACAAAATATAATTCCGAAAATATCAGGGTTAGAATCTACTACACGCTTTAATGCTGCGTAACGATTTCTTCCTTGTACTACATAATAAACGTGTTCAATGTTATCAGCACCTTCGTTTTTGTTACCTGCACTTAATTCCATTGGGCTTTCCATATAGCGTTTTGCTATTTGAGCTACCTCACGTGGCATAGTTGCAGAAAACAACCAAGTGTTTTTTGTTTTAGGAGTTTTATCCAAGATAAAATCTAAATCATCTTTAAAGCCCATGTTTAACATCTCATCTGCTTCATCTAAAACAGTGATTTGTACATTGCTTAAATCGATTGCTTTACGCTCGATTAAATCTACTAAACGTCCTGGAGTTGCAACAATTACTTGGCATCCGTTACGAATGTCTTTAATTTGTTGATCAATACGTGCACCGCCATACACTGCAACTACTTTTAAACCTTTCATGTGTTTACCGTAGTTTACCATGTCTTTAGAAATTTGCATTCCTAATTCGCGGGTTGGACTTAAAATTAAACCTTGAATGGTTCTACTTTCAGAGTCGATGTTGTGGCATTGGTAAACCAAATGCTGCTGTTTTCCTGTTCCTGTTTGCGCTAAACCAATTAAGTCAGTTTTTTCGGTTAGCAATTTAGCAAGCGTTTGTTGCTGGATAGGCGTAGGAGATGTGAAGCCCATTTCTGAAATGGCTTGTTGTAGTCTAGAGTCTAGACCAAATTGTTCAAATGTCATTTAAATTTGTTTTAATTAATAAACTGTTTAAGAGCCTAAACAGTCGTGCAGAAAAATCAAGTAGTCAATTGTGCCAAACACGGGCCGACGAGTACTTTTAGAGGAGCAGACTATTATTCACCCTTTATCGGGGACAAAAGTAAACTATTTATTTTGATTTTCCATATAATATTAATTTTTATTATTCTGAAAGCCAATTTGTAACGATTAATTAACAATTTATTCAGACTAAAGGAAGATTATCCTAACAAAGAGCAATTACTTTTGCACTCAAATATTATAAATATCTACATATGAACTACTTCGAAAACATTTACCTAGGCAAGCAAGACGCAAATGACTCGTTAAAAGGCAATAAAAATTGCAAAAATTACTTACTGTAAAGGCTTTAACAAGCTCTATTGATTCAAAAAGCTATCAACAAACGATTTAAAACGAATGAATCCAAAAAAACTTAATGCATCTGCAATAGGAAAAATTGATTTTGAAAGTTTCATTCGTCCATATGACTTTATTTAGTTGATTTTCAAACAATAAGGATAGTTTTTATTAGTTTATAGGCTTTCCCCTTTGAGTTTAAGGTTTCACTAATATTTGAGGATTAAAATTGTCTGTTTTTCGGTTAAAATAATTATCTTGCATGCTTATATTAATGCTATAAGCAAATTATTGAGTGAACGAATACTCCGAGCCTTAATGCAACTTTTTGCCATCATCGCAAAAGTTGATGGCGTTACTAAATACAGGTAGAAACATTGTACAATCTTTCTTAAAGCAACAACTAAATCAAGAGTTAGTTGATAAATACCTTGCTTTGTTTGATGAGTACTTAGAAAGTCATCACCAAGTTTCTAAAAAGAAAGATGGTACAGCTAAACGTACATCGGTAAACTCAGTAAAGGTTTTAAAAATTTGCACGGAGATTAATAAAGAATTAGAGCAGGATCAAAAAGTGATTGTGCTTATTCGTATCCTCGAATTTATTGTTTCTTCTGCCGAAATTTCTGAACAAGCATATGAGTTTGTTGCTACTGTTCCTGATACATTTAATATTTCTCAAGAATAATTCGGAAATCTTAAATCATGTGTAGAAGACAAACCAGAGTTATATCCTGATGCTTCGCATTTATTGGTAATCAACAATGATAGTACCTTTGGAAGACATGCTACTAAACAAGTTATTTGCGACTCGTTTAACAATGAAATTGAGGTTTGGGTAATGAATGTGCCAAGTGTTGGCATGTATATTCTTAAACTAGTTGGCGCACGAGTTAGTGCTAAACGGACAAGCAATTGCTCCTGAAAAGTATATCTTTTAATGCTGGGTTCTTCATTAAGAAGTACTAAGGTAAAACCAATTTATTATAGCGATATTATATCGAAATTCTTATCGGATAAAACGCAGGCTAAAATTTCCTTTGTTGCCAAAACCTTGAATATAAATTTAAAGGGGGCAAATTAGGTTTTACGTAACATCAACATTGCTGAAGAGAGTGGTAAGTTGATTGGTATTATGGGAGGTTCGGGTGCAGGTAAATCAACTTTACTAAATGTACTTATCGGACAAGAAACTCCAAGCGGCGGTGGTGTTTGTCAAATGGTATAAAACATTCATACCGAGAAAGATAAATTAGAAGGTGTATTTAGCATGGTTTCTCAAGATGATCTGCTGATCGAGGAACTTACGTTTATCAAAACTTATTTTACATCTGGGCTATGTTTTGGCAATTTACCTGACAGGGAAAAAATTTCTTTAATGGTAATGAAAACTCTTACTGATCTGGGTTTAGAGCATACAAAAGATTTAAAAGTAGGTTCTCCTTTAGAAAAAACAATTTTTCGGGTGGACAAAGTAAGCGTTTAAATATTGGTTTAGAGTTAATTCGTGAGCCAGCAGTTTTATTTGTGGATGAGCGTACTTCGTTTATCATCAAGAGACTCAGGGAAAACATCATGGACTTACTAAAGGACTTTCTTTAAGAGGGAAATTGGTATTTGTAGTAATCCATCAATTTTCTTCAGAGATTTCAAAATGTTTGATAAACTTAAAATCTTAGATGTTGGTAGTTACCGGTTTATTATGGAAACTTGTAGATGCAGTCGTTTTAAACGTTTAGTTCATCGTAAATTCCGAAGAGAGTGAGTGTATCAGGTTGCGGTAACGTAAATTTGAATTAATCTTTAATATTATTGAAACCAAGGTTGTGGATGAATACGGTAAACCAAACACTACACGTAAGTTACACCAACCGAGTGGAATGGTCATTATACCGAACTAATTGAAAGCAAATAGATAACAAGACGAACACACTATTAATCCTGAAAGCACTTTAAAGATTCCAAATAAGATTAAAGTTTTTGATCTTCATGACACGTGATGTGAAATCCAAATTGAACAAACACACATACATGGCAATTGGTTTATTAGAAGCGCCTGTGCTTTTGCGTTTGTATTAGATATTTGGTCTCGTTATTTCAATACAGGTGCAGAAGAAAATAAGGGATAAGTGTTTTTCAGAAAATGAAAACATGCCTTTACATGTTTATGGAGTGTGGTAGTAGCATTGTTTATTGGTTTTACTGTTTCTGCAGAGGAGATTTCAAAGGACAGAAGAATTTTAAAACGTGGAGTCTTTCTTAACTTCAGTAGAAGTTCGAGTTATTTGATTTCGAAGATCGGAATCATGTTTATCTTATCTCGTACAGAATGTATTGTATGTGTTGGTTGGTACTATGTAATGGGCGTTCAAGGTATGGGTTGATTATTGGTTAATTTTGTTTACCA
>JADJDM010000006.1 GCA_016702705.1 Bacteroidota bacterium | reverse complement strand
TCCATTAATGAAACAAGCGATTTCTTCAGACACAGACCAAGGTGTTTGTTTCGCAGCTTTAAAGAGAATACATAATTTCAAAGATTATCCAGAAACCATTTCATTTATGATTGATTTAAAAAAGAATGATTTCGGGGAAAATTATGAGCCTTATTTTTCCATGGCATTATCTCGACTAGGAATTATAAACGTAGAAGAATTTAAAAATAATATTAATTCATGATTCAATTTTGGCGAACTCTTCAGGCCAAAAATTAAAAGCATTAAAATTATCGTAAAAAAATCCCCGAGCATTCGGAGGATTTTATTCGTGTGTTTTTCTTTACTCTAAAATTACAATTCGTTGTGTAGCGCGTTGATTACCTGGTAATCAAATTAACAAAATAAACGCCTGCTTTTAAACCTATCTTATCTGCTTTCAATATTAAAGTATTATCGCCTACAATTAATTGTGTTGTTTGTTGTTTATACACAACATGCCCAAGTGCATCGTTAATTTCAATCGAAGCGTTTGGTTCTTTTTCTAACAAAGAGAATTGCAAGTTTAAAATACCAGCTGAAGGATTTGGATAAATACTGAATTTATTAGTGTAAACTTTATTAGAAGAATAAATGCCTACCACTTGGTTTGTATCTATATAAATCATAACTGAATCTGCGTAGTAGTTGTTTTGCACACTTGTATTAGAACCAGCAGTTAAATCCACTTTACGTGTCGAATCCATTGGTAAGTTAGGGATATCAACATAGATAGTATAATTACCATCTGGAATACTATCGAAACTAAAATAACCTGTAGTATCCGAAGTTGTTCTAGCTTGTATTCCACCACCTGGATTTCTACCTAGTTTTACATCAATTCCCTTTAACGGACCACCCGGTACAAAAGGATTATTAGGAGTTGTTCCATTATTAAATAAACGTAAAGCTTGGTATCCTGGGCCTTCAATAATGAATCCTGAAATTGTTCCTGTAGCAGTTGGACTTGCTGGTAATAATTCAATTACATTAATATCAGCTGTATCTGTTTGTAAACAACCATGATTTACTACTAATGAAGAATCCCATTGGAAGGCATCTCCATAATAAGTTGGAACGGCCGTTGGATGTGAAGTAGTATCAAGAAGGATTTTTACAAAGTAGTTATCAGGAGCTAAACCTGTGAATAAATAGTTTGCGCTAGCACCTCCATTAATTGCAATTACTGCAACAGTATCAATACCAGAAGTACTTGGTTGTTGTTTAAATGCTAATGCATATCCACTTAAAATTGTATTGCTACCAAAATTTAAATTTCCAAACAAATCAGTATGGTTGTTTTCATTGATGCTTACAATGGCGTTAGTTGTACAACTATTGTTATCCATTACAGAACAAGTATAAGTGCCAAGTCCTAATCCTGTTTCAGTATCAGTAATACTTCCTGTGTTCCATGAATAGGAATATGGAGCAATACCGCCAGTAACAAATGCTTGAGCTACACCATTAGTTCCGCCAATACATCCTGCATTTGTGATTTCTGAAGCGCTAGCTATTAATTGTGTAGGCTCATTAATTGTTACAGTATGAGTAATAGTACATGCATTAGCATCCGAAATAGTTACAGTATAATTCAATGCTGTTAAGCCTGTTGCGATTGCAGTAACACCTCCTGTAGGAGCCCAGCTATAAGCAAAAAATCCAGCTCCACCAGTTGCTGAAACTGTTGCCGAACCATTGTTTCCGCTAAAACAAGTTACATCTGAACTAAAATCAGTACTTGCAATAATTGCTGTTGGCTCTGTTACTAAATCAGAAATAGAAGAGATACAACCTAAGTTATCTGTAACAAACTACTCCCATAAGAACCTGCGCAAAAGATTAATAGCTGTTGCTGTAGTTTGATTTGCAGCAGCAGCATCCCATGCATAAGTAAATGGTGAACTACCACCAGTAACATTAACAGTAATTGATCCATTGCAAGCTGCATTACATAATATATTAGAAACAGTAGTACTAAGTGTTGGGCCACCAATATCACTTACCGAAACGATGTCATTAATCGAACAACTATTAGCATCCGTAATCGTAACAGTGTAACTGCCTGCCGAAAGTGAAGTTGCTGTAGCTGTAGTTTGACCACCTGTTGCAGCATCCCATAAATAAGTGTATGCACCCGTTCCACCTGAAGCAATTGTACTTGCAGAACCATTAGCAGATCCACAAGTTGAGTTTGTATTAGATGTTGTTGTTGTAAGAGCTATAGGTTCTGTAATTGTTACAACTTGATTTGTTAAACACGAATTAGCATCAGTAACATTACAAGTATACGAACCTGCACTAACAGAAGAAATGCTATTTGAAGTTCCCCCACTAGGTATCCAAGCGTATGTATATGTTGGCGTACCACCTAGTACCGAAATTGATGCAGCTCCAGTTGCAAGTCCATTACATAAAATATTTGTTTGTGATTGTATTGATGCAGACAAAGCAGTTGGTTCGGTTATAGTAAATATTTGAGACCCAACACATCCATTTGCATCGGTAACGGTGGATGTCCAGGAGCCAGCTGTAAGGCCAGTAACACTTGCTGTTCCATCTCCTGTTGGATTGCCTGGTGTCCAGTTATAAGTATAAGCAGTTGTTCCTCCAGATACAGAAACATTTGCTTCACCATTTGTACCTGCATTGCATAAAATATTTGTTTGAGATAAATTTGAAACAACTAATGCTGTGGGTTCAGTGATTGTGAAAATTTGAGAACCAACACATCCGTTTGCATCTGTAACTGTGCAAGTCCATGAACCAGCTGCAAGACCTGTTACACTTGCTGTTCCATCTCCTGTTGGATTGCCTGGTGTCCAGTTATAAGTATAAGCTGTTGTACCACCAGAAACTGAAACACTAGCTGCTCCATTTGTTCCTGCATTACATGAAACATTTGTTTGAGATAAATTTGAAACTACTAATGCACTTGGTTGCGTAATAGTAAATATTTGAGACCCAACACATCCATTTGCATCGGTAACTGTGCAAGTCCATGAACCAGCTGCAAGACCTGTTACACTTGCTGTTCCATCTCCTGTTGGATTGCCTGGTGTCCAGTTATAAGTATAAGCTGTTGTACCACCAGAAACTGAAACACTAGCTGCTCCATTTGTTCCTGCATTACATGAAACATTCGTTTGAGATAAATTTGAAACTACTAATGCACTTGGTTGTGTAATAGTAAATATTTGTGAACCAACACATCCGTTTGCATCTGTAACTGTGCAAGTCCATGAACCAGCTGCAAGACCTGTTACACTTGCTGTTCCATCTCCAGTTGGATTACCTGGTGTCCAGTTATAAGTGTAAGAAGTTGTTCCACCAGAAACTGAAACACTTGCTGCTCCATTTGTACCTGCATTACATGAAACATTCGTTTGAGATAAACTAGAAACTACTAATGCACTTGGTTGAGTAATAGTAAATATTTGTGAACCAACACATCCGTTTGCATCGGTTACAGTGCAAGTCCATGAACCAGCTGCAAGACCTGTTACACTTGCTGTTCCATCTCCTGTTGGATTTCCTGGTGTCCAGTTATAAGTATAAGCTGTTGTACCACCAGAAACTGAAACACTAGCTGCTCCATTTGTACCTGCATTACATGAAACATTCGTTTGAGATAAATTTGAAACTACTAATGCACTTGGTTGTGTAATAGTAAATATTTGTGAACCAACACATCCGTTTGCATCTGTAACTGTGCAAGTCCAAGAACCTGCTGTAAGACCTGTTGCACTTGCAGTTCCATCTCCTGTTGGATTGCCTGGTGTCCAGTTATAAGTATAAGCTGTTGTACCACCAGAAACTGAAACACTAGCTGCTCCATTTGTACCTGCATTACATGAAACATTCGTTTGAGATAAACTAGAAACTACTAATGCACTTGGTTGAGTAATAGTAAATATTTGTGAACCAACACATCCGTTTGCATCGGTTACAGTGCAAGTCCATGATCCAGCTGTAAGGCCAGTAACACTTGCTGTTCCATCGCCAGTTGGATTACCTGGTGTCCAGTTATAAGTATAAGCAGTTGTTCCACCTGATACTGAAACACTAGCTGCTCCATTTGTACCTGCATTACATGAAACATTCGTTTGAGATAAACTAGAAACTACTAATGCACTGGGGATATTTGGGAGCCCTGATACAGAAACGCTTGCTGCCCGCCCGTACAGAACGGTGAGACCCGCGACCTGTTACACTTGCTGTTCCATCTCCTGTTGGATTTCCTGGTGTCCAGTTATAAGTATAAGCTGTTGTTCCACCAGATACTGAAACACTTGCTGCACCATTAGTTCCTGCGTTACATGAAACATTCGTTTGAGATAAATTTGAAACTACTAATGCACTTGGTTGTGTAATTGTAAAAATTTGTGAACCAACACATCCATTCGCATCGGTTACAGTGCAAGTCCATGAACCAGCTGCAAGACCTGTTACACTTGCTGTTCCATCTCCTGTTGGATTTCCTGGTGTCCAGTTATAAGTATAAGCTGTTGTTCCACCAGATACTGAAACGCTTGCAGCACCATTTGTCCCAGCGTTGCATGAAACATTTGTTTGAGATAAACTAGAAACTACTAATGCACTTGGTTGCGTAATAGTAAAAATTTGTGAACCAACACATCCATTCGCATCGGTTACAGTGCAAGTCCATGAACCAGCTGCAAGACCTGTTACACTTGCTGTTCCATCTCCTGTTGGATTTCCTGGTGTCCAGTTATAAGTATAAGCTGTTGTTCCACCAGACACTGAAACGCTTGCGGCTCCATTTGTACCAGCATTACATGAAACATTCGTTTGAGATAAACTAGAAACTACTAATGCAGTTGGTTGAGTAACATTAAAAGTTTGTATTGCTGTACAAGAATTTGCATCCGTAACTGTACATGTCCAATTAGCAGCAATTAATCCACTTATAGAAAGTGTTCCATCACCCGTTGGATTACCGGGTGTCCAATTATAAGTGTAGCCTGGAGTTCCACCAACAGCAGCGTTTACTGCTGCTGCGCCATTAGAGCCACCATTACAAGAAATATTTGTTTGTGAGGCAGAAGTTAAACCCAGTGCAGTAGGCTGATTGATTGTGATATTTGGTGATGAAGCAAAACAACCATTTAAATCTGTAACTGTACACGCCCATGTTCCTGCAATTAAACCAGTAACTGAAGCTGTTCCATCTCCTGTTGGGTTGCCAGGCCCCCAATTATAGGAATAGCCAGGAGTACCTCCTGAGGCAATAACGCTTGCAGTACCATTTGAGCCTCCATTGCAGCTGACGTTTGTTTGAGTTGAAGGTGTTGCTACTAACACAGCTGGTTGTGTTATTGTAATAGTTTTGGTAATTACTGTTCCTCCAGCCTCAGTAATTGTACAGGTATATGAGCCAGCGCACAAACTACTTGCTGTTGCAGCTGTTCCGCCAACGGGTGCCCAAGAATAAGTGTAAGGAGCTGTTCCGCCATTTGGTGTTACTGTAGCTGAACCAGTACAAAAACCATTACAAGTAGTGTTTGTCCCAGAAATTGTAGCTGTTAAAGGCAAGTATTCGAGGAAACTCATTTTGTCAGGAGATGTTCCTGTAGTAGATGTTAAATCCGCTAGTTTAGTATAAACAAAACCTACTGGATTAAATTCGAAAATAACACCGTAGTTGTTGGCACCACCTAAACTTGTCATTCCATACAACTTACCATTAAATGTTGAAAGTGTTAGTCCGCCTTTTGGATTTGCTCCGTCACCTGTATTTTGGAAAGAATACCTAAGTGTTACAATATTAGGTACTTGTGTTAAATTCATAAATACAACCGAAGCCATTTGCACCTCCATCAGGAGTCATGCCATACATAATATTTGCACTGTAAGGAGTTAAAGGACCTTCAGGGTTTGCTCCACCTGAGGTACCACCAACAAAATTATGAGGTATACTTATTGAACCTCCACCTGAAGCAATTCTAAAGATTGTACCAAAGCCATTTGCACCATCGGTTCTACAGGTTGTATACATATCACCATTTTGTGCAATTACAAAAGATGATCTAGCGCTAGATCCAGAAGTAGGTTGTAACGTATGAATAGGATTTAATGTACTAGTAACATAATTAAACTCATAAATATATCCCATACTAAATGTAGCTCCAGCTGATGCTGTACCATAAAGCTTTCCTCCTTGCTCTATAAATCCACCCATTGGACCACTACCATCTCCTGTGCCATTAAAATCGTGCTCTTTAACTACACTTGTACCTCCTGGTACATAACTAAAAATGGTTCCAAAATTATTTGCACCACCATTTTTTGTTGTGCCGTAAAATTTACCATTACCTGCTAAAAACAACTCACCATATGGATTTGCACCATTTACTGTTCCAGTAAAACTAACTTTAAGTGTATATGAACTTAAGTCAGAATTTATTTCAATAATACCACCTAAACTACTTGCCCCGCCAGTGCTAACTGTGCTGTAAAATTTACCATTAGGAGCCTTTACTGGCTTAGCGTAACTAAATGAGCCGTTAGCACCTCCATTCAAATTCATTATTGGAGAAACAGTTGTTCCTCCAGTAGGAATTTGTATCATCGCACCATAACCAATACCGCCATAAATAGTTGGACCAATCATTACGGTTTGTTGTGAAAAACTTAGCTTAGCTAAAATTAGGAAACTTAATAGTAAAGTAAAATAGTTTTTTTTCATATCTAATTGTTTGTAAAAGAGCATACAAAGATATAAAAAACTAAATCAGTTTAATCGTTTTTTTTAAGAATATTCGTATTTGTTAATTAATGATAGTTTTTGTGAATATTGGCTTATGTATGTTTAATCGTAAGATTATTCTATCATTATTAGTTAAACTCGAAACCACTATTATTGTTGAGATTTGGCTTATTAATCAAACGATATTTTGGATTCTTTTTTGTTTTTTAAAAACTATTTTAAAAATAGGTTTTATCGCTTGATTTAATTTGATTAATTTTAATTGTAAATAAAAAGAATAGTATGCGGAAATATGTAACAAGCAAACCAATAAATATATTAGAACTAATTGGCTTTATCATAATTGGTCTCATAATTACTTCTTGTTCAAATTCAAATATGGAAAGTTCTCCTGCGGAGCAAACAGAAACCAAGCCTGATGGAGCTATCTACGAAAAATCAAATGATTTTAAGCCTGGAATTACTGAGTTCTATAACGCAAATAAAACTGAATTCGATAATTTGGCAAGTAGAATCGACAAAATGCTTGCTATAGCTAATGATTCGTTACAATTTAAAAGCGGCTTGAGTAAAATGAATTTAAAAGCAATCAACTTAGATTTTAAACAAGCGACTAAAAATACTTCTTTATTCATTATTGAGGGGATGAAAGATACAGCTTCTTTTACATACAAACCTTTATTTTCAGTTTCAGATTTTACTGATGATTGTTATATGCTTTCTAAATTTGGTTTAGACTATATGGTTGCCAATATTCCTTCGCAAAATCATTACCGTCAATTTTTTTATGAAGGATTAGATGATTACAAACTAAAGCCTTACTTGATTACATTAGATAGAATTACGGAAAGTGAATTTAAATATTATGGAGATTCATTTAAATCAGGTTCTCTGGCTTTTAAAGTATGTGTTTTTGAAACGAAAACGGAGCAATTATTGAGCAGTTTTGTTTGTAATATTGAAAATGAGAATGAGATTTTTTACTACAAAGGAGATAATATTCCCGAAAAAATAACGCAAGATTTAAAACAACAAATACCGAGGCTTATTTATGCCGAGTTGTTTAAACGATTTACTATAAATGGTAATGGAACTAACCTTTACATAGATTTCATAAATAGATATTAAATACTACTCTAGTATTTAGTTTCAGATTGGCATTTTGGAATGAATGGCAGTTTAAATATATCAACAAACAATTAAAGAGTATTAATCAAATTATATAAGCACCTTGCATCCCAACTTAAAAATAATAAAAGAACAATTATACGACACATGCGGTTTTGAATTCACAAACCTATCCATAAATTCTGAAAGTTTGGAATATGGTGCTTGTTCATTCAAACTTAGCGGAAATAAAATTCAACATCGTGTTTCTAAAATAACACCAACAAAAACTGGGCAATTTGTAACAATTTGGAAACGAAATAAAAATGGTATTACTGAACCGTTTGATAGTAAAGACAATTTTGACTTTGTAATTATCACATCTGTATGTAATGAAAACATAGGTCAATTCATTTTCCCAAAATCAATTTTAGTAGAAAAGGGAATAATTACAAACAACAACAATGAAGGTAAACGGGGCATAAGAGTTTATCCATCTTGGGACAAAACAACAAGTAAACAGGCAGAGAAAACTCAAAAGTGGCAGATTAATTATTTTCTCAATATCTCTAGAAATCAAGAATCTAAATGCACATTGTTTAAATCCTTACTAGCAAAAAAGTAAATTTTTTAATTCATCTAATTAACAAGCCTATGCAAGCGCAAGAAAAATTTAAACTCAACTTCCATCAGTCGATGGGGCTTATGCTGTATAGCATTGGAGCTTATGTTTTAAATCCATTGAATTTATCTGCTGATAATATTTTTATGTTGATTGGTGCTTTAGTTTTTATGCTGAGCTCAAATTTCGGATGGATGTTTTTTGTATCGCTCGCTGTTTTGTTAATTGGCTATGTGTTTAAAATTATGCATTGGCCATTTGGTAATTTATTATTTGCTTCAGGTTTGCTATTAGCACATATTTCTATTTATTTGAAATACATTCATAAATGCAAAAATCTTGTGCTCATAATTTTATTTATTGCTATGTGTATTTTGGATTTAGGTTTTTATTTAAAAATTTCACATGTGAAATTTGGTTCAGAAGTTATGGTACTTGGTTTTGTATTAATAGCAATTAACTATTCATTTCGTTTTTATAGCAAGAAGCATAAAGAATTTGAAGATTATAGTAAATTAGGCTTAGTAATAGTTTGGTCATTGGCAGGTTGTTTTACTTTGTTGCATTTGCTTTGGAGCTTTGTTATATCCTGTGTTTTACAATAATATTTTTTGGCTATGGCTAATTTTTTCTTTAGTTCGAGAGTCAAAAGCAACGAGTAGTCGTATTTCCTATGTAACAATGCTTTTTGATTTACATCAAATGAAATCTCTTTTTCATAAAAGATCTTTGCTCAAAGATTTTATAAATTATGAAAAAGGAAAATACTGGCACTTTATTATTAATTATCCTTGCATTTATTTCTATTATTGCGATGTTAACAGTTCAACCAATTAAGCAAAGCGAGCATTACCATAGGTTTAGTGATGAGCATACTTTAGTAGGCATTCCTAATTTTTTTAACGTCGTTTCTAATTTACCTTTTTTGCTTGTTGGTATTTTGGGTTTAATGGTAACAAGGAATTTTAGGTCCAACAAACTTCAATACATTGTTTTCTTTTTGGGTATTTCACTTGTTTCCTTCGGCTCAGCATACTACCATTTTAATCCTACAAGCCAAAGTCTTGTGTGGGATAGACTTCCAATGACCTTAGCATTTATGGCTTTATTCTCTATTATTATTTCTGAATTTATAAATAACAAAGCGGGGCAAGTAATGTTGTTTCCACTTTTGTGTATTGGAATAATTTCAATTGTTGTTTGGTTAATTGGCAATGATTTAAGGATGTATGCATTAGTTCAGTTTTATCCTGTGATTGCGATTATTATTGTTTTGATGTTTTGTAAATCCACAAACAATTCCTCAAAACCTTATTGGTTACTGCTATTTGCATATATTTTCGCGAAATTGTTCGAACACTTTGATTTGCAAATTCATGAAGTGTTTAAAATTGTTAGCGGCCATTCACTTAAACATATTACAGTCGCAATTGGGATTTACCTTTTTCTACACTTTAAAACCCTTGAAATTTTGACAAAGAAATAAAGTAATTAGGGGGTGCTTATTTAAACATTATTTCCTCACACCTGTTAGCAACTCCTTATTTTAAATGCCCCTGCAAAGCTTATATTTGTTGTGTATATGAGCGTAACAGATATTTCAAAACTCGACCCTAAAAAGCACATTATTATTAAAGGTGCCCGCATGCATAATTTAAAAAATATGGATGTGGCCATTCCTCGTAACAAAATGGTTGTTATTACTGGTCTTTCAGGTTCAGGAAAATCATCGCTTGCTTTTGATACACTTTATGCAGAGGGACAAAGGCGTTATGTAGAAAGTCTTTCAGCTTATGCACGTCAGTTTTTAGGGAGATTAGAAAAACCTTTGGTTGATTATATAAAAGGAATTTCTCCCGCCATTGCAATCGAACAAAAAGTAATTTCTCGTAACCCACGTTCTACAGTTGGTACTGTTACCGAGGTGTATGATTACATGAAATTATTATTTGCACGTATTGGTAAAACTTATTCACCTATTTCGGGTAAATTGGTTAAGCGCCACAGTGTGAGTGATGTTATTGAGTTTGTACAAACATTACCCAACGAACATGTGTTATTAGTTGTTTCAAAATTATATTTACCAAAAGACAGAAAGTTAGAGAAACAACTTGAATTGCTTTCGCAACAAGGATTTTCACGAGTTTGGATAAAGAAAGAAATTATAAAAATTGCAGATTTAAAGGATACAAAGAAATTAAAGGCAGAAGATGTTTATTTGCTTATTGATAGGATTGTAATTGATAAAACAAGTGATGAATTGGATAACCGTGTTGCTGACTCAGTTCAAACTGCATTTGCAGAGGGCAAAGGCGAATGTTATATCTACAATCAAAACACAGATAAAATTGCTCAGTTCTCTAACTTGTTTGAGTTAGATGGAATGAGCTTTGAAGAACCTAATCCTAATTTTTTTACGTTCAATAATCCAATCGGGGCATGTAAAAAGTGTGAAGGATTTGGAAGCATCATTGGTATCGATCCAGATTTAGTAATGCCGAATAAAAGTTTATCAGTTTACGAAAATGCTATTGTTTGCTGGAATGGCGAAACAATGAGTTATTGGAAAAATGAATTAATAAAACACGCGCATAAATTTAATTTCCCCGTTCACAAACCAATCATCGAATTAAAAAAAGCGGAGTATGATTTGTTGTGGAAAGGAAATCAACATTTCGAAGGTTTAGATTCTTTCTTTGCTATGTTGCAAAAAGAGAGTTATAAAATACAATACCGTGTAATGCTTGCTCGTTACCGCGGTAAAACTGCTTGCCCCGATTGCCTTGGTACACGACTGCGCAAAGATGCAGGCTACGTAAAAGTAGGAGGGAAGAACATTACCGAATTGGTATTGATGCCTATTTCAGAATCATTGCCTTTCTTTAAAGCATTAGAATTAAACGAGCACGATAAAAAGATTGCAAAGCGTTTATTAATAGAAATTACTAATCGCCTTCAATACTTGTGTGATGTTGGTTTAAGTTACTTAACATTAAATCGTGTTGCCAATACATTAAGTGGTGGCGAATCCCAACGTATTAATTTGGCAACTTCGTTAGGAAGTAGTTTGGTTGGAAGTATGTATATTTTAGATGAGCCAAGTATTGGTTTGCATCCTAGAGATACTGAAAGATTGATAAAAGTATTACGTTCTTTACAACAACAAGGTAATACGGTTATTATTGTTGAGCATGATGAAGACATTATGCGTGAGGCTGATGAGTTAATTGATATTGGTCCAGAAGCTGGAAGTCTTGGAGGTAATTTAGTTTTTCAAGGTGACCATAAAGCTTTGTTGAGCAGAGGAAAAAGCTTAACAGCAAAATATTTAAATAAAGAATTAGAAATTGTTGTTCCTTTCAATCGCCGTAAATGGACACATAGCATTGAAGTAAAAAATGTTTCGGACAATAACTTAAAAATGTAAGTGTTAAGTTTCCGTTGAATGTGCTTTGTGCTGTTACAGGCGTAAGTGGTTCTGGGAAATCAACTTTGATTAAAAAGCATTACTGCCTTACTTGCAAAAATACATTGATGGTTATTTCGATAAAATATCTGCATCTCAAATGATTAGTGGTGATTTAAAAAAGATTTCTGCAATTGAATATGTTGATCAAAATCCAATAGGAAAATCTTCACGTTCAAATCCTGTTACGTATATAAAAGCTTATGATGAGATTCGTAATTTGTATGCCGACCAGCAAATGTCGAAAGTACGAGGTTACAAGCCTTCACACTTTTCTTTTAATGTGGATGGCGGTAGATGTGAAGTCTGTGAAGGAGAAGGGAAAATTACTGTTGAAATGCAGTTTATGGCAGATGTACAACTGACCTGCGAAGCTTGTAATGGCAAACGTTTTAAGGCAGAAACATTAGAAGTAAATTTCCATGGTAAAAACGTAACTGATATTTTGGAAATGACAATTGATGATGCAATTGATTTTTTCGCATCGCACTCAGATAATAAAACAAGTAAAAAAATTGCAGATAAATTAGCTCCTTTAAAAGAAGTTGGATTAGGTTATGTTCAATTAGGGCAAGCATCAAGTACATTAAGTGGAGGAGAAGCGCAGCGTATTAAACTAGCTACCTTTTTAGGAATTGCAAATTCATCTGTGTCTCCAACCTTATTTATTTTTGATGAACCAACAACCGGCTTGCATTTTCATGATATTCAAAAACTATTAAAGTCATTTAATGCTTTATTAGAAAAAGGTCATTCAATAGTTGTAATCGAACATAATTTAGAGGTAATTAAATGCGCAGATTGGATTATTGATTTGGGCCCAGAAGGTGGTGACCAAGGTGGGAATATTGTATTTGAAGGCATTCCAGAGGAATTAGTTAAAAACAAAAAGTCATTTACAGGAAAGTATTTGAAAGAGAAGTTGAGTTAAATTCAAGCTCATGTGATGTCAAGTCGAGCGCAGTCGATCCAAGCCTTAGAAAGAAACCAAGGGGCCGACTTGACATTGTAATGTTGGAAAAAATAAAACGGCGCGATGGTATTCGCGCCGTTTTTTAAATCCTAAAGTCATGCTGAGCCTGACGAAGCGTGTTTATTTGATCACTTCCCCATCTTGATTCAACTCAATAACCTCATAACCTAATTTCTTAACTTTTTCAAGGTTCGTTTCTTTATCTCCAACTACAAGTATAATCATGTTGTTATAGTCTAATGATTTTTTAGCAGTAGCGCTTACCGATTCAATAGTTAAGCCATCTAATACCGCATTTTGTTTAGTTGTATAATCTGCAGGCAAGTTATAATCCATTAATGCTTTTAAGAAAAACATTTTTTGGCTTGGTGTTTCATATTTCAATGCTTCTGAACTACTGATGCCGTTTTTAGTAAATTCTAATTCATCTTTTGTGATTCCTTTATCGGCATATTTTTTCATTTCTTCCATTATATACATAATTGATGAATCGGTTGAGTTACTTCTGAATCCACCATTAATATTATAATAACCTTCAAACTCATTTGCAGAGAAACGACTTTTGATTCCGTAAGTATAACCTTTAGCTTCACGCAATAAACCATTTAATCTGCTATTAAAATTACCGCAGAATGCATAGTTTGCAATATTTGCTTGGTAATAATCACCTGTCATACTAAACTCATAAGCTTTTTTACCAACTCTGATTTCTGATTGTGCAGCAGCTTTTTTATCGATGAAATAGATTTTTGTTTTCCCTGTTTCAGGAATTGCAGGTTGTTTAGTTGATGCAACTGCCGCACCTTTCCAATTGGTTAAGAAAGCTAATTGTTTCATTAAATCTTCTTTTTTGAAATCACCAACAACAACTAATTCAGCAACCGACGGACTAATTTGTTCCTTATAATAATTGCGAATATCATCAATACTTAATTTACTAACTGTTTCAGCATTTCCGCTTGTTGGCATAGAAAGTATATGGTCTTTTCCAAATAGTAATTTACTGAAAGCTTTATCAGCTGTTGCTGCAGCTTGCGTGTTTTGTAAAGAAATTTGATCTAACAATTCTTTCTTAATTCTGCTAAATTCAGCAGTATCAAATTTAGGTTTCAAAACAATTTCTTCTAATATTCTTAATGTAGCAGGTAGGTTTGCACTTAATGAAGTAACACTAAAATTAATTTCACTTGCATTAGCCGAAACATCAATGGAAGAACCCATTTTTTCAAGTATTGTAGAAATTTCCTCAGCTGTATGTAGTTGAGTTGATTCATTTAATAAGTCAGCCATTAAAATTGCAGTCCCAGATTTATCAGCTTTTTCGTAACGATGCCCTGCCTTAAAACTTAAAAACAAACTTACTTTCGGTATTTCTTTGTCAACGCTTCCCATCATTTGCAAACCATTTGCAGCTTTCTCTTGCCAAAATGCAGGTGCTTTAACTACTGGTCTTGCTTTAGATGCAGGCTTTTTAGACCAATCAAATTTTTCTTCTGTAGTACGAGGCGTTAAGTTTTTGTATTCTTCCGATTCAGTTTCAATTTTACGATCGTACATTTTCCAATTATCTGCGGCTGCAATTAAATCTGTTTTTCCTTTTGGAACACAACTTAAAATAACTGCCTTTTTATCTTTTATGTAAGTCATATAAGCTTTCATAATATCAGCAGTAGTTAATTTTAAGTAACGATTTAAATCATAGTTTAAATAATTAGCATTACCGGTGAATGTATGATACGCAGCAAGTCTTGAACCTTTCCCTTTAACACTAGTTAAAGTATTGTAGTACATGCTTTGCATACTAGCTTTAAATTTCTTTAATTCTTCTTCGCTAATTCCTTTTGCTTCCCAATCTGCCATTGTTTTTCTAACCTCAGCTTCAAGATCAGCAAGTTTTGCATCTTTATTTCCTCTTACAGTAATTTCAAATCTACCTGCTAATTCACCAGCAGTATTGTATGCATTAACACTAGATGCTTTTTGATTTTTTACAAAATTAATGTAGAATGGAGTTGCTTTACTACCATATAACATGCTTCCTAATGCATCCAAAGCAGCTTCATCTTTGCTGTATGCAGCAACAGTTGGCCAAGCCATTTTAAGTAAAGGAAATTTCACATTGTCTTCATAAGAAATATATTTATCTTTATCTAATTTAGTTTCAGGAGTAACTTGTTTTTTTACTTCTGGCCCAACCGGAATTCCACCAAAATATTTTACAGCCATTGCAACTGCTTCGTTAGTATTAACATCACCACTAATGGTTAGCACAGCATTGTTTGGTCCGTACCAACGCATGTAAAAACGCTTTAAATCATTTACATCTACACGATTTAAATCTTCTATGTATCCAATGGTTGTCCATGAATAGGGATGTCCTTGTGGATAAAGAGCTTCTCCCGTTTTTTCTCCAACAACACCATAAGGTGCATTATCATAACGTTGCCCACGCTCGTTTTTAACAGTAGCACGTTGCACTTCAAATTTTTGTTGTGTTACAGAATCCAATAAAAATCCCATACGATCAGCTTCTAACCAAAGCGCCATTTCTAAATTGTTTACTGGCACTACTTCAAAGTAATTAGTTCTATCTAAATTAGTAGTACCATTTAAATCACCGCCAGCTTCAGAAATATATTTAAAGTGCATTTCATCTCCAACATGCTTAGAACCTTGAAACATCATGTGTTCAAAGAAATGAGCGAAACCACTTCTTCCTTGTTGTTCGCGAGCCGAACCTACATGGTAGGTTACATCAACATAAACAACAGGGTCGCTATGGTCCTCGTTTATTATTATTGTTAAACCATTTTTTAATTTGAATTTTTTATACGGAATAACTAATTGCCCCGCTTTTGGTTCAACTGTTTCTATAAGTTCAGCACCAACTAACAAGGATAATTGATTTGTTTTGGGTTGAACTTTGGTTGCAACCGGTTTTTTAGTTTGAGCATTTACAGTAAGAGCTACTGTTGTTACCAGTAAAAGTGTACTTAATTTTTTTATCATAATTTTCGTTTAATCAATACAAATATAATTAAAAATGCCCCTCAAATACTTGAGAGGCATTATAATACATGAGTGGAAAATATCTTATTTAAGTTGTTGTTGCAGCTGTAGTTGAACCAGTGGTGCTAGAAACGTTTGGATTAGCTCCAGTTCCTTTTTCTTCTTTATAACCAACACTAATACCATCATTGCTTTCTTTTTTACAAGCTACGAACAAACTGATGCCTAAAGATGCAAATACGAATGCTAGAAATAGTTTCTTTTTCATTGTGGGTTTAATTTAGTACTGCTAAAATACTAAAATTTAGTTAAATGGCAAATTTTATTTTGCTTTTTTAACCGCAGGTTTGCCCACCACTTTTTTTGCAGCATTTGCTGGCGCTTTAACTGCTTTTTTTGTAGTTGCAGTTTTTGTAACTTTTAGCTCTACTTTTTTTACTGGGATTTCAATTTTTAAAGCCTTCATTATTAACTCTTGATTGCTAAGGATTGTTTTTAGCATTTCTTTACTTCCTTTTTTCATAATAGTATTGTTTAATATAGCGTAAAGGTAAAAATCAAATTAGATTGTATTGAATATTATTTAAGTTAATTTTACATTAAGTTAACATTTTGTGTTATTATTATCAATAACCTTGTTGCGCATAAGCTGATATTTGATTATTTTAGCTAACTATATATTTTTATTTGAAGCGAACATCCTAAAGGTCTTTCATTAAGCCGAAACCGCTTCGGTATTTTAAATTTAATGTTTCGGATTCTAATTTTTATTTGGCTGTTATTCTTCTCTTTTAAAGGGACTGGTCAAACTTTGATTATGAATGAGGTTTCTAATGGAACTTCTGGAGCTCAAGAATACGTTGAGTTTGTTGTTGTGAGCAATACAACAAGTTATGATTGTAATGCGCTCACTCCTCCTTGTATAGATATTAGAGGATGGATTTTTGATGATAATAGTGGTTTTCATGGTACTGGCGGAGTTGCCGCTGGAGCAATTCGTTTTTCTCAAAATGTGCTATGGCAATGTGTTCCTTTAGGCACAATCATCGTAATTTATAATGATGCCGATGCAAATACAGATATGCCTGCAAACGATTTAAGTATGTTGGATGGGAATTGCAGAATAATTGCCCCAATCAGTAACACTTTGCTTTTTGAGAGAAATGGAACTACACCAGGCGCTGCAGCTTGCTCTTATCCAAGTACTGGTTGGATTGCTGGTGGTAGTTGGACCAATACAGCCCTAGCTAATGCTTCTGATTGTGCTCGTATAGTTAATTTAGCGGGTTGTGAAGTTTTTTCGGTGTGTTATGGTTCATCAACAAATTCAAATACACTTATTTATTTTTCAGGAACAGGTGGCGGTAATGTATATAGTTTTAATGGAATAGATCCTCAACAACAATCCAATTGGTCTTCAGCGTCGGCTACAACTAATCAAACTCCAGGTGCGCCAAATAATGCAGCAAATGCAGCATATATTGCACAATTTAATAATAATTGTACGCCTATTACTCCAATTTCTGTTACAGCAATATCTGTTAATGCAGGATGTACCTGCACAGGTTCAGCTACTGCAACAGCAAGTGGTTCAATTGCAGGATATACTTACGAGTGGTTTGATGCAAGTTTTGTTGCTATCGGACAAGCAACGGCAACTGCTACAGGTTTATGTGCAGGTGACTATCATGTAATTGCAACTTCTTCTATTGGTTGTATAGATACTGTTCATGTTACAATAACGTCTTCAGGTTCAACTACTGTTGCTGTTAATTCGGCTAACATTTGTGTGGGAGAATCAACAATACGAACCGGAACGCCTTCGGTAAGTGGCGGTACTTTTTTATGGAGTCCGGGTGGCGCAACAACAAATACAATAAGTGTAAATCCTGGATCTACACAAACTTACACTGTTACTTACACACTTTCAGGTTGCTCATCCACAGGTACAGGGCTCGTCACTGTAAATTCACTGCCCGTATTAGTTGCCACTTCAGCTACAGTGTGTAGTGGTCAATCAGCAACCATTACAGCAAGCGGGGCAAATACGTATGTTTGGAATACAGGAGTAACAACAGCTGGCTTAACAATTAATCCTGCAACAGCAACTACAACTTACACAGTCACAGGAACAAATACAGCAACAACATGTACTAACACAGCTACAGGAACAATTACAGTAAATTCATTACCAGTTGTGACATCAACATCAACAACTGTTTGTAGTGGACAATCAGCTACCATTACAGCAAGCGGGGCAAATTCGTTTGTTTGGAATACTGGAGTAACAACCGCAGGCCTAACTATTAATCCTGCAACAGCAACTACAACTTACACCGTTACAGGAACAAATACAGCAACTACATGCACAAATACTGCAATTGGAATAATTTCGGTAACACCCAATCCAACGGTAACCGTTAATTCAGAAACGATATGTACGGGCGGAAGCGCTACTTTATCTGCAAGCGGAGCAAATTCATATACTTGGAACACTGGGGCAATAGTAGAAAGTATTGAAGATAATCCTTTAGTTACAACAACTTATACGGTTGTGGGAACAAGTTTAACGTGTCTTTCAAATCCAGTAACTGCAACAATTACGGTTATACCATCATTATCTTTATCTGTAAATTCAGCAACAATTTGTGTAGGACAATCAGCAACGTTAGTAGCAAGTGGAGCCACAAGTTATCTTTGGAGTAATGGAGGAGCTACAAATTCTATTAATGTTATTCCAACCGCTACTACTATTTATACTGTTACTGGCACAACAGGAAACTGCACAGGGGCAACAACAGCAACGGTTACAGTAAATACTCTACCTACAGTAGTTGCCACTTCTGCTACAGTGTGTAGTGGACAATCGGCAACATTAACTGCGAGTGGTGCTGATACTTATTTATGGAATGGTGGTTCAACAAGCGCTTCAATCACTATTAATCCTGCAATAAGTTCAAGCGTTTATTCAGTTATTGGAACAAATACATTAACATCTTGTTCAAATTCAGCAAGTGGCACAGTTACAATAAAGCCATTGCCAAATATAGTTGCTACATCAACTTCGGTATGTAGTGGAGATGCAGCAACTATTAACGCAAGTGGTGCTGATACTTATTTGTGGAATACAGGGATAATAGGAGCAATATTTACAATTAATTCGGTAACACAAACAACAACGTATACAGTTGTTGGAACAAACACATTAACGTCATGTTCAAATACTACAACAGGAGTAATAACAGTAAATGAAATTCCGATTGTTTCAGTTAATCCACAAACAATTTGTGACGGACAAACAGCCACACTAAATGCAAGTGGAGCATCAACATATAGTTGGAACAGTGGAGAAACATCATCATCTATAAGTGTTAATCCAAATCAAACGACTACTTACACGGTAAACGGATCAAGTGCTGGATGTGTTGCAACGCAAACGGTTCAGGTAATTGTGAATACTGCACCTGCTTTTGATTTTACTGCTAATATCCTCACGGGTTGCCCACCTTTATGTATTGATTTTGATGATATCATTGTAGCAGGGGGATTAAGTGTTACAAATTATAATTGGAGTTTCGGCGACGGTGCCCAAACAAATTTTGTTGACCCTACACATTGTTATACAACTTCTGGTTTGTATGATGTTGGTTTAAATGTAAATTATTCTAACGGCTGTGTTCGTTCATTTGTTAAATCAGATTACATCACTATTTATAATTTGCCTTTAGCTAATTTTACTACTAATATAAGTTCCGACCCAGAGCAAATAGATTCGGATGTTGAGTTCACTAATTTGTCTTCTAATGCTTCAATTTATTCTTGGAGTTTTGGAGACGCAAGTTTCTCAAATCAAATAGACCCAATTCATACCTATGAGCAAGAAGGAACTTATCAAGTTACCTTAATTGCAACTAGTAGTAATGGGTGTATTGATAGCACCAAGCAGGAGTTAGAGATAAAAGGAATGTTTACTTTTTATGCTCCTAATTCGTTTACTCCAAATGGTGATAATGTTAATGAAATTTTCCTTCCTACTGGTTCATCATGGGATAGTGAAAATTATGAATTATTGATTTTTGATAGATGGGGCAACGAAGCATTTTCCACAAAAGATATGAATGAAGGCTGGAATGGAAAAGCAAAAGGCGGAAAGGAAATAGTGCAAATAGATACTTACGTTTGGAAAGTGAAACTAAGAGATGCTTATGGTAACGCACATTCATTTCATGGAATTGTGAATGTTATAAGGTAGTTTATTTGCACCAAGGAATTGGCTTGAGAGTTGAAGGATCGATGTTTGTAGGCTGATCATTTTCTAAACGCTAAACATCAAAGTGCCCCTTTTCACTCTGGATAATTCCATTGTAAATACAATCTAACAATAATTCTCCTTTAGCATTCATAAGTCCTAATTTATTTTTAGAATTTTTAAAAACAAAATAGTGCTCTTGTGTTTTGGTATCTACTTCAAGTTGTGTCCAATTGTATTTGCTTAATTGCCCAATTTCATTTCCATTAAAATTATACAAAGCATTTGATTTAGATTTCTTAGATTTTGATCCAAATATCGTGTTGTTTTTATAGTCGTAAAATTCAATCATTTTTTCAATTCCAAAACTCATCTCTCCGTACTTGTTAATTACAAAATATCTATTTAAACAAAATACAATTGCATAAGAGTGTTCTTGATTAAAGTCTTCAATGCGGTTAATTGTAGCAAGTGGAGTAATGTTAACCGGAATCTTATTTAGTTTTTTCTCTTCTAAAACAACATGATTGTCTGTTTCACGAGCTTCAATATTTCTAAAGTCATAATATTTTTTGCCTGTTGAATCAATTAAAAATGTTTCCCCGTTTTTTGTTGCTATGGCTTGCGTTGTTTTGTTGTTGTATGAATCATAGTATTTACTGTTTTCAAAAATGATTGTGTCAAATCCATTTGTTGATAACTGTTTGTTTTTGAAATTGTATAGATACCATAACCTCTGTTTTTTTAAGGAAAATTTATCAGGCATTATTCTGTTTTCCTCATTCAAATTACCTACAGAATCATACTCAGTAGGTATGTATTCTTTTAATGAATTAGAAATAAATCCAATTTTACCATTTTTCCTTACAAGATGGAAAGAGATAGAATCATTCCAATAGCCGTAAATCAACGAAGCTCCAATTACATCATACTCGAATGGCTTCACGATTTTATTGTCCAAATTTATTATCCCATGTTTTCCGTTCTTCTTGGCGCATATATAATATTCATCCTTAAAAACATCAAAAAAATGTGAACTTTCGTAACTACTTAAATCTAGTACTTTTGAGGTAAATGAATTATAGAAGAACAAATTTTTAATTTGGTTATTTGTTGTGTCAATTATTTTAAAGGGTTGGTAATTATATTCCCCGCTAACATATATTTTTGAACCAGATTTGATTTTTATAGTATGAATTAGTTTCTTTTCATCATAACAAAACAAGCTATCTCCAAGTTGGGCAAATAATAATTTGTCTATCCAAATTTTATCGTATTTGCATTCTAGAATTTGGCCTCCATAATAATCAATTAAACCATGTTTGTTGTTTTTTGTGTAGTCGATGAAACCGTTTCCACAGGCTTTTGGCGGACCTTCTGAGTCGGGTAATCGTTTGTTTAATCCATTGTAAATTTCATACATGTTGCTTTTTTTAGCAAAAACACAGTAATTACCGCCAAAAATAGTATCGTAAACACAGGGTAGGATTTCTGCGCCTTCTGAGTATAGATAGCTAGCGTTTAGTCCATATTTTGTTTGCTTAGCTTTATTTTTCTTCGCCTTTATTTTGGTATCCCTAAGAGTTATTACATCTATGTTTTCGAGGCAATATGAGTTTATATTGTTGAACTTAAAATCAGGGGTAGGAAAACAATATAAGCTTGAATTATTTTCTTCTAATGAACATAAATACTCTTCGCAATTGTAGTAGTGAAAATTATTTAAGAATTTAGAAAATCGATTTGTGGTGTCCAAAAGCACTAAACCTCTTTCTATAGAATACAAGTTAGTTTGTTTTCCTTTGTCTTCAATAAATAATCCCTTTCCAATGTAGTTTTTATATGGAATTTGTTTTGGTTTTTCATTAAAATTCAGTTGATACCAAACTGAATCCTTCATCCCAATAAATTTTTGACTACCAAATTTTGTTTCATATTTATATATATAATCATAAATAGGAGGAATGCTATCTATTTTCCCTTCTCCACAAAAGCGAATAAGTCCCAATTTTTCGCCTGTTTTTTAATCTTAACACTTGAATTACTTAAATAATCTGGTTCCCAAGTTTGGGACTGCATAATGCCAGCTGCAAGTAATATGAAAGCGAACGAGAGGACTAATTTTTTGAACATGGGAATAAAATCTATTACCAAATATAGCTAATATTCTATAGTTTCTATCCTCATAAAATTTCCTTACTTTTGCACCCATTATGAGCACACCCGAAGATCAATTCAAAAACGTTATTTCCCATGCTAAGGAGTATGGGTTTATTTTTCAAAGCAGCGAAATTTATGATGGCTTAAGTGCTGTTTATGACTATGGTCAAAATGGAGCTGAACTAAAAAAGAACATCCGCGATTATTGGTGGAAAAGTATGGTGCAAATGAACGATAATATCGTTGGTATTGATGCTGCCATCTTTATGCACCCAACAACTTGGAAAGCAAGTGGACACGTGGATGCATTTAACGACCCGTTAATTGATAACAAAGACAGTAAAAAACGTTACCGCGCCGATGTTTTGATTGAAGATCACATGGCGAAGATTGACGATAAAATAAACAAAGAAGTTGAAAAAGCAGCAAAACGTTTCGAAGGTTTTGATGAAGCTATGTTCCGCAGTACTAACGCACGAGTGTTGGAATACCAAGCAAAGAAAGATGAGATTCATGCTCGTTTTAAGGCTGCATTAGAAGCAGGAAATTTAGAGGAAGTAAAACAAATTATAGTTGATTGCGAAATTGTTTGCCCTATTAGCGGTAGCCGCAACTGGACAGATGTTCGTCAGTTTAACTTAATGTTCTCTACTTCAATGGGAGCTGTAACGGATGAATCGAACATTATTTATTTACGTCCGGAAACTGCGCAAGGTATTTTTGTGAATTACTTAAACGTGCAAAAAACAGGAAGAATGAAAATTCCTTTTGGTATTGCACAAACAGGCAAAGCTTTCCGTAATGAGATTGTTGCTCGTCAGTTTATTTTCCGTATGCGTGAGTTTGAACAAATGGAAATGCAATTCTTTGTTCGCCCAGGTACTGAAATGGAATGGTACGAAAAATGGAAAGCTACACGTATTGCTTGGCACAAGGCTTTAGGTATTGATGAAAAGAAATATCGTTTTCATGATCATATTAAATTAGCACATTATGCAAACGCAGCTGCTGATATCGAATTTGAATTTCCATTTGGATTTAAAGAGTTAGAAGGAATTCATTCTCGTACTGATTTTGATTTAAAACAACACGAACAATTCAGCGGAAAGAAATTACAATATTTCGACCCTGAATTAAATGCAAGTTATGTTCCTTATGTAGTAGAAACATCGGTTGGTTTAGATCGTTTGTTTTTAGCAATCCTTTCTACTTCATTTAAAGAAGAAGTTGTAGATAATGGTGAAACACGTGTAGTGCTTAGCTTACCACCACAATTAGCTCCAATAAAAGTTGCAGTATTCCCTTTAATGGGTAAGGATGGTATGCCAGAAAAGGCGATGGAAATATTTAATACACTTCGTTTCGACCATAATGTTACTTACGAAGAAAAAGATAACATTGGTAAGCGTTACCGTAGACAAGATGCGATAGGTACTCCATATTGTATTACTGTAGATCAACAAAGTATAGAAGATAATACAGTTACCATTCGCGACCGCGATACAATGAAACAAGAACGTGTTGCTATATCAGCTCTTCCTGCAATGATTGATGAGAAAGTGAATATGAAGTATTTGTTGAAGAAGGTTAGTTGATTCGTTCAATAATTGTTTTAAGAAATAGCCACAGAGAAATCGTGGCTATTTTATTTAACCGCATTCCACCACTTCTCAAACACTTGATTTGTGTTTTTCAAATCAACATGCTGTCCAATCATTGGTGTTATAATGTTTAGTTTTTCTTCTTCGTTGTGTTTGGTAATTAGCTTAAGTGGTTCATCCCAATCATGATTGGATAGGGCGAATTTAGCTGAGTGAACTGGAATAACGCGTTTAACATTTAACTCCTTAATAGCAGTATGAATTTCAGTTGGTAGCATGTGTATGTAACGCCATTTAGCATTGTATTGCCCGTTTTCAAGAATGGCTAAATCAAATGGGCCATGTTTTTCTCCTGTTTCTTTAAAGTGTTTATCGTAACCGCTATCACCACCAATAAATATTTTCATACTTGGTGTTTGCAAAACAAATGAAATCCAAATTGCTTTATTGCGGGTAAATCCTCTTCCAGAGAAATGCCTTGCTGTAACAGTGTTTACAATGAAGTTATTTCCTAATTCAATTTGTTCGTTCCAATCAGCTTCAGTAATGATGTTTTTATCGTAGCCCCAATGCTCAAGGTGTTCACCTGTTCCAAGCCCAGTTATAATTTGTTTAACTTTTGGTTTTATTTTTTTTATGGTGTCATAATCTAAGTGATCCCAATGGTCATGTGTTATAAATAGGAAATCAATTTCGGGAATGTCTTCGGTTGTATAATTGTTTGCTCCCTTAAAAGCTTTTGTCCCTATGGATAGGGGAGAAGCTGAGCCACTCAGTACAGGGTCAACTAAAATCCGTTTCCCATCTATTTGCATAAAATAAGAAGAGTGACCGAACCAAACTAAAGCATCATGACTCCTATCTAAATTTAATAAATCTGTTTTGTGAGATGGGATTTCATTTAAAGGTTGTTTCCGTTCATTCTTTTCAAACATGAATTGTTTTAAAACCGACCAATAAGTTGTGCCTTCAGTAAAACTTGGTGTATGGCTTACATTTTGAAATGCCCCGTTTTTGAAATTAGGTGATTTTTTTATTCTCTCTAAACGTTCACCACTTGGTTTTTTACCAAATTTTTCTTGTTGCATAAATGCAAATACAATGATGATAAACGAAAAAAGAATAGATGCTAGTATGGCTAAAAATATAAACATGTCGGAAGTTAAATAGTGCATCGAAGATACTTGTTTATGCTATCGCTTTAATTATTTTATATACTTTTAAGAGATTTTGTAAATTGTTCAAACAGTATAATTGTAAATAAATTAAACATGCCCCAATCCAATTTCGAACGAATGATGCAATTAGCAGAGGATGTGTTCTCTGTGAAAAATGATCCCGAGCAATTGGATGTAAATGAAGAGGTAATTGAACAATTAATTGCAATTCACTCTGCAACAGTTTCTGAGCAAGATTTGGGTGAAGGACCTGTTGCCTGGGTATTAGTTATACCAACGACTAATGAGCTCATGTGTCGCTTTCTCGCAAAGGAAATAACAGAGAAACAGCTTTTTGTTTTAACCCAAAATGAAAAACATTTTGAAACAGTTTATCTCTGTTCTGCTTTAGTGTTAGAAGAGTGCAGAAGGAAAGGAATAGCTAAGGAATTAGCGGTTAATGCGATTGAGCAAATTAAAATGAATCATAATATAAAATCACTCTTTGTTTGGAGTTTTAGCAAAGAAGGTGAGTTAGCATCGGAGAAAATTGCAGAGCTTTCGAATTTAAAGTTATACGAAAGACTCTAAGTACTATCTTCCTGTTTATTAACTAAGCCATACTTATCACAATAACCTGATCACCTTTTTTAGGCTTAAAAGTTTTGTTTTTACTTGGATTTAAATAAACACCTTCTGTATGATCATTCACTTCTAAGTTGTCTATTCTTACTCCAATAACCGATTCTTTGTATTTGATTCCAATGTTTACAATATCTACATACTTAATTTCTTTGCCAAGCTCCGCGTAATTTTCGATTGGATAAATATTTATTGCCGCTCCATCTGCATCAAAAATATCATTGAAGATTGGATTTAATGCAGGGTTTTCAGTTAATTGAGCAATTAAGATAGCCGATAAATTATCACTAATAATTAATTCCTCTGTTTCTGTAGCGCTTGCAAGTTTAGCTTTTCTCGAATCATAAATTTGCGCAAGAACTCTATATTTAATGTTTGTATTAGTATGTTTAATGCTGTCAAGCTTTAACATTTCCATAAGCGTTAACACGTCAGCATCTGGAATGCTTATTTCATGTGTATAACCCAATACCATTATCTCTTCAAAATTACCACTTGCAATGAATTTCTCTAAATCAAACTCATGCATATTAATTTCTTTGAATTGAACATTTATATTATTAAAATTAGTTTTTTCTAATTGGCTTGGTTCAACAAATTTTGGTAGGTATAGAACAGTAACATCAGAACTCGAAGATAAAAATGTACTTAATGTGTTCAAAATTTCTACGCCCATTTCCGACCAACCAATAAATAAAATGTGTTTTTCAGAAATTGATTTTTTACTAGTGGGGAAGTTAAAATTGTCGTTTTGCGAAGCAATTTGCGGCTTATAAAAAATTGTACTATCATCTTCCGAAATTAAAATAAGCTTATCACCTTTTTTAATTATTGTTTCATTAGCTGGATTTAAGCAAGAAACGCCTTCTTCGTTAACAATACCAATAGAAGAGGATTTTTCAAAAGCTAGGAGCGCTTCTGAATAAGGCTTATTAATTAGTTCAGGTATTTCAGCAAAATAGATTTCATCTCCATCAAAATCGAGCAAATCTAAAATAATAGCGCCAATTCCTTTTTGTCTTAAGGTTTGTGCAGTAACGTTAGTAATAATGTTTTTAGAAAGCACAGGAACAACATTAATGTTTTTTAAACTCTCTAAATTTTTAATGTGAATAGCATCGTTTATTTGCGCAATTATTGGAATGGTATTGTTTTTAACTAAGGATGCTAAAGCTAGTATAGAAATGATAACTTGAGAGTCGCTGATGTTATCTTGACTTAAGACTAAAATAGTTTTAGCCTCTTTAGGATTTACAATTTCTAATTCAATTGGGTTTGAGCTATCTCCACTGCGTGTTATTATTTTTAAATTTAATTTCGAGTTAATTTTGGCTGCAATTTCATCTTCCATTTTTTCGTTTTTCAATGAAGAGAAAATAACAACAGTTGTGTTTTTTACATTTTCATTTGCAATAGATAGTTCTTTTAAGATGGCAAAAATGCTATCCGACCAACCAATAATTAAAATGTGGTTTTTTGAAATGATTGGACTCTTTCCTTTTTTTAGTTTTTCTACAAGACCTTTAATTCCTGTTGCAATAAAACCAATCACCGTACCAGAAATGGCAATGCCAAAGGCCCAAAACATAAAGGCAATTAATCTTTTTGTCCAAGTAGCGCCACTACCTAAACCTAAAATTTTGGTTACGCTATCCCACCATTTATCAAAAAAGGTAACTTCTGCATTGGCATCAACATAATATTGAATGATAGCCATTAACAAGCCTAAGATAAATGCAGTAATTATTAGGAATAAAACAAAATAAGGCGTTTTAGAAAGTGCGCTATTTAAATAATATTTAACTTTTCGTTTAAAAGAAACTTCTGACTTTTCTTCTGATTTCTTATTCCCGATTATACTTCCTTGCCCCGTTGATTTCATGCTATTTGATTAAATAATTTTATTTGAATCTATGGTTAAATTTATTACTCTGTTAAAATAGTAAATTCAACCCTTCTGTTTTTCGCTTGTTCTGCTTCTTCGTTAGTTTTGTAAATTGGTTTCGAGTAACCATATCCTTTTGAAGTAATTCTTTTCTTATCAATACCTTTACTAATAATGTAATTTTTCACTTCTGCAGCTCTGTTAGTAGATAATTCTTTGTTGAATTTTTCACCAGAAGTATTAATACTTGTATGCCCTCCAATCTCAATTGTTACAGTAGGATTATCTAAAAGTAATTTGTAAAGTTTATCTAATTCAGGATAGGAGGTAGGAAGTAAATCAAATTTATTTGCAGTAAAAAACAAGTTGTTCATTACGATAGATACACCTTTTTTAATTGGTGTTAAATACAAATCAATTTTTTCTTCTTTGTATTCTCCTAAGTCAGTAGCATCGTAGTTATAATGTACCGATGCAAATCCAGGATGTGTTGCATTAAATGAATATTTTTTTCCTTTTGGTAAGGATAAATTAAACATACCAGTTGTTGGGTCAGATTTAGCATGACCTAAAATTTTATCCGAACCTAATTCGCTATAAGTAATTTCGGCAGCCATTGTTTTTTTAGTTTCACTATTATACACAATACCTTTAACTAAAACGAGTGGCAGTGGTTTAGCTGATTCAGGTTGTTTAATACGATAGATATCTGTTTTTGCTCCTGTTGTTGAAGAAACCAAATAGGCATTTTTACCAGAAGCAGGCACTGTGTAATAAGCATCCCATTTAGCTGTATTTACTTTAGGACCAAGGTTTTTTGGCTCACTCCATTTAGTCCAAGTATCATCTAATCTGCGCGACATGAAGATGTCATTTTTCCCGTAACCTGGGTGCCCAGCACTTGAGAAATACATTGTTACACCATCGGCAGCTAAAAAGGGACCTACTTCATCTGCAAAACTATTAGCAACGTTTCCAATGTTTTTTGGTTCCGACCAAGTACTATCGGCTAAAAGTGTACAAAAATAAATGTCTTTTTCTCCAAATGTTTGGTCGCGTTCACATGTTACTAATAGCACATCTCCTTCGGGAGAAAGGCAGCTTTCTGAATAAATATTATAATTATAGTAGTTTTTAATTTTCATTTCTTTGGGCTTTGTCCAGCCGCTTGCAGTTTTGTAACTAATTGAAACTCCTTTTCCAACCGTGTTTCCAGTTGAATCATATTTGTTGCCTAATAAAGCAACCGTATTATCGGCACTCATACTAATAATATAATTATTGCCTTTACTGTTCCAGGGAGAACCAACATTTTTTGCTAAACTCCATGAATTAGAACTTGCGTTTAAAGAAGATACCCATATATCATCATTCTTTTTTTCTCCAATGTTTTCAGGATGTTCATCACGTACATAATAAATGGTTTGTTCATCAGCTGTAATTACAGGAGATTTTTCAGTGTAGTTGGAGTTTACATTAGTGCCTAAATTTTCACGCTCACCAAATAATTCGGAGTTCTCAATTAAATTAATTGTCCTTGCTTTTTGCTTTATTTGAAAATAATCATACTCAATAGTTATTTCTCCAGTTATATAATATCCATAATAAAAACCAAAAGCTTTTTGAGTTTCCATAGTATGAACTTCTACATTGTTTACATAAAAAGTCCAGCGGTTAGCTGTTTTTTTAATTGATAATACATTTGTTTGTGGACTCGGCTTTACGGCACTACAAAGTGTCCACTCTAGGATGTTGGCTACCTTTCCGTTTGCAGTTTTTAGTATGGTAACATTTCCGTTTGCAGCTATACAAAATGCGTAGCTATTATCTTTGTCTTCACGCGCAAAAACAAAGCCATGCGCTTTTGTTGTTTTACCTGCAGTTTGTGCAACCGCAACATTAATTTCATAATCTGCATTAGGATTAACATAAAATTCACGGTTGTGCGACCAAGAGCTACCATCTTTTTTATACTGAATGGTGTATTTTCCATCAGCTGTTTTAGTTACAACATCTTCTCTGTTATAAGTTGTCCAATCATCATTAGCCGAGTTAAAATCGTAATTAGCTATATAATCACTTTGAGATATGCCGTTTAGACATATAATAAAAAGGAGTATTGTTATAAAAGATTTATTCATCATGAAATTTTATTAATAGAGTAAATATACTAAATGAATTTATTTTAATTAGAAAAAGGTATAAAAAAAACAGGCGACCTTTTGAGTCGCCTGTTTGTAATAATGAAATTAATAAGCTTATTCAATAACCACCACACGCTGTGTGTATTTTTTGTTCTCATTTAAAATACTAATAAAATAAACTCCACCTGATAAGTTAAGTTGGTTTATATTAAATATAAAAATGTTCTTTCCTTCTGGATGCTTACGCATTGGCTCAGTTTTAATTACTTGTCCAAATAAATTAGTAATTTCAAAACCAACTTTGCCTTCTTTCTCTAAATCGTAATTAATATACAATACATCCTTTGCGGGATTAGGGTAGATGCTAAATTTATTTTCGTATGATTTGGCTGATGAGTATATTCCAACAAAACTTACAGTATCAGCATTAACATAAATTTTTGCAGAGTCGACAAAATAGTTGTTTTGAATACTTGAATCTTCTGCCGCAATTAGTAACTCCCTTGTTGAATCCATCGGTAAGTTAGGAATATCAACATAAATTTTATATCCACCTACTGGTATGCTATCAAATATGTAGTATCCTGTACTGTCTGTCCTAACCCTTGCTTGAATTCCACCACCAGGGTTTCTACCGAGTTTAACATCAATTCCTTTTAATGGCCCTCCAGGTACAAATGGTGTATTTGGTTGACCAATGTTCAAGTTTCTATTTACACCATCTATTCCATAAATTGTATCTTCCAATATATATCCAGAAACACTTGCAGTACCAAAAATTAAATCCGTTTCAACAATTTGAATGTTGGCAGTATCCGTTTGCGCACAGCCATGTGTGTAAACTAAAGATGAATCCCACTGAAATGCATTGCCGTAATAAGTTGGCACAGATAAAGGAAAACTAGTTTCATCAGGTAAAACTTTAATTAAATAATCGCCTGCATTTAAGCTAGGAAAAGCATATTCTCCGTTTGCATCTAGTGGAGTGAAACCAACTGTGTCAAAACCTGCATTACCAGGTTGATGTTTAAATACGTAAACAAATCCATTATCTATGTTTAATGATGTTGGAGGAGGAGTTGTAACATGCCCAGTTAATATTGAACTAGCAATTGGGTTAATATTAAATGTAACTGGAGGACTTAAAGGACAACCAATACCATCAATACCTGTTGCAGTTACAAATGAATTAAGGCTTCCTGCAAAATAGGATAACGAATCTACATTTGTTGTATCAAATGGTGTTGCGCCACTTAATTGCCAATAGAAGGTATAGGGTGCAGTACCATCAGAAGCTAAAACATCAAGAGTAATAATTGATTCCTCACAAGGTGTTAATGGTAAAGGATTTCCTACATTTGATAAGAATGTTGGTCCTACATTAATTAAAATGGAATCACTAATTGCGCAACCAGCATTTGATGAAAATCCACTCACATAATACCAAGTAGGAATTGTAGGTTGCGGAGATGGAGTGAAATATGGATTTGCATCAATAACACTTGGTGTAATAGTGTATGAGCCAGGAGTTGCCATGTAAATACTTGCATCTAAACCACCACATATAGCAGGTAAACTTCCTGTAAAATTAACTTGTGGAACTTCAACGGTAAAAACACTGTTTACTAAACATCCTGTAGAGTTTGTATATGAAGCATTGTATGTTGTAGTTTGACTTGGATTAAATTGGAAGTAATTATTTCCTAAATCAATAGCTCCAGCAGCAGGTGTAATAGTAACCACTTGCGGGCTAACAAAAGTACCAGTAAGGTTAACTGAGTGATTTGCATTTCCACTAATGTCATTTGCAACATTTCCAGATCCTTCGTTAAGTGGATAATGATAAATTAAATTAGGATAAACTCCAATAGGTAAATTATTCATGTCTGCAAGTATTGCAGAATCAGTTCTTGCAGTGTTCCAAATACGAAGGTCTTTAATAATACCATCCATTGTTCCAGTACTTCCAATTCCATTAGCGAACGTGTGACCAACTTTAAATGCATCGCTTCCACTTGTTGGTAAGGCCCAAGAACCAGTAATAGGGCTTCCACCTGGCACACCATTAATAAAGCCATTTAATGTTGTACCATCAAAACGTAAAACAACATGCGACCATTGATTGATTGGAACATTTCCAATGTTTGTTTCACTCATTCCAGGTAACTCAACATAAATAGTTCCACCATAATATTCAATTACATCATGGTTGTCTAAATTCCAATTTCCTCCTAAATCATATTCAGTAACAATCATCCCATTATTTGTTGTTGAAGGGTTAATCCATAGTTCAATGGTTAACTGACGAGAAGCAAATGATGTTGAGCCTGGAGTTACAAAACCTTTATTGGGGTTTCCTAGTTTTAAACCAAAAGAATCACTTTCTGCTTTTGCAAGTAATGTTGGAGTAGTAAATCCTTCACAAACAATTATTGGAGATATCGTTGTGTTTGTAATTGAATCATTAAACGTAACATTAATAATGTTGGGGTTTAAAATAGTGTATTCTGCTGTGTTTTTGCAGCCATTTGCATCCGTTACTGTAACTGCGTAAAATCCTGTTGTGTTTGTTATTATTGATTGTGTAGTTTCGTCTTCTAACCAAAGGTAATTACTAAAACCCGCACTTGCATTTAAAACAACTGAAGCACCAACACATACTGTGGTATCTACTCCATTATTAATTGAAACAATAGGCATTGGACCAACAAGGCAGCTTCTCCATATTTGACCACCATTACTGCCCATTTCTAATATTTGTTTAGTTGGATTATTTGTTACGCGTTTTACTTCACCTTTTGTTTTTGGATTATTTGCTAATCGTTTTCCACCACCATCATTGTGCTCAACTCCAATATAAAGATGATTGTCAAATTCAGTTATTGCAGAGTTATACTCAGCTTCAATGTCTACAGAACCAAATTCATTATTGTTTTCAATGGTATAGGTCGTACCGTCGTATGAACCAACTTGAAATAAATTAAAATCTGTTGCAAGCATCCATAGTTTTCCACCTGCATTAGTTAAATTTTTTATTCTATAAAAATTGGGAATAGATAATAACGAGTCAAATACTAACCCATCACTTGTTTTCCACAATTGTGCACTATTGTCGTTATAAGTTCCGAGATAAAGATTACCTCCAAATACACCTAGGCTAGTTGTATAATTATTGAGCATAGTCGAACCACCGCCCATTGAATTGTAAAAATTAGTGTTCTCTGTATAGTTAATACCATCAGCAGTTTCAAATAATCTGTTGTCAGATGTTGAATAAATTAATTTACCTGCATAAACTACACTAGAAGTTATATTAGACGTACTTCCAAAAAGTGTATTAAAGTTAGCTACCTCTTGCCATGTTGCTGAGTTAACAAAGTCATTTGCATCAATAGCGTTTCTAACAATGTGACTGTAACCATTATCATCTGTGTAAGCAATATAAACAGAGTCAATTGCTCCTGTACCATTAAACACATTAATGGCTCTGATTTCCAATTGATCCATTGATCCAAATGGTAATTCATAATAATCTTCCCATGTTACACCGTCGATACTTCTAACTACTTTGGATGCAGGTGTAGCTTGTACTTGATTATTATTAATTAGTCTTTGCGGCATGGATGCTCCGCCTATTAATCCTGCATAAATATAACCTAAGCCATCAGTAGTAACGCAAAAATTACTTACTTTATGATGCAACATAGGGTCATAAACATTTGAAAATGAATTTGGATCACCATTAGTTGAGCTAAAAATAGGGGCAGAAAAAGCGCCCATACCAGCATATAGTTTTCCTTTAAATGAAGCCATTGTGGTTACCGACCCATTTTGCCCATCAAAACCAAATTTTTCTACAAATCCAAAAGTTGATTGAGAGAAGCTAAAAGTACTAATTAGCGAAAAAGCTAATGCTAGTGAAAGAATTTTTTTCATTATCGTTTAATTTTCAGAAGGCTAAAATAGTAAATTCAGCTAACCTAAGCCGTTTTTTTATCTCTCACTTATTTTTCGTGATTATATGAGTTAATTTACTGGAAATCAATTGTTAAAATCAGTTTATAAATGATTAGCATATAAAATTGGTAATATAAAAGGCAAATGATATATTTGCACCCTTAAATTTAGAACAGAAGTCTATTATGCAAAACAAAGGTGCAATTAATTTATTCGCGATTTTATTAGGTTTAGCCTGTATTTTCTATTTATCTTTTACGTGGGTAACACGTGGTGTTGAAGCTGACGCAAAAGCTTACGCTTCTTCTTATGCTCAATTAGCAACAGTAAAACAAGTAGGAAAGGTTTTTGTTGTGGGTGATGTAAACAAAGAAAAAGCTTATTTAGATTCAGTAGCAGGTTTAAAAGAAACAGCTTATTTAGATTCAATGAAAAACCAACCGGTTTACAATATCGGTTTAACAAACTATACTTACGAGCAAGCAAAAGGTAAAGAAATTAACTTAGGTCTTGACTTACGTGGTGGTATCAACGTTACTTTAGAATTATCTGTTGGTGATATCATCAAAGGTTTATCTAATAACAATCCTGATCCTGCATTTAACGAAGCAATTGCTTTAACGAAGAAAAACTTAGGTGTAGAAAACAATAAAGATTTCGTTGCTTTATTTGCAGATAGCTACAGAAAAGTTGCTCCATCAGGAAGATTAGCACCTTTATTCCAAACTATTGAGAACAAAGGAAAAATTGATTATAACGCTACTAACGACCAAGTTTTAGAATACGTTAAAGAACGCGTTAACGAAGCAGTTGATAACGCTAAGAAAACATACCGTTCTCGTATTGACCGTTTCGGTGTAGCGCAACCTAACATTCAACAATTAGAAGCTAGTGGTCGTATCTTAATTGAGTTACCAGGTGTACAAGATAAAGACCGTGTTCGTAAATTGTTGCAAGGAACTGCAAACTTAGAGTTTTGGGAAACATATGAAAATTATGAGTTAATTAATTCATTATTTGAAGCAAACAAAAAAGTAAAAGCTTATTTAAATCCTACAACTGCAGTTGAAGATACACTTAAGAAAGATTCGGTTGCTGTTGTTACTGTTGATAGAGCTAAAATGACTAAAGCTGAATTAGCAAAATTTTTAGCTGATTCAACTGAATTAGCGAAATTAGCAGCTTCTTCAAAAAGGGATTCTACGTTAGAAGAAAAATGGCTGCCAAAGCAAAAGACCCTAATGCTGCAAAGGATACTTCATTAGCTGCTGCACAAAAAGAAAATCCTTTCTTCTTTGGTGGTGGACCTCTAGTACCTCGTGTTTATATGAACGAACAAAAACAACAGTATCCTGCGCCAGGTTCTGTTGTTGGTGTTGCTCGTATTAAGGATACAGCTCTAGTAAATAAGTATTTAAACTTAACAAGCGTTAAAGGTTTATTCCCTTCAAAAGTAAAATTTTATTGGGCAGCTAAGGCTGATAAAGGAAGTGATTATTTAGAGTTACACGCAATTAAGATTACAGATAGAAACGGTAAGCCTGCATTATATGGTGATATCATTGCTAAAGCGGATAAAGGAATGGAGAACGGTAAAATCGTAATCTCTATGAATATGAATCCTGAGGCAGCTCAAAAATGGAAAAAATTAACTGCAGCTAACTCTCCAAAAAATCCTCAAGATCCTAACGATCGTGGTCGTTGTATTGCTATTGTAATGGATGGTTTAGTTTATTCTGCTCCAACAGTTAATGGCGAAATTCCAAACGGAAGCTCACAAATCTCTGGAAACTTTGACCAAGCTGAGGCTGACGCTTTAGTTGCAATTTTAAGTGCTGGTAAATTACCTGCTACTGCTCGTATCGTTCAATCAACTATTGTTGGACCAACGTTAGGTGCTGAGGCAATTGAAAGTGGTTTATTATCATTTGTTATTGCCTTCATCGTTATCTTAATCTTTATGGCAATGTATTATAACAAAGCGGGTTGGGTAGCTAACTTAGCATTGTTAATCAACTTATTCTTCATCATGGGTGTGTTGGTTTCTTTAGGAGCTGTATTAACATTACCAGGTATTGCAGGTATCGTACTCACCATCGGTTTATCGGTGGATGCAAACATCTTAATTTTTGAGCGTATTCGTGAAGAATTAGCTCTTGGTAAAGGAATGGCACTAGCAATTAAAGAAGGTTTTAAACATGCAATGTCTTCGATCATCGATTCAAATGTTACTTTATTAATTTTAGGTTTAATTCTTTACATCTTTGGTAATGGACCAGTTCAAGGTTTTGCTACTACTTTATGTATTGGTATTATCTCTTCATTATTTGCAGCGGTATTGTTATCTCGCGTTGTGTTTGATACTTTATTAAATAGAAAAGTTAATTTAAGTTTCGATAACGGAATGACAAGAAATGCTTTCAAAAACATTGCATTCGATTTCGTTGGAAGAAGAAAAGTATATTATTCAATTTCTGCTATTATCATTATTTTAGGAGCTGTTTTCTACTTTAAAAATGGTGGTTTAAATTTAGGTGTAGATTTTAAAGGTGGTAGAACTTACATCGTTCGCTTTGAAAAAGACATGAACACTGAAGATGTAAAATCTAAATTAACTAAAGCTTTTGAAGACGAAGCTCCAGAGGTTAAAACTGCAGGTTCTGCAAGTCAATTAAAAATCACTACTTCTTACCGTATTTCTGATCAAAATGAAACTGCTGATAAGCAAGTGGAAGATATCTTGAAAACAGGTTTATCAACTTCAGGTTCTAAATTTGAAATTGTAAGTGAGCAAAAAGTAGGTCCTGCAATTGCAACGGATATTGTTTACGGAGCTTACGGAGCAATTTTATTCTCTTGTTTAGTAATGTTTATCTACATCGTAATCCGATTCAAAAAATGGCAATATGGTTTAGGTGCGGTTATCGCATTGTTCCATGATGCTTTAATCGTATTATCATGCTACACTATTTTTGATGGATTACTTCCTTTCTCTTTAGAGATTGGTCAGGATTTCATCGCAGCAATCTTAACCGTTATGGGTTACACCATGACAGAGACAGTTGTTGTATTCGACCGTATTCGTGAGCGTTTAGCTGATAGTGGAAAATCAGATGTATTTGGTGAAGAGCGTAACAAGTTAATTAACTTCGCATTAAACAGTACATTAAGTCGTACTATATTAACTTCATTAACTGTATTCTTCGTATTATTAGTAATTTTCATCTTTGGTGGCGACAGTATCCGCGGATTCATCTTCGCATTGTTAATCGGTCGTATCATTGGTACTTACTCTTCATTATGTATCTCAACTCCAATAGTTGTTGATTTCGATAGAAAGAAAGTAGCTTAATAAGATTTTGAATTTATTTAAAACGCCTCGACAATTTTGTCGGGGCGTTTTTTTGTGATTTGCTTTCAAATTGTATCTTTGATTTATTGATGAACAACCTTTTCTTTTCGCTTAGACATACGCCATTGGTTGTGATTTGCTTTCAAATTGTATCTTTGATTTATTGATGAACAACAAATCCTCAAAAAAGAGGACTTAAGTACTGGTTGTGATTTGCTTTCAAATTGTATCTTTGATTTATTGATGAACAACATATTGCTAAAGAGGAGGAGGCTAGAGGTAGTTGTGATTTGCTTTCAAATTGTATCTTTGATTTATTGATGAACAACAGCGTATTTATGCTAGATACTAGAAGGATAGTTGTGATTTGCTTTCAAATTGTATCTTTGATTTATTGATGAACAACTTTAACCCTATTAGCCATGCCTTGACAACACTTGTTGTGATTTGCTTTCAAATTGTATCTTTGATTTATTGATGAACAACGTGGTTAGAGTCGCTAATGTATAACGACGGGTTGTGATTTGCTTTCAAATTGTATCTTTGATTTATTGATGAACAACAAATCAAAAAATTTGGTCTATGCGAAAAGGTTGTGATTTGCTTTCAAATTGTATCTTTGATTTATTGATGAACAACATGGTAATAATAGTAGGTATAGAACCACCGTTGTGATTTGCTTTCAAATTGTATCTTTGATTTATTGATGAACAACTATATCGTGATTAACAACAAACTTGCTTAGTTGTGATTTGCTTTCAAATTGTATCTTTGATTTATTGATGAACAACTGATACTAATATTTTCAGCATCTATACCAGGTTGTGATTTGCTTTCAAATTGTATCTTTGATTTATTGATGAACAACTAAACCTGAAGATGGAAGAGATTGGGGTGGGTTGTGATTTGCTTTCAAATTGTATCTTTGATTTATTGATGAACAACTAATTTTACACACCAATCATCACCAGCGGGTTGTGATTTGCTTTCAAATTGTATCTTTGATTTATTGATGAACAACAACAAACTGAAAGAGAATACGAGGCAATGGGTTGTGATTTGCTTTCAAATTGTATCTTTGATTTATTGATGAACAACGTAAAATGAATGTAAACCCAACTATTACGGGTTGTGATTTGCTTTCAAATTGTATCTTTGATTTATTGATGAACAACTGGTAAGAGATTTGTTTGAAGGTTTACCAAGTTGTGATTTGCTTTCAAATTGTATCTTTGATTTATTGATGAACAACATTGATAAAAAGTTCAATCTTGGATTAGAGGTTGTGATTTGCTTTCAAATTGTATCTTTGATTTATTGATGAACAACTTAGCTACTACAATTAACTGCTATGTTATAGTTGTGATTTGCTTTCAAATTGTATCTTTGATTTATTGATGAACAACCTTGTCTTGATTTATTGATAACAACTTTGCTACTGTTGTGATTTGCTTTCAAATTGTATCTTTGATTTATTGATAAACAACATTGTGATCACATTTAAACGTTGTTGTGATTTGCTTTCAAATTGTATCTTTGATTTATTGATGAACAACGGTATTTATGGAGGGAACAGTAGGCAAGTCCTAGTTGTGATTTGCTTTCAAATTGTATCTTTGATTTATTGATGAACAACGTACAATACGGGGTTTGCTTTCAAATTGTATCTTTGATTTATTGATGAACAACTTTGCAACAATCCAAGTTTGTGATTTGCTTTCAAATTGTATCTTTGATTTATTGATGAACAACTTGTTGGTTGAAAATCATTGATATCAAAGGCTTTAAATCGAATTTAACGATTAAAAAAATCAGTTTGTCAATTACTAAACCGAGCCCTAGGCTCGGTTTTTTTATTCCTAAAACCTAAAAAAGTTCTAATTGTTGAGGTACATTTGGCACTTCCGCTGGCTTTTTACCATAAAAAAGCTCAATTTGCCCAAATTGTTTGTCGGTAATTTGTAAAATACCCACTTTGCCATGTTGAGGTAGCAGATTTTTAACCCTTCTTTTATGCACATCGGCATTTTCGCTACTAGCACTGTGCCGCACGTACATGCTAAACTGAAACATACTAAAGCCATCCTGCATCAATTCTTTCCTGAATCGGGCCGCCGCCTTTCGGTCTTTTTTTGTTTCGGTTGGTAAGTCGTACATTACTAGTGTCCACATGATGCGGTAGGCATTTAAACGTTCGGTTTCTATCATTTTTGCAATTATATAATTTCAAACCTCATTATAATAAATTAAAGTCATGTCGAGAGTTCGCCTTTTTCAGGCGAATGTATCGAGAGACGGCTTTAATTTATAATTCTGGATAAATCATTTTCCTCTGCGTTCCCTCATAACATTTTACCAAACTTACTGCGGTACGTTGGGTAGCAATCATTAAGGGGCTATTTTCTCCATCAATAAATACATCCATTGCAGGTATTTTAAGTAAAATGGCTTTGTGTTCTTTTTGTAGCTCATCTATTGCCCCATATTCGGTAACCATATCATACACTATCTTATCTACATAAGGACGATAAGGTTCCATTAAATCATCAGCTAAACAAAAAGCATTGTATCGGTTGCTATGAAAAATACCGAGAGTGGGGAGTAAGCCTGCCGAAACTATACTACGCGCCATGGTGGCCCGTAAAATGGCATAACCGTAATTCAAAAAATTGTTAGGAGCTGGTCCTTCTCTGTATCTTACAAAACCATCAATGTGTTTAAAAATAGTTTGCCAATAATAAACCGCAGCGGTTGCCTCGCAATTATCGGTATCGCCACTTTTTACATTTTTGTATAGTGGAACAAGGTAATCAGCCTTTAACGAAAGTTGCTCTAAATTTGCACCTTGATTGCGTATTTTTTGAATTACCGTTTGTTGCCATAATTGTTTTTTTAGATTTTCGCTTGCCGCCAATTGTGCTTCGTAACGCTCTTGCTGCGTGCTATGCCCTTCCATGGGCAATAATAAGCTTTGAGGAATGTGCCGATAATCACATGTAATAACTACAACATTGTTTGCTTGTAGCGCCTGCAATAAACCACTACTAATGGTAATTTGAGGATTATCAATTACAACTACACCAACATCTTCAACAGGCACAGTAGTCGTTTTTATTTCGCCATCCGGATAGGTTTCAATACTCATTTGCTGGTCTTTTAACCTTAAATTTGCAGGGTTGCCAAAGTAAATGGTGCGCTTTATCATGGTGTTGGGTTTAAATATCTATATCTTCTCCTCCTTCTGGTGCAAAACGGTGTACTATTTTAAAATTTTCTAAATCATGAAACCATTCTATTAATTCTTCTCTTTTTAAAAATGTTTCTTCATTTGAAGTAATAATATGATAAGATGAATATTGCCAATCCTCTAATTTTGATGAGAGTTTAGCATCAACAGCATTATGATGAATGTAGTTGACTACATTACGAAAATATTTTTCGTCATTAATTTTAATGCGTTTAAATGTTTTCATAAACAAACTACCGAGGCGGTTTTGCTGTTTGTTAAATGCTTTTGCGTAAGAATTAAAGAAATTGCTGAATTGAGCGGTAATAAATTTTTCGATGTTTTTTGTTAACTCGGTGTTTTCTGCTAAAATTGAAATCAAACCTTCTAGGTTTTTACCAGTTAATTCAATATTTGTATTTGTTTCATTTGTTTCGTTTTTTTCTTTAATACGCAAACCTAGAAGGTTTTTTCCAGCGCGCGCATTAAAAAAACGAATCAACTCATCCTCACTCTTAATCTGAACAAGCAAATGAAAATGATTCGGCATCAAGCAATAGCAATAGGTATTTACAATAGGGTCTATATACTGCAAGTACTTCCTTAAAAAGAAACGATAATTATCATCCGATAAAAAAAGCCTTTCACTACCATTAGCACGGTTGTAAATATGATAGTAGCTACCAGGCTCTAATTCGGGGTATTTATCGCGCATTAGCTTACGTTTTAATATTCGCCAACTGAAACTATTTGACCAATGTGATTACCCCGGACTTTTACTATGTTATTAATATTGTTTAAACCCGTTCTTAGCCAAGTAATACCTTTTAATTTATTATCAGATTGAACATTTGTTTCTAAATGATGTCTAAAAAAGTAATCCTTAACTGTGAATTTCTGCACTCTATATAAATTAGAGCTAATAGAACCATAATTATCTGGATTTAATAAGTCTGTTTCGTTTGGATTAAACCCTGTTGTTTCATTGGGAAAAACAAAGTATTCGTTTTGTTTCATGCTAAACAAAAACTGCCAACCTTCCTTCTCTTTATAAGTTTTGTCAATAATTGGTAAGCCTAAATTAACTCTTGTTGTGGCATCAAAAAAGGAAACTACATTTTCATGTAAATTACCCTTGTCGTCTTTATAAATCGCAACATGATGATTGTTTCCAGTATTTACAAAATCTACAGGTATTGTGTTTCCATTTTCGTCTACAATTAATTTACCTTCTTTGTCTTTTTTAGAATGGAGTGCCTGTGCATTATTGATGCCTGTAATGGTAACTCGTTTAATTTGAATTCCCTTTTCTTTATTTAACCAAATAGGGTTTTCATCTAAGTTAGAGAATGCTTTTTTAGGGTCGTTGTTATGTTCTTTTAATCGAGCTTCAAGTACTTTTTTTATTGTTGGGTCAACAACTTTATCAATTTTTAAATCAGGCGAAATGTCTTTTCTTATTGTATAAATTGTTTCTAGAGCAACGGTTTTAACTTTTAAAGGAACTTTATAAGTTTGAAGTTCATCAAAGTACAATGGATTTTTATCTAAACTGTTTTTACCTGTAAACGCTTTTTTAGGGTCGCTGTCAAATTCAAGTAGTCTTTTTAATAAAGCTTCTCTACATTTTTTATTAGCAATAGTTGCAATTAATTTTTTATCAAAGTTAGCTCCAACTTTTTCTTCTTTTGTTACATATTGTTGCGAGCTACCATAGATTGTTTCTAAATGCAATTGCCCACGTGGTGTTAGCTGTTTCTTTTTGTTTAAGCCGTTTTTCTTTTTAGTGGTATTAATGTTAATGGTTGTTACCTTGTTTTTAGCTTTAATAGAAACAAGTGTATTTTCAAGATGCTTTTTAGCCTCAGCTCTAAAATCATCTAAGGGAAAAGGTGGTTTAAACCTAAGTCTGTTATTCTTGTCCCTGTATAACTCTTTAGTTTCAATGCCATAAATACTGCCAGATTTATCACTTCTTGCATTAAGGTTGTTTAAATATTGAATGTGAGATCTTTTTGTAAATGCAATTGTAAGCGCATCCATTGCATGGTGGCGGTGGTCGTTACGCTTTGTCCAGTCTTTTATTCTTTCAATTTTATGACCTTCACGATTTTCAATTACTTCAGTTAAACCAAGCTTATTGTACTTGTCCCAGTTCAACTCTTTCATTATGTCAATTAACTGCCAATCCTCACGCAATCTATCTGTAACAAATCCACTTGTTGAAATAACGTCTTTAACTAATTCTTCTAAAATTTCTTTAGCTTTTTTTGCAATGTATTGCGTATCTCTTAAATCACGCGCAATAAAATCTGAAGGGATATCAGCGCCCTTCATTTTTAGTTTGTTGTATTTTGTTTTAGAAAACTTCCCTGCTTTGTACATGTCATCTATACGACTCATGTATTCTTTTATTCCGTTTTCACCTTGTTTAGCCAATATATAATCGTAAGCGGTTTCATTAGCTTTTTCTATGTTAACACTTCTGCTTTCTAATGTTTTATTTGAGAAGGAATCGTCAAATAAACGAGATTGTGGAATAATATGTTCAATGTCGAATTCTTTACTAAATAGTTTATTTGGTTCGATGTATGTTTCAGAATAAAGCGTTTTAAAACCTCTGTGTTCCAACTCTAAATATAATTTATAACGAATAATATCATTACGACTTACATTAGATAAACCAAATTCTTTTTTAAGGGTTGCTCTATACTTTTCATGGTCAGTGGTTGATTTGCTGATAGCATTTGTTAATTCCTCTCTTTCTTTTGCGCTTTTTTTCAATTCACGAGCTAACTCAATTCTGATTTCGTCGGGTTTACCATATACATCAATGCTAGTATTTACAACGTTAATCATTTGATTCAGTATTTTTTCAACTACTGGATTTCGAAGGCTATTTTTTGGAAGGATATCAAGTTTGTTTTTTAAAGTTTTCTTTTCTTTTTCGTCTTTTGTTAAAGATGCTTTTGAGTGTTTGTATCCAGCAAGCGTGCATGCAACACTAAATTCATTACCTTCTTTTAAATGCGGCAATATTTTGCGAATAGCCTTTGTGCTTAAACTACCATAGTCGGGCTGAAAGCTAATGTTTGATAAAATGACTGCATATTCTCTAGCAAAGCCATATTTATCAATTAATTGCTGTATCAATTTTTCGTTTCCAGTATTTGAATTGTCACCTTCAAATGAATATAATAAATGCCATAATTGAAACGCAGCTTGGTTTTCAAAAGCTTCATCTTCTAATGCAGAGTTGAATTTCAAAATTTCAGTATTATATCCGAGGTCAATAAATACTGACTGAACAATTTCTAAAATTTCATCTGCATTCATTTTACTAAAATCGTGCTCATATCCATTCAATTCTAAAATAGTTTGGAAGGCACGATAAATGGAAGCTTGTGTTCTGTTTCCTTCTATGTCTTTAAAATTAAAATCTAATTCTTTATGATTTTCAAAAAGCAATTTTAAAGCTTCATTTTTAGATAATTTATCCTTAAAACTCAATTCCTTGTATAAAATCTCTTTTTGCTCCTGTTCTAAAAATTGTTTGTTGCCATTGTCTTTTTGAATTATCTGTAAATTATTTATAATCTGCCAAATTTTAAACTCTTGAAATAATGGTGATGATTTAGGACAAACTTTAAAACCAACTGTTTTTGTTTTTTTCTTTCCTTCAATTGTTATTTCTATTTGTCTGTTTTCAAATTCACAAAAACTCACTAAGCCCTTTTGACTCTTTAATCTACGTTGATAAAAGATTGTAATGTCGCGTATTTCTGATTTTAATTCAGTTATTAGAACTTCATGAAATTTAGCTTGTGTTTCCCAAATCGTGTTGAATTCATCTAAATAATCTTGGCGATAGAAAACTTGATTTTTTAATTTTGTATGCGCGTTTTCATCTAATTGAGCCATTAAATATTGCCCAACAGTTTGTTTGTTGAAATACAATTCTTTGCTTCTATCACTTATAGCGCCAAGGTATCCGCTCGAACCGTTTATCTGAATGTTTATTTGTTGCAACACAATAACTAATTCTTCCAAATTTAATTGCTCAGATAATCCTTTAACTCTCCAATTATAGTTTTCAAGTTTTTGTTCCGTTGCTTTACCTTGTCTTTTAGTGCCAACTAATTCTACTCCATTTTCTTTAAAAGTTTTAGCGCAAATTGCCCAAACAGCATCGCGTTTTTTGCCTTGTAACTCTTTTTTTAATTCAAGTGTGAGCACATTAGGGTAAAATGATAATTGCTTATCAAAAACTTTATCAAATTCCGATTGTAAATCAGAACGATAAAAGTCAGGAATGTATTTTTTTCCTTCTTTTAGTATTTGGTATACAAACTGACCAGGAGTTATATTGTCTTCATAAAGTTTTTTTGCAATTTCCATCCCATCAATTAACTGCCCTTCATCTTGTGATTTGGCTTTTCTGCTACTTTTGTATCCTCGTTTTTTATTAATCATTAATAAAACTCGGGCTAATTCTTCTAGGCTTATTTGTTCCGTCGCTGCTTTTGCTCGTAATCTATAAGTTTCAAATGTTGTTTTATTGCCGTTTTCAGATAAAATTGATTCATCATTAATGAATTTATATTCTTTTAGAAGTGAAATCAGATTTTCTTTTCTCAGTTTAAAGCGTTGCAGGTTTCTACGCATGCTTCGTTTTAGGGTTCTATCAGCATTAGTTGTTATGCTCTTGCCCTTTTCAAAGTTTTGTTGCTCATCAACAGTTAATGGATTTACTCTCACACCAAGTTTGATAATTTCGGATTTTTCCTTTTCATCATTCGCTTCATTTACAATCGCCCAACCTATCGAAGTTGTCCCTAAATCCAAACCTAAAATTCTTTTTGTCATATATAAATAATTAAATTATATTTGTTCTACAATTTGAAGCAAATCACAATAAGGATTATTCCGTTGTGAAAACATCTAAAGTGGCCCGCGCAAGTGGGTCGCTTTTTTTAATGCAATTTAGTAAAGAAGTTCAAATCAAACAAGGGTATTTCTACCTTTTAGGTGTTTTTTATTTATCTTCATCTTTCTTGCTATCCTCCCAATAATTCATGACCTTTGCAGCTAAGATGAAAAAGAAAGTAGAAATATTAGCCCCAGCCAAAAACTTAGTTCAAGGTATGGCTGCCATTAATGCTGGAGCAGATGCTGTTTATATTGGTGCGCCGCAATTTGGTGCTCGCTCCAATGCAACTAACTCACTTGAAGATATTGCAGACTTAGTGGAGTACGCTCACTTGTTTAAAGCGCAAGTGTTTGTAGTGGTTAATACTATTTTGTACGATAACGAATTAGAAGATTGTAAAAACTTAATTCACGAATTATATAACATTGGTGTTGATGCTTTAATTGTTCAAGATATGGCAGTGCTTGAAATGGATTTGCCTCCAATTGTTATACACGCAAGTACACAAGCAAATAACCGCGACCCAAAGCATGTGAAGTTTTTAGCGGATGCAGGAATGAAACGTGTAGTATTAGCACGCGAATTAAACTTAGATCAAATTAAAGAAATACACGAAGCAAGTGATGTTGAGTTAGAGTTTTTTGTTTCAGGTGCATTGTGCGTTTCATTTAGTGGTAATTGTTATATGAGCGTGGCAAATGGCGAGCGTAGTGCTAACCGCGGTTCATGCGCGCAAAATTGCAGATTACCTTATAACTTAATTGATGGTACTGGTAAAACATTATTATCAAGCTCACATTTATTATCGATTAAAGATTTAGACTTAAGCGATCAATTACCAAGTTTAATTGAAGTAGGAGTTACTTCTTTTAAAATTGAAGGTCGCTTAAAAGATATGGTGTACGTTAAAAATAATGTTTCGTATTTAAGAAAGAAATTGGATTTGTTTTTAGCAGGAACAGATAAATACATTAAAGCTTCATCTGGCCGCACCTTCCACAACTTTGAGCCAGAGATGGACAGAAGTTTTAACCGAGGGTACACTGATTACTTTGTAAACAAACGCAAGGAAAAAATAGGTTCATGGGATACACCAAAATCGCAGGGGCAAATTATTGGAAAAGTTTTAGAAGTTAAAGCAAACGGTTATGTTATCGAAAATTTTGAGAAACTAAATAATGGTGATGGTCTTTACTTCATAAATGAAAATGGAGAAGCTGATGGAGCGCAAGTAAATATTATTATTAATGATATTGTTGTGCCCAACACCTTTAAACCATTAACAGTAGGTACCATGATTTATCGAAACTCGGATGCAGAGTTTAATAGATTAGTGGAGCGTGAAGATAGTGCTGTTAGAAAAATTGGTGTTAATTTTAAATTCATAGAAACTACTACAGGCTTTGAATTAACAGCTACAGATGAAGATGGACATGTTAGTGTTTCAACTATTGAATCAGAAAAAGAAGTAGCGAAGAATGGTGAATCAACTTTGCCAAATATTCAAAAGAATCTTTCTAAAACAGGTAACACACCTTTTATAGTTGATGCAATAGATATTCAATTTTCGAACAATTGGTTTTTACCAATCTCAAAAATTAATGAAGCGCGTAGAGTTGTGTTAGAACAATTGATTGATATCCGTATAAAAGAATATCACCGCGAAGAATTTCAAATTAAAAAAACCGATCATCCATATCCAGTTACACAATTAGATTTTACTTATAATGTTGCCAACCACATGGCACGTGCCTTTTACAAACGCCACGGTGTAACCGAAATTGAAAAAGCTTTTGAGCTGCAATGGGACCCAGGCAAATCACGCGTAATGACAACCAAGTATTGTGTAAAATACGAGTTAGGTAAATGCGCACGTTTTCAACGTGAAACAATGGGGGAGAAAGTAGTAGAGCCTTTGGTGTTAAAACAAGGTGAATTAGAATACAAACTGAAATTCAACTGCAAACCCTGCGAAATGGAAATTTGGGAAAAGGATGCTGAGTTTGAAATAGAAGATCAGGAGAGTCAATTGAGTAGGTAAGTTTTTATTAGAAAATGCAGAGCAAATGTTCAGCATTTTTAATTACACCTCACTCGTCCAGCTTGACAGAGATATTAAATAAGAAGAACCGAAATATCTAGACTCATTATGCCTAGAAGCAAAGTGAGCTTAATTTATTTGCAAAAATGACGTTTGATAATCAACCTATTGAAGAAGAAAAAATCACAGCGCTAGATTTAGCGGATAATAGTGATTACCTTTGCGGATAATCTTTTAACTAAAGCCATGAAAACAAGAAAAACTATTTTCTTCCTATTATCATTTATTTTTTTCTTGCAAATTAAGGCACAGGTACTTGAAGTAACTAAAAGCGTAAATACTAATTTTGCAGCTGAAGCTACTCCCCTTGCAGGTAATTTTGTGGGGACCTCAATAGCTATTATTGAAGGTGTTGATTTTCCTGTTGGATACAAAATATGCGACATAAGTATTTCGGTTACATGGTCAAAAACCCAAGGGTCGTGTATAGCACCAACCGCTGGGGCGGTAAATTTAAGCGAGGTTGGATTTGCCATGCAATTTTCCGGAGGTAGTCCTTCAACTCAATTTTTTGCAGCTTCTGGAAGTCTGGCAGGTTTTTTTGGGACTACTTCATCTTGGTCGGGTTCTAATCAAGTACTAGGTGTAACAACTACATTTAATCAATCTGGACAAACATTACTTCCTGCATCACAACCAATTAATGGTACATTTGCTCCAAATAATCAGCCCTTAACAGGAGTTCCAAATGATCCAAATAATTGGTCAGGGGGATAATCCACACGGAACATGGAGTTTAAGTGCTATTGATGATTCACCTAGCGGAACAGGAGTGTTATGTGTGCATAGTTATGCAATTAGCTATACTCTTACTCCAGCTTCAGAAATTAATGTTGTCGGTAACGGTGCTAATAATATATTAGATAATGATAATACGCCAAACACAACTGATGGTACGGATTTCGGGGCACAAAATTTCTGTAGTGGTCAAATGATTAATACGTATACTGTTCAAAATCTAGGTACAACTAATTTAACGATTGAAAATCCTACGATTCAAGGGACACATGCTTCTGATTTTGCAATTATCTCAAATCCATTGTTATCAATTTCTCCTGGAGGATCTACCACTTTTGAAGTGTCATTTGATCCCTCTGCAGCAGGTACTAGAAGTGCCACAGTATCCATTAAAACAGATGACTGTAGTGAATTAATTTATGATTTTTCAATTCAAGGAACAGGTTCGGGCTCAGCTATTACTACGAATACTGTTTCAATTACAAATGTGTCCTGTAATGGCGGATCAAACGGTTCAGCTACTATTTTGGCCAGCGGTGGAGCAGGAGTGTACACTTATGATTGGGCCCCAGGTAACCCAACAGGTGACGGAACAGCATCAGTTACAGGTTTAATAGCTCAAGCTTATACGTGCACAGTAACCGATGCAAATTCGTGTACTGCAGCGCAAACTATTAACGTTACAGCACCAACAGCTTTAGTTGTAACTGCAGCTTCACAAACAAATATCGCTTGTTTTGGTGGTTCAAATGGGGCAGCGGAAATTAACACACCAACAGGTGGAACAGGAACATACAATTATAATTGGACTCCTGGCAATCCAACAGGAGATGGAACATTATCAGTTAACGGATTAACCGCTCAAGTTTATACCAGTACCGTTACGGATGCAAATGGATGCACTGCAACACAAACTTTTAACCTTACAGCACCAACAACTTTATCAGTGGTTCCAGTATCACAAACAAACCTTGCATGTTTTGGTGGTTCAAATGGAGCAGCAGCAATTGATATTCCAACTGGTGGAGTAGGTGGATATACTTATGATTGGACACCAGGTAATCCAACAGGAGATGGAACAACATCAGTTAATGGATTAACTGCCCAAGTTTATACATGTACAGTTACAGATTTAAATGGATGTGTAATAATTCAACCATTTAACCTTACACAACCAGCTACTTCTTTATTAGTTTCAGCAGCAGTAACATCAAATTATAATGGTTCGCAAATTTCATGTAATGGAATGTCAGATGCAGTAGCAATGGCAACCGCAACTGGAGGCGCAGGGTCATATTCGTATGCTTGGGCAAATGGACAACCTACTGCAATTGCACCTAATTTGAGTGCGGGTGTTTATACTTACACTGTAACAGATGTAAATGGATGTACAGCTACATCAAGTTTAACGATTACGGCGCCTGCTGCAGTTTCAACTAATGTAGGTTCACAAACAGATGTACTTTGTAATGGTGGAACAACAGGAACTTTAACTGCATCTTCAACTGGAGGTACAGGATCATATAGTTACGTTTGGTCAAATGGTCAAACTACAGCAACAGCGATTAATTTATCTGCTGGAGTTTATACGTATACAGTTACCGATGTTAATGGCTGTTCAACAAGTTCAACAGGTACTATTACAGAACCAACAACTGCAATATCTTCATCAGCAATGGTAACATCAAATTACAATGGTTCACAAATTTCATGTAATGGTGTTAATGATGCAGAGGCAACAGCAACAGCAACTGGTGGAACAGGAGCATACACTTATGTTTGGTCAAATGGTCAAATAACTGCATTAGCGACTAATCTTGGTGCGGCTGTATATTCTTATACAGTAACGGATGCAAATGGATGTACAAGTTCATCTTCAGTTGCTATAACAGAACCAACAGCACTATCAACTAACCTAGACTCGCAAACAAATGTACTTTGTAATGGTGGAACAACTGGAGAAATAACTACATCAACAACAGGCGGAACAGGAGCTTATTCTTACTTATGGTCAGATGGTCAAACAACAGCAACTGCTAATAATTTAGCAGCAGGAGTTTATACTTATACTGTTACTGATGTTAATGGATGTTCAAGCACTTCATCAGCAACTGTAACGCAGCCAACTTCCGCTCTTTCTGCAACAGCAGCAGTAACATCAAATTATAACGGAGCGCAGATTTCATGTAACGGTTCTAGTAATGCAGAAGCAACAGGAACAGTAATAGGAGGTACAGGAGCATACTCTTTTGCTTGGTCAAACGGACAGCCAACTGCAGTCGCGCCTAGTTTAGGTGCCGGCGTTTATACTTATACAGTTACAGATGCAAATGGATGTACGGCTACTTCAAGTGTAACTATAACGGAACCTTCTGCGATTTCAACTAGTATAGCCTCACAAACAAATGTACTTTGTAATGGTGGAACAACTGGAATTTTAGAAGCATCTTCTACAGGAGGTACAGGATCATATAGTTATGCATGGTCGGATGGACAAACAACCGTAAGTGCAATTAATTTAGCAGCGGGAGTTTATACTTATACTGTTACTGATGTGAATGGATGTTCGAGTGTTTCTTCAGCAACAATTACGGAATCGGCAGCAATTGCAAGTTCTCAATCTTTTACGGTGTGTGCAGGACAAAGTGTAATTGTAGGTTCAAGTTCATATTCGGCAAATGGTACTTATACAGATGTATTAGTAGCAATGAATGGTTGTGATTCAACAGTTACTACCAATTTAACGGTTGAAAGTGTAATCGACCTTACAACTAATGTAAGTGCGGAGACTATTACGGCTAATGCAATAGGTGCAACTTATCAATGGATTGATTGTAGTAATAATACTCAACTTAGTGGAGAAACAAATGCATCTTTCACAGCAACATCAAATGGAGATTATGCAGTTGTAGTAACAGTTGGTTCATGTTCAGATACAAGTGCTTGCGTAAATATTGCAAGTGTTGGCATTAAGTCAAACGTGTTATCTAGTAAAACAACTATTATTGTTTATCCAAATCCATCAAAAGGTATTTTTAATTTTAATGGAATTGCTATTAACGATAAAATAGAGGTTTATAATTCATTAGGTAATTTGGTGATGAATGAAGTGTCTAATAGTAATAAATTTACATTGAATTTATCTGAATTATCAAATGGTGTATATCTTGTTAAAGTTAAATCAAACACAGGCGATGCTATTATAAAAATCGTGAAGAACGATTAAATTAAATTTTAAACTTACAACAAAAAGGCTGAGCATTTGCTCAGCCTTTTTGTTTTTTGTATTTTTCGATTTTTATGTGGTAAAGGAAAAATGCTAATAGTTATTTACAATTCAATTATTAAAGTACAGACAAGGTTTATTGCAAAATCAAACCTGTTTTTACTTTGTTTAAATTTGTTTACGGCCTCATTGTTTTCTCAAGATCCAACTTATTTCCAAACCACTACCGAAAATGGATTGCCAAGTAATGAGGTGTATTGTATCCTTCAGGATAACAAAGGATTTATTTGGTTTGGTTGCGATGCAGGTATTTATAAATACGATGGAGTTAGATACACACAGTATAAAAGCAACGAGCAACGTTCACGAGCCTTTTCGGGTTTAACTTTATCTAGCACAGGAAAAGTGTATGCTTATAATTTTAGTGGACAAGTATTTTATGCCGAAAATGATTCGTTGTATTGTTTAAAAGGGTGGAATGATAAGGTATCGAATATTGTATGCGATGATGAAGGTAATTTGTGGGTATGCGGAGAAAAAGGAATTAGTAAATATAATGAACAAACAAAGAAGTGGAAACTTTATACTGATTTTGATGGAGATGGAAAAACAGATAAAGAAACATTTACTCGTTCATGTAAATTTAGGAATGGCGTTGTTTCATTTATTAATCCAAAAGGAATTGGTTTTTTTAAAGGAGATAAGTATTCCTTAGCACCTTTTACTTTTCCAGAAGGGAATGTGTGTGGCGAATATGAATCAACTCCTGGCAAAGATGGCGTTTGGCTTTTTCATCGTAGTAAAAATTATTTTTATAAGTGTGTAAATTTTAAAATTGAAAAGTTTGAATCAATATTTTTAAGCAAGGCAATTGCGGCCTCAAAGTTTAACGACATGCGTGAAATGGTTGATGGTTATCTTTATTTACCAAGCTACGCAGGATTAGTTATTTATCATCCGCAAAAAGATACGGGTGAAGTTTTATATGCTAACAAAGCAATTTCCTATGCTATCATCGACAGAGAAAATAATTATTGGCTCAGTACATTGCAAAGTGGATTAATGCGCATTCCAACTATTGCAGTTAAGCAATGGAAATTCGACAATAATGAAGAAGTTTCTAAACGGGTGAATAAAATCATTGCAGTTAATGAGCATATTTACGCAACAAATATTTCTGGTCAATTAGCAAGTCTTAATGTAAAGAGTAATTCAATCAATGTTTTTTTCGAGCGATAGAAAGGCCGATATTCAGTGCCTTTTTTATGATTGTAAAAGGACATGCATTTGTTTTAATATCAATAATATTTTGTATCAATTTAAAGATGGAAAAATAAGTAGTATCAATGCTAAGTTTCCTACTGCAAAATACGTTCTTCCACTAAATAATCAATATGTTGTTGCTAGTTCGTTTGGTTTATATATCTACGATGATTTAGTAAACTCGGAAGCGAAACAATGGCTTTTAAATTCGTGGACAAGAGAAGTTTGTTTTGATGAGAAAAGCAATCGTTTATTTGCCGCTACCAATGAAGGTTTGGTGGTGTTGAGTTTTGTAAATGATACTTGGGTAATTAAGGATACATTATTAAAAGGAAAGCAAATTAATTCGGTAAGCTTTGATGAGAAAAAGGAACTGCTATATGTTTTGAGTTTCGATGACAAGTTGTACACTATTGATGCATCAAATCAAACACAACAGTTTTTTGAACTTCCACCGTCAGTTCATGCATCGCAAATACGATTAAAAAACAACATGCTTTTTATAGCAAGCAATGCCGGTTTGTATAAATTTGATGTGAGTACTAAAAATTATACTGTCTTTAATCGATTAAATGGCTTATCCTCGAACGAAATAATGTATATGGATTTTGTTGGAGATAATATTTATTTGGCAACTTCAATGGGGATTAATCGATTGCCATTAACAACTAAACAAGGTGCGGTTTCGTCAAAATTGTATTTAGATGATATTTTAATTGATAAAAAGAGTACAGATGCAAACTCTCTAATACTTAATTACAATCAATTGTTGAGTTTAAAATTATCAGGTTTGTCATATTCGTCAAATGGAACTTTTACTTATGCGTATCGAATAGTAAGTTCTGATAGTTCATGGGTTAAGTTGCCTGCAAGTATCGAAAGTATTGATTTTCAGTCAATGCCTTATGGAGAATTTATTTTGGAAGTAAAATTAATAGATCACTTAGGAAAGGATTCGGAAAATATAATTGTTTTAAAAGGACAGGTAAAGCCTCCGTTTTGGCAACGAACATGGTTCATGATTTTGGAAGCACTTGTGCTCGTAATTGTTTTATTGGCGGCTTTTAAATACAGATTAAAGAAAATAGAAAAGAAACAAGCGGAAGAATTAAAACGAATTAATTTAGAAAATGAGTTGCGCTTAGTTCAGCAATCGGCTTTAAAAGCGCAGATGAATCCGCATTTTATTTTTTAATGTATTAAATTCGATTAAAGGATATATTTACGACAACGACAAAAAATGCAGTATTGTATTTAAGTGATTTCTCTGAATTGATGCGAAAAGTGTTAGACAACAGTTCAACTGAAAGAATAAAATTATCGGAAGAAATAGAAATACTTAAAATTTATATTGAATTAGAAGCTATGTTGCTCGAAGGTGAGTTTAGCTATGAAATTAAAATAGGTGAGAAAGTAGATGTTGATTCGATTCAAATACCTGGTTTATTAATTCAACCTTATGTTGAAAATGCTTTTAAGCATGGATTACGTCATAAAAAAGGTCTTAAAAATTTAATGCTTAGTTTTAATTTATTAGAAGAGGAAAATTTATTATTAGTGGAATTAATTGATAATGGTGTGGGTTTACAAGTGTCAAAACAAATTAATGATGAAAATTCCAAAACGCATAAATCATTTGCAAGTGAAGCAACAGCAAAGCGAATAAATTTATTGAATAGTGAAAAGAAAGACAGTGTACATGTTGAGTTTTTAGATAGATCAGCATATAATAACGAACAAAGTGGTACTATTGTAAAATTAAAAATCTTAATTAAGAAATAAAATTGGGAAAGGTAAATGCCATAATTATTGATGACTCTCCACAAGCCAGAAAACTACTTAGGTTGATGCTTGTTGAACTAGCTTCGGAAGTAACTATTTTAGCTGAGGCCGAAAATGCAGAGGAGGGAATGACTGCGATTAAAAAATTGAACCCAGACTTAATTTTTTTGGATATTGAAATGCCAGGCAAATCGGGTATTCAATTGGCGGAGGAAATAGTTCAAAAGCAAATAGCTCTTGATATTATATTTACAACAGCCTACAATGATTTTGCCATCAAAGCTTTTCGCTTATCTGCTATTGATTACTTACTAAAGCCTTTACAAGAAAAACAATTATTAGAAGCTATAGAAAGAGTATGCGAAAGAAAAAGTATGAAGGAAGCACGTGTGAGGCTTGATTCGCTCGTTAAAAATTTCGATAGTAGTTCGGCTCAAAATATTGCTATTCCTGTTCAAGGAGGTTATGAGTATTTAGCTGTTAAGGACATTGAATATCTTGAAGCAGATGGTTCATATGTACATTTATTTACATTAGATAAAAAACAAAAAACCATATCTAAGAACTTAAAATATTTTGAGCAAGTACTTGAGCATTTTCCCAATTTTGTTCGCGCACATCGCTCCTTTATTGTTAATATGGATTATGTAGCGTCCTTTAGTCGCTCGGGTAGGGGTACGATTTTAATGAAAAATAATCGTTCGATTGATTTAGCTCGCGACAGGCGAGAATATTTTCTGTCAAAGCTCACAAAATAGTAATACCATTCACAAACTCAACTGTTCAGTTTACAAAGTAACTCCCTTCTCTTTGCTAGTAAAAGTGCACTTTTGCTAGAAATACTTTTACTTATACTTATGAAAAAACAATTACTTATTCTTGCGGGTTTGGTCATTTTCAATACCTGTTTTTCACAATCAAATCATGTTAACAATCAAGTTTTGGGAGGTGGAAATTCTTCTGCCTTAGATTTTGATGGTGTAGATGATAAGGTAACTACTCCTATTATTTTCAACTCGACAACTTATGCAAATTGGACAATAGAGTGTTGGGCAAAAAGTCCTACTGGACCTAGTTCTGCTTTGGGATTTGACGGCCCAATGTATGGCGATAATGCAGGTATTATATGGCATCATGGTTCAGGTTCTTTTCAAGGAGCAGGAACGGTTCAAGCGGCCGACTTAAATTATTTTTCAGTTTCTTTTGGTACCCTTGCTCCAAACACTTGGTATCATCTAGCTGTTACTTATGACGGTACGCTATTAAAGGCATATAAGAATGGTAATTTGATGAATACAACCACAACATCAGGTGGAATGGCAAATGGAGCTTTCCCTTTGGTTATCGGGAAACATCCAACTCAAGGACATCATTGGCAGGGCACTATAGACAATCCACGCGTTTGGACTGTTGCTCGTACATGTGAACAAATATCAGAGACAATGAATAATGTAGTTATATCTGAAACAGGTTTATTAGCAAGTTATACATTTAATGAGGGAGTTACAAATGGTTCTAATACTTCGCTAACTGCTGTTCAAAATTCTGTTACTTCTACTTCTGATGCAACATTATCTGGTTTTGCTTTAACTGGTACAAGTTCGAATTTTGTAGCGAGTGCACCATTTAATTTACAACCAGTCTGTATTGTTGAAAGTGCTTCAGGCTTGCCAGCAAATTGTTTGTCTTTTACGGCAGCAAATGATGTTGTTCTTGTTCAAAATACAGTGCCCTTGAGTGATTACACTATTGAGTGTAATGTATTGCTAAAAGATTTAGCCAATCAAAACATCATTGTAGGCACCGACGCGAGTGGTACAAATGTTTCTGTTTCTCACCAAATAAAATTGGTAAATGGTCAGTTTGTTCATTATACCTATGATGGTAATTTAAGAACCTTGGCAAGCACTGCAACTGTGAACATCAATCAATGGTATCATGTTTCTATTTTTGTACAAGCAAACAATGTTATGGGAATTACAGTTAATGGTATAACTGATTATTATCCAACAGCAATAAACACACACCTTGGCAGTTATTATCTGAATTCAGATTGGGTGGGCCTGCAATGGGTGTTGCAGATTTTAATGGTAAGTTAGATGAAGTTCGTATCTGGGATAGAATGTTGTGCCCTTCAGAAATTGCACATTATTCAAATTGCGAGGTTTCTTTTCCTACAAATGGTTTGCGATCTGTTTTTCATTTTAATCAAGGTGTTGACGGAGCTAATAATGCAGGTATTAATACCCTTGTAGCGGAAAATTCAAGTGTAGTAGGAGCCTTGTTAAATTTTGGATTAAATGGAATCACTTCCAACTGGGATGACGCTGGCGTTATTGCAACAGGAAGTGCTTGTCCAACTTATACAGCTAACTGCGCCGCAACTTCATTAAATTTTGATGGTATTAATGATTATGCAGATTTTGCATTCAATCCACTTCACGTAATAAACACTGGAACGATTGAAGCTTGGATAAAAACGAATGATGCAAGTACTAACTTTAGAGCTATTGTTTCAAAGATTAACGCGTATGGTATGTTTTTAAGAAATAATCGTTTGGGAGTTTATAATTGGGCAACATCAAGTGAAGTGGTAGTTGGAAACCCAATTAATGATAATCAATGGCATCACGTTGCTTTCGTATTTAAAAGTGGTGTTGGAAATGGTTCTCAATTATACGTTGATGGTGTGGCAACTGGAAGCCCTTTTACTTATACTGTTTTTAATCATGACAATCAACTTACTATTGGTAATAATACGTTAGCGAGCAATCAATTCTTTAAGGGAAATATTGATGAAGTTCGAATTTGGAATAGAGATCTTTGCCCAGTTGAAATTCTGGCTAATAAAGATTGTAATATTCCATCGGGAACATCTGGTTTAATTTCTGTTTATCATTTTGATCAAGGTTTTGATGCAGCTAATAATGCCACAGAATTAAGTTTGATAAATGGTAGTGGGTCTGGCTCTAGTGATGGATTTTTATATGGTTTTTCATTGAATACATCAGTTTCAAATTGGGTAGCTGAAAGCCCAGTTTCATCTACATCATGTAATTCATTTTATACAGGAGTAATACAAAACGGGGCAAATTTAGAAAGTGTTGTTTCAGGTGGAGGTATTACCTACCAATGGTATGATTGTGGAACAGGAAATAGCATTGCTGGAGAAACAAATATGGCTTATACGCCAGCAGTTAATGGTACTTATAAAGTATTAGTTACGGTTAACGGTTGTGAGGTAATGTCGGATTGTATTAATTATTCAAGTGTTGGATTAAAAAATGTGAAGAATATGAAAAATGAGTTGTTGGTATATCCAAATCCTGCTAAAGATAAGTTGAATGTAAAAGCAGAAGGGAAAAGTTTAAAAGTATTTAACTCATTAGGTGTAGTTGTGTTAACAGCAAGCTTAACTAAAAATGAAACTGAACTTCAGTTAACTAATTTAAACTCGGGAGTTTATTACATCGTTACTGATTTTGGAGCAACCGTTAAGTTTATTAAACAATAAAATTTATAATTATGAATAAGTTTGGAAAATTAGCTTTGATTTTTGGTGCTTTAGTTTTTACTGATATGACAAGTATAGCACAATGTACATTAAGAACTACGGCAATAGTTTCTGGAGATACTTTGCATTGTGTGGGAGGTAATCAATATCGCACAGCGGTTGCTTTTAATCCTACCTATAATTTGTATTATAGTAATAATTCTGGAGGTACTGATCCAGATGAGTATTTTGATATAGATGGCAACTTGTTAGGAAGTTCAATTGATACAGATTGGAGAGGTATGTGGTACAACCCAACTACTGGCAAAATTGAAGGTAATACATGGGATAATTATTTTGTCGTTGATAATCTTACAGCTCAAGGATATTTTGGAGGAACAATTCAAAACCCTTTTAATACAACACCTCCCGATCCGCAAGCTGTTGGAGCGTTTGATCCACAAAACAACAGAATATTATATTATAAATCAGGTAGTTTGTATGGTGAATCGAGAGTGAATGGAGCAGATGCTCCAACAATAACGTTAACTGGAATTCCAAACTTTACCAACATATCTTCGCCTACATTAATTTATACTGGGTGTACTGGAATGGAAATAGGTTTGTATAATTATTCAACGAAACAAATTTTGTTTTTTAATAAAACAACTGGTGTGTATTCCTCAAGTATTTCATTACCGTCAAACGCGCCTAATACTTCATATAATAGCGGACAATTTTCTTTTGCAAATAATTTAGTTTGGATTTTTAACAATACTTTAAAAAAATGGATTGGCTTCGATATCTTTGAACCAAGTGTTGGAATTGATGAATTAAAAGAACAAAAGATTTCAATTTATCCTAATCCAGTAGAATCTATTTTAACGATAGAGCTTCAAAATGAAACTGAAGTTTTAATTACAGATTTACTCGGAAAAGTTGTTATGAGTAAAAAGTTAGATTCAAATTCACAATTAGATGTGAGTGACTTGCTTCCAGGTATGTATTTTGTTCAAACAAAGGAAGGTGCTAAAACAAAATTCATTAAGCAATAATTCAGAGATATATGCTTTAGTGTAAAGGCTGTGAACATTGTTCACAGCCTTTTTTTTGAGGATAAAACTTCAGTTTAGTAAAAATACCTCATTTTAGGTATTGGCTCTTATTTAGAATGATTCTACTTTTGTCTCACAAATTTAAATTATGATTTCTAAAAATATATTTTCTCGTTTAGTTTTTTTCTCAGCAGCTGCAATCACTTTATCAAGTAAATTAAATGCTCAAAATAAAAATATTGTTTTATCTATTCAAGATGATTCTCTAAAAGTACCGATTGAAAATGTTATTGTAAAAAGTGGTAAAAAGAATTATCAATCTGATGTAAATGGTTCGGTTTCCATTATTTCTGATAAATCAGAAATAGAAATTAGTGTACAAAAAACTTCTTATGAAAAGAAAAAATTGATTTTAAAATTAACTGGTGATACATCAATTGTTATTAATTTAAAAGTCAGTTTAACCGATTTGAACGAGATTAGTGTTCTTGCAGATAAAGAAAATAATTTTGGAGTAGGTCATTTAAATAATGTTGAAGGTACTGCTATTTATGCCGGAAAAAAGTCTGATGTAATTATTTTAGATGATTTGAATGCTAATTTGGCAACTAACAATCAGCGCCAATTGTTTGCTAAGGTTGCAGGTTTAAATATTTTTGAAATTGATGGAGCTGGTTTGCAAATGGGAATAGGTGGAAGAGGCTTAAGTCCTAACCGTATGGCAAATTTTAATACGCGTCAAAATGGTTATGATATTGCTGCCGATGCTTTGGGTTATCCAGAGAGTTATTACACTCCACCTTCTGAAGCTATTGATAGAATAGAAATTGTAAGAGGCGCAGCTAGTTTGCAATATGGAACGCAGTTTGGTGGTTTGGTGAATTTTAAATTTAAACATCCTGATGAAACGGCAAAGAAGTTTAACGTTTTATCAAGACAAACAGTTGGTTCATACGGATTCTTAAATTCATTTAATTCCTTCTCAGGAAAGGTAAATAAATTAAGCTACTATACATTTTTTCAATATAAACATGGAGATGGTTGGAGACCTAATTCAAATTTTGATCAGTATGCAGCGCATGCAGCGTTAAAGTATAGATTTACTGATAACGTTAATTTGAAAATTGAGTATACCTTAAGTAATTTATTAGCGAAACAACCTGGTGGATTAACAGATAACGATTATGCGGTTGATGCAGATAGATCAATTAGAGGAAGAAATTGGATGCAAATTAAATGGAATCAATTTGCAAGTGATTTAAATTGGAAATTAAATGATAGAACAAATATATCATGGTTAAGTTTTGGATTGTATGCGGATAGAAATTCAATTGGAAATTTAGGTAAAGCAGATAAGGCAGATGTATTAACAAAGAAAAGAGATTTACAAACAGATAACTATAGAAATTTAGGAACAGAGCTACGATTATTACATCGTTATAAATTTTTGAATCGTAATTCTACTTTTTTAGTTGGCACCCGTTATTACATGGGAACTACTTATCGTAAGCAAGGTTTAGGAACTGCAACTGATTTACCTGAGTTTGATTTTAAAAATCCTAGTTTAATTGAAACCTCTGATTTTAAATTTCCCAATGCAAATTTTGCAGCCTTTACCGAAAACTTATGGAATGTGAGTTCACGATTTACAATTACTCCGGGTGTTCGCTTTGAGCATGTGTCAACTAATTCAAATGGTTATTTTAATGAAGTTTCATTAGCTACAAATGGCGATACACTTAGCTTTAAACAAAATTTCGAAAATCAATCAAGTAACCGCGCATTTGTTTTAGGTGGATTAGGACTTAGTTTTAAGCCAACTAAAAAAACAGAGTTGTATGCCAACTTTAGTCAAAATTATAGGGCGGTAAACTTTAATGATTTGCGTATAGTTTCTCCTAATTTTAAAGTGGATGCAAACTTGAAAGATGAAACAGGATATACAGCTGATTTAGGTTATAGGTCAAGTATTAAAGATTTTTTATATGTTGATGTAAGCGCGTATTATTTATATTACAAAGGAAGAATGGGAACTATTACAATGGTTACTGATGGAAGTACTTACCGTTTAAGAACAAATGTTTCGGATAGCAGAAATATGGGATTAGAAGGTTTTGCTGAATTAAATTTCCTGAAGTTATTTAATAAGGATACTAAATATACTTGGTCGGTTTTTGCAAATTTAGCATATACAGATGCAAAGTATATTAATAGTAAACAAACAAGTTTAGTTAATAAGTGGGTAGAATATGCGCCTTCATTTATAGGCAAAGGAGGTATGAGTTTTAAAACGAAACATTTCGGAACTACCTTACAATATTCTTATACCGAGAAACAATATGCTGATGCAAATAATACCGTAAAAGCTACGGCAGATGCATCTTCTGGATTAATACCTTCTTATGCAGTAGTTGATTGGTCGGTTAATTATACTTGGAAGTGGGCAAGTATTTATACTGGTATTAACAACTTAACAAATACAAAATATTATACAAGAAGATCGGATGGTTATCCTGGTCCTGGAATACTTCCCTCTGACCCAATTAATTTTTATGTAACACTTCAGGTAAAGTTTTAGTGCAAAAAAAAGGGCGATAGTGTTTAGTTCTATCGCCCTTTTGAATTTTATTAAAATGTAAATTATACAAAAGCACAAAGAGTACCACCCATTAAAGCTAATACTAGTATCCAATAACCAGCATTAATTGCGATGTATTTAAATCCTCTACGCTCGAATAATGCATTGGTTCCAATGATTGGTAGAGCAATAAATAAACCTGCCATTGTGCCGTGTAATGCTCCATGTTTAAATGTTCTGAAATTATTTCCGTGCTTAGCCATAAAATCAACTAACCATTTTCCGTTTTCAGTAGTTGGGTCCATAATGCCAGGTTCATTTGCTAATACACCTAAAATAGAAAATTGATGAATAACTATCGTTTGTAAAATAAACGCCAATAAAAAGCTGAATAGGAAAGTTACACTAAATACTAAAGCCATGTTAGCTCCTTTTGCTTTTTCTTCAGTCATATCAGTTGCTTTCATCCAAGCGTTTCCAAATACTTTGGGATTGTACCAAATAAATCCTAGTATCATTGGAATTACAGCCGCAGCTAGTACAATTAATAAATTCATTTGTTGCATAATAGTTTGTTTTAAAGTTTGGTCGAAGATAATAAAGTTTGTGAAACAATAAATTTACGTTAAGTAAATATTACAATAGTTTTACTTTGAACTTTTCTGCCATTTTTTGTAATTGTTCATCACTAACATCGTGGATGTTTTTACCGTCATTATGTTTTTCAACTGTCACAACAAATAGTGTGTAATTATTTTCTTTGGCAATTTTAAAATAAGGTTCCATTTCCCAAGCTAAAGTAAATGTATTATCTACAATTATTTTTTCAGCCCCTTGTTTGGCGAAATTAGAGGTTTGTTCTTCGCATTGCTTATATGCAAGGTGGTTGTTTTGAAATTCAAATTTGTATTCACCACTCACTTTATTAGTAAAATAATCATCAATAGCTGTTACAGGATATTTGCCATGTTCGCTCAATACCATTGCTAGTGTGCTTTTTCCGCTACCTGGTAAACCTCTTAGTAGTATAATTGATTTTTTCATTTCCATTTTTACAATCTAAATCCAATTATACATACATCATCTACTTGCTCCAGTTTACCTTGCCATATTTCAAAAGTTTTTTTCAATAAAACTTCTTGTTCTTTAAAAGGTAAATGAAAATTGTTTTGTAATATTTGTTTTAGTTGTTTGTATTTAAATTTTTTTCCTTTCTCCCCTCCAAATTGATCTGCAAATCCATCCGTAAATAAATAAAAAATTGTCCCTTCTGCATTTGGAATTATATGTGAGGCAAAGGGAATAGGATTATCAACTTTTCCAATAGGTTGCTTGTTTGCCTTAATTTCATGCATGCTGGCTTCGAGAGCCTCAGTCTCCATTTCATTTACTTCGACCGCTGAGGCGCTACTAGGGTCGAAGCATCAAGTAATGTACCAAAGTGGATTATTTGCCCCGCTCCATTTTATTTCTTTTGTAATTTTGTTAATGGATATGAATGAAATATCCATCCCATCTTTTACATCACTGTTACTTTTTGCAAATGTTGCTAAAACCAATTCTCTTGTTTTGTCTAATATTTTTGCAGGGTCGGTTAACTTAAATTCAAGCACACAACGTGAAAGAATATCTGAGCAAACTACACTTACTAATGCGCCAGGAACGCCATGCCCTGTACAATCTGCTGCTGCATAAAAGATATGTGTGTCGGTAGTTTCAAAGAAATAAAAATCGCCAGCAACTATATCTTTGGGTTGATAAAATAGAAAGTTGTTTGGAATAGCTTTATTTATGTCGTCACGTGTGGCTAAAATTGCAGTTTGTAATCGTTTCGCGTAATTAATAGAATCGATAATTTCTTTTGTTTTTCATCAACTAGATGCTTCTGATTTTGAATTTCTATTTTTTGTTGTGATAATATTTTATTCGCTTGGTTTTTGTTTTTTATTCCTACAGCAAGGGTAATTGATAGAGCTAAAACAAAAATTACTACTCCAATGTAAAATATTTGTTTAGACTTATGCTTTTCAATTTCAGCTTCTTGAAGCGCTTTGTTTTTGTTTAGTAATTCAATTGCCTTTTCTTTTTTCTCGCTTTCATATTTGGATTGCATTTCAGTAATCGACCTACTTGTTTCATCTAGAAATAAACTATCACTTAACTCAATATACCTTTGTAAATAAATAACTTGATTTTTAAAATCATTTTTTTCGCCATATACATCCGCAACAGCAAGGTGTGCGTAGGCTAACTCTCTTTTAACATTTAGTTTTTTTCCAAGTTCAACTGCTTTAAGAGCATAGTACAATGCCTTGTCATATTGTTTACCCTCAATAAAAGTGTAAGGCATTCCACTATAAAGCACAAGTAAAGTATGTTGGTCATTAGCATTAATTAAAAGTGGTTCGGCTTTTAATTGCATTTCTAAAGCTTCTCTATTTTTTCCTTGTTTTCGGTATAAATCGCCAACATTGGTGTACCATAAACCTTTATAAAGGTCATTGTTTTTCTCTAAAGTTTCATAAATCGGGAATGCTATTTGGTAATATTTTAATGCGGAATCTAATATGTTTCTATTATCAAATGACACAGCAATATTATTATACATTGTTGCAATGTTTAATTTGTCGTCGAGCTTAATGTATAATTGAAGCGCCTTGTTAAAGTTTTGGTCGGCCAAAGTGAAATTCGACATGTTTAGATAGGCGTGCCCTAATAAACTATAACATTCGGCACACTGACTCTCGTTTTTTTCTGCTTCAGCTTTTTTTAAAGCTTCCAAACTATAATTTAGCGCATTCTCATACTCCGTAAGGTAAATGTTGGATAAAGCCATATTACTAAGAGCATCAATTTCACCATACGTATATTTTATTCTCTGCGATTCTTTTAATGCTTCTTTCGCGTATTTTAATGATTGTTCTTCGTTTTGTTTGTGGTAGTAATTAGTAAGTTCAAGTAAGCTTTTTACTTTACTTTGCCCTTCTGATGATTTAATTTGGGAGAGAAGCGAATCAATCTTTTTATCTTGCGCATTTAGAGTAGCGAAAAATGAAAAGAATAGTATGTATATTAAAAATAAATTACGCATCTATTAAATTAAGATATAAAAATAGAATAATTTGTTTTGATTTTCTATGTTTTACAATTTTACACCAATAACACAAACATCATCAACTTGCTCAATTCCTGATTTCCACTCTTCAAATTTACTATTTAAAGTTTCTTTTTGAACTGACATTGCTTTAGTAGAAAGTTCTAGTAACAAGTCCTCTAATTGTTTGTATTTAAATTTGTTTCCTTTTGGTCCGCCAAATTGGTCAGCGTATCCATCAGTAAATAAATAGAATGAGGTGCCTTTAATATAAGGAATGTTATGTGTTGTAAATGGAGTAGGATTATCAGTTTTGCCAATTGGTTGTTTATTAGCTTTTACTTCTTTTACTTCATTGTTTTCAATAAACCATAAAGGATTATTTGCCCCGCTCCAATTAATTTCAACTATCTCATTGTTTTTTCTAATAACAGCAAGCAAAGAAATATCCATTCCGTCTTTAACATCTGCGCTGCTTTTTGAGAATGTTTCTAAAACTAGTTCACGTGTTTTATCTAAAATTTGCCCTGTTTGTATGAGTTTAAATTCTAACACTGCTCTGTTTAAAGCATTACAACAAACAACTGAAACCATTGCGCCAGGAACACCATGCCCTGTGCTATCTGCAGCGGCAATGAAAGTATATTCCTTGCCACCATCATTAATAACTTCCATCCAAAAAAAATCTCCTGCAACTAAATCTTTAGGAGTGTATAAAATAAAATTCTCAGGCAAATGTTTATTCACAATTTCTTGGGCAGGCAGAATAGCTTCTTGTAAGCGCTTTGCGTAAGTGATACTATCAACAATTTCTTTTTGTTTTTCTTCTACTAAATGTTTTTGATTTTCCACTTCATTTTTTTGAGCGGTAATAACATCTTTTTGTGCAGCTAATTCTTTGTTAGTTTGTTTTCTTAAAATATTAGATCGAATAACGAACACCATCAATACACCAAAAATAATTGCTCCGAAAATAAATAGTGTAATGGTATTTTCTCTACTCGATATTTCAGCATCCTTAGCCTGAATCTTGACATCATTCATTTCTTGGTCTTTCTGTAGCATGGATATTTTTTTCTCCTGTTTAGCTGTTTCATATTTCATGGCCAATTCTGCCAATTGGGAGGCCATATTATCCTTGTTTTTTGAATTAGCTTTGGTGAACAGTTCATTTAACGCATTCATTTCCATGTAACGGATGTTAGATTGAAATCCAGTTAATGTTGTATAAACAGTTGACGCTGGTTCATGATAAAAGGTCATTACTTCCCACTTTTGTTTTCCGCCACCATCTTCCAAAACAATATCATTAAAATTAAATGGATTTGATTGTTTTAATTGCAATAAAAACTCTTCTGGTATAATAGAATCCAAACCATTTATGTAGCTTTCTATTTTTGCTCTTAATTCTATTGCAGATCCTGCATCTGTTCTAGGATTTGTTTCGTCTTGCCCTATGAATAAATAAGTAGTCTGATCGAAATTTGTTTTGTCTTCGATGTTATCGAAGGTTATTGAGTCCCTTGCAGATTCAGGTAAATCATCTACAACCATTACTAAATCAGTTTTGATTTTGTAGAGGTAGTTGTAGATATCTTGACTAGATTTTTTCAATTCTAAAGCTTTGTTTTTTAAGCTTAGGTAGCTTGTATCTTTGTTGTTTGATTTTTCAAAAGCTTCATAAAGAAATTTATTTTTCGCCTCAAATAATCTTAAATTATTTTCTATTTGTAACTGGGTTTTGTTGTCGGATGCAAAGCGAGTATTGGCAATTTTCATGCTTGCAATTCCGCTCAAAATATACGCGATGATAAAACCAAATATAAATGTGGTTGAAATAGAGAAGTAATTTTTCTTTCTTCTAAATAATAAGGTTATTATTCCGAATGGAATTAGAACATAGAGGCCAACATTAAAAGTTAAATTAGTCATTAAGTTTCCACCTGGCCAATGCATTGTTTTAAATTGGTGCATGGCAATCATTGATCCTAAAACGGTACAAAAAACAAAATTTAAAATGCGTTGGTACCAGTCACTGCTTTTGTAATTAGCAGCAAACCATGAAGGCAAAAAATTTAAATAAAAGGTCATGCAGCCAATAACAATGGTTGGTCCCGCGCCTGGTAAATGACCTAATCTTAAAATTACACCAATTAAGAAAAAGAGAGGCTGAACAATCCAACATTATTAACAACTTTGTCTTTGTTTTCAATTTTAGTTCCGAATAATTTAATCGTTAGAATTGGAAAGTAGGCCAGCACTAATAGAATTGAAGCTGATATTAAAGTAATTCCTCCAACTGTTGCTATAGTGTCATTTGGCGCAAAAGTGGCAATTAAAGCACCAAGTATGCCTAATAACAATAATGATACTGGAATCCTTATATCTGTTATTTTTAATTTCATAAAAGCAAATATATAACTTAATTAGGTATTCATCCAAATTGCTCCCTATTTTATTGACTTTTTTGCTTGTGAGCCGTCTATTTTTCCTATATTTGCTCTCCTAATTTTAATAGCATGTTTAATAGTTTAAGTGAGAAAATAGAAAGAGCGTTTAAGGTTTTAAAAGGCCAAGGTAAAATTACCGAGATAAACGTTGCCGAAACAATGAAGGAAGTGCGTAAAGCATTACTTGATGCCGATGTTAACTTTAAGGTTGCCAAGCAATTTACTGATACCATTAAGGAAAAGGCAATTGGTCAGGATGTATTAAATGCAGTTTCTCCAGGGCAATTATTAATTAAAATTACACACGATGAGTTAGCGCAATTAATGGGTGGCGAGCGTGTAGATATTAAACTTACAAGTAACCCAACAATCATTTTAATGTCGGGTTTACAAGGTTCGGGTAAAACAACTTTTACAGGGAAACTAGCTAATCACTTAAAAACAAAGCGTGGCAAAAAGCCTTTATTGGTAGCCTGTGATATTTATCGTCCTGCCGCTATCGACCAATTGCATGTGTTAGGAGAGCAAGTTGGAGTAGAGGTGTTTTCTGATAGAGATAGTAAAGATCCTGTAGATATTTGTAAACGTGCGATTAAACAAGCAAAGGAAAATGGTAATACTGTTGTAATTATAGATACCGCAGGTCGTTTAGCTGTTGATGAGCAAATGATGAATGAGATTGCATTGGTGAAAAAAGAAATTAAACCTGATGAAATTTTATTTGTTGTAGATTCAATGACGGGGCAAGATGCAGTGAACACTGCAAAAGCCTTTAACGACCGTTTAGATTTTGATGGTGTTGTATTAACTAAGTTAGATGGTGATACACGTGGTGGAGCTGCCTTATCTATTAAGTCAGTAGTTAACAAGCCAATTAAATTTATTGGTACTGGTGAGAAAATGGATGCAATTGATGTATTCCATCCTGATCGTATGGCTGACCGTATCTTAGGTATGGGTGACGTTGTTACTTTAGTTGAGCGTGCGCAAGAGCAGTTTAACGAAGAAGAAGCACGTAAATTATCTAAAAAAATTGCAAAGAATCAATTTGGTTTCAACGACTTTTTAGCGCAATTACAACAAATTAAAAAGATGGGTAATATCAAGGATTTAGTTGGTATGATTCCAGGTGTTGGAAAAGCGGTGAAGGATATGGATATTAATGAAGATGCATTTAAATCAATTGAAGCAATCATCTATTCAATGACTCCAGAAGAGCGTGAAAAGCCAGAGTTATTAAATGGTAATCGTAGAGCACGTATTGCAAAAGGAAGTGGAACAAATATTCAGGAAGTAAATAAACTGATTAAACAATTTGATGATACCCGCAAAATGATGCGTATGATGCAAGATAAAAATGCAATGGCAAAAATGATGCGTAATATGCCTAAGATGGGGCAGTAATTGTTACTGGTTGCGGGTTTATAGTTTCGGGTTATAAATAATGTAAATCTTTACATTTTTTTAAAGCACTCAAAATAACAAACTCGAAATACAAAACTCGAAACACAAAATGAACTTAATCGACGGAAAAAAAATATCTCTAGAATTACAAGAAACCATTGCCGCTGAAGTTAAAAAACTAAAAGCAGATGGATTTAAAACTCCACACTTAGCTGCAATCCTTGTTGGTAGCGATGGAGGAAGCGAAACTTATGTAGCGAGTAAAATTGCAGCTTGTGAGCGTGTTGGTTTTAATTCTACTTTAATTCGTCACCCCGAATATGTTACTAAAGAAAAATTATTACAATCTATCCATGAATTAAATAACAATCCTGACGTTGATGGTTTTATCGTTCAGTTGCCTTTGCCTCGTCATATTAACGAGCATAAAGTAATCGAATCTATTTTGCCTACAAAAGATGTTGATGGCTTTCATCCGATGAATATTGGTAGAATGGTTTTGAATTTACCTTGCTACGTTAGCGCAACGCCCTATGGCATTGTTCATTTATTAGATAAATACAAAGTTGAAACAGCAGGTAAACACTGTGTTGTAATTGGTAGAAGCCACATTGTTGGTTCTCCTTTAAGTATCTTACTTGCAAAAAATACTCCATTAGGAAATTGTACAGTTACACTTTGCCACAGTAAAACAGTTGATTTAAAATCTCACACTTTAAAAGCAGATATTTTAATTTGTGCTTTAGGAAGTCCAGATTTTGTTACTGCTGATATGGTAAAAGATGGTGTTGTAATTATTGATGTAGGCACAACACGTGTTGAAAGTACCGAAACAAAATCTGGCTACAAATTGAAAGGTGATGTTAAGTTTGATGAAGTTGCCCCTAAGTGTAGTTTAATTACACCAGTGCCAGGTGGAGTAGGACCAATGACGATTGCTTCTTTATTGCGTAATACATTGTTAGCAGCTAAGAAAGAGATGTACTAAATTTCGACTGCCCAACAATAGTTCTAAACGTCAAATTAATTCTAGGTGTTTTTATTTTGCTTGATTTAGCTAAACGATGTAACCAGTTTTTCTGTGTTTCATCTTTCATTATTAATAAGCTGCCATGTTCTAATAAAAGTTGAATTTGCTTGCCATTTTGTTTGTGTTTAAATTGAAACACACGCTCAGCACCAAAACTCATAGATGCAATTGCCCCGTTTTCTTTTAATGTTTTTTCTCCATCACTATGCCATGCCATTGCTTCATCTCCATTGTGATATAAATTAAGCAAGCAGGAATTAAATGTTTCCGAAGTTTTTTCTTCTATGATTTGTTTTAGTTGTAACAATTGATCTGTCCAAGGGAAAGCTTGTTTGGTGGTATTTGAATAGGTATAATTATATTCTTTATTTCCATACCATGCAGCCTTGCGGGCAGTAATGATACGTTTGCCATAAATTATGGCTTCATCGTTTTTCCAATCGATATTACCTAATAGTTTTTCGAAATAAGAATTGGAATCTTCTTGACTTAAAATTTTCCCGTAATAGTTTAAAGTACCTCCTTCGGGTAATAAGTTAATTGTTGAATCATGTATTTCATCAAAGAGATTGAGCATGATATTATACTTTCAATGAATTTGATTTTATTAACTGATCAATTAAATTAGTATAAAGTTGTAGCAATGAATTCAATTGTTTCGCATCGGTAATCTTTTCTTGAGAAATATATATTGCCATAGAGTATCCTTCTTTTATTTTTTCGTCAAATATTCCATACTCTTCCATTATTTCCATATAGAGGTCTTTTTGACTAAGTAAAATGCTTCTTATTATTTCGTTAGAAAATAACATTTGAATTTTAAATTCTTCATTTCCTTTTATTACAAAACGTTTATCGAATTCTTTATCTCCAATTATTATATCCTGTGCGCAAAATAATTTACCAATGGTATCAATAAAGCCTTGTGGTATTAAACGTAGTTTAAGATTATCGGGAGAAACAAATTCAAGCCTTACTCTTGTATATTCTCTGTCAACTGAGGAATTCCCTACAACTGAATAGTTAGTATAAACATCAAATAGTATTTTGTGTTCTTTGTAAACGATTTCTACTGTGTCATCTTTTTCGGAGAAAATACCATTGTTCTTTTGGGCAAATTGCCTCCATACTGCTTCGTAGCTTTTCCCGAAAAATGAGTTGTATACTGTTTTAATAATTCCCATAACTAATTTTACTCGTCCTCGGCAAACGTTAATACATAATTATTTAAATCAAGAATAGAGAATTCTGTTGCGCCATAAAATGTTTTCTCTAAACCCTTAATTACATTTACTTTGTCTTTAATTCGTTCGTGAAACTTACGAATGTCTTTTATTTGAATGTATAATAACAAGGAACCTCCATCTTTTCTGCTTACTTCAGGTAATTCCTTTCCTAAGCTATCAAAGGTTTGAAACATAAATGTTACACTACCACACACCATCATTGCGAAAATTAAATCGCCAGTTTCAGGAACAGTTACTGTCACTTCAAAACCAAGTTGTTTGTAATAATCGATTGTAGCTGGTAAATCTTTTACGTAAATATTTGGGGAAATGGATTGCATAGATTATTTTTTCTGGGATTTAACTTTCTCCATATTCTCTTTCACTCTAAACTTCACCATTTTTGTTATTAAACTCAGCGGCATCTTTTCATCAATAGGAAATTGTACAGACCCTTTCCCCATTTTATATTTTGATAATTCTTTCTCGAATGCTTCATGTCCGTTAGGTGTAGCGTAAAAACCAATATGACCTTTGTAACCTGCAAAATAAACTAAAGGGCCATTTAATTTGTAGCCAGGCATTCCGTAACTAATTATTTCTTCCGCTTTTGGCGCAGCTTTTACAATCCAAGCACGAACTTGTTCTAAAATAACTTGCGTTTCTTTTGGGAAACTTGCAATGTATTCATCTACAGTTTTTGGTTTCGTTTTCATTCGGTTTTAAAATTCACTGATACTATTTAACATACCTTTATTTTCGCTTATCCATAGTACTAAACTATTGTTACGTGGTGGTAGATTTAGTTTCTGACAAATTTTGGATCGATAATTTTCAATTGTTTTGTCAGATAAGAAAAGTAACTCGGCAATTTCTTTAGTTGTTTTATTTTGACTTACTAGTTTTAATGTTTTAAGTTCAACTTGACTAAGTGCTTTGAGAAGCTCGTGTAGTTCGAATTTTTTTTGATCTTCTTTTCCTAGCTCAGATAAATGATTGTGTAATTCGTTACCAATATATTTTCCGCCTGTTTTTACTTTTTCAATACATTCTAAAATCTCATTTACGGCATAGTCTTTTAAAATATAGCCCATTGCACCAACCTTAAAAGCTTTTTTTACCATTTCTTGATCTCGATACATGGTAAGTATAATTATTTTTGTTGTGCTATTTGTTTTTTGTACTTGCTCAGAAACTTCTAGCCCGTTCATTTCTGGCATATTAATATCTAAAATGGCAATTGGAGGTTTAGTTTTTAAAATACAATCCAACGCTTCTTTACCATTACTGCATTCAGATATATTGGCATTAGCGAAATAACTCAATAATATTTCTTTGAGACCTTTTCTAAAAATCGGATGATCGTCTGCAATCAGTAATTCCATTTTAAGCTTTCGTTGGTTTAAATTTAATAATTAGTTTAAATCCTTTGGCGTTTTTTTCGTCTAATATAAAAATATTTCCATTTAAAAGCTTTGCTCTTTCGCTTAATGACCTTAAGCCAATGCCACTTGCTGATTTTTTTGTTTTAATTCCTTTTCCATTGTCTTGGTAAGTGAGTTGATATTCTTTATTTTTTTCTGTTATTTCTATTTTTAACCCACTAGCGCCAGAGTGCTTAATCGTATTGTTAGTGCACTCTTGAACAATTCTAAATAAATGAGTTTTTTGTTCAAGGCTTAATGTTTCAATTGTTTCAGGAATATCAAAACTGCAAACAAGTTGGGAAGAACTTTGTATAGTTTCCATCATTAAAGCAATAGAACGAATAAAACCTATTTTTTCAATATTTGAAGGGAATAATTTTTTTGAAATTTCCCTTGTTTGCTCAATCACATTACTTAGAGAGGTTTCTACTTCATCCAGATTAGTATTCTCTTTATTTTTGGCCCTTGAAATTTTTGATTTAATAATTGAAAGCGATTGCCCAATGTCATCATGTAAATCAAATGAAATACGTTTTCGCTCTTCATCAATGTTTTCAATTAACTGACTACTAAAGGCTTGTTGTTTTTCGCGAAGTTTTCTTACATATCTGTTGTTTAGTATTAGAATTAGAATAATAATACTAACTATACCAGTTGCTATTGCTGCCCATTTTAATAAACGTTCGTTTTCATTGCTTTCTTCTAATAACATGGTTTTTGAACGCTCTCTTTCTAATTCAATTTCTTTTCGATGTATATCAAAGCTTTGTTGTAATTCTTGAATCACTTTACTGTTTACTTGTTCATTAAGACTATCTTTTAATTGAGAATAAGTAAGGTATTCAGTTAAAGCATCTTTATAGTTATTTTGTTTTTCATAGATTTGATATTTTAAAAGATGATAGTTATAAATGTCTTCTAAGTTTTTTGTTTGCTTAGTTAAGTCAATAATTATGTTAAGTGTTTTTGTCGCTTCATTTAATTGATTAGTTCGAATAAGAAGAGCAGCTTTTGTTAAGTATGCTTTTGTTAATTCGGATTCGTATATGTTTTCGCTCTTCAATAAAATAATCGATGAATCAATATACTGCATAGCTTCTATAGTTCGATTGGAGTTTGAGAATGCTGAGCTTAAATTAAGATAATTACTTGCTAACTCTTTGGGCAAGTCGTTATCCTTGGCGTATTTTATTACTTTTTCAAAAAGTTTAAGCGCTTGCTCAGGATTGTTTCCTTCAACTTTTATCATACATAAATTAAGTTGAATATGACTGCTTAGTCTCGAATTCCCTTCTTTTTCAGCAACAATTAGCGCTTTCTCAAAGTCTTTCAATGCTTCCTCTTTTTGTCCTGAAGACCACTTAATAAGCGCAATGTTATTTGCGAACACAGCTGGGAAATAACTTAAGTTTTGAATGTTGGAAACAGATAGGCCTTCTAGATAATATTTTAGAGCACCTTTTCTATCGCTTTTTTCTTCATGAATAATGCCAATTAGATTGTATAATTCAACCATATTGGTATAATCTTTTTCGTTCTTTGCTTCCTTTAAAAAAGTTAGTAGTTCATCTTCTGCGATTAATGTATTTCCTGTTTCGTACTTTACAAATGAAATGCGAATATTTGCGAGTCGCTCAAGGGATTTCACATCTTCCTTTTTCGCTATGCTAGCAGCTTTATTATAATAGTCAATTGATTTTGTGAAATTATTTTTGTAAAAAAAATGGTTGCCATAATAAATATTGATTTCAGCAGAAACTCCTTTCTCATTTTGTTCTATCGAGGATTGGATTGTTTTTTCACCTAATGAAAAGAGTTTAGTTGAGTCGGTATAAGATGCATCTTTTACTTCTCGGATTTTATTTTTAAGTTCATTCGAATACTGACTATATCCGAATATAGTGGTGAATAGAAAAATAATAGATGTATAAAATATTTTCTTCATTTCTTGGATTTAACGAGTTTAGCTAAATCGTTTTTACAAAGTAACCAAAAAAATAATATAAAAAACAAATCTAATTCAATAGTAAGAACTTAAACCGATTTTGGAAAAATAGAATTAGAGGGGTAGCCCTCTTGATAGCCAAATCAAATTCGTCTAAAATTGTGATTGTAAAAAAGCTAACCAATTTTATATGAAAATTATTCACGTCATTTTTCTTTTATTGTTTTTCAATACTGCTTTTCGAGCACAAACTACAAATGTATTTACTACCCCAGGGGCTACAACTTTTACGGTTCCTGCATGCGTAACATCAATTACAGTTCAGGTTTGGGGCGGTGGCGGTGGCGGCGGCGGTGTTGCCTCTCGAGTAAATACTGGTTTTAATACTGATAGCGAGGCGTGCAGTGCAGGTGGCGGCGGTGGTGGCGGCGGCTACGTTAGTAGAACTTATACGGTTACTCCTGGAGACGTATATTCATTGACTATAGGTGCTGGTGGTAATGGCGGTGTAGGCAATAACGCTTCCTCAGCAGCAGGAAATGGATCAGTAGGCGGAACAAGTTCTTTTCAGGTCCAGCTACAGTATTAGTTGGAGCAACTTTAATTGCAAATGGCGGAGGATTTGGTGGTGGAGCAATGATTTTAAATAATAATACTGGTTCACATTTAGGCACAAATGGATTGTTTGGTACAGGAGGATCTGGTTCGGGTGGCACTACAACTTATAGTGGAGGTAATGGTGCAACAGGAAAGCATGACGGATCTTGCCATGATCAAAGCGGCGGCGGCGGCGGCGGCGCAGGAACAGCAGGTAATGGAGGCAATGCTACTACACTTGCATGCTGGGGGAATCAAAATGGTGGTTCGAGTGGTGCAAGTTTTGGCGGAACAGGTGGGAATGGTAGGCAAGGAAGTTTATGCACATCTAGCTGCAGAGATCAATTAGCGGGCAATAGTGGAACAACGATAGGTGCTGGTGGTGGCGGTGCATTAATTCATGATCATGATTGGGCTAATGTTTGGGTAACAGCAAATGGAGGCGCAGGTGCTAGAGGTGAAATTCGTATTACATATACAGCAGCCTCACCCGCTACTCCTACAATAGCATCTACATCTCCAACTTGTATTGCATCAGGTAGTAGTACTGTTTCTAATTACAATGCTAGTTATACTTATAACTTTACACCTCCTGGGCCAAGCGTTGGTGCTGGTGGGGTTATTACTGGGATGGTAATTGGTACTAATTATACACTAACTACAAATAATGGTTCATGTAATTCATTAGCTACATCTTCATTTAGTAATGCTGCTATTTTAACTACGCCTTCTATTCCTACCCTTAGCTCTACAGTTCCAACTTGTATTGCATCTGGCATTAGCACTGTTTCAAATTATAACGCTTCTTTAATATATAACTTTACACCTCCTGGCCCAACTGTAGGTGCGGGAGGAATTATTAGTGGTATGGCGGTAGGAACTTCTTATCAAGTTTCAGGTAATAATGGTTCTTGCTCTTCTTCATCTTCAGTTGATTTTAGTATAAGTGCGATTTTACCTTCTCCTGTATTGCCTACAATAACATCTACGTCTCCAACTTGTATTGCATCAGGTAGTAGTGCTGTTTCTAATTACAATGCTGGGTATACTTATAACTTTACACCTCCTGGTCCAAGCGTTGGTGCTGGTGGTGTTATTAGTGGTATGGTAACTGGTACTAATTATACACTTACTGCAAATAATGGTTCATGTAATTCATTAGCTACATCTTCATTTAGTAATGCTGCTATTTTAACTACGCCTTCTATTCCTACCCTTAGTTCTGCAGCTCCAACTTGTATTGCATCTGGTATTAGCACTGTTTCAAATTATAACGCTTCTTTAACCTACAACTTTACACCTCCTGGCCCAACGGTAGGTGCGGGAGGAATTATTAGTGGTATGGTTGTAGGAACTTCTTATCAAGTTTCAGGTAATAATGGTTCTTGCTCTTCTTCATCTTCAGTTGATTTTAGTATAAGTGCGATTTTACCTTCTCCTGTATTGCCTACAATAACATCTACGTCTCCAACTTGTATTGCATCAGGTAGTAGTGCTGTTTCTAATTACAATGCTAGTTATACTTATAACTTTACACCTCCTGGTCCAAGCGTTGGTGCTAGTGGTGTTATTAGTGGTATGGTAACTGGTACTAATTATACACTAACTGCAAATAATGGTTCATGTAATTCATTAGCTACATCTTCATTTAGTAATGCTGCTATTTTAACTACGCCAACAATATCAATGGGCGCAAATCAAACGATTACGTGTACTAATACTACTGCAATAATTAGTGGTTCTTCAACAACCAGCGGTGTTAATTATGCTTGGGTAGGTCCTGGAACTATTACACCAAGTAACCAAGCAGTAGGAAATGTTTCTACAGCGGGTACCTACACATTAACAATTACAGATCCTTTAACTGGTTGTTCAAATAACAACACGCTTGTAGTTGCTTCAAACATTACTCTGCCAGATGTTACTATGGGAAGCAATCAAACTATTGATTGTACTTCTTCATTAGCTACAATTACTGGTTCTTCAATAACAATTGGAGTTAATTATTCTTGGACGGGCCCAGGATCAATAAGTCCTAGTAATACCTCAAGTGGAGATGTTACAAATGCTGGTACATATACATTAACAATTACCAATCCAGCAAATGGGTGTTCTTCATCGGGAACTGTTTTAGTAAATCAAAATTCAACCGCACCAAATCTTTCTATTGGTTCAAATCAAACAATTAATTGTAATACAACAACAGTAACAATTAGTGGTTCTTCCTTAACTAGTGGTGTAAATTATTTATGGACAGGACCTAGCCTTGTTAGTCCTAATAATCAAGCGAGTGGAAGCGTTTCTTCAGCTGGTACTTATACACTAGTAGTTACAGATCCATCAAATGGTTGTTCATCTTCAAACACTGTTGAAGTTTTTTCTAATACAACAATACCAAATGTTAGTGCTGGAAGTACACAAACAATAACATGTACTTCAACTACTGTTACATTATCTGGAAGTTCAACGACAACAGGTGCAGATTATTCTTGGGTAGGAACAGGTACAGTAAATCCGAATAATCAAGCTAACGGAAACGTTAGTGTTGCTGGCACTTACACATTAACAGTGACAGATCCAATGAATGGTTGCTCAAATACGAGCAGTGTTATAGTTACAGAAAATACTTCTGTTCCAGACATGACAATGTCGTCTAATCAAGTTATAAATTGTAGCTCTTCCTCTGCTACCATTTCTGGGAGTTCTATTACAAGCGGAGTAGATTACTCATGGTCTGGCCCTGGAGCAGTTAATCCTTCAAATGCACCATCAGGCAGTGTTACAATAGCAGGGATTTATACATTAACTATAACTGATCCTTCAAACGGTTGTTCCGTAAATGGAACTATCGATGTTACGAATAATAGTTCAGCACCTGCAATCACAATGGGTTTAAATCAAACAATAAATTGTAATACTACTTCAGTTAGTATTGATGGAAATTCTAGTGTCAGTGGAGTTGATTATTTATGGTCAGGTCCTGGCCTTATTACTCCAAATAATTCTACGAGTGGAATGGTATCTGTTGCAGGAACTTACACGTTGTTGGTTACTGATCCAAACAATGGTTGCTCCTCTACTGGTACTATTGAAGTTTTAGATAATAGTGTTCTTCCAATTTTAACAATGGATGTTGATCAAACTTTAGATTGTATTTCTGCATCTGCGATTGTTTCAGGCAATTCACCAACCTCTGGTGTTAATTATTCTTGGTCAGGACCAGGCACCGTAAGTCCTTCTAATGCATCAAGCGGAATGGTTTCTGTTGCAGGTATATATACATTACTTGTGAGTGATCCAACAAACGGTTGCAGTGTTTTGGGTACAATAAATGTTTTGCCTAATAATATGCCAACACAACCAACAATAACAGCAAGTGGTTCAACTAGTTTTTGTGATGGAGATAGTATTGTTTTAAATTCAAGTAGTGTGTTAGATAATGTTTGGAGTAATGGAGCAACAAGTCAATCAATAGTTGTTAATGCAGCAGGAACATATAGTGTAACTGTTACTGGGTCTAGTGGATGCGCTTCAGTTTCAGCGCCAGTAACTGTTGTTGTTAATTCTTTGCCAACTGTAACTGCAGTTGCGAGCGCTGCAAACATATGTTCAGGAGATATAATTCAACTTAATGGAAGTGGAGCAAATACTTATACTTGGACAGGTGGAGTAACGGATGGAATTTCTTTTGCAGCCTCATCTTCTCAAACCTATACTGTTACGGGATTAGATTTAAATGGATGTTCGGATACTTCATTGGTATCTATTAATGTAAATAATCTTCCAATAGTTGTTGCAACAATTAATAATCCAACAGTGTGTGAAGGAGGAAGTATTGTTTTATCAGCGAGTGGATTAGGTGCTGGAGGAAATTATGTTTGGTCGGGTGGAGTTGTAGATAATGTATCATTTGTTCCTACTTCTTCAACTACATATACTGTAACTGGGACAGATATTAATGGGTGTTCCAATACAGCAACTGCTTCTGTTGTAGTTAATACTCTTCCTGCTGTGCCTATTATTACAACTATAGGTTCAGGTACATCTGTTTGCACTGGACAATCTATTACCTTGTCTGCCAACCCATCTGTGGGTATTACTTGGCAACCTAACGGTGAAACTACATCAACAATTATTGTTTCAAATTCAGGTGTATATAGTGCATTTATAACAGATGTGAATTCTTGCTCTTCTGCTATAGGCACTGTTTCGGTTATTGTTAATCCATCTCCCAATATAGATGTTAGTGGACTTTCATTAGATACAGTAAAATGTGGTGGTATAAATGGAAGTATAAACAATGTTTTAGCTACAGGAGGTACACAGCCATATGCTTATAGCTGGATTAATGTTGCAACTGGCATAAGTGTTGGTAATTCTAGTGTACTCAGTAATGTTTCAGCAGGAAATTATCAAATGATTGTTGAGGATGCTAATGGTTGTGCAGATACATCAGTCGCTATTCTTTTACCAAGTGTGGGTGGAGTAGCCGTAAATCTTACAGGTACACCTTTAAATGGAATTGACCCTTTGAATGTGGATTTAGTTGCAACAACAAGTGGATCAGTTATAAACTACAATTGGTTTTTAAATTCAGTTCAGCTTACAACAACTCAGGTGGGTACACATACCTTAAATGAATTGACTTTCGGGAATTACATTGCAACGGTTGTTGTTGAAGATCAGTATGGGTGTTTAGATACATCTCAAGTCGCAATTGTTGTTGAATCTGAAATTAAAGTTACCATACCAAATGTTTTTACTCCTAATGGTGATAATATAAATGAAGTGTTTACACTTGATTTAAAGGGTGTAAAAACAATCGAAGTGCAAATATTTAACCGTTGGGGACAAAAACTATACTCTTGGAACACATTAAATGGAGGCTGGGATGGTAAGTTGTCGAACGGTGAAAATGCATCTGAGGGTACTTATTATTTTATTGTTGATTATACTGATGTTCAAGATGCAAAAGTAAATAAGGCAGGTTATTTTTTATTGGCTAATTAGACAACTGCTAATATTGATACTTTGATAGATTTAGAGGGGTAGCCCCCTTGTTTAACGAGTCTAATCTTTCTAAAATTGTACTTTAATTAATTAAAATAATAGTTAACATGAAAAATGTAATCGTTTTGGAATTGATATTTATTGTTTGGTACTTTTTATCTAAAGTGTCATTTTCTAAACCAGTTAGTAAAATTTCTATTGGAGTTTGGTTTTAATAGAATGCTTTTAGCGTAAGCTGAAAATTGCAGTTAAACTCATTTTTATCTTGATCGCATCTCACGATCAGTGTTTTTGTCGACTACTAAATTGTAAAATCTTTTTGCTTCTTGATTAAGAATAGGGGGGCAGCCCCCTTGATTTTTTGTTCTTATTTATTGAAATTTGTAACAAGAGAATAGAAAGATTATATATTTAATAAATATTTCAAATGAGAATAAAACTACTTAGCTTAATTTCATTCATTGTTTTAGCTTTAAATTATAGTGTTTCTGCGCAAGTTACAGAAACCAAAAAGTATCCGTTCCTACCAGGGAACTACTATACAATTGAAAAGCAAAGTTGGGATTTAAATACGCTTACCTCAGAAATAGGAGCACCAGTTGGCCAAGCTGATTTGAATGTTTATAATGGATATTTAGCTAGAGTTTTCATTGTTAAAACAAATGCTTCTCTGCTTGATTCGTATGTTAATTTGTCAACTGTGCAAGTTCGCAATAAGTATAATTCAGCGTTGGTAAATGATTTCAATAACTTCAATATCTCAAGTTTTAATCCATTAAAATATTTTTTTAATTTTTATAGTCCCGCACAAATGAATTATCGGGTTGATAATACAGATTACGTAATTGTTATAGTTCCTTCGCAAACCTCTAATTAATAATTGTAAATGAAAATTAACATGAAATATTATTTGTTTGTAATCTCATTAGTTATATCGCTTAATTCAATAAGCCAAATTAACATGGGCAATTTGGGCACAGTAACCAATGGCTGTGGACAAAACTTTTATGATTCGGGTGGTTCAGGAGGAAATTATGGCTCAAGTCAAAATTATACAGCTTCTTTTTGTGCACCAGCGGGGCAATACATAACTTTTACTTTTACGCAATTTGATTTTGGCACAGGTGATCATTTGTTTATATATAATGGTCCATCAACAGCTTCGGCATTAATTGGAGATTTTGCTACTTCACCAGGTCAAGTTTCTTCTACGCTTGGAGGATGTTTAACATTTGTATTCACTTCAAATGCGCCAACACTTGGTTTTATAACTACAAACGGAGCAGGTTGGACAGCTGCAATTTCATGTGCAGCAACTATTCCGCCACCACCACCGCCACCGCCAGGAACCTGTGCTGCGGCACAGCCTTTTTGTACAAGTACTGGAGCAACTTATCCTGCTGCTGTGGGTACTACTTCTGAAGGTGGACCAAATTATGGTTGTTTATCAACTCAACCTAGCCCAGGTTGGTTCTACTTAAATATTGCTACAAATGGTAATATTATGATTAACCTTAGTAACAGTGCTGCTCATGATATTGATTTCGCTATTTGGGGGCCATTTGCAACGCAAGCCGCAATGTGCGCGGGTACAACAAACACTCCTCTTGATTGTAGTTATGATCCAGCCGCGACCGAACAGGTTGATATTCCTAACGCGGTTGCTGGTCAATGGTACATGATGTTAATTACGAACTACGCTAACACACCAACTAATATTTCTGCAATAGCTGGAAATGCAACGGGTACAGATGGAACAACAAACTGTAACATATTGTGTAATATGACAGCGCTTACTGCTACACCTGGCGCTTGTGTTCCCGCAACTGGACTCTACGATGTTACTGGTCAAATTACTTTAAACTATCCACCAACCTCAGGAACACTTACAATATCTAGTAGTTGCGGACCAAGTACAACTGTTGGTTTACCTTGGACTAGTCCAATTTCTTACACACTGCCTGGCTTAACTGCAAATGGTGCTGCATGTAATATTACCGCAACTTTTTCGGCAGACCCAACTTGTACATTAACAACTCCTATTACTGCTCCTGCATCTTGTACTTCAAGCTGTACGGCAACTGCAACTAATACAGGACCTTATTGTGTTGGATCAACAATTCAATTAAATTCAACTGGAGGTGGAACATATAGTTGGGCTGGACCAGGAGGTTTTACATCAACTGCACAAAATCCAACCTTAGCTACTTCAACAACAGCAATGAGTGGAAACTATATTGTTACTGTTACAAGTGGAACAGCTACTTGTACCGCTACAACAAGTGTTACCGTAAATGCTTTACCAGTTGTTGCAGTTAACTCTCCAACTATTTGTGCTGGGCAAGCTGCAACACTAACAGCAACAGGGGCAACAACTTATTCGTGGAACACTGGTTCAACTGCAAATCCATTAAGTATTTCTCCAGCAATTACTACAAATTATACGGTTACAGGAACTACAGGAACTTGTACTAATACTGCCGTTGCAATTGTAACAGTTAATCCATTACCAATAGTAACAGTTAACTCACCATCAATTTGTCCGGGTGGCACAGCAAGTTTAACAGCATCGGGTGCAACAACCTATTCATGGAACACGGGATCAACAGCAAACCCATTAAGTGTAACGCCAGGAAGCACAACTTCATACACAGTTACAGGAACTGCATTAACATGTACAGCAACTGCAGTTGCAACAGTTACAGTTGGAGGAGCAATAACACCAACAGTAAATTCACCAACTATTTGTGTTGGACAAACTGCAACATTAACTGCAGCAGGCGGAACTACTTATACTTGGAATACAGGTTCAACTGCAAATCCATTAAGTGTATCTCCTACAGCAACAACTTCATATACAGTAACAGCAGTTACAGGAGCTTGTACAGGAACTGTGGTAGCGGTTGTTACTGTTAATCCAATTCCAACGATTATTGTTAACTCAGAAACAATTTGTCCTGGAGGCACTGCAATATTAACTGCCGCAGGAGGAACAACTTATAGTTGGAATACGGGTTCTACAACAAATCCATTGAGTGTAACACCAGGAAGTACAACATCTTATACTGTTACTGGAGATGTATTAGGATGCACGTCAACTGCTGTTGCTACTGTTACTATTGGTGCAGGAATTGTTGCTACAGTAAATTCACCAACTATTTGTGTTGGACAAACTGCAACCTTAATAGCAACAGGTGGAACAACCTATTCATGGGATACAGGCGCAACAACAAATCCATTAAGTGTTTCACCAACTACCACAACTTCATATACTGTTACTGCTAATTCTGGAGGGTGCACAGGTACTGCAGTTGCAGTTGTAACGGTAAATCCATTGCCAGTTCCAACAGTAAATTCACCAACAATATGTTTTGGTCAAACAGCTACATTAACAGCAACGGGTGGAACAACTTATTTGTGGGATACGGGTTCAACTTCTAATCCTTTAAGTGTAAATCCAGCAACAACAACTTCTTATACTGTTACAGCAACAACATTAGGTTGTTCGGCAACTGCAGTTGGAATCGTAACTGTAAATCCAATTCCAATAACAACAGTTAGTTCAGTTACTGTATGCCCAGGTGTACCAGTTAATTTAACAGCTTCTGGCGCAGATACATATTCTTGGAATACAGGTTCTACTGCTAATCCTTTAAGTGTTTCACCATTAACAACAACTTCATATACAGTAACTGGAACTTCATTAGGTTGTATTTCATCGGAAGTTGCAACGGTTACTGTTGTAAATAATTTAGTTGTTAGCGCAGGAGTTAATGATTCGATTTGTTTTGGAGGAAATACAAATCTTAATGCAACACCAAATGGAGTGGGCTATTCTTATGCATGGGCAGCAACCCCATCTTTAATTGGTAATACAGTTTTTAATCCAACAGTTAATCCAACAACAACAACAACTTATTCGGTTACAGTAACGGATGCTGGTGGTTGCACAGGAACAAGCACCGTAACAGTTTTGGTTGATCCATTAATTGATGTGTCAAACATAACAGCAGTACCAGTTAGTTGTAATGGTTTATGTGATGGACAAACATTAGTAACACCAAGTGGTGGCTCTGGTTCATATACAGGAAATGGAATAATACCTGCTTATGTTTGGTCGAATGGAAGTAATACTGCAAATTCAATAACCTGCGCTGGAACATATACTGTTGTAGTTACTGATTCGTGGGGATGTAGTGCAAGTAATTCTGTTACAGTAACCGAACCAACTTTATTAACCGCATCAATTACAAATACTCCTGCAACATGTAATTCATTTTGTGATGGAACAGCAACTGTTACAGCAATAGGAGGAACAACAAATTATACGTATTCATGGAATTCAAATCCAATTCAAACATCATCAACAGCAAGTAATTTATGTGCTGGAACTTTTTCTGTTGTTGTTACCGATGCAAATGGTTGTACAGCTAATGCATCAGCTGTTATTTCGGAACCAACCCCAGTTGTGATAGCACCAATTCTTCCTGTTTCAATTTGTACTGGTTCTACTTCAATAACTGCTTCTGCATCAGGTGGAAATGTTGGTGGTTATACTTATGCTTGGACACCTACAGGAACTGGAACAAGCGCAACGGTAACAGTAAGTCCAACAATTAGTTCAACCTATACAGTAGTTGCAACTGATATTGCAAATGGTTGTGTTTCTGCTCCAGTTGTTGCTACCGTAAATGTGAGTGCTCCTTTAAGTGTATCTGCTACTGGAACGGATTCTAGTTTGTTCGGGAAGTACTGCAAATTTAATTGCGAGTGCAAGTGGTGGAAACGGTAATCCATATTTATACTCATGGGCACCTGCAATAAGTTCAACAAGCGCAACAGTAACAGCAATGCCAACAACTAATACAACATATACAGTAACATTGTCTGATGGATGTTCAGTGCCTGTAACTGCAACTGTTGCTGTAAATGTGATTGCACTTCCACAAGTTAATTTTACTTCAAATAGAAATTCAGGTTGCGCTACATTGTGTGTTGACTTTGTTGATAATAGTTCTGCTTCTATTGGATCCATTTCTTCATGGAATTGGAATTTTGGTGATGGTAGTTTTGCTTCGTCACAACAAGCTAACCATTGTTTTTCTTCACCTGGTAGTTATAACATTAGTGTTACTGTTGTTTCTACAATTGGAGCTTGTACTAATACTTTAACTAAAAATAATTTCATTACTGTGTTTGCAAATCCAACTGCGGATTTTATTTCTAATCCTGAAGAACCTACTGTACTTGATGCAACAATTGATTTTGTTGATCTTTCTTCGAGTGATGTTGTTTCTTGGAATTGGAGTTTTGGTGATGGTGAAGCGTTGAATGGGGCAAATTCAAATCCTTCACATTTTTATGCAAGTGAAGAGGCTGGGACTTATGAAGTGCAGTTGATCGTTAAGAACATTTATAATTGCGTAGATTCAATTTCTAAAGTGTTAACTATAAATGATGTTTTTACTTTTTATGTTCCTAAGGCTTTTTCTCCAAATGGAGATGATGCAAATGAAACATTTTACGGAGTTGGTGTAGGAATAGATAAATATAAAATGGAAATATTTGATAGATGGGGAAATTTGATTTTTAAAACAGTTGATTTGAAAAACACTTGGGATGGAAGAGCGAATAATGGAAATGATATTGCTTTGGAAGATGTATATGTTTGGAAAGTGGATTTAACAGATATATACGGAATGAAACATACCTTTAATGGTATTGTTTCCTTAATAAGATAGTTTTGTTTATGTTAAGTAGGTTGAATAAAAAAAGGGCGTTAAGCCCTTTTTTTATGATTGTGTTTTAGTAAGATATTCTTCCAACTGATCAAAGGTTCCATTAAATCCTTGTTCCATACTTGCAAAGAATGAATAGAATATTTGATTTTCAGTGTCTGTTGAATTTATAGGATGTCCACTAATGACTAGAGTTGTGATTCCATTATTCTCTGTTAAAGTAATTGTGTTTTTTACTTCCAGCGGCCAAATAGGTGAGAAGGGAGCTCTTGCAATATTTCCTTGTTCATCAGAAAATGAATTGGTGAATTCAATTAAGTCGTGTGGATTAATATTTTTGTAATTAAAAACTCCCCACATAACTTGTCCCGCATTTTCCATTTTGTAATGGAAAGTGCCATTGGGTTTAAAATCAAGTTTTAAAACAGTAATAGACATTCCTTTTGGCCCCCACCATTGCGCTAATGCTTCTGCGCTTGCGAATGCATTAAATACTAATTTTTTTGGAGCTTTGTAGTTGCGAGTAAGTGTGAAGTTTTGATTTTTGTTAGACATGGGATTTAGTTGTTTTTAGTTTAATAATTAATCTTAATAGATTGTTAGTTATAATATCTTATTTTCTCTTATTTGATTTCTTTTTTTCTTTTTGAATTTTCTCTAAATACAATTCCAATGCATCCAATTTGCTTTCACAAAATTGTTTGTATTGCTCTACCCAGTCAGATACTTCACTAAGTTTATCTAATTTTGCTTCGCAATAACGTTCTCTGCCTTGTTGTTTTATTTCTATTAAACCACATTCGTTTAGCACTTTTACATGTTTTGAAACCGCAGGGCGACTGATGTTGAAGTTTTCGGCGACTGCATTTAATGTTAATGATTGTAATGCAAGTAGTCCAAGTATGGCTCTTCGTGTGGGGTCGGCAATTGCCTGAAATACATCTCTTCTGGTTTCCATTTTATGTAACTAAGTGGTTACAAATATATGAGTAACCACTTAGTTACGCAAATTTTATTTAAAATTATTCTGTAAAATGCTGATTTAGAGAAAGGAAAATTAAAATTTAAAAGTATAACCAAATCGAATTACTTGTGTTTCGTAATAATCAGTACTTATATAATTAAAGCCTGAGCCCTGAATAGTTTTTTTTACTTTCATTGTATTTAAGAGGTCGGTGGCATTTACAAATAGTTCGCCTTTTCCTTTTTGTATCATTTTCTTAATGCCAATATCCAATGAATAGCGTTGGTCGATTGTACCTTGGGGAATTAAATCAGGTGCTAAGTAAATGCTAGTAACTTGTAAAGTAAAATTCTTTTGAAATTTGAACAAACCATTTATTTTAATGTTGCCCGAATAAATTTCTTGTTTGTCGGCATTAAATAAATTTTCTTTAGGATATAAATTTGTCACAGAAAATGCATCTATTTGATTATGATATGCATTTGCATTAATATTAAACGAAAACCATTTTACTACTTCGTGCGAATAAACCATTTCTATTCCTGAATTGTAGCTTCTGCCAGCATTTTGCATAATGGAGTAGATTAGTTTGCTGCTATCCGTGCTTCCAATTCGTGATATGGTTCCTTCTGATTGTTTATGATATAGAGCAGAGTAGAAGTAGCCTTTTTTGTAAGAGTATTTATATGCAAGTTCAATTGTATTTGTAAATTGTGGACGAAGAGCTGGATTACCAATTTTAATTATTTCGGCATCATCATATTTTGGAAAAATTCGTATGTCAACTTCATTAGGTCGGTCAACCCTTCTGTTGTAAAAAACAGATAATTTATTTTTGTCGTTAAGCTTATATGCTAAACGTAAATTAGGAAAGGGTTGAGTATAATTGTATCCATTGCTTTTATATGTATTGTGGTTTGGATTTACCTTGTATTGCAAATCAACATATTCGATACGTAAACCAGCTTCTATTTCTAATTTTTTGTTTTCAATTACATAATTTCCGTACACAGCTGGAATTGTTTCCTCATACCTTGCCCAGCCTCCTGCGTTTGTATCAAGCGGTGAATTTAGTCCTGGGATAAATTTCATATTAGTTGGAATAACTCTTCTTCTAAATTTTAATCCACCTTCAACACGTCCATATTTAAGTGGCTTAACGTAGTCAAAATTAAAATCAGCAACATGTTCGTCTGAAATTAATTTAAAGGAATCTAAGCCTGTATAGCTTGGCAAAATATTTTCGAAGTAATATTTTTCATCTTCTCTATGAAAAGTATAATTAAGTCCTATATTAAATTTATGTCCCGCTTGTTTAAATTTATGTTCAAAGCCAGCATTGGCGGTTGCTGTGGTTTTTAATTCGTCTTCCAAAAATTTCCACAATCTTAATCGTTCTGTAAGATTATAATTATAAAAGGGTTGGTCACCTCTATCTAAAATTAATTCGCTACTAAAAAGTCCAGATAAAGTAAATGAGTTCTGTTCATTTATGTTCCAGTCAAAGCCTGTTTTTGCGGTTCCAACAGTAGTAGTTCTATTACGTTTGGTTTGTTGGTTAATAATTGTTCCATCGGAGTATGTTCTGGTTACAAATTCATTTTTGTTGAGTGTTTTATTGTATAGGTAGTCACCTTGAAAAAAGATATTTACTTTTTTCTTTTTATAATTTAATGATAGTGATGGATTTATTTTTGGAGTGTATTGGGACTGTGGACGTATGTTGGGTAGATTTTCTTTTTTAATCCATAAAGCTCCAAGTCCGACTGATAATCCTGCTTTGCCATTAAAGCCTTCTTGTTTATTTTTTTTGTAAACGATATTTATAATTCCAGCGTTTCCATTGGCATCATATTTTGATGATGGATTATTTATAATTTCTATTTTTTCGATTGCAGATGCCGGAATATTATCGAGTCCTGATTGACTTCCCATACCTGTTAAAGCAGTTTGTTTTCCATCAATTAAAACTATGATTTTATCGCTTCCTCTTAGTTGTACTTTTCCGTCTTGAACAGTTACACCTGGAAGGTTTTGCATAGTTTGTAATACCGAACCACCACTTTGACTAACATTATCTGCAACCGAAAATGATTTTTTATCCATTTTACTATTTATTTCATCTTGTTTTGCGTTTATTTCTACTTCACTTAAGATCTTTGTGTCTTCTTCTATTTCACTAATTCCTAAATCTAAAAACTCACTTAAATGACCAATTAATACATTTGATGTTTTTGTTTTATATCCTGTATATGAAATACTCAGTAAATAGTTTCCCTCTTTAATGTTCGAAAATGAATACATGCCTTCATCATTACTTACGGTTCCAGTAATAAAGGCACTATCGTTTTCTGTTTTTAGTATAACACTGACGTAGGGTAGGGCTAGTTTGGTCCCCTTATCTTGTATGATACCAGATATAGTAACATTGCCTGTTTGTCCAAACAATGTATATTGAAAGAAAATTAAAATCAGTAAGAATTTATTTGTTTTGAAACGCATGCTGAATTTCGTAAAAATAAAATAAGGTCGTGAGATTTCACGACCTTATTGATTTGCTTTAGCTAATTATTTTTTATCATCATCTTTTTTATCTGTCTCAACTTCTTTTTCAATAAAGTTTCCTTTATCATCAAAGATGTAATCAACATCATCAACTTCTGCTTCGTAATTTACTTTTCCATCAGCATAAGTCATTTTTGAAGCTTCATTTGCTTTTTTACCTTTCATATTTGTATTAAGATAATCAGTAATAGCTTTAGGCAATTCAGTAACTTTAATTTCAACTTCTGTCATAACTAAATTACCTGAGGCATCATAAGCTGCTGCATTTTCAATTTTACCAACCATAAACTCAGCTTCAAAGTTAGCTCCTTCTTTTTCCCATTTTTGTACTTTAACACTTGGGTATGCTTTTTTAAATGCATCTTTTACGGCAGCGGGCACTTCTGTATCTTTTACTGCTTGCGCATTTGCAAAGCTTGTTCCTAAAGCTAGTGCGAAAATTGTGATGATAGTTTTCATGTTGTTCTGTTTTAATTGTTAGTTTATAACACAATAGTAATACTCAATTTTGTAGAAATTCTGTACTTAAAAGATATAAGTAAAAAAATGCATATTATTTGAATATTGATAATTAATCCCCTGCTTGTTAATTACTGCAATTTGTTTTACTAATGCAAGTCCAAGCCCCGTTGATTCTGAACTTTCTCCTTCTTTATGAAAACGGTCGAATATTTTATCTCCACCAAATTTTAATGGATTTCCATTGTTTGAAATCAGGAATTCTTTGGAATTAAGTTGTATTGAAATTGCCCCGTTTTCAGGTGTATAACGTAAAGCATTAGATAATAAGTTAGAAATAAGAATATCGGCTAATACAGGATTTATATTTTGCGAGGAACTTTCTATTTGTGCATTAAGCTTTATGTTTTTTATTTTAATAAGATCTTCAATTTGTTCTAGTTTTGATTTTAGAATTTCAGAAAAATCAATACTCTTCTCGTTTTTAAATTGATTATTTTCTATTTTACTTAAAAGGAGTAAAGTTTGATTGAGTTTTTTTAAGCGATTACTTGTTTGGTCTATTTCACTTATTAATTTGCTTTGTTCTTCTGTTAAACCTTGTGTTTGCATTAGTAATTCGGTTTTACCTTTTATAATGGCAAGTGGTGTTTGTAGCTCATGCGAAGCATTTTCGGTAAAATTCTTTAATTTCTCATAATCATTGGAGATTTTCTCAGTCATCTTTGAAATAGCATCATTAAGTTGTTTGAACTCTTTGTTGAACTATTCTCTGTTTGAATACTTTTTTTTTTATCTAGTTCGTAATTGTTGATTTGCTCAAGCGTTTTGAAAAATGGTTTCCATGTTACTTTAGCAAATAGGTAGTTAAAGCTAATAAATAAAATGATAATAGAAACAATAATGATTAAAAAAGAATTTAAAATGGTTTCTATTAAATCATCTGATTCGAAAAGAGATTTGCGAATAATACAATTGTAGTTTTCTTTGCCTATAGTAACTGGAAAGTCCAATTGTTTATAAGGTAAGTTTTCGTCACTGATTTTATTAAAGATGAACGTGTCAATTGTTTTTTCTGAAGTAATCGTCGCACTTTTATTAAATTCTAATTCAATTTCTGAGCTAATGGATTTTGGCAATTGATTTTGTTTTGTAATGTAATTCAAAACCTCCTTCTTCTTTATTTCCAAAGCCTCAACAGCCTCTTCATCCATTATCTCTTTTAATTGAAAATAAAATAAACCACTACCCAAAATGAACACCAAAATGGTAACAGATAGCAGAACTAAGGTGTTTTTTGTTAGTAGTTTCATTGGTCAGTAAATTTATAACCCATTCCGTAAACTGTTTTCATGTAATCTTTGCAGCCTTTCTCCACTAATTTTTTGCGCAAGTTTTTTATATGCGTATAAATGAAATCATACGAATCGGCCATGTCCATGTTGTCTCCCCATAAATGTTCGGCAATGCTCTCTTTTGTAAGCACTCTGTTTTTATTGCTGATGAAAAACAAAAGTAAGTCGTATTCTTTTTTTGTTAAGGTAACTGGTGAGTTGCTCACGTATGCGTTCGATTCTTCAGTTTTAATGGAGATTTCATTAAATACAATATCATTATTGCCTTCAAATTTTCTTCGCCTTAATATTGATTTTATTCGCGAATTTAATTCAGATAAATTAAAGGGTTTTGATAAATAGTCATCGGCGCCTAAATCTAAACCTTCAATTTTATCATCTACAGAGTTTCGGGCAGAAATAATAATGATACCAGTTTGGTCTTTGTTTTTTTTAAGTGACTTCACAATTTCCAAACCATTGCCTCCTGGTAAATTAATATCCACCAAAACACAATCGTATTTATATAAGTCAATTTTTTCCTGAGCAGCATTAAAATCGAAGGCGATTTCGCATATGTATCCTTCTTGTTTTAAGAAAGTACTTATCGGATCAGCAAGTTCTTTTTCGTCTTCAATTAACAGAATTTTCATGCAATGAAATTACAATTTAATTCTGTAGTAAATCTGTAGGAATTGGCTAAATTGTTAGAACCTATTCCCCACAGGTTTTACCATTACACGAAGTTGAATCGCACGTACTAGTAGAATCTGCTATTGCTGCAGAAGTATTCATTTCATCTTCACTCGAGCATTCGCCTGGTTTGCATTCTGAAGTTGAACATTCAGTATTTTCCTTAGTTGCGCTTTGATATTTATTGTACTCAAAGTAAGTAAAGAAACCGATGCTTAATAGTAAGCCAATCCAAAAGATGGCTTTTGTTAATTTTATTTTCCTTTTTTCTTTTGCACTTGGCTCGCATCCACAAGCTCCTGAAGTATTACAACTAGTGTTTAGTTTTGGTAATACATATAATGAGTAATAAGAGACTGTGAATGAAATAGCACTGATAGCAATTAATAAAGGTTCTATTGCACTTACAATTGGAGAAGCAGCAATTGTTGCTGATGAAATTCCAAATAGTGATGCCACTGGACTAACACAAACTCCAACACATGCCCCGCCTTTACACACAGAAAATAGAATTGGAGCTACTGAAGCTAGTCCGCCTGTTATTGTTGTCCAAATTGTTTTTTTCTCTTTCATAGTATTTGATTATAAATTTGTTGGAATTTGTTTTGGCGTATAATATTTTTTCCTGAACCAAAATGCTAATTGCACTAGAATAATTAATGCAGGAACTTCAACCAAAGGACCAATGACTCCCGCAAATGCTTGACCGCTATTAATACCAAACACACCAATTGAAACTGCGATTGCTAATTCGAAATTATTGCCCGATGCGGTAAATGATAGGGCAGCATTATCCTCATAATTCGCCCCTGCAAATTTGCCAGCAAAAAACATTAGCACAAACATGATTGCAAAAAATATTACTAATGGTATTGCAATGCGTAGCACATCCATTGGTATCGAAACAATGGTACTACCTTTTAAGCTAAACATAATAATGATTGTAAATAATAAAGAAATTAATGTTATTGGCGATACAATGGGAAGAAATTTATTTTTAAACCATTCTTCACCTTTTAATTTAATTAAGCTATACCTGCTTATTACAGCTGCAACAAATGGTATTCCTAAATATATACCAACAGTTTGAGCTATTTGTGAAATACTGATATTGATGCTTAATCCCTTTATACCAAACAAGGGCAGCATAATTTCAACGTAGAAGTAAGCATATAAACTGAAAAAGAAAACTTGTAATAAACTATTTATACCAACTAAGCCTGCAACTAATTCCCTGTTGCCTTCCGCCAATTCATTCCATACAATAACCATTGCTATGCAAGGGGCTAATCCTATAATTATTAAGCCAGTCATGTAATCTGGATAGTCTCTTAAAAATAAAACTGCTAAGCTGAACATTAAAAATGGTCCAACTATCCAAGTTATAAAAAATGAAATCAAAAGTATTTTTGGTTTTGAAAGTACCTTGGGTATTTGAGCGAAATTTACTTTTGTTAATGGTGGATACATCATTAGTATTAATCCAATTGCTAAAGGGATGTTTGTTGTTCCACTTGAAAACGAATTTATAAAGGATGAAGAAGAGGGAATAAAATAACCAATAGCAATTCCAATTAGCATTGCTGCAAAAATCCATAAGGTTAAAAATCTATCTAAGAAACTTAATTTTTTTCTATTAGCCGCTGGAGTACAATTATTTGCTGACATAAATTATTTTATTTGGAAAATATATAAAGAGTTTCTAATGCAATCTGTTTGAAATGGCTATTATACTGCTTGTCTTTATTTATTAGTACATGCAATTCTATTTTTTGCTTTCAGATTTTAAGATCAATTTACTTTTTACATAATCAAACATAAAAAACATTTCCCTTGCAATTTCCCTACATCTTTCATCGTATTTCTGTTCTTGCGAAGGTGTATTGTCGAAGAATTTTGGGTCCTCATATGGTAATGCAATTCGCATGTCTGCACCATCAACAAAGGGGCACGATTTGTCTGCCTCAGAACATACCATTAGAGCTGCAAAGTCTTTTTTAGGGTTTTGTATGTCACTATATTTTTTTGAATAAACTAAAAGTTGCCCTCCTTTTGCTCCATTAACGATTGTCCAAGTTGGATTTTCAGGGTTACCTGCCGAACTTGCGCCAAAGCCAGCACGTTTTAATGCGTTAATTGCATTTATATTAACTTTAGTTGCTTCTGTTCCTCCAGAAAACGCAACAATACTATCAATACCATAATACAAAGCAGCTGTTGATGCCCAAATTTGTCCAAAATGACTTCTGCGAGAGTTACTTGTGCAAATAAATAATAGTTTACATGTTTTGTTTGCAGTACGTTGTTCAACTATATAATTACCTATTTCTTTTAAGGTACTTTTACGTTCTTCAGGTATTTGGTTAAACTCTTTAGTTACAGCTTTAGTGTAATTCGACAGTTTTTTAGATAACTTATTTGGATTTCCGAACGAGCTTGCAAGTATTACTGCTAACAATAATATTGATGTTTTTATTTTATTTTTCATTTCTTTTCTAAATTGAGATTAACAACATCCACTTCCTGGCGCACAACAACTTTGAGAAGTACTTTGTAATTGACTTAAATTTACTTTTAGTTTTTCAGTAGGAATTCCGCAGCTATCGCTTGCTAAACAATTAGTTTGTTTTGAAGTAAGTATGAAATTTTTCCCGTTAAAATCAATTCCATATTTACCAATGGTATCGCTTTGATATTCAACTTCAATTTCAGCATCTTCTAAGCCTAATTTCTTTTCAGAAAGCTCGATGATACTCATTAATTTTTGAGGAGCTAATCGATGGTCGAAATCGTTTGCTTCCCACAATTGGAAGTTTACTACTTTTTCATTTCTAATTGTTCCACCACAATCAATAAAGTGCTTAGTAACTTGTCCCACTTCTGTAACGTGGAAATGATTTGGAACATTAGTTCCGTTTGGAAGTTCAAATATTAATTCATTAGTTGAACTCAATTGCTTTTTAAAATCTGATAGTTTCATGTTTTTTTGTTTTTAGTTTATTAATCGTAATTTAACGATTATATTTTTTAAATTTTTTTAGCAGCATTTAGATTTAGAAATGTATTCATCAAAAAACGAGGAAAGATAAGTTTTAGCCATTTCCCATTCTTTTTCATCAATACAATAACAAACTTTTTTACCTTCTATATCACCTTTTATTAGTCCAGCTTCTTTAAGTTCTTTTAGGTGTTGTGATACGGTGCTTTGTGAAAGTGGAAGTTCATCAACTATATCTCCACAAATACAAGCCTGTTTTTTTATAAGTAATTTAAGTATGGCAACACGAGCTGGATGTGCCAATGCTTTTGCATAAGATGCAATTTTGTTATCCTTAATTGTAAATTCTTCTGTTTTAGTTGTTCCCATTATAATCGTAAAATTACGATATTAATTAATGCAAATAGAGTTTATTTTTAGAAATGGATTTAATTGATTGGAAATCAGGTTAAAAAAAATGTTCGGTTGAATTATTCCAACTTATTTTGTAAAAACAAGTACGATTAAGTTTTAATGGTATTTAATTAGAACAAAGTTGTTTGCTTTCGTCTATTGCCGCGTTTGCTCTATTTTCATTTACTCCAATTTCTAATAGCAATTTTTTGTTCGCGCTTAATTCTTTGCAGAGAACAATTTTGTTTTCAAGGAGTTTTTGTTTTTCAATTTTTGTTAGAGTTGTGAGGCAAGTAATTGGATATAGACTGGAATCGTCTATTAATTTTTTTAAACTTTCATTTGCAGGATAATCCCAGCCTAACAGTTTTAATCCTGCGCAGTTACCATATAATATTGCATCAGAGCTAAACTTGGTGTTGGTTACCACCCAACCTTGATAGATAATTTTATCTTTCGATTTGTTTTTTAGCCATTCCGATTCAATATCCTTAAATCGAGATTGAATGTATAAAGGTATTTTAACGTCACAAAAAATACCACGATAGTTATGATATTTACATTCAATCATAAACTGATGAGTAGCGTTTTTTGCTAATACATCTACTTCATGTGTTACACATTTACCTTTAACAATTATTCCAACTTCAACAGAGAATCCTTTTTGTTTTAGTATTTCCCCAATAAATTTTTCAAATGGGTAACCAGAAGGGCCAAGTTCCATAATGGCTTGCTTTAAATGATATCTAGCAGCCAAGTGTTTAGATTGCTGTTTTAATTTGCTATAGGCAAGTTGGTATATTTTTTTTGTTGAAATTCCCTCATGTAATTGTTTTGATATTTCTTCAAGAATTTCTTGTGCTCTACTTGGACTTGCCCCTGCATGCGCTAATGAATTAAGGAATTTTTCTTTTGAAAAGGGCTTATGTTCACCAGATGCTTTAGTTATATTAATCTTAGTGTTGTATTTCATATTAACTTTTGTTATTGCTTAATGCAATTATATTTATTAAAGTATAATTAGCGAAAAGGGGAAGTAAACCAATTGGTTGCTTCCCCTTTTGTACCCTACGGGTTGGATTTATCGAACTTTATAGATGATTTCCAACGAATTAGGATTCTGATGAATTCCCATAGTTGGAAATCGCTCCTTTAATTTAAGAATTGCCAATATTTTTCTTTGGATTACTCTATTAAACAAACAACGATTACTGGCTGGTATTCTTTCTTATCCAAATTGAACCATTCTTAGTAGTAAATTTATCAAGATTCCCTTTTGTTGCTAACTCATTTAATTGTTTTTCGCTTTCTGCTCTTGGTGTTCCTGAAAGTTCCGAAAATTCTTTAGCTGTCAAAGAATTGTACTTTGCAAAAAGTGTTTCCCAATTTTACTGTATTCATTTTTGATTGCTTTTGGGTGAAGTTTTAAACTGACGTTTCATAAAAAGCATACGGTTTTGAACCATACACAATTTCCTTATTGCCTGAGTTGTCTAAAAGGAAAATCGTTGGAAATCCTCTTACACCATATTCTCTTGCTAATTTCAAATCTTCTTCAAAAAGTGTCTTTGCTTTTCCTTCATAATCCTTTTTCAGTTGCACAGCATCTAATCCAACTTTTTTAGCAGCAGTTTCTAAGTGTTCCCATTTTGCAATATTTTTCTTTTGCAGAAAAACCATTTCTCGGATTTCTCTTAAAAATAAAACAGCCTTCCCTTTGTCCTGCATTTGTGCCGCTTTAAAAGCAATTGAAGGAGGATAAGAAGAATGTAAAGGATCTTCCAGCCATACATCTCCGTCAATAGGCATATCGTAATATCCACTTACTTCGTCCCAATGCTGTGCTACATCAGATGGCTTGTTTATGCCACCGCTGTTGTAATTCCAATCAGGCAACAAACCTCCCATGCGGTATTCAATTTCCATATTGTTACCATACTCCAATTTCAGTTTTCGCAGTTGAGGCTCAATGCCCCAACAAGAAGAACAAATCGGGTCAGTAAAATAAATGACTTTGACAGGTTTTTCTATACTGTAAGTAGTAATTTTTGTATTTGTTGTACTGTCAGGTATTCCACAAATTCCTTCTACAGGGTCACACATCAGCGGATTATTATTTTCTTCCATTTTATTTTTTGTTTGAGCTCGGCAACCTAAGTTGCCGAGCATTATTAATACTATTAATATTTTTTGAGTTAATTTCATTTTTTAAATAGTTGTAGTGAAAATGCAGTATTGGCAAACTCATCTAATCGGGTAATCAAATCGTTTTCTAAGGTATAGATTTGCACCCATTTTTGTTCTAGCACCTCGCCATTACTTTTTATTTTTTGTTTTTCGCTACCTAAAACAATAACTGTGTTTTGGTCAGCTAGAATTTTAGTTACTTGAAAATCTAAAACATCTACATTAGTCATAATATTCATAATGAATTTTACTGCTCCTTCTTTACCTCGATATGTTCCATTATAAGGAATGCCCTCTGTTCCGTGGTAAACCCATATTGTATCATCAGATAAAGTTCTTTTTAAGGCTTCCATATCACCTTTGCCAAATGCGGTTAACATTTCTTGCACTACATTGAGTGCTTTTGTTGTTTCTTGTATCATTTTTAAAAATTTTAATTGTTATTGTTGTCACAAAACTATAACACATCAAATGTATAATCACTATGGGTTTCCTTTTAGAAAGTAGTTTCCTATAGGAAACTACTAAAGAGATTTGTAATTTTGTAATTCAAACAAATTAATTGAGGTCGATGAAAAAGCGCGCTAAAATAAACTCTACATTAGTCTGTCAAGTAAGAATGCAAGCAATTAATGATGCAATGAGTTTGTTGTCTGGAAAATGGAAGTTTCACATCTTGGGAACACTCATTGAAGGCAATACATTGGGGTTTATGGATTTGTTAAGAGAAATAGATGGAATTGGAACTAAAATGCTTTCAAAGGAACTTCAAGATTTGGAAATGAATAATTTGGTTAGTCGAACAGTAATGAACACAAAGCCAATAACCGTTGAGTATTCTATAACAGAATATGGCAAAACGCTTTCTTCCCTTATAGATGAATTGGCAAAATGGGGAACGGCTTATAGAAAATCTGTCTATAGTGAAAATAAAAAATAAGATAGGCACCGGGTTGGAATAACTAAATCTATGATTGCTGTATCCAGAATAAATAACCTTCATTCTTTAGCATTTTTTGATCTTACTAATTCTAATTTTTCCTTTTGCTGAATTGATTTTTGATAGTGTTCATAAAACAAAATTGATAATGCTTCAAGACTAGCTATTGTTTCTTCAGCCATTTCATCTGTAAAATTTTCAAATCCGGGATATGATTTTAATTCATCAATACTTAATCGTTTTTTAGGTTTTGAGTTCATGCTTTTTTAGTTTGGTTTTGGGTGAACCGGACTCTAACTCGCAATTGCTTCATTATCAATGCAACTAGAAATTCGGATTATTTAACCACTAAAATATCGAAATGATTTTTTATTTGAAATTGCTTGATTCTACTTGGGTTTAGAAACAAAAAAGCAGACTATTAAAAAATAGTCTGCTTCAGTACCCAGGAGGAGACTCGAACTCCCACACCTTGCGGCATACGCACCTCAAGCGTACTTGTATACCATTCCAACACCTGGGCTTCCCAAGCTTGAAGTATACTTCTTAGCGACAGCTAAGACAAACACTTAAGCATTATGCTGCAAAGATGCAAATTATTTTCATTTGTTAAAAGTGAATTTGAAAATAGTCAATTGTTTATTTCAAACTCTCTACCTTCATTAATCCTTGTGAAAGTAAAGACTTCAACTTTAGTTTTGTTTTTTTACCAAAGCTTTTTGTTCTTGTAAATTCAACTTCATTGTAAACCCATCTTAAAGCATGCTCATAAAATTTTTTGCTATGTAAACGCTTAAAGTCAATATCTCTATCAGTTTGCAATTCCCAGTCGATGGCAGTTATTTGCTGCTCTTTTGTTTCTTCAAATAGTGGAGTTCCTTTTATTGGATAAGCAACTGTCATAGTATAAAAACTTGGATTGGCTGTTTTAAGATGATGGATTGTTTCTTTAATGTCTTCCTTTGTTTCGCCCGGATAACCTAGCATGATAAAGGTTCCGGCTTCTATGCCCGCCGCTTTTGTTTTTATAATCATGTCGCGTACCATTTGCACATCAACTCTTCTATCCATGGCATCAATTATTTTTTGTGAGCCGCTTTCTGCACCAATCCAAACTCTATAACAACCGCTTTGTTTTAATAAATCAATTACTTCATCATTCATGCGGTCGGCACGGGTAATGATTTCGTAGGAAATGTTTAGCTTTTCTTTTTTTACCTCATCAGCAAATTCCTTAAGCCATTTGTGACTGATAGTAAAAACATCATCTACAAACCAAAATTTATCAGGATTGTAATTTTGTTTTATTTCTTTTAATTCTTTTACTACTAATTCTGCACTACGTCTTCTATATGTTCCGCCATAAACTGCTCTGCTACACCATTTGCAAGTGTATGGGCAACCACGCATTGTGCTAACTGAGATTGTACTATACCCATGTTTTTCTTTCCATGCATTTAAATACAGGTTTAAATCAATGGCATTTCTATTTGGTGCAGGTAATTCGTTTATGTTTTTTAAAAGTGCTCTTTCTTTGTTTGTTATGATTTCATTTCCTGATTTTACAATTGTACCATCAATGTTTGTTGGAATACTATTGTTGTTTTCGAAATGTTCAAATAATTCCAACATACTTTGCTCACCTTCACCAACGCAAATTATACTTGCGCCGTAGTTGAGTAGTTCTGTTGCATGATGTTTTACTTCTGGACCGCCAAGTATGATACGGATGTTTTTTGTTTCTTCATTTCCTATCATCCATTTAATAACCTTAAGCACATTAATACGTGTCATTAAATTTACATACATGGCAATGCATGTAGGTTGGTAAGAAACAATTTTTTGTTTTAAATCCTCAATAGAGTAGAAGGTAGAATCAAATACTTCATGTTCTTTACTGTGCTGTTTTAAAAATGCCGATATATACAGTAATCCCAATGGAACATAGGGTTTCATTATGACCTGTTCTTTTGGATCATCTTTCAAAAAATAGCCGTGTGTGAGTAAAAATTTAGTCGCCATTTTTTTGAAGAATAATTAGGTAATGGTCAGCAGCATCCGATTGAAATGAAAACTGGGCAAATAATTTTTCAAATACATTCAATAGTTTAAGTATCCACAATTTGTTTTTATAAAACGAATTAAAAAAAGATGGTGGAACAAAATAACCAATTGGCTTATGTTTTACTAGCTTGAAACTAGTTTTTGAAAGCTGGGCAAATTCTGCGGGCGAATAATAATAAGTGTTAAATACGGATTCGTTAATTTGTGTTTTCAGTCCTTCAGTTGTTTTCCTCCTATTTAATCTTGGGTCTTTTTTTATTCTGAAAAAGAAATTTTCCCACCTGCATTTTCTTCCCATTATTACGCAAGCAAGTATTCCATCCTTTTTTAAGAGTTGATTTGCATCAGAAGCAAAGCTTTCCAACTCTTTTTCCGACAAACAATTTAATCCGCCAAAGTTGGAGAAAATTAAATCGTATGTATTCGTTTTGTACTTACTTAATAAATTCCTTGCATCACACGTGTCAAAGTTTACATTTTCTATTTTTTTTTCTTTGCAAACCTTAATCATTTCTTCCGAAATATCACTTGCATCTACTTTATTTCCTAAAGCACTTAAGCGTTTTGCATCTTCACCGGTTCCGCAATTTATTTCAAGAATGTTTAATTTAGATTGTAAATAAGGAGTTAAAAAATGATACACGCGTTCTCTCTGCATCTTACCAATAGGAGAGAAGCTAAAATCAGCATCATAGTCTTTTGCGTATGAATCAAAGGAATTTTTTTGCATCCGACTGATAACTTATTATTTTGTTTTTAAATTTTTTGGCAGACAATAGATAATGAGGCAAGGCTACAATTCGTTTTATATTTCCCTTTTTTAAATAAACACTTTTTGCCAACTGTTTTGATTGCGCTGCTCTGTAGGTATAATGAACATAACGATGTAAATCTTTATAGAACTTTTTACTGTAATTGTTTTTAAACATTAAATCCAAATCATCACTATCGCTCCAATTACTTTTTTGAATGAGTTCAGATTTAACTTTTTCATAAAAACCTGTGCCTGGCAATGGGTAAGAAACAGAAATACCAATATCTTCGGGCATTGTTTGTTTAATCATTTTTATGGTTGAAGCAATGTCTTCCATTGTTTCATCTATATATCCAAATTGAATAAATAATGCAGGTTTAATTTGCGCAGCTTTTAGTTTCTTGCAGCTTTCAATAATTTGTTCAACTGTGATGCCTTTATCCATGGCATCTAATATTTTTTGAGAACCGCTTTCAGCGCCCATCCAAACAGTATCACAACCCGATTCTTTTAAGTGTTTAATGGTATCTTCTTCCATTAACAAATCGGCTCTTGATTGGATTTTATATTTAATCGAAATGTTTTCTTTTTTCAAAAGCTCATTAAACTCTTTCACCCAATTTGGTTTTAATCCAAAAATATCATCGGCAAACCAAATATGGTCAAATCCAAATTTCGCCTGTGTGTCTTTTATTAATTCAACAATGTATGTTGGACTATGTGCATTATACCTGTTGCCATATATAGGCTTTGCGCACCAATTACATTTATATGGACAACCACGAGTAGTTACAAAGTTTAAAGAAAAGTAGCCGTGATGTTTTAACCAACGTGATTTGTATTTCTCAATATCAATTAAATCCCAAGCAGGTTTTGGCAAAGAATCAAGATCTCTTATAACTTGTCTCGTATTGGTTTCAACAATTTCGTTATTCTGTAAATACTTTATTCCAGCAATTTTATTTAGGAGTAATTCATTTTTATAAGTATCAAGAACATCTAATAAGGTTTGCTCCGCTTCTCCTGCAATAATTACATCTGCACCTTTGTTTAAGTAATCTCTTGCATGGTCGGTTGCATCCGAGCTGGAAACAATTACTTTGCAATTGTGTTTTTTTGCAATGCCCTGCATTTCCCAAGCTGCTTCGCGCATGTTGGTAAGACACATTTTAGTTAGGTAGTTAAAGCCATCATCATAAATAACCAACACATCAGGTTTAAAGGAAATAATTTTTGATTCTATTTCGTTTGCCGATTCACAAAATTGTACATCAAATAAATCGACCTCATAATTATTATTTCTAATTAATGATGCAGCGTAAATCGTTGCCAATGGCGGATAAGGTGTATTCGTATTATCCTGTTTAGGATCAAACTGCAAAAATAAGAATGTGTAAAAAGCACTTTCATATTATGCAGCTTCGGTTGTTAAAGCGTTTAGTTGTAAAGAAAATTTCGAAAGACTTTCTTTGTGTTTGTCCAACACCTTCGTTTGGTATGCTCGCGGATGATGCTTAGAAACATTTTTTCTGCTTCGCATGTGCAAGTCAAATTCTTCCGCATCAAATTTTGTGAATTTATTTTTCCAACGATTTAAGGTGAGCTTAAAAAAGTAAGCATCAAGTTTTTCACCTGTTTTACCTGCTAGTGCTTTTTCAAGTATTCGCTTTAAGCCATTTGTATCTTTTATTGTAGAAGAATTTAGTTCATTTTTGAAATTAGGTTGGAAGTTTTTTGTCCAGCTATTTTGTCTAGTAAATTCATCAAAATGTTCTGATTTATGCACAGGCTTAAGCGAATTGATTTCTGTAGCAGTAAACAAGTTTTTATCAGGAATCTCCAGGTTATTGATGTCGACAAAATAATTAGTGCAAAAATATTTTCGTGAATTAAGTAAAAATACTTTTTTAAACAAAATCAATAAACTTCTGCAAATCCACAGCCTTCCTTTTTCTGTAATGATAAAATAATCTACATCTCCATCTTTGTCCATTACTCCTTTCGACAGTGAACCTGAAATACAAACAGCTCTTACAAATGGAAATTTAGCAATGAGAGAAGAATATCTTTTAGATTTTTCTAAATATTTAGTAGCCAATACTTCTTTTTCTTTGCGCAGATCAACAATTTCGTTTGAATGATGTGGCAAGAAGAAATAAGCTTCATGCTGTTTAACTATGTTAAGTTCAACTAAAACTGATAATTCACTTTTAATGTTTTCGATTGTATCAGCTTTATTCATTCGCGAATGAATTTCCTCTAAACTTAAAGGATGCGCAAATACATCGTAGTAACACAGGGTACTAAGAATTGAAAAATTGGTATGTATTTCGTTTTGCAAAAAGCGTTATTTATCCGAACGTTAATTTATTAATTAAAATGACGTTAAAATCATTTATTTATTTACCGTTGATGCGTTTTTTGTTTATAACTAAGAACTTGAATTATACATAAATACGAATTTTAATTTGGTACTTTTAGGCTCGAATAATTTAGTTATGGAACAAAAAAAAGAAGCTTTCGGTCGTTTATTGAAAATAATGGACGAATTACGTGAGCAGTGCCCTTGGGATAAAAAACAAACAATGGATAGTTTACGCTATTTAACCATTGAAGAAATGTATGAATTAAGTGATGCCTTAATTGAAAAAGACCTTCCTAATATTAAGAAAGAACTGGGCGATATACTTTTGCATATTGTTTTTTATGCTCGAATAGCTAGCGAAACAAAAGCCTTTGATATAGCAGATGTAATTAATTCGCTTTGTGATAAAATGATTGAACGTCACCCACATATTTATGGTGATGTTGTTGTTGAGAACGAAGATGATGTAAAGCGTAATTGGGAACAAATAAAATTAAAGACTGGAAATAAATCTGTTTTAGAAGGTGTCCCAAAAGGCTTGCCTGCATTAGTTAAATCAATGCGCATACAGGAAAAGGCTAGGGGTGTTGGTTTTGATTGGGAACACAAAGAACAAGTGTGGGAAAAGGTAACAGAAGAAATGGCTGAGTTTAAACATGAGGTAGAAACCAATCCTGAGAATAAAGATAAATTGGAAGATGAGTTTGGTGATGTAATGTTTTCACTTATTAATTATGCACGTTTTCATAAAATTAATCCGGAAGATGCATTAGAGCGCACCAACAAAAAATTCATTAAACGCTTTCAATACATGGAAACAAAGATTACTGAGCAGGGGAAGGCTCTGTCTGATTGTAAACTAGAGGAAATGGACAAATATTGGAACGAAGCAAAAAAACTTTAATTAATTTCAATTTAATATTAATTTAATCTCATTTTAATTTATAAATTTATACTTCAAATTTAATTTATGAAGTATATTTTTTGTTGCCTTGCTGCTCTATTTTCATTTAGTGCATTTTCTCAATCTGATTCTACAGGTAAATTAACGTTCTCAGGTTACGGAGAAGTTTATTATTCGTATGATTTGTCAGCTCCTGACAATCACGAAAAACCTGGGTTTTTATACAATCATAAACGTCATAATGAAATAAATGCAAATTTAGCTATCATAAAAGCTTCTTATGACGCAAGTAAATACAGAGGTGTTGTTGCTTTAATGGCTGGTAATTATGCGCAATATAATTTGTCAGCAGAGCCTGTTTCTTTGCGTAATATATACGAAGCAACTGCGGGAGTTAAGTTGAGCAAAAAAGCTAACCTTTGGTTAGATGCAGGTATAATGTCTTCTCACATTGGTTTCGAAAGTGCTATTGGCGCAGATTGTTGGACCTTAAGTCGTTCACTAGTTGCAGAAAATTCGCCATATTATCAATCGGGAGCAAAACTTTCGTTTGTAAGTAAGAATGAAAAATTTAACGCTGCAGCATTGGTGTTAAACGGTTGGCAACATATTCAACGCCCCGATTATGTGAACAAACCTTCTTTTGGTTTTCAAATGCAATTTAAACCAAGTTCTAAGTTAACTATCAATTGGAGTAATTTTACTGGTTATGAAAAACCTGATTCATTAAATGCATTACGTGTGTTTAATAATATTTACGCTGTGTGGGAACCAACTGATAAATTCGGAATCATTGCTTGTTTTGATATAGGCTACGATAAAAAAGACACAGTAAACTACGCAACTTGGTATTCGCCAGTTTTAATTTTACGTTATAAGATTACCCCTAAAGCAATCATCGCAGCTCGTTCGGAGTATTACAATGATAAAGACCAAATAATTATTGGTACAGGAACAAAGAATGGATTTCAAGTGCTGGGCAGCTCCGTAAACTTTGATTATAAAGTAAGCGACAAATTAACTTGGAGAATAGAAGCCAAGCATTATAATTCGATGGATAAGATTTTTGTGTTGGATAAAAAAGCTGCTTACGATAATTACTCGTTTACAACAAGTTTGTGTATTAAGCTGTAATGGCTTAAAGGGCCATGGTAGCTTTACTTACTGGGCGGTAAATAAATTCATAGAAGATATGTCTTCTTGCAAAACGCGAAAACCCACCTGAATTCATTAGTTTATTATAAGTTGCTTTTGGAACGTTGAAGTATTCATAAACGCTACCATCTTGAAAAAATATTTTTAATGTTTGGCCTTTGTATTCAACATTATCAACAGCTGCAGTAGAAACAATACGGGTGTACTCTTCTTTATTAGCTTCGTGTGTTTCAGGAGAAACACTTACTAAAAAGTGGTACGCTTCAATAATTTCTTTACTCTTCTGTTCAGCTTCTTCTTTTTTCTCTTCATTATCAGCAAACTTATCTGGATGCCATTCTTTCATTAAATTTCTGTAAACAATTTTTAAGTCCGCAAGAGTTGTTTCTTGTGTAATGTTCATTAATTTTCTGTATTCAACTATGCGTCTCATTTTGTTCTGTTTTTGAAATTTTTTGCAAAGGTAGCCCCTTTATTCTAAAGTATGGCAATTTTTTTTAGAATCCTTTAAGATCAATGCCTTCAGAGTCAATCATGGTTACCCATTTGCCCATTTTCTTTTGAATTACTCTAAAATGATGTTTGTCTTGCTCGGTAACTAAGGTAATGGCTTCTCCAGGTGATTCAGCTCTACCTGTTCTACCAATACGGTGAATATAATCTTTAGGAGAGCGGGGCAATTCGTAATTAATAACGTAAGGCAAAAACTTAATATCAATACCACGTGAAATTAAATCAGTGGCAACTAAAACGTTTGTTTTACCAATTTTAAATTTATGTAATGCATCTTTTCGGGCTTCCTGACTTTTATCGCCATGTATTGCCATTGCATCAATTCCGTTTTTCTTCAATTTATCTACTACTTTATCTGCACTATAAATGGATGAAGTAAAAACAAGTACTTGCTTTAAATCATTATGTTTTATAAGGTATCTAAGTAGTGGACCTTTTTTTACCTCAGTTACAAAATAACCAGTTTGTTTTATAAGGTCAATATTTTCTTCCTCTGCTTCAATCTTAACTACTAATGGATCTTTTAATAAAACTTGATTTAAGCCATCTAACTTCTCACTTAGTGTTGCAGAGAACAATAGGTTTTGACGTTTCTTTGGAAGTAAATCAAAAATGCGTGTCATCTCTTCTTTAAAACCAAGATTCAACATTTTATCTGCCTCATCTAAAACTAACACACTAATCTCTGAAAGATGAACAGCATTGTTTTCTTCTAATTCAATTAATCTACCTGGTGTTGCAACTAATACATTAACGCCTTGCAAAGCCATCATTTGTGGGTTAATAGAAACACCCCCATAAACCGCCATTGTTTTAACTGGCTCAGTAAGACCTTTGCTAAATTGTTTAAATACTTCGCTCACTTGGTCGGCCAACTCACGAGTTGGAACTAACACCAATACATTTACAAATCTGTTTTTTGATTTTGTTTTATGTTGTAATTGTTCAAGTATAGGTAAAGCATAAGCAGCAGTTTTACCCGAACCTGTTTGCGCAATTCCCAATACATCTTTTTTTGTAAGGATAGCGGGTATTGCTTGACTTTGAATAGGGTAGGGCTCTTTATAATTGGCAAGGCTTAAAGCTTTTACCAATGAGGGCGATAAACCTAAGGATGAAAATGGCATGTGTTTGTAATGAATAAATTTATTAGAAATCAAAGATACTTCAAAAAATTAAGAATCTTATTCAATGATAATATCATACTTTCCTAATAAACCTGCAATACCTTCATGCGAAAATTTCGCTTTTTTAATTTTGTTTTTCTCAGGGTCTAAAGAGTAATTGTACGAAGTTCTAAAATCTGCTTTTTCAAGTAAGGTAGTTTCAAATAAAGCATTTGAAAGGTCGCATTTATCAAATAATGCAGCGCTTAAATCAGTTTCCGAAAAATCCACTTCGTGCATACTGCAGGAGATAAATTTTATCCCTTTCATTTTTAATTTATAGAAGGAAGAGAGGTTTAAGAAACAGTTTTCGAAATTAGCATTAAACATAAATGGATTACAATCATTAAAATGTAAGCCCAGTAATTTACAATCCTTAAACTTAACGTCTCTAAATGATGTTTTGTTTATGTTGGCTAAACTTAAATTGCAATTAATAAATTCACAATCCGAAAAATTAAAACCTGCTAAGGAAATACTAGAGAAATTGCAATGAATAAATTTGCATTGCTCGTATTCGCCAAATTCCAAAGGTACTTGAGTAAAATCTAGCTTTTCTATTACCTTATCAGTGATGAATACTTTTTCCATTTTTATGAGATTCTATGAGTACTTTGTATTTCCAACAAGGTACTCATAGAATTTATTTATCCTAAATAGGTTAATGCTTTTGGAACTGGTTGAGTATAAAAGTATAAGTCATTATTGTTTTCAGCAACAGCCGCATCAATCATTACAGAAATTATTTCGTCTACTTTTTGAGGTGCTAAGGTCATCTCAATAATTTCCATTTCTTTGTTTACAGCAAGCGCTACCCCTTCATTTTGAGTATGGTTTCTTTTGTTACCATAAGTAATACTTGCACCTGGAGCACCTGCATTCATTGCCGCCTTGGTAAGTGAATCTCCTTTTCCTCTTTCAACAACGCAAGTTAATCTTGATAAATTACTTAAAGTTTTCTTTTGAGTTTTACCATTGTTTTGGCCCAAATGAGCACGCCAAGCGCTTCCGCCCTTAATTTCATCAATTGCTTTAATGATTTGTTGGTTAGAGGCAAGTTGGTTTTTTTCTGGTGCAACACTTGCAATATTTATTACTCCATCTTCAACTGGCATTGTATAAATAAAACCCATTCCTGGAGTATCTAGCTTACCCTCTTCAACCATAGCGTTGAAAATTTCTTCTGCATCAAAGGAATCAACAACAACTCTTATCAGTTCTTTTTCAGGGCTAATTGCAATACGAAGCAATCCTAATTTATCTCTAATCCCTAATCCTTGACCAAAAGCAATAGTTGGACCAGGAGATCCTGCACGCATAGCAGCAGTTGCTACTTTTTCGGCCATGCTTTTTTGAATAATACAAAATATCCCAGTAAGTTCATGTTTAAAATGAACGTATTCTTCTGAAAAGGCTTCTATTTTATCTGGAAAACTTAAATTATTTAGAAAAAGTGTTTTTTCGCATTTTATTGCATAAACTGCACCCATTCCGGAAACTTGGAGGTTTGCAGCTATAGCAATATTAGTCATTAGCAATACGCTCAAGTTTTCTGGAGTAAGAATTTCAAAAATACTTTCCTCAGGACTAATTGATGGAGTGAACCTTTGATACCATTTGTCTTTATAAAAAGTTCCTCGTGCACTCACAATTATATCTGTATTAATACTTTCAGGTATAGCTTTTTTTAATATCTCATTTGCAGTCTCTTTTGGAAGAATTGCAGTTATTAATGAGTAGTTATTTTGAAAATTTAATTGTCCCATGGCTTAGTTAGTTTTAGCAGTTTTTTTATTCGACCTCGAAGCTATTAATCCTACTGTGAGCACAGCAATAATTGGTGCAACCGATGCTAATGCAAGTATTCCAAATCCATCAATTACACCTGGTACATTTGCCCCAATTCCTAATCCCATTGCAAGTACCAAAGGTACAGTAATTGGTCCTGTTGTTACACCAGCACTGTCCCAACCAAAATTCACAAAGGCTTCAGACGACATGAGTGAGAGTGGAATCAATAATAAATATGGAGGAATAAGTAAATAAGAGAGAGGAACATTGTATGCGATTTTTAACACTCCTAAAGCTATTCCTAATCCAACACCAATTGCAACTGTTTGCATTAACAACGGTTTTTTAAATGAACCAACTGTTATTTTTTCAACTGTTACACCTAATGCATTTAAAGCAGGTTCGGCAAGTGTTGCGCCATAACCTAAGAAGAAACCAAATACAATTGCAACTAGTTTACCGCCAAAACCGGCGCCAAATAAAGGCCCTTGATGACCTTCTAATCCCCATGGTTGAATTCGAGCAAAGGCAGAAGGAATATTGCTTCCTAATTGACTTCCTAATGGAGTAAGGCCTAACGTAATTCCTATTCCAAAAACAGCCATACCAAAAACTGACAAAGAATACCAAGTGATATTTCATCGGCTCTCGGTACTTTTTCACGCAATACAAAACGAAGTACAATAAATAAAAACAAACACAGAGGAATAATAGCTTGTAATGCTGCAATTACATTATCTTTCATTGCAGTTAATATACTTGTTTTTTTATCCCAAGCACTTACATCATCTTTATTAACAGTGTTTTTAGACTCTTTCTTTAAAACTACAGTTGGGTTTTTCACAACAATTTTCCCATCAGAAAGATATGCACTATCACTTTTGAAGGTTATTAAATTTGTTCCTGAAACAGAGCCATTCTTTTTAAACTCCTGCAGTTCTTTATTTGTAAAGGCAGTAAAATCATATTCGGCTGTACCACTTGTACTTGTTGTTGCTGCAACTTGAATTGATTTTTCTGATGAAACGTTTAAATTAGAGTTTTTAGCGCCATAATAATCATCAGCAGCATAATGGAAGATACCTAATGATAAAACAGCAAGAACCGGTAAAATAGATGCAAGTGTTACAATTCCAAATCCAGCACTACTTGAGTCGCCAGTGTTTACAACACGACAAACACCAATTCCTAAAGCAATTACTAATGGCACTGTTACTGGACCTGTTGTAACTCCACCACAATCCCAAGCTAATCCAATAATTGGATTAAGAGTAGTGTTAAAATGTGCATACAGTGTAATTGCAGATAATATTACAATTGATGGAATAATAAAAGCTTTAAGAGACCATCCTTTTAAAAACCTCATTACCCCAAGTAAAACTGCTATACCAACACCAACGCCAACCGAAAGTACAAGTTGGCCAGAGAATTCGTTTAATAAACTATATAACAAAGGTGCAGCTTCTGGTTTAACACCAGAGCCAGCTGCTTTTAAAACTGCAATTGCAGGTTCGGCAAAAGTTGCACCAACACCTAAAAGGAATGCGAAAATTAAAATTACTGGAAGTTTCGATTTTAAAGGTAGTTTAACGCCAATTACTTCTCCAAAAGGCATTAGTCCGAGCGTGAGTCCTTCCATGAAAAACATTAAGCCAAGAATTACAACTAATACCCCTAAGCCAATCATTAATGAATATACAATTGGAAGTTGTAATAATACGATTTGAAAAAGTACCAAGTAGGCAATTATAATCCAGACACTTTTAAGCTGATCCATGAACCTGCTTTTTAAGTAGGGCTTTAAAATTTCCCAAGTTTTTGAAAAGGTAAGTTTTATTTTACCGCTTCCGTAGTTTTGTTCTTCTGACATATTATTAAAATTAATTTTAATTAATTGTTATTCTTCTGTTGTCTGTCTTTTTTGTGCTTTATTTTCTAATTCCTTTAATTCGCTATCAAATTTCAACATACTTTTAATTTTGTCCAATTGCTTTTGTTTACCTGTATCTCTCATCTTTCTTGCAGTCTCGGTAAAATATTTATGTAAGGTCAGGAATTTCACTTGCATCTCATTCCATTGATGAAGATTCATTTCCATACCATGTCCATTTAATTCTTGAAATAAGGTTGTTCCTATTGGAAGAAAATCGGCTCTACCTAAATAATCTAAATCTGCATCGCAAATTATTTGTTCTAAATGATTTTGTGGATTTTGTGGAACTTGTGTTGCCATTATCATTCCGCAAATTTTTTCTATTTCTTCATTTGTATAATTAAAGCTGGGCAAAAAATCTTTTGCAATTTCGCAACCTACTGGTTCGTTAACTTTGTATTGTTTTATAAATCCAGAATCATGGAATAATGCGGCAACTTTAACTAATTCAATATTTGCAACTCCAATGTCTTCCCTTAATGCAATTGCAGAAGCAGCTTCAAAAACATCAATAGTGTGATGATAACCGTGATAATATAAATCGTTAGGTAGTTCTTTTTCTAATTTGTCAAGTATAAAATCTTTTACATTAATTAAACGTTCACTTATGATTTCGCGGTTAACAAAGTACATGTCTATTTCACCTTTCCCTTTTGCAGCAAGTTTGCCTCTGTATTCACATTCAAAAAAATCCTTTACATGGTTGTAAGCGTTTTCTGAAATATTTATTCTTCCTGGCTCACCATTACTTTCCATTCGGGACGCTGTGTTAACTGCATCGCCCCAAACATCGTAAGTAAATTTTAATGTTCCAACAACACCAGCAACAATTGACCCTGAGTGAATGCCAACACGCATTTCCCATTTTATTTCGGCAGTTTCTTTTCTTTTTTCAAGGTACGCAATCATGTCAAATGCAGCGCGTACACACTGTATCGCATGTGTTTTCGATTCTTGCGGAATACCACATGCCGCCATATATGCATCTCCAATGGTTTTTATTTTTTCTAAGCCATGCTTCTCCATTATAAAATCGAAGGCTTTGAAAATATCATTTAATTCGCCAACTAATTCTTGTGGAGTAATTTTTGCCGATGCAGCTGTAAAACCTTTAAAGTCGGTAAATAATACAGAAGCGTCTTCATAACCTTTTGGCGCAACTGAACCATTTCGTTTTAACTCTATTGCAATTTCTTTTGGTAAAATATTATTTAATAAACGTTCAGATTCTTCTTTTTCTAATTGTAAGTCTTGGGTTCTAATTAATACTAATCCTTCAAGTTTTTCATTTTGCTCCTCAATCATTTTACGTTGCTCTTGCTCTTTTTTAAGAACCTCTTTGGCAAGGCGCTGATTTTCGATAGCACTAACACATATGTTAGTTAGTAATTGTAAAAAGTTTAAATGTTTAATAATGCCACTAACACTATTTTCTTCATCACTAGCATCACCTAATAGCAAATAAGCAAGTGGTTTTTCTCCCTGATAAACAGGGACAACCATGTCAAAATCTTTTAAAGCATCAATCTGAATAGAAACTACAGATGTTATTTCTTTAAGATGAATTAAGTCGCGCTCAACGTCTATAGTATCTAGTTCGCCTTCTTCTAATCCATAGTCTAATAAACAACGCCAACGGGCAAATTTACTGAACAGAACAAGCTTTTCTATTTTTAATTGGTCTTTTACAAAGTGTTTATACTTTTCAATTACTGCAAGTGTAGAAAAATTAAAATTAATTGAATTGGTGATGTCAAGCAAAGCCTCTAACTGCAATTCTTTTACAAGTAATTTGCTTTTAAAGCGGTCTGTTTTTTTTGCGCTTGGGTCACTCATGAATAATTTCTAATTAATTTTTGTTGTTATAAATGTATCAAAATTATTTGATTGATAAAATAAAATAAGTGTTTTTCAATAATTTATTAGTGAAGTTTTCTAGCTTTAACCATTCCTCCTTTTACACTGCTAATACTTTGTGTAGTCATAAAGCTTGTTGGATCAAACTCATTCACAATATTCTTTACTTTAGTTAACTCTAGTTTTGTAACAACTGTATAAATGATATCACGATCGTTTAATCCACTTTCTTGTGCCTTTTTGCCTCGTAAACCACGTTTCCCACTATAAATTGTAACTCCCCGACCCAACTGTGCAATAATAGCTTTACGTATTTCATGGCTTTTTTCAGAAATAATAGTAACTCCAGTGTACTCCTCTAAACCATTTGTTAGGAATTCGATTGTTTTGGAAGCGGCCATAAACACAAGAATAGAATACAAAGCTGTTTCTAAACCATTTAACATTGCTGCAACTGCAAATATTAGAACATTAAGAATCAAAATAACCTCTCCTACTTGCAGACTTGATTTACGTGTTAACCATAATGCCAATACTTCTGTTCCGTCAAGTACACATCCACCTCGCATGGCAAAACCAATACCCGCACCTAAAAACATTCCGCCAAATACTGCAATAAGTAACTTATCTTCAGTAATTGGTTTTGGGTGAAAGGAGTGAAGGACTAAGATAATTACAGACAGGGTTACAATGGCAAGAAATGTTTTGAGTGCAAATAGTTTTCCTATTTGTTTATAGCCCATGAAAATAAAAGGGAGGTTAATAACAAAAATGAAAATAGAAACATCCATCTTTGTTATACCAGCTAAAAGGAGAGAAATACCTGTTACACCTCCATCTAATAAATGATTTGGAACAATAAAAAACTCTAAACCAACAACAGCGAATATCACGCCCACAATGATAGAAATGGAATCTTTTATCCAAGTCTTCAAATCAAATTTTTCTTCTTCATGCCCGTGATCATCATGATCTTTTTTAGCTTTTGAGGGAATATTTAAAATTTGTTCCTCTGGTAAGCCTTTGTTTTCGTTTGATAGAGTTGTATCCATACTTTTAATTTTTGTTTGATTTAAGTAAATCTAAAATGTTGATTTTTAACGTAAAATCTTTCGAACGAATGCTACAGTAAAATAACTCATTAAAAATACTCCAGTAAATCCTTCAAATGCAGCAAATGGTTTTAAGTAACCTTCAGCAAAATAATCTCCGTAGCCTATTGTAAAAAAAGTTATTGCACTGTAATAAAATGTGTTCCAAAAGTTATGAATGTGATTGTATTCAGGAGGCAGGGTTGTAGCTATTGTTCCAAAAGAAGGAAAGTACTCGGTTGCAAAATAAAAGAATAAACTAAATATACTAAACACAATTCCCATATTTGCAACCACCCTGATGGGATTAGTTCCGTAGTGACCGATGAAATCAAATACATATCGTTGAAAGTAATAATTAGAATAGGCATAAATTTTCTTTACAATGTTGGTTGTAGTTTTATCTTTTTCTAATCTTGCCTTACTTTCACATCTTTTAAATTCAAGGTATGCAGCATCTTCATCTTCATATTGTCCATTGTTTCTAAAATTTTCTTTTAAAATTCGGAATTGTTCAGCCATTTTAAACAGAGGAGTTTCTGTTTGAGAATGAATAAGGTCGTACACATTATTTATCCTCCAATCAATAAAAATTCGGCCTAAAATCCGCATCCCACTAATATTAAGTGTTTTTATAACCACATGGTCATCTTCGGGAAGTATATCAATAATGTCTCTAACAATTGTATTCGACATATCCACATGATGACATTCGCCAAGGCGTAAATCAAAATAACAATTTAGTGCACAACCTTTAAAGGAAATATCATGAACTTTTGTTTTATTAAAACTTACCGATCCTGTTCCAAATTCAACTAAATCAAATTGTGCTTCACCATGAGCGAAGTCTGCTTCATCAAATGTTTTATGTCCTTCGCCAAATGTTGAACTTCTGAAATTAACTTTCCCGTCTCCAAACTCAGCACCTTCAAATACTACATCACCATCATTAAATTCAACCCGTCTAAAATCTATTTTTCCACCGCCAAATTCAATGTTTTTAAAATCCTTTTTTCCTTTTCCAAAACTTGCTTTGTCAAAGCTAATGTCTCCGTTTTCGAAGCGCGCAAATTTAAAATCAACATTGCCGTCACCAATATAGATGTTTTTAAAATCAACGTTTCCATGACTAAACGAGCAATCTACAAAAGATAGATTGCCGCTTCCAAAGTTTGTATTGTTAAAGTTTATATTTCCTTCGCCAAAGTGTACAGATTGAAAATTCACATTGCCATTTCCAAATTTCACTTTTTTAAAACTTACGTCTCCGCCAACAAAATCTGCATTGCTAAAATCAGCATTTCCATTAGCAAAAATGGAGGCATCAAATATTGTTTTATCGCCTTCAAATTTGGCATACATGAAATCAGTTAATAAGTCGCAGTCGAAAAAGGTTTTTTTAGCCGAGAAATTTTTTAGAGTAATAAATACACTATCGTCAAATCCCTTCTCGGTTCTATAATCTGTTAATGAGAAGTTTTTTATGTAAGCATTGTTTAAGACAATGTTTTCTCCCGCGTCTATTTTTGCAATTATTTCTTCGAAAGTAATTACTCCATATTTTACTTGTGATAATCTCCTGCCGCTAAAATCAAAAAAGCTAACCAATGCAGTTTGATTGAATCCCCGTATAGGTTTATCTTCAATATCAACTGTGTAACGCAGAAGTTGATCTTCGTGTAATGGAGAATCTAGCATAACTAAAATTGGAACGTGAATTTAAAGATTAAAATGAGATTAAAACTATTGGTCGGTAAATAAAATGAAATTATCTAAAACTTTACTTAATTTCGGAAATTATTGTTTATTTCGTAGTTCGTAATAACTGATTTGTGATAAAATTCATTTTTAAGAAGATATTTGAGGGTTCTCTGGTGCTATTTGGCGTTGTTACGGTGATATTTTTCTTATTCAACGTACTTCCTGGCGACCCAGCAACTGTTATGCTTGGCCAACGTGCTAATAAAGACGCAATTGAAGCTATTAACAAGGATTTAGGCAGAGATAAACCACTTGTTACTCAGTATTTTATGTATTTAAACGATTTGTCGTTTTTATCCTTTCACAATGCTGACGACCACAATAGCCCTTATTATTTAGATAGTAGCAAGTATTCATACAATAAAGTAGTTTCTTTTGGCGAAGGAACTTGTATGGTGGTTAAACAGCCTTATTTAAGGCGTTCCTATATTACCAAACGTAAAGTATCCGAAATTATATCCGAAACATTGCCCGAAACGGCAGTTTTAGCTTTAAGTTCTATTATTGTCGCCTCCATTTTCGGTATTTTCCTTGGTGTTTTGGCGGCTGTTAAAAAGGATACATTTTTTGATAGATTAGCTCTTATTCTTTCCGCATTAGGAATGTCGGCGCCTGCTTTTTTCGTTGCCATTATTATTTCTTGGCTTTTTGGCTTCGTTTTGGCCGATTATACTGGCCTCAGTCCCATTGGAAGTTTATTTACAGATGATGTGTGGGAAGGCGAAAAACTCGATTTGAAAAATTTAATTTTACCAACCATAACAATGGGAATGCGCCCATTAGCAGTTATTGTTCAGTTAACAAGAAGTTCATTATTAGATGTATTATCGCAAGATTACATTCGTACAGCCAAAGCAAAGGGATTAACTTTTTATAAAGTGTTAGTTAAACATGCGCTTAAAAACGCTTTAAATCCAGTTGTAACAGCTATCTCGGGTTGGTTTGCAGGTTTAATGGCGGGTGCTGTTTTAGTTGAACGTATCTTTAGTTGGAAAGGCATTGGAAACGAGGTGTTCGAAGCATTATCTAAAAATGACCTTCCAGTAGTAATGGGTTCTACTTTAGTATTCGCCCTTTTCTTTGTGGTAACCAATATCTTTGTTGATATTGCCTACGGAATCCTTGATCCAAGGGTACGTAAAAATTAATTAAATTTCTGATAACCATTTATTTACAATTGATAACAATTCCTTAACATTAAGGAGATGTTAAGCTAATCTATTTATAGTTTTTTTGCGGAAAATTAATATTCAGTTAACGTGAAAAAAACAATTATCTGCCTTTTGCTTAGCGTTTTGTTTACAAATGCTTTTTATTCTCAGGATAAAACTCCTACTGTGAGTTTTAAAAATGGTATCGGTATTTCTACTCCAGATAGTTCTTATTCGATTAACATGCGTTTCAGAATGCAGAATCGTTTTATGATGACAACTGTTTCTGACGAGGATTTAAGTCCAAATTCTTGGGAAGCACGAGTTAGAAGATGTCGTTTAACTTTTTACGGACATATGTATAATCCAAAATTAACTTATTACTTACAATTGTCCTTTTCGCGTGGTGATATGGATTGGAGCATGGCAGATGCTTCTGTAAACAATACAAGTCCAAATGTTGTGAGAGATGCAATTATTTTTTATAAACCAACAAAACATTTACAATTAGGTTTTGGACAAGGTAAACTACCTGGTAACCGCCAACGTGTTAACTCTTCTGGGACATTACAATTTTATGACCGCTCTCCTGTTAATGCAAATTTTACATTGGACCGCGATTTTGGTTTTTTTGCTAATTATAGTTTTAAAATTGGAAGCACTTTTAAAACAATACTAAAAACGGCAATTACTTCAGGTGAAGGAAGAAATAGTGTTGGAAGCAATTCGGGTTTAGCTTATACTGGACGACTTGAGTTATTGCCTTTGGGCGATTTTACTGACGGTGGAGATTATTTTGAAGGTGACGTAGCTCGTGAGGAAAAACCGAAAATTTCATTAGCAGGTGGTTATCATTTAAACGATATGGCAGTTAGAACACAGGGGCAATTAGGAAAAGATTTGTATGCTGCACGCAGTTACAGTACTTATTTTGCAGATTTTTTAGTGAAGTATAAAGGATTTGCTTTAACGGCTGAATATATGAGAAGAGATACAGATAAAAATCCAATAACTAAAAGTGGAAGCAATACGCGTTTTATTGTTGATGGTGATGGAATAAATACTCAAATAAGCTATTGTTTTAAAAGCAGATGGGAAATTGCAGCACGTCATAGTTTAGTTACACCTCAAAACGAATTGTATTCTTTAATGAATCAAAATGAGCAGTACGGATTGGGTGTTACAAAGTATATAATGAAACATAAAGTAAAAGCCCAATTTAATGTGTTTTATAATAGAGATAGAAAATTGAGTGACCAAACCGACCATAACAAAAATTTATTTGGTGTTTTTCAGGTGGAATTGGGAATTTAACTTTAACTTAACATTGAACTTATTTATTAGATTTACTTTTACGAAAAATTAGAAAAATATGACGACTGGAATTTTAATACTACTTATAATCTGCTTGTTTTTGGCAGTTGCTTTCGAATTTGTTAATGGTTTTCACGATACAGCAAATGCTGTTGCTACAGTAATTTATACAAATAGTATGAAACCTACTACCGCAGTAGTTTATAGCGGATTGTTGAATTTTTTAGGTGTTTTAACTGGAGGTATTGGTGTTGCAATGGGAATTGTAAACTTGCTGCCAATGGAGGTGTTGGTAGATACAAATCCATATAATGGTATAGCCATGATAATGGCTTTGCTCATTTCCGCTATTATATGGAATGCAGGAACTTGGTATTTTGGTATTCCTTCTTCCAGTTCTCATACGTTGATTGGATCAATTTTGGGTATTGGATTATCTTTCTTTTTTATAAACGGAAAATTAGATGCAGTTAACTGGGATAAAGCAATTGATACAGGTTGGGCATTACTAATATCACCTTTCGGTGGTTTTGCCTTGGCAATTGTTATTCTTTTCATATTTAAAAGATTTATTAAAAATGATTCGTTCTATAAAGAAGCTGTTCCTGGTCAAAAACCACCCATTTGGATTAGAATGATTTTATGGACAACCTGCGGTACTGTTAGCTTTTTTCACGGACAAAATGATGGTCAAAAAGGTGTAGGTTTAGTAATGATGATTTTAATTGCAGTGATGCCTTCTTATTATTCGTTAGATGAATCAGTTAACTTACAAAGTATTAATGCAAATGTTGTAAGTATTGAAAAAATCATTTCGGCAACAGATACTACAAAATTTGGTGCTGATGAAAGAAAAAATTACAATACAATTATTAGTCATACAAAGCATTATTCAGAAGCTATTTCAACGAAAACACTTGCTACCGAAATTGAGTTAAAAGATAGATTTGAATTGAGAAAAGATATTGTTAAGATTACAAAAGCAGCAGGTAAACTTTTAAAAAACCGTGATAACGTTGCGATTACAGATAAAGAAGCTGCTACATTAAAAACTGAAATTGAAAGTGCAAAGAAGTTAGTAGAATTTGCTCCTAATTGGGTAATCATTATGATATCTATTTCATTAGGTTTAGGTACAATGATTGGCTGGAAACGTGTTGTAAAGACAATTGGAGAAAAAATTGGTAAGCAACACATGAGTTATGCTCAAGGTGCGAGTGCTGAGATTGTAGCTTCAATTGGTATTGGCGTTGCAACTGCATATAAAGTTCCAGTAAGTACCACGCATATGTTATCAAGTGGTATTATGGGCTCTATGGTTGCTAAAAAAGGATTAAAAAATTTACAAAAGAAAACAGTTACAAATATATTTTTAGCATGGGTGTTAACATTGCCTGTTACAATCATATTATCGGGAGGATTGTTTTTATTGTTCCGTTGGTTATTTAATTAAGCAATATTTAGTGTCAAAAAAATCCCGTTCATATTTTATGAACGGGATTTTTTATTTATTATAATTTAAATTCAAAAGTATAAATAACTATCTAACAGCAATCGGAATCTCCTTCGGAGCTTTAATCGTATAACTAAAACTTATCTTTTTACTATCCTTTGCTTTTATGTTTTTGTAAATATTACATAGAAGTCAAAAGCTGGTTTCTATATTTATCTAGTATACTAGATTTAGATAAAAAGCCAATGTAAATTCCATTTTCAACAACAGGTAAATTCCATTGCCCCGATTCTTCAAATTTTTTCATAATCGAAAAAATATCTTCATTAACGTCGATTATTTTTGTGGGTTTTCTCATTACTTCCTTTGCTGTTATTTTATCGTAAAGCTCTGGATTAAACATTTCTTCGCGAATATTATCTAAGTATATAATGCCAATTAGTTTGTTGTTTTTTTTAACTACAGGAAATGTATTTCTTTTGCAATGTTTAATTGTTTCAACAATGTCTCTGAGCGAAGATTTGAAATGAATGGAAGTAAAGTCGGTTTCAATTATTTCTTTCGTGTCTATTTTACTTAACAAACTCGAATCTTTATTGTCTGAAACAAATGCACCTTTTTGCTTTAATCTTCTCACATCTAATGATTCCGGATGAAAATATTTAACAATGATAAAGCTAATAGCAGAAACAATCATTAATGGGATAATCAGTTCATATCCTCCAGTTATTTCGGCAATTAAAAATATACCAGTTAGCGGCGCATGAAAAACACCACTTAATATTCCTGCCATAGCAACAATGGTAAAATTACTTACAGGTATATTCGAAAATCCAAGTAGCGTTAAGAAAAATGCAAATGCAAAACCTAGTGTTGCACCAACAAATAATGAGGGGGCAAAGTTTCCTCCATTACCTCCGCTACCCAAGGTTATACCTGCAGCAACTGCTTTTAAGAAAAGTGTTAATACAATAAATAATAATAATATCCATTTGTCGCCAATATAATCAACTAACAAACTATCTTTAAATAGTTCTGTTCCTTTTAATTCAGAAAGGTTTTTAATGCTTTCATATCCTTCTCCAAATAATGAAGGGAAAAGGGCAAATAAAAATGCCAGGCAAATACCTCCTACAATCCATTTAGTAAATCCAGATTTTATTTTGGAGAATTTAGATTCAACTTTATCAAAAAAGTTAACGTAATAAAGAGAAACTGTTCCTGCTAATAAACCAAGAATAATATAGAAGGGAACATTATGATAATCGAATGGTTGTTTTAAGTTAAAAAACAATAAACTACTTTCATGTAAAATTATCTTCGACAATAAAGCTCCTGAAGCAGCAGCAATTAAAAGCGGAATAAATGCTCCCAAACTCATATCTACTAAAATTACTTCTAATGCAAATAATACTCCTGCAATTGGCGCATTAAATGCTCCTGCAATACCGCCAGCAGCACCCGCAGCCAATAGTAAAGTTCTATCCTTGTAACTTAATTTGTATGTTTTGGCAAAATTGGAACCTATTGCAGAGCCTGTACTAACAATAGGAGACTCAAGCCCAGCTGACCCACCAAAACCAACCGTTAAGCCACTTGTAATAATATGAGAATACATTTGATGAAAGGGGAGAAAACTACTTTTTTTCGCAATAGAAAAAAGTATTGCTGTATTTCCTCTGTTTAAATTGTTTTTAAAAGCATACTTAACAATAAATACGGTAGCGCCAATTCCAATTAGAGGTAGTGCAAGGTAAATGTATTTATAATCAAATTTTAAAAAGTAATCTTCAACAAGATATTGTCTTATAAAAAAGACGAATAGTTTTAAAATTACAGCTGCTATACCTGCACTTATTCCTACTAATATACTTGAAAAAATTAAGAATTGTTTCTCGTTTGTTTTTTCATGTATCCAATTGATTAACTTCTCTATGAAATTTATATTCTTAATTTCCATTTCATTCAATTATTACTTTCGCTTCTTTAGATTTAGTTCTGGCTTTTAACCATTCCTTAATTTTATCTTTAGGAAAGTCCATTGTTTTTTCCTTCGGGTTCACATATAAAATAACTAAAGTGTCTTTTGCTTTATATGTATCGTCAAATATAATAGTTTTATTTACTGAAAATAGGTTTGTTTTTCCAAATAATATATTAAATTCTTTCAATAAACTTTTCTCGTCGATTTTTAATTTTTGGCTAATGAATTGTTCTTTTTTTAAGATGTTTATTAATGAATCTTTTTTACTTAGATTACTTTTGTTTGTTAAGAATAATTCATCAATTATTTTGGAGTAGTTCTCTTCTCCTGTTTCAATGCCTGTCTTCGCATTTGTAATAATAAGATTTGATTCTTCTAAACCATAGTTGTTTTTTTTCCGTTTAATATGAGCTAATTTTTTTTCATTCAAATCATCTCCTAAAACAACTAATTCTATTGAATTATCAGAAGCTTTAATTTTTTTATTTATTACAAATAATGAATCACTAATTATTTCATTTGTAATATACTCATTAGCATTTTTCGTGAACAGCTCTTGTTTAACGAGTACATATCCAAAATACAAAGTGGGGGCAATTATTGCCACTGAAAAAATTATAATTAAACGTTTAATTATATTTTGTACTGGTTGATTTACTGATTCAACTTTTTTGAAGCGAAGTAATTTAATTATCCAGTAGGTTGAAAGGCAAATGAAAAAACAATTTATTAAATATAAATAGAAAGCACCAATTAAGAATGTAAAGTTACCAATTGCTAGTCCGAAACCCGCAGTGCATAATGGAGGCATTAATGCTGTTGCAATTGCAACCCCGGGAATTGCATTTCCAATGTTTTTTCTTGACCCTTCGATTATACCAGTTAGCCCGCCAAATAAAGCAATTAAAACATCCCAAATGGTTGGATTGGTGCGCGCTAATAATTCGGATTTTGCTTCATGAAGTGGACTAAGGAAGAAATAAATACTTGATGCAAGTAGTGCTATAACTGTAGCGAAAAGCAAATTTTTCAATGCCTTTTTAATTAGCTCTAAATCAAGTATTGCAGCGCCTAGCCCAATGCCCATAATTGGCCCCATTAAAGGGGATATAAGCATTGCGCCAATTATTACAGCAGTTGAATTTGTGTTTAATCCTATTGATGCTATAAAGATTGCAAATATTAAAGTCCATAAGTTTACTCCCTTAAATTCAACACCTCGTTTTATACTCTCTACAATTTCATTTTCATCCGCTTTGTCTTCATTAAGGTTAAACCTGTATTTTGTAATTTTTTTTATTTCATCAAATAGCATATTATTTTTTACTTTTTATATACCAATAAAATATGAATGAAAATAAACCTATAGTTGAAATTGTAAAAGCACAAATAATCAAGGATAATTCAAGCAGTTTCATTATTCAAATCTTTCGGTTTCAGCATCATTCACGTGTTCATTGAACCTCCATTCTAATTCATCTTCAAAGAAAAATCTTTCAGCATTAAATGCAGGTTTCAAATCATCCATCCAAATTGCATTTTGGTTGTATTTTGCAAAAAATGGTTTTGCTACCCAATCCGGATTTCTGCCTTGTAACATCCTTAATACAAATACTTTTTCCCCTTTAATTTCGGTAACACCAAGTATTTGCACTTTGCCAGGAGTACAGGACATGCTCGGGCCTCTAACTGTGCGACAAACACCACTAACTTGCTGGTAAGCATTACGGAATGTTTTCCAAGCATTTTCTAGTGTTATGGCAAAATATTCTTGGGCGCCTGTATCTCTTGGTATAAACATATAATACGGTATGCAATTTAAGTTGACTTGTTTTCGCCACATATCTGCCCAAATTTCAGGAGTATCATTTATATGTTTTAAAATTGGAGATTGAGTTCTTATTTGTACACCAATATTTGTGAGCTTTTTAATTGCTTCTTTAACCGCTGGCGTTTCTAATTCAACTGGATGGGAAAAATGAGCCATGAAAGAAAGATTTATCCCTTTTTTGATGATAGCTTCAAACAGTGTGAGCATTTCACCTGCATCGTCGTCAGTAGTGAATTTGTATGGCCAATAGCCCAAAGCTTTTGTTCCAATTCTGATTGTTTGCAAATTAGGAATATCGGCATCTAATAATGGCTGAATGTAAGAAGCGAAAATTTTAGCTTTCATAATCATTGGGTCGCCACCAGTAAACAAAATATCAGTTACTTCTTTATGTGATTGAACATAATCTCTTAATAGACTTACCTCTTTAGTTGCAAATTTCAATTCATCCATTCCAACAAATTGAGGCCATCTAAAACAGAATGTACAATATGCGTGGCAGGTTTGACCTTGACTAGGAAAGAATAGACTGTTTCTCTGATATTTATGTTGCATCCCCAGAAATTTTTCTCCATTTATTTTGGAACATTATGTTCAACTTGTCCTGCTGGATGAGGGTTTAATTCATTTCTAATAATATTTGCCATGTTTTTTATTTCATCTCGGTTGCTTGTATGGTCAAGCACAATTTTCATTGCTTTATAATGTTCTTCATTCAACATTCCTTTTTGAGGAAATGTTAGTTTAAACATTGGATCGTTTTCTAGGTTATCCCAATTTATTAATTCGTTTACAACGTAATTATTTGTTTTGAATGGTAAAACGTTTCCAACTACTTCAATAGCTTCTATTTGTTCAGCGGATAGTTTCCCAATTTGTTCAATGTTCTTGTAATTGTGTAATGCGTAAGATTGTAATTTCATAATCGTCATTTTGTTGTTAATAGGTCGACAAGAAACGTATAAGCTTGTTTTTTTTAATTGATAATTATCAATTTGATTGTCGATTGTTTGAAACCGAGGTTTAGACTTATTTGAACGGTTGATTTTACAAGCTTTATAGCGTGTTGAATAATTTTAATTTAACAAAGTTTTTAGTTTTATTCATTTTTGTTTTGTTAAATTGAAGTCGAAAACAATTTGATAAAAGAATTAGAATTAATAAGATGAAATTTTGATTGAAGCGTACTAATTGAAAACCTGCTGATACACTTGGTATCAACAGGTTTATATGGTGTGAAAAAGTATGCTACAAAATTAAACAATGAATTGGAAATAAAATTGACAATTGTCAACTTTATTTTTATTTAAGATTAATATTATTAAGCCATGGAGTATAACATAGAAAAATATCATTTAAAATCATCTTCCTTTTTTGATTTTCTTACAGCAAGTGAAGCATTATTATTAAAAGATAAAATGACGAGAATAGAATATAAGAAGGGTGAGTATATGTTTAAGCAAAATAGTTTCTCGAAAGGAGTTTATATAATTAGGAAAGGAAAAGTAAAAATTTTCCAAACAAATGCCGATGGTAAACAAAGCATAGTTTATATATATAAGAAAGGAGATTACTTTGGGTATCGTCCATTATTGGCGGAAGAACCACATCCAGTATCTGCAATGGCTATGGATCAAGTGGTTGTTTCTTTTATTCCAAGGGAAATTTTTAATAGTATAATAAGTAAGTCGTCTCATTTAGCTCGCAAACTATTAGGTGTTTTGTCAAAGGAATTTTCTGTATGGATAAATAAAATGACAATTTTTTCTCAGTATGCAGTAAAAGAGAGAGTGGCTTTAAGTTTACTTATTTTAAGTAGTGTTTATCAACGAAATGATGAAAATTTAAAATCGGTTAAGATTGCTATAAGTCGTGATGATTTTGCAGGTTTTGTTGGAACGGCAAAAGAAACATTGGTTAGAATGTTAAGAATATTTAAGGATCAAAATATAATAACAAGTAAAGGAACAAAAATAACCATAGTGAAACCTAAACTTTTGTGGGATATGGTATCAGAAAATTAATTATGGAGTTACAAGTCTTAAAATCAAAAATACATAATGCTTTTGTTACTGAGGCAAATATTGAATACATTGGTAGTATTACAATTGATGAAAATTTAATGGATGCTGTTGGCCTAATAGAAGGTGAACAAGTGCATGTGATTAACCATCGAAATGGAGAAAGATTAATAACTTATGTTATTACTGGAAAACGTGGAACAGGAGAAATATGCATGAATGGACCAGCTGCATTAAAAATAAGTAAAGGTGATAAAGTAATTATTATTGCTTACGCTGGAATGAAACTAGAAGAAGCAAAAAAGTTTAAACCAAAAATTGTTTTCCCAAAGTTTGATAATTCTATTTAGAATTAATTTAAGTTGGTTTTAATAACCAAGTTTGCATATAAAAATGTAAAGTTTGTTTTTTTACATTACTTTTGTAATATGCTTGAATTTTTCGCGATAATTATTTCTATTTCCGCCATTTTTGGATACATTAATCATAAATGGTTGAAATTACCTACTACCATCGGTGTTATGTTTATTAGTGTAGTTATTGGTATTGCATTAAAATTGGTAGAAGTATACAATCCAACTTCTATTTCACCACTTCGTAATTTTTTAACTGATTTTGATTTTAGTTCGTTTGTTCTCGATTTTATCCTCTGCTTTCTGCTATTTGCAGGTTCGTTGCATGTTAATATTGCTCAATTAAAAGGTTCTAGAGGAACAGTTTTTACCTATGCAACTTTAGGTGTTATAATTTCAACTTTAATAATTGGATTGCTTACTTATTTTATTGTTGAGCTTTTTGGAGTTAATATAAATTTGGTTTCCTGTTTTTTGTTCGGAGCACTTATTTCTCCTACAGATCCAATTGCAGTTATAGGTATTTTGTCACAATATAAAATACCAAAAAAATTAAAGACCGAAATTATTGGAGAGTCTTTGTTTAACGATGGAGTAGGGGTTGTTATTTTTGCAATTATTTTTTCTTTAATTTCAGGTGGTTCAGATGCCTTTACTTTTGGGAATGTAATGAAGATATTTTCTGTTGAAGTATTTGGTGGTATTGGAATTGGTTTGGTTATTGGCTATATTGGATATTTGATGATGAAGACAATTGATCACTACCAAACAGAAATATTAGTTACTCTTGCAATTGTTACAGCAGGTTATTCTATTGCGTCTCATTTCCATGCTTCCGGCCCTTTGGCAATGGTAGTTGCAGGACTGCTCATAGGAAATAAAGGAAAGGAAAATGCAATGTCAGATGTAACCACTGAGTACGTCGATAAATTTTGGGAGTTGATTGATGAAATATGTAACACGATTTTGTTTGTGTTAATGGGTTTAGAAATATTTTTAGTTCCATTTGATATTTTATATATCGTAATTGGCGTAATTTTAATTTTTGTTTCGCTTGTTGCCCGTTACATTTCTTTATTACCAGCATTTTTTATTTTTAATAGAAAAGAGAAAAACAAGAGATTGAATTTAATGGTTTTAACATGGGGTGGTTTAAGAGGTGGTATTTCAATTGCATTAGCTCTCTCTATATTTAATAAAGTTGAAGGAAGCAGTTTGTTTATTGTTAGTACTTATTGTATTGTACTATTTTCTATTTTAGTTCAAGGGTTGAGTATTAAGAAATTATTAGCGAAATATTAGCTAATTCATAAAATAAAAAAAGCTGCCCTTTTGAGATAGCTTCTTAAACTAATTACCTCACTGCAATTGGAATTTCTTTCGGTGCCTTATAATATAACTAAAGCTAATTTTCTTGCTATCCTTTGCTTTTATGTTTTGTTTCCAAGTTAAAAAACCATTGTTTTCATTGTAACTTGCGTTTGAAATATTTTCCTTTTCAATTACTACTTGTTTGTTACTTGATAAAGGCAATTGATCTGAATTTCAATTTCTATTTTTTTTGTTTACCATTTTTAATGTTGATTTCGTAAGCAAAGGTGTAAAGTTTGTCATTGTCCAACATCTTTTCTTTGATTTTGTCTTTTGTTTTTCTCGTTTAATTACAATGCTTTTATCTTGTCCAAGTGTTAAGTCTAATGTATCGCTTATTTCCATTGGAGTTTAAATAAGTTTGACCAACATAAGTTCCAGAGAAAATAAAGTTGCTTGCCCTGGTAATAAATTCATGTCTTCCCAACTTGTTACGTGCTGTTAAGTATGCATTCATATCTAATTTAGGAACTGCTTTGTAAACGTATTTGGTTGGTAGTTCTTTACTCATAACAGAAACAATGTGCGCTTTGTTATCTGATGGAATTGTGTAAGGTAATTTAATTTCAAAATCAGCTTGTACAATATTGTCGCTCATTACTGTGTATTCCGAACTGGAATTGGCATCTAACATTGTCTCTGCGTCATAAAGTGGATCCTGTAGCGGTGCTTGTTGGACCATTATTGTATGCAAGTGATTTCATATCATCATTTCCTGATCTCTTTTTTATATGCTTTCCCTTTATTATTGTAAACAGTTGCTCCTAAATACCAAGTACTCATGTTTGGAATATTAAAACTTTGTTTTGGATTTCCTGTGGATAAAGTTAAACGAACATCTTTCCAATCTGCACCTGTATTTTGTTTTACTAAAGCTTTGTATGTTAATTTTATTGAGCTTTCAACTCCATCTGTTCTTAAGTCATAAATTGGCGTCCAATTTGCCCCGTTTACATAGTAATTCACATTAATAATTGCAGGTGTTGCAGCATCAGCAATTACATCAACAACAATTCTGTAATCTGTTTTTTGAACATCAACAGGCATGCTCATTTGACTAAGTTCATTATTAATTTCATTAATTCTGTTTTCGATTTTTTCTTTCTTCTTATTTAAAACTGATTCTTGTTTCTCAATTTTTAATAATTCGATATTGATATTGTTTAGTTTTTCTCTTAGGAACACTAAACCATTTTTTAGTAGTTCCAATGAGTCTTTCTTTGATTCGCCTTTGTATAAACGGTTGTTAAGTAATACGCCTTTTTCAAGAGTTAAAGCTTCTTTTTTTATTGTTAACTCTTTAAAATCAGAATACATGTTTTCGATTGAGTCGTTGAGTTGACGAAGTGTTTTATTATACTTAGTGTCGCCAGCATTGCGAATGGTTTGCAGTTCAGGATTATAAATTTGATATTGAACATCAGTAATAATGTAATTTCCTTTACCGCCAGCTTGTATACTTGTTTGGTCGATGTAGGCTTCCAAACCTTCAAAAATATGGTTTTGCCCGGGTTTGCAAAGTAAGTTCTGCGTTTCGGTAAACCTGAGCCCCGTTCATGTATACGGTAACTTTTTCGGGTTTTGATTTTACTTGTTTGTCGCCGTTGGCTGCTTTACTAATTGTTACAAGGTTTGTAACTATTGCGAGGGTAAGAATTAATTTTTTCATAATGCGTTTGTTTTTGTTTGCTCTTATGATGGCAGGTGTTTTAAAAATCCATAAATCGCACGAAAAATTTTTTATGTTGGCCTGTTTTCCTTGTTTAGGCGATTAAATCTGTTTTTCTCAAACATATTAACAAATTATTAAAACGGGTATTCTACGGGCTTTTTTTGGGTAATTTTGACTTTTTACAATTATATATTACTATGAGCGCAGATGTTTTATTAGGATTGCAGTGGGGAGACGAAGGAAAAGGTAAAATCGTTGATGTTTTAACCCCAAAATATGATATAATCGCACGTTTTCAGGGCGGTCCAAACGCAGGTCATACATTAGAGTTTAACGGAATAATACACGTTTTACATACAATCCCAAGTGGTATTTTTCATGATGGTAACCTTAATGTTGTTGGTAATGGAGTTGTAATCGACCCAGTTATTTTCAAAAAGGAGATTGATGCGCTAAAGAAAATGGGTGTTGATGTGAAAGCAAAATTGTACATTTCTAAACGTGCTCATTTAATTTTTGCCTACTCATCGTTTAATTGATGCAGCTTCTGGAAGCAGCAAAAGGAAAAGATAAAATTGGTTCTACTTAAAAGGTATTGGACCAACGTATATGGATAAAACCGGAAGAAATGGTCTTCGTGTTGGTGATATCAGTAGCCCAGCTTTCAAACAAAAGTATGAAGCATTGGTAGCTAAACACAAACAAATCTTAGCTTTTCATAATTACGAATATAATTTAGCTGAATTAGAGCCTGCATTTTTTGAAGGTATTGAAGTGCTAAACGAATTAAAGCATATTGATAGTGAGCTTTTCATTAATAAGGCAATGAAAGCAGGAAAAAAAATATTGGCAGAAGGCGCACAAGGTTCTTTATTAGATATTGATTTTGGGACTTACCCTTTTGTTACTTCATCAAATACTGTTACTGCAGGTGCTTGTACAGGTTTAGGTGTTGCTCCAGGTAATATCGGAAATGTAATCGGAATTTTTAAAGCATATTGCACACGTGTTGGTAGCGGACCTTTCCCTACTGAACTAAATGATGAAGTGGGAGAACAAATTCGTGCTGTAGGGCGTGAATTTGGTGCTACAACTGGTCGCCCACGTCGTTGTGGTTGGTTAGATTTACCAGCATTAAATTACGCGATTATGATTAACGGAGTTACTGAGTTAATGATGATGAAAGCAGATATTTTAAGCGAGTTCGATACAATTAAAGTTTGTACTCACTATAAATTCAAAGGTGAAACCATAGATTATCTTCCTTACGACATCATTGATGAAGCAGTTGAACCTGTTTACATTGAAATGAAAGGTTGGAAAGTTGACCTTACTCAAATGGATAGCCAAGAGCAATTGCCAGTTGAGTTAACTGATTATGTAAAGTTCATCGAAAAGGAAACAGGTGTTCCTATTAAAGTTGTTTCTATTGGTCCTGATAGAAAGCAAACGATAATGATGAATGAAGTACTTGTAAAATAATTTAATTCTTATTGCTTTGAATGCTTATTTCAGGCGAATAAAACTCTTGCTTTTATGCATTGGCCTTGTATTATTGGCTTATGCTGATTGTAGGTTATTTTTCTTTCTTTTTAATAAAGGTAATTTTCCTGAGATTGGTTTTGTAGAGTTTTTAAAAGTAAGTTGGTTCGGTATTCGTTTTGATCTTGTTCCATTGCTTTACTCCAATGCTTTGTTGATTGTTTTTTTAGCTTTCCCCGTAAATTTTAGCAATAATAAAATAGTAAGATGGATTTTAAAATTTATTTTCTTACTAACCAATAGTATTGCATTGTTTGCTAATTGCGTTGATTTTGCCTACTTCGAGTTTATTCATAAGCGCACTACTTTTGATGTGTTTAAGTTAATGAGTGAGCAAGCAGATATGGGCGCCTTATTGCCTTTGTTTCTGAAAGATTTTTGGTATGTGTTTGTAATTGGAATTGCATTTGTTGTTGCCTTACATTATATATATAATGCCTTTTTTAGGTGGTACGATAAGGGTAAAGAATTTGAAACGAACACAATTAAATCTATTGCATTAAAAAGTCTTGTTTTTGTTTTTGTTATAGGATTAACTATAATAGGAATGCGGGGAGGTTTGCAATTAATCCCTATAGATGTTGTAAACGCAGGTGATAATGTTGCTCCTAATTCAATTCCTTTGGTATTGAATACGCCATTTACCATTGCAAAATCTACTTCTCTTACATCCATGGAAGAGAAAAATTATTTTAGTGAGGAGGAAGTAAATAAAATATATTCTCCTTATCATATCAAAAAGAGTGGTTCCAAATTTAGTAATTCAAATGTTGTAATTATTTTGTTGGAAAGTTTTTCAAAGGAATATACTGGATTAGGTGGAGGTATAAGTTATTCGCCTTTTTTAGATTCTTTAATGAAAGAGAGTTATTGTTGTGTTAATTCTTATGCCAATGGCAAGCGTTCGATAGAAGGAATTCCTGCAGTGCTTTCTTCCATCCCTTCTTTAAATGAAGCATATTTGAATACTGTTTATAGTAGCAATAAAATTTCTTCGCTTGCCTCTGTTTTAAAAAACAAAGGGTATAACAGTTCATTTTACCATGGTGGTAAAAATGGAACATTGAGTTTTGATTCGTATTGTAAATTAGCTAGAATAGAAGAATATTACGGAAGAACAGAATATAATAATGAGGCTGATGCAGATGGCAGTTGGGGAATTTGGGATGAGCCTTTTTTGTTAAACTACGCAAAAGAATTAAATGAAATGAAGCAGCCTTTTGTTTCCACTGTATTTACTTTAAGTTCTCATCATCCCTTTACTATTCCAGATAAATACAAACAACAATTTAAAGGTGGCAAGTTGCCAATCTATAAGTGTGTACAGTACACGGATAATGCGTTAAGATTATTTTTCAATAGAATTAAAAAAGAAGCTTGGTATAAAAACACATTGTTTGTTGTAACAGCCGATCATACAGGTGCTCCGAGTGATGATTTTGCTTATTCGGCAGTTGGTTCATTCCAAATTCCATTACTTTATTTTAAAGGAGATAACTCGCTTAAAGGTGTTGATTCAGCTATCACTCAGCAAATAGATATTATGCCTTCTGTATTAGGACAATTAAATTATGATGAAAAGTATTTTGCTTTTGGAACAAATATTTTTGACTCAACTGCAACACGCTATGCAATTAATTATCATAACGACCAATACCAATATTTTTATAAAAATGTAATGTGTTCTTTTAATGGGAAAGAAACAAAGGAAATAATTCAGATTAATGGCAGGAATTTACTTGTGTTGTCAAACTTAAATACTTGTATAGATAAACCCGAAATAGAAAACGATTAAAAGCTTTGGTACAAGTGTATAATAGAAGTTTGATTAAAAATCAAATGGAGTAATTACAACTCAATATCATTCCCACATTTAAAATGACCTTTAGGACAAGCCTTGTGGCCATGTAAACCGCAAGGGCGACAATCTAATTTTCTTTTACCTCTATTACGATTGATTTATCTGCCAATGGTGTAAAGCCAAATGCAGGAATAGTAGAGCAGAAGAAAGCAGTTGTTGGGGCATTCATGGCAGATGCAAGATGCAAGGTCCTGAATCATTTACATAATTCATTTCAGCATCTTTTAATAAAGCACATGAATCCAATAAATTTAATTTACCCGCAAGGTTTACGATGTTTTTATTATTTGATTTGTTTTTATTTCTTCGCAAATTCCTGAATCGTTTGCAGCACCTAATAAATAGATATTGGTGTCAGCATTTTGGTTACTACACAATTCAACCCATTTATGAATGGGTAATTGTTTTGTAAACCAAACAGAAGATGGCGCCATGCAAACATATTTTCCTTTTTATATTTTCAACTTTGCTAAAGTTAGCAGCCGAAGGATATAATTTTGGTTTCGCAAATTGTTTGTCGGTTAAAGAGGCTATTAATTCTTGATTGCGTTCTACTTCGTGTTTGCCTGTTCCAATATCATGTTTTACTTTTTTATTAAATAAAAGGAAAGTGGATTTTTATCAAATCCAATTGTTTGTTTTGCTTTTGAAAAAGCTGTTAAATAACCCGAGCTAGCAAAGCGGTGCAGGTTTACAACTACATCGTATTTACTTTGTTTTATTGTTTTAAGTAAATTAAATAAACTGCTGTATTTGCATTCTTGTTTGTTCCAAACAATACATTCGTTTGAATAAGGAGGGTTTGCATAAAGCGATTCATTTCCTTTTCTAACTAATAAATCTATCTTAGCTTCAGGATAATAAGCATGCAACTTTTCTAAAATAGAAGAGGCTAAAATGGCATCACCAATAAATGCAGTTTGTATTACCAGAAACTTCTTCAAATTAATTAGTCGTTGTATTTAATTTCAATAATTTCTTTGTAAGTAATATAATCGGCCTCAGTTGGCGAATACAATTTTATTTCGCGATACGTAACAGTGATGTTTTTCCAACTTGTGCGGCAGGATTGTTTTCAAAGCTAGAACTACCTGTGAAATAACGTAACCAAATAAATGATTCTTTTGAACCAGCTGTATTTGTAATGCTAATTAAATAAAAATCTTTTTTATCTATAGATTTAACAACTCCTGTTGCTGTCCCTGTTTTTCCTACTTCTTCTGCATTAATAGTTCCATCAATGTTTTTTTGTTTTGTTTTGTTGTCTTCAACCTTCATAGATAGTTCCATAAATTTCGGACAATCTGATAATAGTTTAGAAGCGATTTTTGACCGAGTTGTTGGTAAAGATTCTGTAGAACCATCGTTCACTATTTTTAGTTCTTTACAAAGTTTTTCGTAATTATCTCCTAAAGGTTTAGTTAAACAAGTGCCAATCATTTCTTGAAACTCATCTCCATTCATATTATCTTTAATGGGTGCTTTGTTCATGCAGTCGCAGGTCTCATTTACAACTTTGTCAAGTGTTTTTTGAGAAAAGGCATTAGTACTCACAAAAAGGAGCAAAGCGAAAATGATAGTAAGTGTTTTCATGTTTTAATTTTTTTGTTTCTCTACTATAAAAATTGAGCCAAAATTAAACTGCTACATTGTTTTCTCTTAAGGCATCGTTTAATGATGTTTTTAAATCTGTACTTTCTTTTCTTTTTCCAATAATCAATGCGCAAGGTACTTGAAATTCTCCTGCAGGAAATTGTTTTGTATAAGACCCCGGAATTACTACACTTCTTTCTGGAACAATACCTTTCATTTCAATTGGGTCTTTTCCTGTAACGTCAATTATTTTGGTTGATTGTGTTAATACAACATTTGCACCTAAAACTGCTTCTTTTCCCACATGCACACCTTCTACAACAATGCAACGCGAACCAATAAAACAATTGTCTTCTATAATAACCGGAGCGGCTTGCACTGGCTCTAAAACTCCGCCAATTCCAACACCACCGCTTAAATGCACATTCTTTCCTATTTGAGCACAGCTACCTACAGTTGCCCAAGTATCTACCATAGTGCCGCTATCTACAAAAGCACCAATGTTTACAAAGCTAGGCAGCATAATAACACCTTTTGCCACATAAGCACCATAACGGGCAATTGCACCTGGTACAACACGTACACCAAGCCCTGCGTAATCTTGTTTCAATGCCATTTTATCGTAAAACTCAAATGGTTTTAATTCCATTGTTTCCATTTTACGAATAGGGAAATACATAATAACTGCCTTCTTAATCCAATCATTTACCTTCCACGAGCCGTCAGCTAAAGGCTCTGCAACACGCATGCTTCCCTTATCTAATTGTTCAATAACAGCATTAATTGTTTCTTGCGTTTTAGCATCGTTTAATAATTCTCTATTTTGCCAAGCGGCTTCAATTGTATTTTGCATAGTTTTTTATTCTTCTGCAAGTTAATAATTATTTATTTTCGTGAAATGCTAAATGGTCTTCGTGTTATCATTTCTTTTTATCTGTTACTTTTGTGGGAATACTATTTCTCAAACATTAGTAATAGCTCACCGCGGGGCAAGTGCATATGAACCAGAAAACACCTTAGCTGCTTTTGAAAAAGCCATTGAGATGAAAGCCGATTACATTGAAACCGATGTACACCAAACAAAAAACAGTGTGCTCGTTTTAATGCATGATATGAGCTTTAACAGAACCTGTGAGTTTAGAACACCGGCTAAATTAATGTCTAACTTAATAAAGGAGTTAACTTACAAGCAGTTTCTCCAAATAAAAATAAAGAACAAAGATTATGGCCCACCAACATTAGATTCAGCCATAAAATTGATTAATGGAAGAGCAAAGCTGCTTATCGAATTAAAAAAGGGAAGCGAGTATTACCCTGGAATTGAAACGCGAATGCTGAATGTGATAGAAAAGAACGGGGCAGGAGCTTGGGTAGATGTAATTCATTCTTTTGAAAAGCAAGCTCTTTTAAATGTAAACAAGCAAAAACAGGGTAAAACTGCAAAAATTGATTGTTTTTAAGCTTCCTTAAGCAGTTTTAATTTTTCGAAAGGTTTTACCAAAGATGATTTTAGTGATTGGACAGGAGTGAATGTTTACAGGACTTTTGCAAGCAAACGACTCATTAAAAGCTGCATAAACAAGGAAAAACGGTGTATGTGTGGACAGTAAACAAGCGCAGAAAGGCTAAAAGTTGATTAAAAGGGGAGTAGACGGAATAATTACCAATAAACCCGATATGATTAAAGAAATTCTTGCAAATAAATAGAAAAACCGTATATTTGCAACCTCAAAAACGGTTATGTAGCTCAACTGGATAGAGCATCGCACTACGGATGCGAAGGTTTGGGGTTCGAATCCCTACATGACCACTGAATACTGTAAACCCAACAAACGATCGTTTGTTGGGTTTTTCTTTTGTCTTAATTATCAGTCATTTACTAATTTTCTATGTTATCTAGGAAAGAAAATATTTGATGGTTTTACTCAATTCCTGTCCCCAATCTGTCCCCACCTTTTTATTCCTCCTGGAATACCTTAACCACTTTTAGGCTTTTATCGACCACTTACAAAAAAGTAGGCGATTTCTGTAATCAATTCAATAAATCCACGTTAAACATTTAATATATAAATACAATGAGTACCAAAATTCATTTTTATATAAGAACAGAAAGACCAAACAAAGAAGGTTCGGTTCAAATAATTATGTCATTTTCTTTAAGCAGCAAACAACGACAAAAAATAAGCACTGGAAAATTTATCTCACTAAAAAAAGAATTTAGAAAATTATCACTTGATGAAATAACTAGTTATGATGTTAAGAAAAGAGAGCAATTATATAATTGGGATTGGGAAAGAGAAAGAGCTACAAAAGGGAATGAGAATTGGGAATCAATAAATGCCTTTTTAGATGGCGAAAAGTTTAGGGCAAACGAAATTGTGTTTAAGCATAATTTGATGAACAAAGTTATAACACTTGATTCTTTCAGTAATGATTTTTTGAAGCCACAAGGAATACACAATTTTGAAGAATACTTTACCCATGAATTAGATACCAAAAGGAAACACCTTCTTGCAGAAGGAACAATGAAAGGGTTTAAGGCACAAATTTCCAAAATATGTAAGTTCAGACCCAATCTTTCATTAGCACATATAGATTATAAATTCCTGAATGAGTATGAAAACTATATGCTTAAACCTGTTAAGGATGGAGGATTGGGAAACATTCCAAATACGGTTTCTAAAAGTTTAAAGATGTTGAGGACATTAATCTTAATTGCAATTAAAAATGGAGATTTTTTGAAGGAGGCATATCCATTTAAGGATTACAAAATAAAACATATTGATCCTGTTTTAACCAGTAGAGATTATTTAGAGCCTGACGAACTATTAAAAGTTGAGCAACTATTGTCGCCTGAAAATATAGAAAGCTTAACTCTAGGCGAAAGGAAGGCTGTTAAGCGGTTTTTATTTGCATGTTACACAGGACTGAGGTTTTCTGATGTAAATAACTTAAACAGAAAGCAGCATATTTTTGGCAAGTTTGTTTTAAATCCTGAAACAAATGAAATGGTTTATAAATTTTATATTGAATTAATGATGGAAAAAACTGGGAGACCTGTTTTTTATCCCTTTAATAGATAAAGCAGTTGAATTATTAAATGAAACAGAGGGTGAATTTGTATTTGAAAAATATCTAATCAAAAGGTTAATGAACATCTTAAAGAAATAAATAAAAAGCAAGTTTGAATAAAAAATTATCTTTCCATGTGGCTCGACATAGTTTTGCTACAATATGCTTTTTATATGGGATTCCCGAACAAGTTGGACAGAAGTTATTAGGACATAAAAACAGAAAGTTTATGGAAGTTTACACTCACCTTTCCCAAAATAAATTGTTTTATGAAATGGATAAATTGAATAGGGGGTTGAGCCAGTTTCAAATTATGGTAGATGATGCTGATGCACAAAAATCAAATATCAAAGAAATGTTGCCACTTCTTCAAAATATGAGTATTGAAAAACTTGACCAGTTAAAGGGGTTAATCAGGCTTTTGGGTTCGTAAAATATAGTAGAAAGTAGGTACTTCAATGTACTTTCTACATGCTTGTTGTATCGAAAGTATATACTTCAACATCGAAGGTAAATACTTGAAAGTAGAATGTATTTACTTTTCAATACAAACTAAGTAGATTGAGCTTAGATATTATTTAATAGATAAAATATACTATTATGGAAGATGATAAAAGAAGAAAATACGATGGAAAAGCTAAATCAATTGTGGAAAAATACAACTTTTTGAAGTTTGAAAGCTACAATCAAAAAGAACTAATGTCTACTTTGAAAGAATTAGTAAATGAGTTAAAAGGAAATGAAAAGGCAATAGATTCATTCCAAAGAAAAATTGAAAATAAAGATAAAGAAATCGAACAATTAAAATCTAAACTAGCACTTTTCTATAATCAATCTGAATCTCTTGAAAAATATGTGGGCTATGATTTCAATTGGCTTTATATTGATAAAGTATGTTTTGTGATAGAACGTAGCCGAAAACCTTTAAATAGCCATCAAATTGTTGATTTAATGCTAAGAGTTGAACCCTGAACTTAAAATGAAATTGAGAGACCCTTTTAATTCCATTACAAAATCAATTTATAGCGCTGTTAAACTAAACAGGCTAAAAAAATATCAAAAGACAGGTAATTTTGGATTTACTTATATACTATTTGATTGGTTAAATGATGAAGGGAAATTAACTACAAAGTGAATTAAAGTTTCACTTTGTAAGTAATTTCTGTTAAAGTAACTCAAGTACACGGGAGATTTTTATATAAGTTAATATGCCGCTATTAACTTCTCCTGTTTCAATTCGGCTAAGATGTTTTTCGGAAGTTCCAATTTCATAAGCTAATTGCGCCCTTGAAATTTCTTTCTCACTTCTAATCCTTCGGATATTTGCACCTATTTGTTGTAAGTCAGATATTTTTTGTTTAACCGCCACATGTCAAATCTGACTATTTTTGGAAAACTATTCATGTCTAATATGACATGAATTTTTATATCTTTGTTTCACTTTATTTGAAAATGCCAAAAAGTAATTTAAGTCATAAACGAATTGAAATAATTAAGTCTATAATAGAAAAAGGAGGCTTGTATGGTAGATGTGCCGAATTTTGCAGGGGAGACGTTGAGAAATCTCATTCTTTTATAATAGAATGTTCGGAGCAATGCCATCATCAGTCTTTGATTGATTTTTTTGGAGAGGAATTAATTGCTAAAATAATCTGTTATGGAACTGAAAGTGATGCACGAAGAAAAATTGTATATTAGAGAAAAATTAAAAATAACTATATAGAATAAAAACAATGAAAAGAAAAATATTAACATTAACCGCTTGCGTGCTTACAATAACTGTATTAACTGCTCAAACTAAATCTTCAACAGCAACGCCTGTTGCTAAAACAAATCAACCTATTGATTCATGCGGGTTACTCAAAAAACAAAATGAAACGCTAAAAAAAATTTTGAATCTTGGAGAACCTTTAATATATAAGATTAATAACGATGTGGAATTTAAGATTACAAAAGTAAGAGGTGATATACAGACCCAAATGGTTACTATTGATATTTTAATGATAAACCTTGTTGAGAATAGGGAATTAAGTGTAACTAACCAATATTTGAAAATCGTTACGCTTGAAGGTGATGTATTGAAGCTTAGTAGTTCTGTTGTTGGCGGAACTGGATATGCGACAAATGTTTATTTGAATACAAGTATCCCAATTAAAAGTACTTTTACATTTGGAACATTGTTGCCATCTAATGAATATATTAAACTATTTAATTTTGCTTTTACAATTTTGCATCCACAAGATTACCATCAGAATAAAACTGGAGCAATTGAATTCAAGGATTTAAAAATAGAATGGAAATGATTATTTATTTGGAAAAGCAACATCAAATTTCCAATCAGTTTGCAAAATAAAAAAAAGTTTCAAGAAGAATTTATGTCTATGTTGATTTCGTTCTTTAATAAAAATATCTTGGTGTAAGAAATGAGATTTGCGCTTAATGTGTTTTATTTCAATTAAATACTATAATTTAACTACTTGGTTTTTGAGTGATTTTACGTTAACTAAATCAGGTAGAAATACCTGTTTTTTAATTCAAAAAATTGTTATACTTTTTCACCCTGCAATTAAATACTCTCTTTAATAATTATTACTTATGAAAAACAAATTACTACTTAGCTACTTGTTATTTTTTATAATGACAGGATTTGGTTACATGAAAGCTCAAACAGTTGATTCAACTGGTGGGGTTGGAACGCAAAATAAAGTATCTCCTAATGGATTACTTGATAATATTTTTGACCAATATGGGAATAAATACTCGTTAGGCGATTTATTTGTTGGTGCAAGTAACAGGAATGGAAGTGGAGTGAATCAGCCATCATCTTTGCTTTGTCAGCCAGGATATTTTAATTTGTATTTTGAAGTTGGATCGGGAATGGAGGGTAACAGTGCTATTGAGTTAGCAAGAATGGCTGTTATTTGTCAAGTGTTTACCGACATCTCAGATTTTATTGAATCACCTTTAGAAACCAATGGACAAAATAATAGAGTAAATATTTGGATACGCAATATAAATCAAATTGATGCGAACTCTGCAAATAGTGGCGTGTTAGGATTGGCGACTGCATTTTATAACGTCCCACAAAATAATGCAGCTGGGTTTGGTGGTATTGCAGATAATGAAATTTGGAAAACAATTCATAGTGGAGTTGATTCATATACAAATGTCGCATCACCACTTGTTACTCAAGGAGGTGTTAATACATCTGGCGGCACGTTTTATCATGGTTATGCTGCATTTAATTTTAATAATGCAACTATTAATTGGAATACAGATTTAGGTTCGGCTTTGTCACCTGCTGGTTTGTATGATTTATACTCTGTTGCTTTGCATGAAGTAACACATGCTTTAGGTTTTGCATCGTTAATTAATTTTGATGGGCAATCAAAATTGGGTGCTGGATATAATTATTACTCAAGATATGACCTTAGACTACAAAATAATCTAGGAACAGAGAATTTAATTGAAAATACTGGAGCGTGTAGTCTTTATGATTATGGATGGAATGCCAACTTAAATGCAATAACAACATTAGCACCTAATGCAGCTTGTAATTCAAACCACACTACTTGTGGCTCTGCTGTAAGATATTCTTACATTGGCGGAGGAAATCAAGCTGTTTATACAACAAATTGTTTTGAAGCTCCAAGTTCATTAAGTCATTTTGAAGATGAATGTCAAGTGCCCGCACCATTAGTTGCACCACAAAATGACCTATATTTTGTAATGAGTAATGCTAATGGTACTGGAGCAACTTTTACTAAGAGACATTTGACTCCTGAAGAACGTACCGTCCTTTGTGATTTAGGCTATACTGTTAATTCAACCTTCGGTTCAGCAGGCACAACAATTTTTAATTATAACGTTGCACAATGCGCTGGTATTAATGTAGCTGGCATAAATGATGGCATTGATAATATTGGAGCGTATGTTTTTGCGGGTAATGCTGGGGTAACGATTCCCATAATTGGTATACTAGACAATGATAACAATGCGACTGATTTTGAATGTTTAATGGATGTTTATGATGCAACAGCCATTTTATCAACAACAGTAGGAAACCAATATTACCCCAATTGACTTTACCAGTAATACTGTTGGCTTGCATTTACTTAGGTATATACCTGTTTCAGCTACGGGACAAAGGGGCAATATTACTTACATTTATGTTTACATTTTAGATAACAATTGCACACCAACAGCTTGTGGTTTAATTAATAATGTAGGATTCGAAAGCTCAACTACATGTGGAACAATGGGGTCAACAAATCCAACAGTTAGAACTGATTGTTGGTCTCCTTATTTGCTTACTCCTGATGTGCTTCAAAGAAATTGTAATAATGTAATTAATGGTTGGAATAATTTATTTGGTATTCCATCGACTTTTTTTAGTACACCAGCAGCCGACAGTTGGAATGGAAATCCCAATAACACTTTTTTGGGTTTGTTTAGCGGGGGCACAGGACATTGGAATGAATCTATGCAAACTTCCCTTAATACACCAATTGTTTCAAAATGGGACTTATACCTTGAGCTTTAGAGCAAGGATTGCTAACTCTGGGGCATGGGGAGCGCCTGCTGGAACTATTGGAAGTATTACTGTAGGTGGTAGTACAGCTGTTTTAGCAAGTGCCTCATTGTCAACAACTGCATTACCACCTGCGGTAACTCAATTAGGTAATGCTATTAACATTACTGGTGATAATACATGGCATTATTACACGCAAACTTTTACCTATGCAAATGCTAACTCTCTCAGTAATTTTGTAGTTTTTAATTCATCAAATATGAACACTTTGACTAATTTGCCAACAGTTTATATATTCATTGATGATGTTAGCCTAGTTCCATCAAATCAAGCCATGGCGCTTACCTTACCTACAACTTTATGCCTTAATCAAACTATTCCTGATTTAAGTTCGTATCTTACTCCTGCCGCTGCAAATGGTGTATTTACAGGAAATGGAGTGCAATTAGCAGGAGGTATTTATTCTTTTAATTCTGCAATAGCAGGAGCGGGGAATCATCAAATAACTACATTTACAAATAATGTAGGTTGCACAATTTCTGTTTCAGATGTAATTACTGTTAGTAATGGTAATTTAAACATTAATGTTGGGCATCATCAACTAATGTTTGCGCATCTGATTTAGTTGTATTAACAGCCTTAGGACAAATACATATAGCTGGCAACCAGGTAATCAAGTGGGAAGTCCTTTAAATGTTAATCCTACTTCAACAACCACATATACTGTTACAGGTACAGATTTAAATGGCTGTCAAGGAACGGGCAAGTATTACTATAGATGTGATGCCGCAACCGAATATTTCGTTAGTGCCACGCCAAACCAAATTTGTCCTGGGCAATCAAGTACTATTACTCTATCTGGCGCAGCCACTTATACACTTCAACCAGGCAATCTTATTAGTATTGGAAGTGCTTTTGTGCTTAGTCCTACAGTAACAACTACATATACTGTTACTGGCACAAATTCAGATGGATGTATAGGAACGAGCCAAATTTTAATTGGAATTAGTGATAACTGCGGACAATATTGCGCTAACCCAGTAATTCTAGCGATTCCTGACGGAACAAATAATATAACTAATCCAATAACAACTGCTTTTGTAGATATTTTAGGAACGTACACTATTAGTTCTTCGGTAAATTATAACAATGTCAAATTCCGTATGGCTCCTAATTCTCAAATAATAGTTGCTCCTGGTATTACATTAGGATTAACTCGTTGCCAATTCTTTTCATGTACTGAAATGTGGAATGGTATTTTCATTTCTAATAACACATCTACTTTAATTGCTAAATCATGTAGATTTGAAGATGCTATTTCAGCAGTTAATTCAATCTCAGGTGGAAATTATACTATCGGAACAAGTGTTTTTAATAAAAACTATACTGGAATATCTATAAGCGCTTACACTCCAGCAAATCCAAGTACAGTTAAGTCAACAGTATTTGAATGCAACTCTTCACTTAATTCTCCTGGTGCTACATTAAAACCCCCTTACTTGAATACAACTTCTCATTATGGAATTGATATAGTAGGTAATTCAGGGGGGATAACTTTTGGTGTAGCAGGTGGAGGTCAAAACGAGTTTAGAAATATTGATTTAGGAATACATTCATCTAACTCTAAGATTACTGTGCATAATAATTATTTCCATGATTTAAGGAGGCATTGTATTCAAGTCCCTATGGATGACCCTTGTCAAGCAGAAGGGTGGGGTATTTGGGCTGAAACATTTGGCGAGTTATATGTAGGTAATATTGCAACAACAGATTTATTTAATAACCCTTATTCTAATACTTTTAGAAATTGTGATGGTGGTATTATGGCTCAGGTTCATGTGCGTAAAATTGAAATTTACAAAAATAAGTTTGAAGGTATTGGAAGTTTAGTTGTTGCAGAACCAAATAGAAAAGCTATTAGCATTATCTCAAATTTTTAATTCAGTTGAATATTGTATTATTGAGAATAATAAATTCAAAGACAATTTTATAGGTATTCAATATCAGAAATAAATATAGATTGGGTAGAATTAACTCAAATAAATTTAATAACTCTGGTGATTATGGTATTAAATGTACGCAAAACACCAATGGATTAGCCACCCACGTTTTGGATATAAAGTTTAATTCCATGAATGATTCAACAAGTTTAAATAGTATTTATGGTATTGCGGTACAAAATACAGTTATTACAAATAGTGCTAGATTAACTATTGAATCAAATTCAATTAAGAAAATTCAAAGGGCTATTTGGGTAACGAACATGCAAAATAAAGCACAAGTTATTAAGCATAATGTAAATTACTCTGCAATTTCTGCGGCATCAGGAATTACTTTTAGTAATGGAACTGCTACTACAACTAACCCTAATTTTGGTATTACTGTTGAAAATTGTAAAGGAATTCATGTGAAAGAAAATGATGTAACTAAGCAAGGCGCAAATCCGAGTTCAACTTTCAGTAATACGAGTTATGGAATTACATCTAGTTTAAGTGCATCATCAGTAATCTCTAATAATACAATCCATAAATTAGGTAGAGGTTTAATTTCTTTAGGGACACCAAATGCAGCTGTTGTTACTTGTAACTATTTGGATAAAAATTTCTATGGCTTGGTTTTAGATAATACTAATATAGTAAATCAAGGAAGTACAACCCTTGCACAAGATAATCAATGGTCTGCGGCGGCTGTTATTACTGCAAAAACAGTTTATAGTGCAAACAGCACAATTCCTATTTTTTACACAAGGAATTCTACTGCTCAGTTTAAGCCTATTCCTGCATCAATGGTGCTAAGTTTACCTGCTGCAATTGACTTTCAATTAACTTTACCAAATCCGACGTATAATTGTTTATTTGGTTGTGCGTCCCCTCCATGTATTAATCCAAATCTTGCTCGTATAGTAAAACGTGAGCCCCCATTTGATTTATTACCAGCCGAAGAACAATTAATTGCGGATTTTTCCACATTGCAAATGATTAAGGAGAATGATAGTTTAATACAATTTGGGCAACCAGAGGCGAATACCTTAATTGCATTCAAGGATAGTTTACTAAATACAAATACAGGCTTATTGCAAACCTTTGTTGAGAAAATGGATTTAGGAGATTCTCTACTTGCAAAACAAGCGTTAATGGCAGTTGTTCCAAGTTATAGTCCAGAAGAAAACGCGAAAATTGTTGATGAAGTGTATTATCGTACTTGGGCAAAGGATTTATTTGAATTAAGTAGAGAAGATAGTGCAAGGTTATTACAAGTGGCTCAGCAATGGCCTGTTAAAGGTGGTACTGCTGTGTTTGATGCCCGTGTAATGATTGGATATTGGCAAAATGACCATTTTGTTGATAATAGTAATGCCAGACTTGCAAATAATTTATCTGAAGGTGAGGAGACTATAATAGATAATTATGGGGTACTTTATCCTAATCCAGCTCAAAATATTATTAATTATGATATTACTTTAGAGGAAGGTGAGAATGGTTTGTTAATGATTTACGATGTAACAGGTAAATTAATTAATACGCAAAAAATAATTGAAGGGGAAAGTAAATCAATTATCGATTGCGAAAAGTGGAATAACGGAATCTATTTTTACCGACTATTAATAAATGGCGAGACTAAAACATCAAAAAGTTTTATGATTAGCAAATAAAACAGTAAGTCCCGATATATTCGGGACTTGCTTTTTTTATGAAGAAATACATTTATATATTAATAATTCTTGTGTGTCCGAATTTATTTATAGGACAGCCTTCAAACTTGGTTCCAAACCACAGTTTTGAAAGTGCAACGTGCGATCCCTTTGGTGTAAATTTTTCTCCGCAAGCCTGGAAGCAATTACAGGGTTCTCCTGATTATTTTCACTCATCTTTTTCACCACCATGTCCTGTTATAGGTAACTTAAGTAATTATCAATTAGCTAATGATGGACTTGGATTTATTGGCATTGATGTGTATTGTCCAGTAAATATATGTCCTAATAATTATGATAAGGAATCGGTGCAATGTAAACTTAATGACACTTTAAGATTTGGAAAAAGTATTGCGTATCCTTCTATGTAAATTTGTCTTCTTTTTTTTATTATGCTACAGATGATATTGGAATTTACTTTGGTGTGGACAGTAACCTTGTGTTTCCAGCTATTCCAGACATTGAAAACACTCAAGGTAATTTTCTAACGGATACAACAAACTGGGTTTTAATAAATGGAACTTATATTGCTAATGGCGATGAAGTATATTTAAATTTAGGGAATTTCAAATTAAATTCCGCTACTTCTTGGGTAATAATGAACAGTGGTAATCCTAACTATGACCAATCATATTACTTCATAGATAATGTATCAGTATTTGAGCTACCCGAAATTGATGCGGGTGTTGCACAAACAATTTGCCCAAACGCCAGTACTACAGTTTCAGCTAATTGTTCAAGTTGTTGGCAAGGAACAAATTTTGAATGGAAAGATAATCAAGGTAATGTATTGGGAACGGGTTCGAATTTAATTGTTTCCCCTAGTCAAACAACTACTTATTATGTGAATTTAATTGATTCAACCAATAGTGTAAATTGTGCTACTGAAGTAATAGATAGCGTGCAGGTTAATATTTTACAATCTACCAATTTTTGCAATGCAGGAAATGATATTTATGTATGCTTAAATGATACTGTTTCTATTGGCATTGCACCTTTAATTAATTGTACCTATTCATGGCAACCAACAGTAAATATAGATAATTCTTTAAACTCGCAAACCAATTTAGTAGTAGCAGGAAATCAAACTTATACTTTAACTCAAACGGAAATAGTTTCAGGATGTACATTTATTACAACTGATAGCATGAATGTAATTTTTAAGCAAAATATTGAGGCTAATATTTTAGAAAATGATACAATTATTTGTAGTGGAGAAAGTATTACTTTTAATGCTCAAACTTATGCAAATACATCATGTTCTTGGTATATTAACAGTGTATTATTAGGTAATGATTGTTCTTTTCAAATACGTTAAAGGGGAATGAAAGTATTGTTTTAGCACTTAGCAACAATAATAATTCATATTGTGTAGATAAAATTAGCGATACAATTCAAGTACATGTTAGAGATTGCGATACATCATTGTATGTGAGTATTCCAAATGTATTTAGTCCAAATGGAGATGGTATTAATGATGTATTTGAAGTGAAGTATAAAAATGCTGAGATAATGGAGTTTGTTATTTACAATCGTTGGGGAGTTAAAATTTATGAAGGGAAAAACTTTAGTTCAATTAATGATACACTATTAAATTTCGTGGCTTGGGATGGAAGAACAACAAGTGGGATGGTTTGTGAAGATGGTACTTATTTTTATGTCATCAAAATGAAAGGAAATCAAACCGAAAACATTTCATATAAGGGTTTTTTGCAATTACTTTAATTCAAATACTATGATAAAGAAAATATTATTATTGGTTCTTGTATCTTTTACAAAATATGGTACATCGCAATGCTCAGTCCAAATTGCAATTAATAATTTGGATTGTGTTGATGAAAACAACAACTCTCTTATTGCAAATGTAATCGGGCAAGCCCCATACCATTATTCGTGGTCTAATAGTGATACAACTAGTGTTGCTGATAGTATTAATTTTAATGCTTCAATGACCGTCACGATTACTGATGACACAGGGTGCGTTGCATCCGATACTGAAATAAGCATAAGTTCTCCTATTTGTTGTGCAAGTTTCAGTATTAATAATACTTCATGTCTTACTTGTTGCGACGGTTCAATAAATTTTACACCTAGTAATAGCTCCACATTATGCAATATTACAGATTACACATGGATTTTAGGTTTCGACATATTTACAACGGCTATGCCAATGTCGAATAATTTATGTGCGGGTACTTATACTGTTATTACTAATACAGATTGTATGTGTAACAATGCAAGCGTTTATAATGTGAACTCTAATTCAACAAATTTGAGCGAAGTAATAAATAATCCTCAACTACAAATTTATCCAAATCCCGCAAGTTCTTTATTAAATGTTGAACTACCTCTTATTATAAATTCTTTTGATAATAATAGCTTTGTAACTGTCTATAATACTCTTGGAGAAATTGCTTTGAAACAAAATATTAATGAACAAAATTTTAATTTAGATGTTTCTGAGTTTGAAAAAGGAATTTATTTAGTTGCAATAATTGACCATAATATTATTCAATTCAGTAAGAAATTTATAAAAGAATAAATATTTTTTTTCACTAATGGAGTTTAGGGATTGGGTAAAATTAATTTTAAGTTGGATGCTTCGGCATAATTATTGAAAGAAGCAAAACTAGTACAGAGACTAAATACCATTATAAAACAAGGCGATTCCGAAAAGCCAAAAGAGTAGGATAATGTAAATAACAATTATGAAATTTTTTAAATTAGTATTTCTTTTGACATTTGTTTTAGTTTCTTTCGGGGCTAAGGCGCAGCTTTATTTTAAAAACAACACTAATGAGCCTGTTTTTGTTGCTATCTGTATGTTTTATGATAATAAAGACTCGAAATATTTTGGCTCGGAAGGCTGGTGGAAGGTTGAACCAGGGGATAAAGTACAAGTGAGTTCAGCAATTGGATTCAACGATAATATATATTATTACGCATACTCATCTACAAGTAAGAAAAAATATGCTGGTGAAACTAAATTGATAGTACATCCGAAGAATAAATTTTTTATTAAAAATGCAGATAAGAGTACAATAAAAAACAAAATCCATCCTATGTTTGGTATAAATTTAGGCATGTTGATATGAAAACAAAGACTTTACAACTTAAATATACAATTGAACTTAATTATTAATTAGAAAATAAATAAACTCAATAAAAAATAAGTATAATGAAAGTAGCTATTAATTGTATTACAATAATTTTGATTTTCGTTAGTCAAACTTTATTTTCTCAAATTGCAGATGGAAATTACACTTACTCGAATAACGAAATTACTTTTAAGTTTTCAGTAATCGAAAATGGAGAAAAATTGTCTAACGTAACAATTTTCAATTCTGTTACAAAGAAAACATCAAACGAAACTGGAGAATACAGAAGTGCAAATAATGTAGGATGGTATGAGGTTCAGTCAGCTGAGTGTAATTATGAATTTGATGCCCCAGTAAATGGAAAATTAACATTAAGTCAGTTTGATTGTAAAAAAGGGTCAGCCTGCAAAAAAATATAATTTAGTGAAAGCTTTATTAATTGGGAGGGTACATTTAAAAAACGCGGATAATGGAATTTTAGTGATTTCAAATTATCAAGAAGGTAAAAGTGTTAATTACAAATTAACTTATGGAGGCACTTCAAGTTGTTCGGGTACAAATCTCTCAGGAACGGCTAAATTGGTTTCAAGTAATAAGGCAGTATCAGGTGTTGAAGTTGATTCTCAAACTACTTTGGAACTTAGCGGCAACAAGATTGTTTTCTTTCCTACTATGGAAGATGTTGGAATGGAGTGTCAAAAATTCTTTGATAGTGATTTTATAAGAACAAAATAACCACAGCTATAACTTAAATATCTAATTAATTAAATGGAATTTTATGCAAGCAAATTACGGAACGAATGAAATACAATCATTACTTCAAAAAGTAAAAATATTTAATAAGGAAATTGGAGCGTTTGAAATATACGCTATTACGGAAAATTTTGACTACGCAGTTAAACTTAATAATGGAAAAATTCTTTTAAAAGTAGAAGACTTACAAGATGACGAAAGGGATGCCCTAACACCTGAAAGGTTAAAGTTAATTTCGAACGTTTTATTTCTTCAAATACTACGCAACAAACTGTTGTTACGCCACAACCAATAAACACTCAGTCGTCTTCAACCCCTCCGAAACCTCCATTAAACCCTCAATAGTTAAGAAAAGAGTAATGTAGGACTTATTATTGGAATTGTAATCGGCATGGGTGTGTTGATTGTTTGTGCATGAGCCTTGATTTTATTTTTAGGCAAAAAATCGGGTGGACATTCTACAACTGGAGATTTTCAATCGTATGAACAAAAAGTAATGACAGTTGAAGAAATTGAAAGAGCAAATCCCTCTCAGTTTCTTGATGCAAGTGGTAGGAAAAAGATATACTATTTATGATTTTGTGCCCGCACATTCAACTGTTGCTTTCAAATTAAAAATTGCTAGACCGCAAGCATGTAAAAAATTAGGCTGGAATGCTATTAGTGCTACTCCATATTAATTGGATTCTGTTATTTTAATTGGAATTATTGTAAACATATTAAACATTGGGACATTGTTTGGGATGTAGAACTACATAAAAAGAAAATGCCTGAACTGGAAAAAGAATTAGAGAAAAGTAAGTATTAGAAAAATCAATAATTAATACTATATCGAAAGAAAAACATGAAACGAATAAATTGAAAATACCATTGTTACTAATTGTAAGTTCATGCCTAGTATTAATTACATCTTGTTCAAAGAAACCAGAAGACTTCATCGGTGTCCACACTTTTTACAAAGGTACAAGTTATGTTGTTATCGACTCTACAACTAATATTAGTAAAGGTTATTTTAAAAAATATAAAGAAATTCAAACTGTTCGACATTTACCTATGAAAATTGATATTTTTAAAAATGGTGAACAGGTTTCAGGGACAATATCATTTGAAACCATCCAACAAAAATGAAGGGATATTATTTTAATACACCAATATTGGTTAAAAAGATCCTAACAAATATTCATTTAATTGGTGATACGTTAATTGGCGAAGTAAATATGAAAATCCTTATATTGGAGAGCAAACTGTTCAGTTTAGACTGATTAAAAGCGAAGATGAAATATTAATGGTAGAGAACAGGGTTTTTAAAGATTCTATAACTGAAGGGTGTAATAAACTTGTTAAATTGATGAATGGGAATAAAGTCATTTATGTAAGTTCAAAGGAAAATCAGCTAAATTTGGTTAAGGAATCGAATCAATGTGCAGATGAAAAAGCATTAAGAAATTTATCGGACTATCCTTCTGAAAAAATCCCTTATTTAAAGGAGCTATTGAGTAAATATTAATTGATGGAAGTTTTGACAGATAAAGAAAAAAAATATTTGATGAAATAGATACATTAATTGAAACAATTGATTTTTTTAAAATGACCTTTATTTACTTTAGAGAAAGAAGACAATTTAAAATAGTTTCAACTTTACTAAATGATAATGAAATTTTAAAGGATACTTTCTTGCTTAATTGCATTTAGTCAAAATGCTAATTCGGGAAGCAGTTGAACAGGTTATTAAATCAGGTAAGTTTGATTTGGCTTTTTCTAATTTCGATATAGATAAGGTTGTATTACTGAACCCTTGTGATATTGCAGACATTCATTGGTCTTCAATTAAAGGAATTAGACAACAAGCCAAGCTTTTCATATTGTTAGTTTAGCTAGAAAAATTAAGGCTATCGGTTCATTTGCTAACATTCTTAATCAGACAAAGATTCCTACATCAATAAGAAGTAAAAAGGACATTGAAGTTTTTTGGTTAGGGTTTTGATATTCTTTTAAAAGAGTTGAAAAAGGAAAAGATTCCCTTTTTCAATCCACAACATCATTGCTCCATTTCTTTTTGGAAATTGGTTACGATTGTGTGAAACCAGATTTGATTGTTATGCGTGTAGCAAAAAAATTGAGGATTATTGATAGTGAAGTCGGAGATAAAAATTTAAGAAAGGTTGTGAGGTTCATACAGGAGTATTCAGTTGAAAAAGATTAGACCTTCTGTTATTGATTTTTATTTCTTAATTGATGAAGGACAAAAAGGAGCTGTAAAGTATGTAAAACCTGAATTTTACAAAAACTAGAAGTTGTTTTAATGAAAGCAAAAATAAACGATAACAAAACTATAAGAGAGCAAAGTTCAAAAATTTTGATTGAAACGGTTTTGCAAATTGACACTAAAACTCTTTCAAAACTCCAAAAAATTTATTGTTAGAAGTTCTAGTTAGGGATAAGAGTTTCTTTGAACTAAGTGAACAACTTAATCTTAGTACCTATCGTCAACGTGAGGTATTCAAGGGAGCTGTTAATGAATTAAATCGATACTTGAAAGAGATTAACGATAATCAACGAAAGCGTGAAGAAGAACAAAAAGAACTCGCGGACCTACGAAAGTGGAAAAAGATATTCGAGGCAAATGTGGTTAAGGAACAAGAAATTGACCCAAACCTAAAAAAAGTACTTTCTCTATCAATTCAGCAACTAGCATTTTCTGCCCGTGTAAAACAAATCTGTTTTAATGCAAATATTTCTTTGGTTTCTGATTTAGTTAGATATTCTAAACGTAAAATTTCCAGATTAAGAAATTGTGGTAAAAAAAGTATAGCAGAGCTAGATAAATTTGTAAGTGAAAATGGACTACACTGGGGAATGAAAATGTAGAAATACTCCTAAAATAAATAAAGTATTATAAATTAAATTAATTAAATTTGTTCTGCGAGGCATTTGTAAAACCTTATTTATTGAAAACAGCAACTAATATGAAATTTATAATTTTTACTTTTTTGATTCTAATTTATAGTGATTTAATTTTCGCACAGAAAACCTTAACCACTTATTACGATATTAATAAGAAAATTAAAAAGGAAGTTTATCAAGTCGATGTAAATGGCGAACGACATGGTAGTTCCAAATATTACGATGAGGGTGGGGCATTGATAATGGAAGGTTTTTTTCAGTTTGGTAAGCAAGAAGGTACTTGCACTAAGTACACAAAATTCGCTAACTATTCAGGTAAAATGCAGATTTTTTCTAAAGATACCTATGTTAAGGACGTGCTAAATGGCGCATCGGTGCATTATAGTTACAGTGAAGATATAGGTGTTTATGAAGATTTAAAGGGGAGTTATAAAAACGATGAGGCAGTAGGGGTTTGGGTACAAATAACTCCATTAGACAAGTACGAAATAGGAGAAGAAGAATATGAATACATAAAAAGTTTACCTGTATTTAAAGGGTCAATGGCTGTTAAAAAAGTCGGGGTTAATTATCACGGAACTGTTAATGCACCTGCTGATGGGAAATTTGAAATATATTATTATCCTTCAAATAAGCTTTATTATAGTTGCGAATTGAAACAAGGCACTTGTAGAGGAGAGGGAATTACGTTTTATCCTGACGGTAAAGTATGGAGAAAAAATAGTTACGATGAAAATGGAAAAATTTTAATTTCTGAAAATTACTATTACAATGGGCAACTAAAATCAAAGAAGACCATTGATTCTTATGTGGGCTACAATCAAGATGGTTCTCCTGATAAGTTTATGATAGAAGCAAAGGAGAGAAAGGAGTTTGAGCAAAGTAAAGCTATCAAGCAATCAGAGCAAGATAAAGAGAAAAGGGAAAGTGAAGTCGAAAAGTTGAAGTTAGCTATAAAAAGGGCAGATGAAATGTCAAAAAATGATGGGTATAGTAATGCAATTAATTACCTTAAAGAGAATATTTATCAATACAAAAATTGGATGGAGGATTTGCCCAATGGTGTAAGTCTTCCTCAAGATTTAGAAGAATTAAAAAGCGCAGAAGTGTCTTTGGAAAAACTAAAGGAGCAAAAACAAAGAATGTATGATTTGCCGAGTATAATACTAGCAAAACATAATGAATTTGAAGGGGTATATCTTGAAAAGAAAAAAACACCTCTTTTATTGGATGGTCAAGGAAATCCTACTTATAAAAATTCTTACCCAAAGGGAAAATATATATATGAAAAGGGTGAATATGTATATCAGGAAAATTTGAAATCATATAATGCAGTTAAGGAAAGTGCAAAAGGAATCGAAATTGGCAATGATATTATTAAGCTTCTTGATAGGTTAATTTTACTTGGAAGTAGTGAAACAAAAGCAATTGATAAATCATTAAAAGATGTAATAATAATTGAGGAAATAAAAAAGATTTTAGAACTTAATTAAGTTAATTAACCAAATAGTAAATCAGCAAAATGAAAAAATCAAACCTTTCTCTAATTCTACTTATTTGTGGAATAGTTCTACTAGCTTCATGTAATGAGCCAGATAAAAAGAAACAGCAGCCAAGTCTTGCAGGAATTGTTTATACATCAGCAGATGGAATGGATGCAAATTGTAATGTGATTCCAGCAGAAAGAGATTCGTATCAAAAATTAATTTTTTTAGACGATTCTACCTTTGTTAATATTATGTACAGTTGTTGCGGAGGATACGATAGATTTCGCTGGTGGCTATTACTATTCGGGAATCTATACATTAAATGATTCGCTTTTGATTTTAGATTATAATCCGCAATGTGTAATCGAATACTCAAAAGAGAATCCAGCAACTTACGGCAGCGATTCATCATCAGCAAGTATTACTCATTTTGAATTAGAAAAATCTGATTCTGAAAAGATTGAATTTGGTAAATTAAATTGTAAAGATGTAATTTATTTTAAGCAAAAAGCAGTTGATTATACTGAATATCTTATTCCAACGAAGGATACCTTAGAAAATTATAAAAAGGAACTTACACGAATAGGTGTTTGGGACAAATTGTTAAAATAAACTATAAGAAATAGTTTGATAGTTAAATTTGAAGAGTGGAAAATAGTATTCAAAATATTAATACGCTTGTGGATTTTATAGTGAAAATCCAAAGCAATTCTTATAGTCCAAATTTCACCTATTTTTTTTCGTGGACATGCAAATAAAGAATACAAGCTGCAACCTTCTATTTATAGGAATACTGGGTATATTCAGAATGAAGATACAATGTTTAGAGAGTTAATTACTCATAATACAGCAGAGTTTTCACAATGTAAAGGAACGATAGATTACCTAGTGAAAATGCAGCACTATGGTTTGCCGACTAGATTGTTAGATTTAACAACGAATCCGCTTATCGCATTATTTTTTGCTTGTATTAGCAGGGAAAATGAAGAGGGGGAAGTTATTGTTTTTAAAGTGCCGAATAAATCAGTTAAGTACTCTGATAGCGATACTGTTTCAGTATTATCAAACATTGCAAGGATGGAGGATGGTTTTAAATATGAAGATTTAAATAGTAAAGTGAAATTTAATAGGCAGCCAAGTATTCAACTTTTTATTGCATGAGATTAAACAAGAAAAAATTCATTTAGATCAATTATTGAAAAAGAGCATTTAAAATCAGTTGTGTGTATTAAAGCTAAAATGGATAACCCAAGAATAACAAATCAATCAGGCGCTTTTTTTTTCTTTTTGGCTGCGGTAATAAAGATAAAGAATCTGTTAATATAAATACTGATTGGATAGCATCCAAAGAGCGTATTCTTATTGAAAATAAAAACGCTATACTTGATGAACTAAAATTTATGGGTATAACAGAAAAATTTGTTTATCCAAATTTGGAAAAATATACAGATTTTTTAAGGAGTTCTTATTTTGTTCAGCCTGATGAAGTAAGGAAATAAATAAATTAATTAATTCTAAATTTGAAACTATGACGAAAGAAGAAATTGGAAGAGAAATAAATGCAGATTGTCCTTATGTTTATGCGCCAACAACTGCACCAACAAAATTAATTTTTAATGATAATACATTTATCGTAGGATATTTTCAGCATACGGATGAATCTAAGGAATTTGAAAAAAGTAATAAATTTACTTTTGTTGAATATGGTGAGAAGGGAGAAATATAGGGCTACTAATGATTTTACCTTTATAACAATTGTTGAAGGAGACAAAATAAAATCGGTGGAGTACCCATCTTATGGCGGAGCTTTAGGTGATAAACTTAAAGCACTTAAAAGTCAAATTCTGAAAAATCAGGTGATGATTGGGATGTGTATAGAACAAATTGGACAAATGCAATTGGTGAATTAGAACATACAATTACTGAAAAATATTTACATAAATATAGCGAAGAAAACTAATGGAATTCACCTATGTTCCAACAAAGCGTGTTGACCCTAATATTGGAGAATACTTAACCTTTTTGTTGAAATAACTTTTCCTTCGATTAATAGCAAGTCAATAGTTCTTGAACCCATAACAGGGGTTACATCAGAGTATAATGGAAAGTTTGAATTCTATTTGAGAGGAAATGTATATCGGAATGTAACTATTTATAGGAAAATTTTAGATGATAAAAAAAATTCATGGATTATTGCAAAATCTTATGATAAAAAAACTCACACCGCTTTGACTCAAAGTCATATTGAAAATCTTATAAATGAATGGCTACAATAAATAATCCCGATTTACAAGAACTGTTTACATATATTGTAACGGTTGAAAATATCGTACTGAAGGAAATTAAACTTGTCAATGGGAATAGATACCATCTTGATAAGCTTGTGCCTGAAGATGTAGCTGGGGTTTATACAAAAAAGGAAACAAAGGCGAATGAATTTGTTGATAGTATGTATAGGAAATTTTATGAAGCATTTGTTGTTAGCCTTGTTGCTGTTTTTGAAAGGGTTGTTTTTGCGAAATATAAAACATCGTATGGTGAAATAAAAACAACTGTTAGCTCTGATACTCCAAAAACAATAGATTTTTATAGAACAAGAGAGAAAATTATTGGTGAGGCAAATGACAAATTGCATGCTATCATAATTATTTTAGATGGTCAAATAGATAATGATTTATTAAAAAAATTGAAAGTGATAAAAGACCAACGAGATTTTATTGCACATGGGGGAAGATTCGGCGCTGCTCCAACAGTATCAATGAAGTTACACGAAATAGCAGAAGCCCTTGATTCAGTTTTAAATGAGGTTGAAATTAATAAATAGTAAATTGCCTTAACTATGACAGACAACGATGTAAAAACACTTTTTAAAGAGATTGATAAGTTTGCTCAAAATCAGAAACATTGTTGTGTAAAACAGTGTTCTTTTTGTTGCTACCAACAAATTGAGGTTATGAATATTGAGCGAAATATTATAAGGGAGTATGTTCAGAATATTTTGTCTGATGAACAAAAAAACATCATCCGTGAAGATATTTCTACTTGGCTTGATTATTTTGATAAAAATACACCTAATAATGTGCCTTTAGATGGTAACCAAATATTTAATGTTTTTAGAGAAAAGAGTTCTTTGGCAAAGTTGAAATGCCCATTTTTAATAAACAATGAATGCAGTATATACGAGGCTAGACCATTTACTTGCAGAATTCATGTAGTTGAAGATAAGCCAGAACTTTGTGATTCAGATAGGTTTCGTGAGCCTAAAGCAGAAGCTTTATATCTCAGAAAAGTGACTGTAAAATCATTAGCTAAAATGACTAATTTAAGTGTAGAACCGTTGCCTTACGTTGTAGCTGATTTGCTTGTTCCAGATAGAAAATTGAAAAGATTGGAAAAGGCTGTTCTTAAATAGTGTTTTTAGTTTTGTAAATTAATTAATCCATGTAATAATGACAAAAGAAGAATTATATCAAAAAGCAATAGAGGAATTGAAAATAAAGGAGATGCACCCAATTCATAAAGCAATGTTAGAGGAGTGTTGTGAAAGTGCGTTGGAAAATTCTAAATCACCAATACTGGTTGATAGTTTACTTGCAATGGTTTATGTAGCTTTTACAACTAGTAACACAGCTTTAAAGTCCGCGTTAATTGCTGCAAAAAAACTTGGAAATGCAGACCAAATAACATTAAATTATCGTGGGCAGCCATTTATTATATCTAAGGATTCTTACTGGTTAGATTAAAAACTTTATAAACCTCAATCAAAGATTTCCATTTCACCGCCTTGATTAAAGCGACCAAACTGCACCGCTTTACCTTTTCGGGATTTCAATAACCACATCAACATCGTGCTGAAACACATTCGCACCTCTGAAATTACCCTCCTTGGTAGTTTGAAAAATATAGATAAACGATTTATCAGGATATTCTTCTTTTAGTTGGTTTAAGTCTTCAGGAGATAAGCCAAGTCGGTTTACACTATCTAAAAATATATATTGATACGGGCTTAAATCAGCAGGTAAGTAGTCGCTAACAAATAAATCAGGATGTTTTACGTTTTTATCATTCAACTTTAACTGTAAAGTTGCATCAAGTTTTTCTTCCTTTGCTACATATAATGTTTTGCCATGATTGCGGGCAAGGTATCCAGCCCAATCAACACATAAATAAGATTTGCCCGTTTTTTGGTTTTCCAAATACCATTGCGGTAAATCCTTCTGAGGGGTCTCCAATAAGGGTCGATTTACCCATAAATCCAATAGTATCAAATTTCAGTTTAGAAAAATCCATACTATTCATAACGACGTTTTCCGTTTGTGTTGGTGCAAGTTCCTGGTCTATTCCGTTTAAATTTTGCGGACGTTTTTTCTTGCTCTTTTTCTTTCCCCCACACTCAATACAACCTAATCCAGCTAATGTTCCTTCCAAGCCATTTAAAACCGCTTCGTGAACCTCTAATGTATCATTTCGTTTAGCAACTGAATAAAAGTGTTTTAAGGAAGCTAAAATTTGATTAATGGTTTTTATGTAGGGGTCAGTTTTTTTAATTTTCCCTTTTGTATTGCATCTACAATTAAGTTGTGTAAGGTTTTAGCTTTTCTTTGGTAATTTGTTTGCCGTGAATACCGATATAACGTTTCTATACCCAACCGATAAGCGCACCTTTTCAGAGCCAGCAACCTCAATCAACTTATCAAGTATTTTGTCGGTCATTTGCATAGTGCCAGTTTTAGCCATGCTATCATAAAACTTAATCAAATTATCCTGAACAAAATCAATGTACTTTGCATAAGGTGAAACCTTGCGGATTCTTTTTTCTACAATAGCTTTTTGCAATTGATTAATAAAATTTAAAATCTGTTGTTTTGTTTTCTGTTTATTTTGTAGCAATACAAAACGTTTAATGAATTTCACTTCTTCAATGATTCTTTCTACTTCATTGGGGTCGGTTCGCTTTGGAGTATTTGTACTGGGAGTTTGTTTCATTGGTTTAGTTTTAGGCTGAACTTGTTTTGTTTGCTTGGCTTTATGCGGGGGCGGGGTAGATTGTTTTTTTGTATTCATTCCGTTTTCTTCTTTGATTTCGTTATAAATACTTTGAAGTGTAAATTTCCAATCCGTTGTTTTGCCCTTTATTGAAGTAACCTCAATTTTGTTCCCTTTAATAGATGCGTGATGTTCGTCATTATAAGAACCCATTTGTCCGCTTCTAATATTTTCATAAGAATCTCCACGAAGTACATAGGGTTTAATCACACTTTTTGCCACTTCTCTAGCTTGTTCTTCTGTAATATGTTTTGTGTTTTTTACGGGCTTGTGTTTATTCTCTTTATTTAGGTGTGAGAGATTGGCTAAGTATTCATCAATAGTTGATTTAATATCTTTATCTGAATTATAGTAAGTCCATGTTTTATGATTCTCTGTAATTTCCTTAGTAAAGTGATGCCCTTCTTTTAAAGCATTTGGCAAAGCCGATACATTAATCGTTTTCACTTTGTCAAAATAATTTTGTGTTGTTATCATGGTGTTGCTTATTAATGTTAATCGTTTGGATTGTTTAGCTTCCATTTTACTTTCAAGGCTCTTGCCTTAAATGCCATTAGTTTTATTTTATCTATTTTATCTTCTGATTCAGGTGACATTTCTTCTTGTTCAATAAGTGTGGAAATAAACGCATCACTTTGTAGTAATACATCAAACAAGTTGGATTTAGTAGAGTTATCCGCTTTCTCCCAAAGGCTTTTAGCGAATTCAAATTTGTTAATCAAATCCTGTAATGATTCAGGGAGTTCGTCAACACCTTTTCCCAGCTTGTTTAGGTAATTGTAAAACTGAACGGAATATGTTTGTAGTTGGCTCATCTTTGTAATAGTCGGTTAGCAAGTTCATCTATGGTCTCATTGATTTGTTTAATCACATCAGATTCATTAAAAGTCAACCAAAATAAAATCGGTTATGCGCTAATTTTGCTTTTGTGCTGTAATCCGATTTTTCAATTACTTCTTGTAAAATATCCTTTGTCATTCCTCTACCTAGAGTTTCAGGTGTTTGTTTTCGGAAGTAATCATAAATACTTACAATTCCTTTAAAGCCTTCATATCTAAAAAATCTTGGGTCAGAAGATAATAGAGCCAATAAGTTTTTATCTAAAGGCTCGTTATATTGTTTTATAGGAACTAAACAAGCGTAAGCAGTTTTTGAATAGCCATCAGGTGAGCTGCCAAATACAACACTTATTTTAGTTTGTATTCTAGCTTTTTCTAATAATTCTGCAACTATAATAGCACCTATGCCGCTATATAAAAGTTCATTTGCTTTGATGCCTGAGTGTGCGCCACATGAAATAAAAGTTCAACCGCTTGTTTCTCTTTGCTTACTTTAGGAAAATAGGCATACACATTTTTTGAACTTGTTCTAATCTTTGGTTTACCATCAGCTTTTTCTTCCCAACGTTCAATTACCTTTGTCCCATCCGTTTTAAGTGTTAAGCCTTTTGCGGATTGATTTACTAATTGTGGTTCAACTATTGCATTTTTGGAAGGACTATAAAATTCTTTTAAACGATACATTCCCATTGCAGCCCTATCAAATACAAATACACCTAAACCATTTGGATTAAATTTTACTTTACGAGCTTTAATCTTATCTTTTGTTTGAGCTGAGATTCTATCAGATACTTGATTTAACAATCGCTCAATTAATTCGGGGTCTTTGTAAGTAGTTACTCTTTTTTTAGTTCTTCATAAGTAACTCCTTCTCCGTACCAGTCTTTATTGTAATTAATGTGTTTATCAATATATTCCTTTGAAAAACGTTTTACCATATCCTCATTTAGTATGGAAATATTGGCAATTGTACGGTTAACCCATTGGTGGTAATCCAATAGGTTTGCAAAATCATCTTTTATGTTTGCCCTAAGCATTAGTAAACAAATTTTGTTAGGTCAAATGTTCTGTAATCCTTTTGAAAATATCTTTGTAGTTTATTCTTTCCTTGATGTTCTTTTTTTGAACCTCACTAAAAGTGGATAGGTAGCTATCTACTGCATTTTTAATGTTTTGCCAATGTCAGCGGGTATCTTGTTTTTTAGCAGGTTTATTAAAGCGTATCATTTCTAAATCATAGGTGTCCCTTGCATTAAGCATAAACGGAGAGACATTTGTGCTTCATATTTCAGTTCTTCAATAACGTAGCGTATTTTTATCGCAGATAGACCTCTCATGTTGTTTTGTAAAATATCTTGTTCTATATCAGGGTTCTTTTCTATAAAATAAACGCTACCCGAAAAACGATCTAACAGAGATAAATCTTGTCTATTATTTGCTCCATAAATCATGCTCTCCTTATCAGGATAAATATTTCCAGTTGCTATACATCCAAAATCGGGGTGCTTTACAAAGCTTTCTTTCCTTGCATTAAATATCACAGCATTTGGAATTTTTGTTTTCGCTAAGGCATCATTAAATAAGCCAGCGGTGTTTGGGTCAATCTTAGGTAACTCATCTAATATTAAAATATAACCATGTTGCCACGCTTCAATTAATTTTCCTTCAACATAACCATCCATTGTTTGCCCTCCAATAATTTCAGTTGGCGAAGTCCATTGAGAACAATTAATAGTTATGTGAGGTCTTCCTAAAGCCAGTTTTGACACCAATTGTTCTGCTAAATAAGTTTTACCTGTACCCGCACCTCCAACTAAAAACACATTGTTCCCCATCATTACATCATCAATTATTCTGTGGAAGGCTGGGATTTCAGGGTTTTAAATTCAGTTGTTTTCCTTTCGGGTAAGTCATATTTTAATATGTGTGGTTTAGCTAAAAATCGGTCTTTAAGAGATTCATCTAATTGGTTAAACTTGATAGGATTTTAAGTAAGCTTTCTGACAGCTTTCTCAATATCAATTGAATTAACCTGAGTGCCTTTTTCCATTTCCCTGTTTCCTGAATTGTTTTTTATTGCCTCAAACAAATCATTGAATCGTTTTTTAATTTCTTCGCTTGTTTCATTGTCTTTGGACGAATTGTTAGGTTTGTTTTTTTAACCTCCTTAGTAGAGCTTTCAATTCCATTCAACCAAGAGTTTGTCTAGTTGTATTGCCATTTCATTTTCGATAGTAAAACCCTTGCTTAATTTTTCAATTAAGTTGTAGCGCTTTTGAGTTTCAGCATCTTTACTGGCAATTTCACTTTGATATTTTACAATCTTGTACATCTTACTATCTATAATTTAACATTCCTAAACTGCTTTGTAATGCCCAAGCCTTTTGACGAAATAATTTGAGTTTAACTGGGTCAACATAATGAACCCCATCCAAAGTTGATTTTCGTTTTCTTGCAAGTTCAACTTGAATTTTTAAAAGTTCTACTTCTGCCTGTGCTTCCAGTTCCATTAATTCAGTATCATAATCTGAAACTGTTTTCCTTTCCTAATTCAATTGGAGTTCCATCTTTATTCATAGCAATAATTCTTACACTTACACCTGTTGAAACAAAACCATTTTTAAACGCATCTTTTATAGCTTCGCTAACGCTTGCATGGTTTCATTAAGTAAATTTCTGAAAGCAGTATCTTTTTTAAATTGGCGGTAGAATACCCCTTCACTCATAATGGCAACTACTCTTCCTGTTGGTTTCAATAATGAGAAAGCATGTTGTACATGGTCAATATCCAATCCGTTTTCAAAAGGCGGATTCATAATAATTCGGTCAAACTTTCTTTTTACATCTAAAAAATTTGATTCGATTATATTGTGATTTTTAAGAGTAAGTATTTCTCTTAGGGTAGGATTTATTTCGCAAACAGATAAATTGTAAGGTTCATCATTAAAATATTCACGAATTGCATCTTGCAATATCGCCTTACCTGCTGAGGGTTCTAATATCTCTTGCCCTGATTCTAATTCAGTAAGTTCTATCAAACGCTCAATAAATTTTTTGGTGTTGGGAAGAAACCATCAATTTTGCGGTTGCACAATTGTTGTTCAAGTTCTTTAATCTTCCTTTCTGTATCAGTAGCTTCTTTTCTTTTAAAACTTGAAAATTCATCAAGTAATTCTCCTTTTTGGGAGTGAGCCAAAGACCAATCAGAAACCGATTCAATTCTTAAAGCTTTTAATTGCGGTTCATAATGATTAAATTGTCGCTGAATACTATCATTACTCCATGATTGCTTTATATAGCCATTATAAAGATTAATTAACTCAGCCTGTGCTTTGGTTCCGGATGTTTTGTAAAAATCGGTAACCACCAATTTTGTTTTGTTTGTGTGCTTCTGATAATGAAAATAAAATACTTTGAATATCTTGTAAGCGGTAACCTTCTTCTCTCATTCCAGCCGCAACTCTTATACGCTTTGCAGTTGGTCTTTGCTTGGATGTAGAAATTGATTTTAGCATCAATTTGTTTTTGCATCCCTTCTGCACTTCTTAATCTTTCTGCAATTTGCTGTTGACCTGAATTTGCTTCGCCTCTACGTTTAGTTTTGGTGCTTCATTGTTTCTTCTTCGTTTTCACCTTCACTATGTTCATCTTCTTCGCCTACAACTTTGTTATAAAACTTTTTAAAGTATAAGCCTTCTGAATATATTAAACTTTGAATTGATGGAAACACTTTTTGTAAAAGCCCTTTGTTATAAAAGAAACGAGGCGGCTCTCCCTTTACTGAAAATTCAGTATAGTTGCTTAGTTTGTTGTATTCATTGATTCCTTTGACTCTTACCCAAAAGTGTTTTTTCTCATATTGTGTGTCATCTGCTTCAACTTCTTCCTCGCCTAACTTATCTGCTAGTCCTTTTGATTTAGTGGTGTTTACCGCATACCATATTTTTTGCTTTTCAGAAAAACGATACCCATGTTCTTTTAAAAGGTTTCTTACATTTTCTGTTGGTCTTACAGAGCCAAATCTTATTTCTATTCCATCAGGTGCTTTCTTGCCATTAGGATAAATACGATTGGTGTTGAAAGTGATTTCAGGTTTTGTTTTAATGATAGCCCCTAATTCTTCTCCTTCCTTGTCAACACTTACCCATTTGGTTTTATGTTCGTTGGGTCTAAAGATGATAATACTAGATGGAAATGGCGCAGAGCCATCCCCATCATTGTATTTTAGCCTTCCTTTGATTAATCGGATTTCACTTGCTTTGCTTAAAACAAAATCATGTATGTATTTCGTGTCTGAACGAAATGGAATCAGCACAACAACGGTACATCCCTTTTTGCTTTCTGCATACGCTTTTCTATCCATTCGGATGTTTGATTTTGGAAAGGAGGATTACAAAAACAGCTTTTGTCTTACTGTATTTATGCCAGCTCTGTTTTAACCCATTTTGTCGCTTTGGAAATATCGTTTACATTTTGATTGAAAGGCGTTGCAGCGACATCTAAATCAAAATTAAATCCTCATCAAGTTTATCAAATAGTATTTGCGGAGTTGCCCACTCATTTGTGCGGGAACTGAACAAAGCTTTGATTTAACCGTTACTGGTGGAATCTTTTGTTTATTGTTTTGCAACGCCTTCATTTTTTAATCAATTATTCGCTTACCTAATTTTCGATGGTGTTCGATGATTGCTTTTTGTAATGACTTTGGCAGACTTTTTTTGTTTGTCTGTTAAGCGAAATGTCCCTCAACTCCATTTAAGCAACCTTTTTTAATCGTTTTCTTTTTGCTTTTTTTCCTTCAGTGCCGAAGGTTTCCTGCTCTTGAACTACCCTTTACTTAGTAAATGCCCTGCTTCCGAAATTTGGAAAGTTGGTCGGCAAGTACTTTTCTTCTTTTTGTGCTGCCATTTTTATTGATTTTATTTTACAACAGATAGAATGAGAATACTTCCTAAATGGCACTTGTTTCCCATAAAGCCAATTTCGCCAACGCTTTAATCGTTTGTTCTTCTGTTCAATTTTAGAATAATCGACCTGTAACTGATTTTGCTGTTTTATACAATCATTGGTAGAAGCCCGTAATCGCATGTAACTATCCTGATATTGTATTTCGTTCTGTTTCTGAACAACGATGCTTTCGTAGTTGGTTACTAGATTTGTGTTTATACTATCCTGTATAAATAAAGCACTATCCAATCGTTTGATTTCCTTTTTCAATGTATCGTACTTTGAAACGGTATAGTGATAATTACCAAAAGTGTATTTGTCCATTACAATCATTTCCGATTTTGGAGGTGCTTTGTACAGTTCATCGGGTTGAAGGATAACAATGCTCTGTGATGAGCTGGATAGGGTGGGGCTTACTACTAATCCAATAAATAGTAAGAGTGATAACAGGTGGTTTTTCATTTGCTGTTGTTTTTTATGTTTGACATTATTTGATTTATGTAGGCATTTTGTTGTGGAGTATTGAGGGAATCCCAATCACTCTGCGTTATCACTTGTAACTGATGCCTGATAACAGTTACATTCCTTTTCTGATTCTTTAGTAATTCCGTATTTACGTGGATTTCTTTGATTAAGCTATCCTGTGTAACTTTCAGTTGGTGTAGTTGTGTTTTTAGTTCGGTGTTTATTACAATTACTGAATCTCTTACAGGATTAGGAGGAACCGTGTTTAGTGCTTGTTGTTGTGAATGTTCCAATCGGAGGTAAAAAACAATTCCGATAATAAAACTCACAATGTTAGCCCACATGCTAATTGTTTCTGCTTTTATTTCTTTTCCTTTAATTATCATTGATGCCAAATTTTGATAGTTTTTGTTTGAACAGTTGACGTAAAATGCTACTGGATGAGTAGCCTATCAGAGCTGAATCCAATAAAGAATATCGCTCTAATACTTGCGGTAAAGTCCCTAAGCAAATTGTTATAGTAATGAGGGACACAATCCAAACGATTAAGAAATCCTCCAGATATATTTTCCACTCAAACTGTTTGAAGGGAACTGTTTTTAGTTTTATTACTGCATGAAGTAGTAAACCTAGAAAAGCAAAAAACCAATCGGCTGCGCCTGTTTGCGGAAATAAGCTTTGGTAAATGGATGCTATATTGTTCATGTTATTTATTTTTAATTAATCGTCTCTTTTTTCTTTTTGCATATCTTCGTTGCGTTCAAACACCTGACAACCTGCGCTCCATTACCTCTGTTTTCTAATTCCATGTATAGAGGCTCTATGAATGTTAATGCCATAAAGCCTGTGCTTTCTCTACCATTATTGAAATCCAAAACAGCATTGCGGTCATAATCTCGAATAACTGTTACAGATTTTCTTTGCACCAAAGCTTTGTATTGTCCTCTATGTAATCCGAGTTGATAAGCATTTACATATTGCCCTTGTTTTAAAATAGCTGTGCCATCAGCTTGTAAGGGTTTTTAGCCAGTATGTTCCTGGATCTGTTGTAATGGAATAACTGTATTTTTCCCAACGGTTTTTATCATTTAAAAAGAACGTAGAGCTTATCATCAAAAGCGGTTTGAGGAAGATTCAGAACCTCTCACCCCAATTATATTATTGAGTTGATAGGGTTTTCATAAACCTGATAACCTTTACTTTTGAGTATAGAAATGAGTTGTTGCATTAAGCGTACTGAACATCTCTGATATTAATAAGTGTATAGGAGAACAGGTTTCTTTCAGTAACCAAAACAGATTTTTCGCAGAGTTCTAAAAACTCTAACCAACCTTTATTTATCACTTGGCAACCTGCACTCCATTTATCAACTGAGATGCTTTGCTCAGGCATAGAAGCATGATGGATATTTGTTTTAAAATTCCCGAACACTTCATTTTTTGAATCGAAGTCTAAAACAGCATCTTTGTTGTTGTCTCTTACATAATGGATTTTACCGCATTGTTCAAGTGCTTTGTAGCCTCTATGCAAACCAACTTTATACACATCAGGGTAATGACCTTCTTTCATAATAATACAGCCATCTACATTTAGTGGGTGTAAGAGCCAGTATATACCAGCATCGGTAGTGCATGAAAAAGTAATTAAGGTGTCATCTCCGTAATGGTCTTTGAATAATACACATATTGTATCATCAAAGGAGTTTGGTTTGGCATTATCATTTCGGATTCCGATAATGTTTAATTCCCATTCGCCTGTTTTAATAGGATAACCTTTTTTAGTCAGGACTTTTTTTAGTTGTTCTATGCTTGGCTTATACATAATTGATATGTTTGGTAGGAACGGTTAGTAATTCGTGATTGATTGTTTTGAAAGTGGTAAGCCCGCCAATGGATTTAATTTCCACTCCTAAAAGAGTATTTTCAGGAACATCTAATTCAGCATTGGAATTACTGCGGATTGTAGTGGGAGAGTTGGTAATTAGTTGACGACTGTAAACTCCCGATAAAGACCATTTTGAGCCATCATATTTTAAACCCATTCTAATAAATTCTTGTCGGATTAATTGTTTAGAAGTATCATCAGAAAAATTATTGAGAGTTCCGTTAACAATTGTTTGACGAACACCGAACAAACGAATGGTTTTAAAGAGGTCGTTTACACCTTTGTATTCTTCCACATTTTTAATTCGTTTAAGTTGCTCAAGTAACTTTGTTAGATTTTTGTAAGTGGTGTGCATCCAAATGTTTTTAGCTATGTCTATTTTATCATTTGTTGATGTACTTGGAGGTGAAAAGGGCAGGTGTGGAGCTGGTTGTGTTTAAAGCAAGAATCTTATTAAACTCTGCAAGTCAATTGTTTTGAAATCCTTTGGTAGTTAAAGCAGATTCTAATTCTTTTGCCATAGTGTCCATCAGCACCATACTTGGGCAAATTTGTTGCCCGTATTTTTTATTAGTTCGTTCTGATTTGTTTTAATTCTCCTTTGCTGTTGAACTTAATAGGGAAGCCAGTATTCGTTACAGATGTTTTAGGCGCAGGACTGTATGAAGTATGACTTGTAGTTGAAGTGCTTTCGTTAGCTACTTGTTGAAATAAATCACTATCAGTATTTTCAACCTTAGCGCCTTTTCTTCCTTTAAAATACCAATAGCCCAATCCAGCTAAACTCAATGCAAGATGTAATTCCCCAAGCACCACATAGGTTTTTATTGGACTTACCTTTTTCTTTTCCAGTATTTGATTTATTCTTTTCCATTTTATTTAAGTGGTTTTGTTTGATGAGTTCTCTCCATGAAAAATCGTACATGTCGAGTTCACTATCGAGGTCAGTATCTAAGGAGCTACCATAAATGCTTTTGTATGCCAGTTTTTATGAGTTCAAAAATTTGTTGTGTTTTATTTCAGCAAACACTTGAATCAATGCTCCCTTGTCGGTTGCCGACATTCCAACTATTGTGTAGTCAAATGCTGCTTAAAACGTTTAGCAAATTTTTTAGCAGTTTCAATAGTAAAAGCTTGGGTTTGTCCTTTCTTATCAGGTTTAGCAGCTAATATGTTTTGCACTTCGTAATACTCAGAAGTGGTTAATTCATCTGTGAGGTCTTCAACTAAATTTTGGTTATATAGTTTTTTGTAAGACCTCATTACATCAATAAACATTTCCTTACTAGCTAATTCTACAAACACCCTGCGAACTGCATCCACATCTGTTCCCCACCAACCATCATTATCAAATGCCATTTTTAGACGCTTAGCAAAGTTGGCTTCGCTGTTATCATCTAGGGAAACATTTTGTTCTTTATTTTTTGTTGCTTTACGATAGATATGTCGCCCAGTAAAAATTAAGCCGTACCAATAAGACTGTTCCTAAAGAGATAAGCCGCAACTCTGATAATCTTTTTATCAGTAGCATTGAGACTTGACTTTTTATCGTCGTCATATTTTATTGGCTTTGGGGCTTTCATTTTTTCTTACATCAACTTAGTTTTGATAAGAGCTAACTGAATTGGGTTACTTACTACTTCGGCTATTTTGCACAGTTCATCCTTAGAAAGTTTGCTAAGAATGGTTACAAGTGCTTTCATTTTTTGGTCGGCTTCCTGTTGGGTATTTGCCTGAACCGTTATGTCATATTCAAACTTTTTCATTGTGCTTTTAGGAATTAAAAATTGGTTTCTTGTTCGTTGTTGCTGTTTTCTTCTGTGGTTTTTGATGTGGGTTTTTGTTTGAGATAATTGCTCACTTGCTTAATGGCAAAATGAATGGCTTGCGGATTGGAAGTAACCATATCTAAAAGGGTGTATCACATTCGCCAGTTCAACATCTCCGACACGTTGCTAATTTCTTGCATCATGCCTAAGTGCTTTTTATCATCTTCCTCAAAACAACCCCTTCGACTTCCTCTGGTTCTACTTCTTTGGGTTCTTCTTTTTTGTTGTTTTGCGCTTATAAATTTTCGGTTTCAGCAGTAGTTTCGGGAGCTGGATTTGTATTAGTACCTGAGAGTTGCTTAGGAAAGGAAAATTTTCTTTCAGGGTTTTGAACCTGCAACACCATCAAATAAAAAGCCGACAATACTTGTTGCACCTAAATCACGATTACTTTTGATGTTTTCTTTTTCTTCTTCAATTAACTCGATTGTTTTTTCCAGTTCTTCAATTTCCTGTTTCAATTCTTCGTTCTCTTCCAGTAATTGTTCATAGTGCAAATCCTTGCGCCATTTTTCTTTCTGATTCTTTTCTTGTTCTAAAGGATTTTCACTTGTTTGAAAGCCATTTAATCCTAATGGCTTGGCATTGGTAAATTGATTCGGTTGCAAGTGGAAGAATAATTAATCACTTGCATTTTTTGCAGAGTAGGAAAGAAAGATGCTGATGTGTTTTAATGTTTGCATCCACAAATTCCCGCATAAGTCATAAATCGTTCAGGGTCGTTGGTTTTCCACCACAGGAAAATCATCTACACGTATTTCATAATGTGTGGATTGTCCGTTTTACTTCGGGCAACAATATTCTGATACACCGCTTCCAGTTTCTTTGGCTCGTAGATTTCGTTTTTTAATTGACAGGCTCTCATGGCTTGAATTATTTTAAGTGATGTTGTGGAATTACCTGAATGAATAAAACGAATTGAGGTGTTTTGGATAAATTTTCAATTTGAATTTTCCCTCTGTGTTCGTATTGCATTTCATTTATGCCTGTATCATTCAAATTGTACAGACCAAACTTGCTTTCAACTTTAATGGTGGAGCTTGGCTCTATTAGATAGTAATACTCATTCTCTGCATCTATTTTTAGAGTAGTTCCCGCATCTATTTGTAAGTGCCTCAGCGGGTAATGTAGTTCCTACTGCTAACCCAGTTCTTTCATTCTTCTTGGAATAAAATCCAATACAAATTGCGTGTTCATTTTTCTTCGGGTTTAATGGTTGAGTAACGTATGTAAACAGTTACTTTGTAAAGTAGGCTATCCTTTATCGGGATAATTTGTTCGTTAGGAACTATCACCAAACTTCTATCTAATGCTTGTATAGCATCTGCAAATACACTTTCAGTATTAATGAAAAAACCATATTCAGTTAGAAAAGAATCCCAGTAGTAACCTTCCATGATTGCATCGGTTATTTTGAAATGGGTTTGAAAGTAGCTTAGTCTCTTACCTTCAAAGGATATTCCTTTTGACATCCCCATTACTGAAATTTGTTCTTCGATTAAGTCGGCATAATTATTTGTATCGACTTTCACATCTTCCGTAAATGCAACATCCCCTTTTTCTGCAATGGCAAGGTGTAACGTTCCAGCATTTGAACCTCCAACCAATTTCATCTTTCCCCTTCTTTTAGCAGCAAGTGTGCAGGTAACGGCAATGCCCGTGATTGCATATACATTTTCAGGATGCCTGATTTGAAACCTAATCTTTTGATTCGGTTTGGTGATGTACAGTACCTTGACTGTTTCTTTTATGGGGTGGAGTTTGCTCATGACTTATGGTTTTGCTCATCAATTTTGCTATATACATATAGGCGAACACGGTATGGCGAAAAAGGTGCGTTGCTATGTTCGCTGTCTTTGTAGTCGATTTCCACCTTCCGATTTCCTGGTTCCATTTCCTCACCGATCTTAATTATGCGCTCGTTTACTGCCACGTTTAATCCCTGCATCAGCATTTTGCTTTCGTAGTCTTCGGGATAGATTTCTTTCTCGTTGATAGCGATACGTTGACTGCCTCTGAAATAGAGTTTCTCATCAGCATCGGAAGAAATGGAAATGCCTATGATACGGGAAGCGTGTTTGTCAACTTCAAAAGATGCTTTGAAGTTTTTCTTGGCATCTGTTACATGAACATCCACCCATTCTTTAATTATTTTGCTTCTATGTGTCATTTTTTGTTACTTTTAAAAAGATTTTTTTCAGATGTTTTAAAAGGGCTTTGTGCAAACTCAATAGCACAAAGCCCTTATTTTGATACTACTATGGTGTAGTACCAGTTCCATCAAGCCGATATAGATAACCGTGTTTGGGTCTAAGCCAGCCATTGTGCTAACTCAGTTACAAACTCGATTAACTCATCGTCTTTAATCAATCTTGGATTATCAATTTGAAATATCAACTGACGTGTGTGGTCATTATCCGTGATGAACTTGCGGACGATATTACCTTCTGGGATGATTTGTTTTTTTTTCGCTCTTAAAGAGAACTCTGCATTTGCTATTGCAGGAAAAAAGGCTTGTGCTTTTGATCGGTAGCTTTTGTTTTTTCTTTGTCGTTAACATCGGCAGAAACACCTGCTAACAAATAGATACCACTTACTAAGAACACAAAGTTTTTAGGCAACTTGCATTTGAAATATTGCGTAAGCCTACCTCTTTGTCGTCCTGTGTTTCAAACATTTTTATTGTTTTTGAGTTTACTGGTTTGATGGAATACAAAGTGTAATCCGCCAAGCGTAAATCGCCTTTCAATAAAGATGCTTTAACACCTTCTGGCACTTCTTTAAAGAACTTTTCAAATTCTGCAAGCCTCTTGATAAATTTGATTTGGAGCTAATCTTGCGTAAGAACTTCACTTTATCAGCGGTTTTCATACGTCCCATTAATTCGCTAACCTCACCCATCAAAGCATCGTCGATACCCATTAACTCGCCTACATTATTGTATTCGCTGTCAATGGCTGATTTAATTAAATCACTCATTTGCTTAAATTTTTGGTTATTGATTATGAAATTTTAAAACAAAAGTTCCCTAAGTCATATCCATTGCGGTATAACATGTATTTACTTTTTGGTACGTTTTAAGGAACTCTTGTAGTTTGGATTTTTAGATTCTAAACTCTTTGTTAGAGTGTTTAGAATCCTGAGAAATCCTCCTCATTGAAGTCGCTAATCTCATCTCTTACGCCTCTTGTGTCTTGGCTTTTGCGCTGGTTTTGAATTTCCATTGCAGAAGACACCAATTGTTGTTCGATTTGATTTAGGACATTCAGGTTATCACTTACAGAACCGAAACCGTTTGTTGTTTCCTCCAATACAGAAGTTCGATTGCTTGTTGAACTTGCTTTTGGTTTGATTACTTTATCAATGTATGTTTTACTTAATAAAGAATCCTTGAAACTTACTAATCGGTTTTGGCATTTTCTGTTTCCTGTTTTAAACTAAAACCTGAAACACCTGTAACGCCTTCGTTCCGGGATGAGTGTTGATGATGCCATCATACCCAAGCCCAAAGGAGGAAGCCAGCGATTGTCTTTGTAATAACCAATGACTGTTAAACCCGCTCCTATAATGAACGCTGGTTTACCAATTACGGCTGCTACAAGACCACCACCAATAACCGATATTCCCATAGGCTAAACCTTTAAAGAACGATTCTTTTGCCTTTCCTTTGGTACTGTTTTCAAGAATGGCTGATACCTTGCGGGGCAATGTTGATGCCTTGTTTGGTGTGTCTATACTTGCTGAACTTGCCATTTTTCTTTTTTTTGTTTATCAAATAGTAACTCGCGATTTACCATTCAATGTTGTTGTTTTTACTTCTACTTTTTACCCTACTATCTTAATTTTTGATAAGTGATAGATGGATGTTTTTACTCTTTCTGTGTTTTTTTGCACGCTTACTTTTGGATGTATTGGGTACACCCGATACTGCACCTTCTTTTCTTTGATGCTTCTCTTTTGTTTTTGTTGTAGGATGAAATACCCCATGCTGCTAATCCGATTGTAGATACCACAATTAAACCTGTCGCTACCTTGTGTTCATTCACCCAGTTTTTAATCTTGTCAATTGTTCCAGTCGGTGTTGCTTCCTTTGCGGCTGTTCTTGCATTGTTAGCCATTACATCAGTAGATGTATTACTCTCGTTGCCTGTACTTGCAGGTGTTTCACTTTCGGCAGGTGTTTCGGTTGAAGAACTTTTGTTTTCACCTCCGTTAGTGTTTGCATTTGTACTGGTATCAAAGTTTGCTGAATTGCCGTTTGATTCAGGAGCAAAGGTATCATCGCTGATATTTGTTGTCTGACTGTTTGACGTAATCTCTGGGGTATTAGTAGTTGCATTGGTGGCAGGTTCACCTTCCTTGCCTCCTTTTTTAAACTACCAATGCTTTTTAATAAACCTGCTATGGCTGCTAACACACTTGTTGCGGCTGCTATGGCTGTTGCTGTGGCAGGTTCTCCCAACGAGCCTAAACCTTCTATTCCATTTATTTCAGAGTTGTAGCTATCAACTCTAATATTGTGATAAACTGTGTTGCTCATTGTAGTTGTTGTAATCTACTTCACCTAATCCACTTACGGGTACTTCTTGATTCCTGTTGCCATTTCCTGTAAGTATTGCTTTTTTGAAATTTTCGGTTGTACCGCCTGCGCCATAAAAGATTTTTCTAATTTTCTTTTACACCAACAAGGCGGCTAAACTTCGACATATCAAAATTACGTTTGCAGCAGTCGTCGGGTCTAAGTAAGCTATCGTAGTTGTTCCGATACTTTAAACATGTTAAGTTTTTAAGGAAGCTAAAATTCAGCTCTTAAAAAGAATGGTTGCGGGATTTACTTTGTTGACCGCATGTATTCCCGTTTTTATTGTCGCCTTAACATTGTTCGCTGCTGTACTTATGCCTTTTTTTACAGTCTGAAATATTTTTGTGTTTCTAAGTTTTGGTAAACCTAAATCCTCTACATTCAAACCATTCATAAGGTCTTCTGCATCAACTCCATTTATTGTAGTTTCGGTATCATCTATGTTACCGATTCCATCTAAAAATTCTAAGTCCATTTTTGTGTCTTTTTTTTCTATGAAGGGGACTTCGTAATTAAATTGGTCAACTACACAATCCACCGTTATGTAATTGCCGTCAGAACTAGGTACAACAGGATAACTCTGTTGAAACCCATTTCTTTCTGTATACTTAGCAACTCTCAGAATATGTTTAATATTCAAGCAGGTCAAAATCGAGGAAATCAATACAGTGTAATCGTCGCAATCCACTCCTCTAAACCTGTCCCTGAAACTTCTTCGAGGGCTTCGTATTTGCTCTTTTCCTTTATCGTCTTTCTCATAATTGATATGCGAATAAATCCAGTTCCAAATATTCTCGCATGTTTCATGCTTTGTTCGACCTTTCAGGTATTGAGCTATCAAGGCAGCTTGTTTGGATATACGACTTATAGCTTCGGGTAAGAATCTCACCTTATCATCCAATGTGGAATTTCGTTTTATCAATTCGTTATATCCCTGTGTCTTCGAGAAATAATGTTCAAACTCAACGCCGCTTTTGATATGTCTTTTTTTTGTTTCCACTTTGTTTTTTTGTATGCTTTAAAATGTAATGTCTTGCTTGTTGTTGTAGGGTATTTGGTTGACCCCTGTTAACACTTTTGTTTGAATCGTAACTTGTAAAGTGATTGGTGTTGTCTTGTTTTGTAATTTTTGTATTAGCTCTGCACCCAAACCTGTAAGCTTTAAATAACTAACTGGTATTTTATGTTGTTTATAAACGTTTGGGACAGGGGTGCAATCAAGGGTTTGGTTGATTAAATCGGAACTGGCTATCAAAGCATCTTTATAAAAGATTTTAATAAAAGGGTACTGAATGGTTACTTTAGTCGATGTTGGATTTTTAATTGTCGCATCAATAGCGAAAGTGATTTGTGAAAAATCCAAACTATGTATCCTGCCTTTTACTTCGGTAACGATTTCATCACCTGCTTTTGCCAGTTTGCTCAAGCCAAATACTACTATGGCGATTGCACCTACTGCTATTCCTGTCCACACGTTCATTGTATTAGGGTTTAGGATTAATAAATTTTTCTAACTTTTTAATTCTCTCACTTAGTCCGTCAATTTGACGTTGAAACAGCTTTGTCAAATTTTCAAACATGTTGATGTGGGTGTGTACTTCTGAATGAAGTTTATTGACCCTCTCCATCATGTGTTTAAAATCTCTGTGCAAGTCTTTTAAAAAGTAACCGATTAATACAAACATTAAACTGATTACTCCTAAAAGAATACTGTTGATTACTAAAAGGATTTCTGTGCTACTCATTTTTGTGATTGATTTATAATACAAAGTTCGGTAGAGAGTACCACACCTTCTGGAAGAATGGGCTATAATGGGACATTTTGGGGTATTTATGATGTTAATGACCTAAAAAGGGATAGAATGGGGTAAATTGGGATAAAGCAGGGGTTTAATTACATGATTATCAGAATTAAATGATTCTTGATTTAGTAGTAAAATAGCATTGTTCAGAAGTGAAATAGTTTTCTCGAAGAATAGAAAATCATTATAAATTTTCGGAATAAAAACAATGTATCTGAATTTTTAAGATTGAAAACTTATTTGTGTTTTTTTGCTCTCGTTTAAAAAACCTCTTATATTCGTTTAATAATTTTTAATTGCGGATATGAAATTAAATGTTTCAGGACTTTACGGGAACACTCACAAATACGGAGAGAAAATAATGGAAGAAGCAGAAAAATATTTGTTTACAACAAAAAAAGGCAATGATGTTTTCATGTTCATTGAACGTATGTCAGGCATTTGCTCTCATGCAAAGCTGTTTTTAGTAAATGATTTCGGGAGACAAAATAAATTGTTTCAAGCAAGTTATGATTTGATATGGGAAGTCGATGGCTCTTGCAGGTTTTTATTGGAGATATTCAGATGAGCCAACTTAATGTAAGTAAGGGCTACGGTACAATATTAATGGATTATATTTTGCGTTTAGCCAAGAAGAATAACGCAACATCAATTAGTGGTTTGTTAGGGTCATCTGAATTATTAAACCTGAAAATAAAATGAGATTACTAAATTTTTATTCTAAATATAATTTTCAAATTAAATTGAATGAGGAACAAAATTCAGGCGAAATTTATTTGGGCTTAGGTGTTGATTTCCCTCGCAGTACTTCCCATATATAAGCAAATTCAAATCCTTCGTAGGCGCAGTACTCTTTTATCAAAATGTATTTTGATTTCCTTCCCAATGCTTCTCTAAGAGATAAATGTAATCTATGAGCTGTTTTGTAGCTCTCGCTACCTAATAACTTTTGCAAGTCTTTAACGGATAAAAATATATGCCCTTCCATAATACTAATTTTTAAAGTCAACTGAAATGTGTTATTTCAGTTGACTTATGTGCTTAATTTATTTTGTTTCTTTATCACCTCTCTTACAATTTTTCACGTACAAAATGCTTTCGTATCTTCCTACATCTAATAGGATAGAAAGTGCTGCTAGTAATTGCCAATCGTGGAGTGATTCGATTTTATCTATCAGTTTGTTTCTATGAATTTTGCAATTATAATTACTCATCTCTTTTTCATAGATGTTTTCAATTTCTATATCGCTTAATTCTTTTAAGGCTTTTCTTAATTTTACTTCTGTGATATACAAACTTGGTTTAGTACCACTATCATTTTGCCTCATTCCACCTAATGACAAATAGTTATTATACATGGAATGATTATTAAATGTCTTATCGTTTACATCGTTACTATACATGATTTCTAGTTTTTTGAGTTAATACTTCTTCTTTTTCAATTAGATAATTTTTAATTGCCCACATTGGAACAATGCACTTGCCTGTGTCTCCATCCAAATACTTAGCAAACAATTTCCCTTTTATGATTAGCTTCCTTACAGAGTTGTAATGAAGACTAAGCATTTTGGCGGTCTGTTGTATGCTAAAGGCTTTTAATTGTTCTTCGCTTTCTTTTAGCTGTTTTACTTCGGAGCGTAAAAAAGAAAGCTGGTCAAATAAGCTTGTTAAGTCCGAGACCTTAACGGTGGTTGTTACTTCCATGATTTTTCTGTTTTGATTTATTACAAATTCCCCCGATAAAATGGGCGCTCCCCGATGGTAGCGAAGGTTTCAGGATTGAAAAATCACTATTAACAAACTTTTGAATTGCTTTAATGAATTGCCAAAGGGAGTATAGATTTGAAAATAGTTTTAACCATAAAAAGTTCGCCTCCCAGACAACTGGCGAATTTTTACTTAAATAGGGCATAAAAAACCGCCAAGTATATCTTGGCGGCTTCATTGATTGGTTTTAGCTCAGGCTATGCCTGTCCATCTATCAGGTTTTGTTTTAATGTAGTTTCTATATTTTAATAGTTCCATAAAGGGAAGGCAAAAAAGTATTAATCCGACTTTTTGCGACCTATCAATTCTTCCTCGTAGCATACCTTTATCCATTAACTCATTTATAAAGTCAACTGTGAAAATTTTATGATATTTAATAGCTGGCATTTCATATAAAATTTCCGATGCTGTGTACCAACTTTTATCAATGGAGTAAGTTGTAATTTTATTTCCTATTTCGCAATAATTTGGAACTGAAATTTTTTCTTCACTAAATCTATACATTTGGATTTGCAAATTATAGTTTATGTGTTTTATTAATTCTAAAAAGGATTCTTCTAATATTTCTACCTTTTTTAGTTTCCTGTTATTTTGACCTCTTAGTAAATGAGCATCAAATAATTTCACAAGGAATCTTTCAGTTATGTTTCTTTCAAAGCAAAACTCAAAGTACTTGTTTATTATCTGGTCAGTAGTTAACCAAACTGGCTCTTTGGAATACATAAAAGATTGTCTTTTGCTATATAACGAGCAAACCTCATAAAAGTTTATGAACTTCACAACTGGTCAGTTTTTAACAATAAGTGGCAGATTAAAATTTTTCTTATATTTGTATAGCTGAGGAAATAGATTAATTCTGTCCCCAAGTGCGCCCCAAGAAATGTCAAATAGAAAAAAAGTCAATAAAATCAATATGTTCAGTAGGGGAGATGAGAATCCCTACATGACCACTGAAAGTGCAGAAATTATTTTCTGCACTTTTTTTATTTCTATATTTACGTTTAAAGATTTTTTCATTTGTTCTGAGTTTAACCGATTGAATTTGCCCTGTGATTAAAAATGTTTTTCAGAAAAACACAATATGAATTTTGACTTATTAGTAAATACAATTCAGCAAACGCATAGCACGCTTCAACAAAGTGCTTTAAAGTCTGTAAGCAAACACCTCACTATTCGTAATTGGTTAGTTGGTTTTTATATTGTAGAGTTTGAGCAAAAGGTGAAGATCGTGCAAAGTATGGCGAAAAATTACTTAAGGAATTAGCAAAAGCAGAATTAATATTAAAGGTTGGCTCAGAAACTAATCTTATATTAAGTCGCCAGTTTTTATAAAATATACCCTCAAATTGGTCAGACGCTATCTGACCAATTGGAAATATATGGGCTTTGACTCAATTCATCGGTTGCCAACTGATGAATTATATAAATCTGAAAATCAGATAGTTAATATTGGTCGATTGCCAACTGACGAATTTAAAAGCACGACGCCAAACGACCTGCAAGTGCAACCTGATAAGCTCATTAAAAGTTTATCTTTTACTCATCTTACGTTATTATTTCCAATCGAAGACCCGCTAAAACGTACGTTTTATGAAATAGAATGTATGAAGGGAGTGGAGTGTAGAAAGAACTTAAACGACAAATTAATTCTTTGTATTTCGAGCGAAGTGGAATGAGTAACAATCCCGAAAAGTTAAGCCGAATTGTAAAGGAAAAATCGGTAGCATTAGTACCAACCGATATTATTAAATCGCCTTTTACATTTGAGTTTTTAGGATTGAAAGCAAAAGATGTAGTGTATGAATCTGATTTGGAGCAAGCATTAATAGATAACCTTGAAGAATTTTTATTAGAACTTGGTCACGGTTTTGTTTTGGCAAATAAGCAAAAACGAATAACAATTGGAGATAGATATTATTTTATTGATTTGGTTTTTATCATCGTGTTTTAAAATGCCACGTGCTTATTGATTTAAAGATGAAAAAGTAGAGCACGAAAATATTGGGCAATTAAAAACTTATATCAATTATTACAAGAAAAACATAATGCAAGCAGATGATAATCCGCCAGTAGCATTATTATTAGTAACCGAAAATAATAAGGAGTTGGTTGAATATGCAGTAGCGGATTCTGATCAAGATTTTTTGTAAGTAAATACATACTCGAATTGCCAACAGCAAAGCAATTAGAAGATTTTATTAAACGAGAATTAGGAGCAATAAATAATAAGTGAAATTACTTGTAACTAATCCTACCATTTTCCATTATAAACCCACATCTTAAAATATATATGAAGTTAAAAAGGGTTTGTTATTCGTTTATTCTTCTGTTTTTATTAATTGTACCCTATTTGCTCAGCTTACTTCATTCACCATTATTGGTAAAGTGCTTTCCATAAATAAAAAACCAATTGAGTTTGGAAATGTAATTGCGCTTTCTGCTAAAGATTCTTCTTTAATAACTGGTGCACCTTTTGAAAATGGTCAGTTTAAAATAATGGGTCTTATTGCAGATTCTTTTTTAGTTAAAATTTCTTCGGTTGGATATCGTGAAAAAATGAAAATGTGTTTTCGTTCGCAAAACGATTCAATTATTGATGTTGGTGAGTTTATAATAGAAGAAGCCAATTCGCTTAGTGAAATTACTATTGCAGCCAAAGTTCCTTTATTTGAAATGGATGGGGAAAAGGTTAAAGTAAATGTAGAAGGCACCAGTTTAACAACGGCGGAAATGCTTTGGATGTATTGCGCCGCTCTCCAGGTATACAAGTTAGCAGTACAGATAATGTTTCTGTTTTTGGAAAAGGGACTGCAATTATTTATATCGATGGTATGTTGCTTTCTACCATTGATATTTTAAAATCACTTCCTTCAACTGATATAAAGAGTATTGAAATTATTCATAATCCTTCTGCACGCTATGATGCGGGCGGAAGAGCCGTTATTAATATCACCACCATCAGAAGCACCTTGCAAGGTTATAATGGAAATATAATTCAAAATACACTCTATATTAAATCGTTATTCACTTATTCAGGTTTACGTTTTAATTACACAAAAAATAAATGGTCAACTTTTATTGGCTTCGGTACAAACATGGGGCAGCAATGGACTTCTGACGAATACAAACGAAGTTACAAAACCAATGATACAACAGCAATGGAAATGAATAATGCCATTTACGATAAACAAAATTTTAAAAACGTTTATTATTACAGAGCAGGTGTAAATTACCGTCCCGATTCAACAAGTACAATTGGAATGCAGTATTATGGATTTTACAATGGACAAAATAATACAACGGATAACAGTAATACCGTTCTGCAAAATAATCAAACGCAGTATGAATTACATACATTTACTAAAGGCTTACCAATAAGCATGAATAATGCAGTAAATGCTAACTATATTAAGAAGTTAGATACACTTGGCACAGAACTATTTATTGCTGCGCAGTATGGAGCATTTAATATTAAAAACACAGCAACTATTCATCAGGAAACAAAATACAATGGTTTTGTGATAAACGAAGACAAACGAAATTTAAATACAAACAATATTAATATCATTGGTGCGCAAGTTGATTTTGTAAAAGTATTTAATAAGCAATGGAAATTAGAAAGCGGCATTAAAGAATCGAATATTTCTAAAAAAAGCGATATTAAATTTGAAAATTACGAAGGAGTAAGCGGTTGGATTTCGGATCCTAGCTATTTAAATGGTTTCAGTTTTACCGAAAATATTTTAGCTGCTTATAGTGAGTTAAGATACAAAAAGAAAAAGTTGAACACTAGAGTAGGCCTGAGGTCTGAAATGACAAAGTCGGACGGTTTTTCTAAAGTTCTGAATAAAAAAATAATAGACAGGCAATACATCAATTTGTTTCCCAGTGCATTTTTAGGTTATGATTTTACTCAAGACTTAACTACTTCGTTAACACTATCAAGCAGAATTAATCGCCCTACCTTTCAGGATTTAGATCCTTTTATAAATTATATCGATTCTGTTTCATCTTTTAGAGGTAATCCCTCTTTGTTGCCTGAGTATACTAATTCAGTTGAAGCAGCTTTGGTTTATATGAAGGAAGCTAATATTACATTTGGTTATAATAATACGCAAGGCGCATTACGCCTTGTAGTTGATAAACTTACCGATAGTACTGATGCCTTTACTGCAACAACAAGGAATTTAGACAAAAGCGAAACTTATTCGTTTGGTATTACCATACCGTATGAATTAAAGTGGTGGACGACTGCAAATTACTTCGGCTATTTTGTAAACAACTTTACCTATCAACAAAATGGAGTTACGGTGAAAAACAATAAACCAACATTTAGTATTTATTTGTACGATGAGTTTAGGTTTAAAAAATTCTGTTCACTCGAAATTACTTATGAATACACTTCTTCAGCAGTTGATGGTATATTTATTTCAAAACCATTTTCTATGCTAACTGCCACACTTAAAAAGAATTTTTTTAAAGATAAACTTACTTGTCGCTTTGTAGCAAATGACATTTTACGTTCATATATTATGCAGGGACAAAGCAATATTCCTTTGTATAATGTAAATTACAAATCCTATGTAAGTACACATTATTATATGATTTCCTTAAATTATAAATTTGGGAAATTAAAGAGCAACAATTACAAAAACCGCTCGGTTAGCGATGAGGAATATAATCGTGTGAAGACGGGGAAATAAAGGATTTAATGCTAATTTTGCATACTATTTAATACCTTAAATTATGCAAATTAAAGAATTTACTTTCGGCCCTTTTCAGGAGAACACATTTATATTATTTGATTCAACTAAAGAATGTGTAATTGTTGACCCAGGATGTTTTTCTGCAAGCGAACAACAAGCATTAAAGAACTTTATTAGTGAAGAAGGATTAACAGTAAAATATCTGTTAAACACACATTGCCACGTTGACCATGTGGCAGGAAATAAGTTTGTATTTGATACCTATGGTTTAAAACCAATTATTCATAAAGACGATTTGATTATTCTGAATAATCAAGAATTAGTAAGTAAAACTTATGGTTTACCTTGTGAGGTTTCTCCTCAGCCAGAAAGCTTTATAAATGAAGGTGATCAAATTAAGTTTGGAAAAACAGTTTTGGATATTTTTCATACACCAGGTCACGCACCCGGGCATGTTGTGTTTTACCATAAAGAGACTTCTTCTTTAATTAATGGAGACGTACTATTTAAAGGAAGCATTGGAAGAACAGATTTAACTTTAGGTAACCACGAACAATTATTAAACAGCATTCGCACTAAATTATTTACATTGCCTGAGGATACTGTTGTTTATTGTGGACATGGACCTTACACAACAATTGGAGTGGAGAAGAGGACGAACCCATTTTTGAATTAAAACTTAACCAACTCTTCATACAATTCTTTAACAGGCAATCCCATTACATTATAAAAGCTCCCTTCAATTTTATCTATACCAATTAAACCAATCCAATCTTGCACGCCGTAACCACCGGCTTTGTCGTAAACGTTTGAGTTGGCAACGTAATATTCTATTTCTTCTTTTTTTAGTTTCTTAAAATACACTTTGGTAACATCTACAAAAGTGGTTTGTTTTGTTGCAGATTTTAAACACACACCAGTGTAGACTTCGTGCATTTTACCCGAAAGTGTTTCTAGCATTTTAACTGCTTCGTCGTATTTTGCAGGTTTGTTAAGTACCTTGCCTTCTAACCAAACGATTGTATCCGCCGTAATCAGCAATTCATTATCTTTTAATTCGTCAGGGTATTCATCTGCTTTTTTCTCTGCTAAAAAAACAGGGATTTCGCTTCCTTTTAAATCAGCAGGAAATGTTTCATCTGCATTGGTTGGTTTAATTAAAAACTCAAAACCTAAATTTTTTAGTAGCTCTTGTCTACGAGGTGAGCCCGAACCTAAAATAAGTTTGTAAGGATAATTTTTTAACGTTTCTTCAATGTGCAGCATAGTTGGCTAGATAGTATATTAATAAAGAAAAACAAACACCAATAAGCATGATTAGTTTAATTAATAAACTGGCTCTTCGGTAGTCTTTTGCGTTTTGGGCACGGTAAATACGGTAAATTAAAAATAATGAGGGAATTATAATGCCAATAATGATATAAAAAGTAGGTAGATTTTCTTTTGGAGTATAAAGTTTGTAAACAACAAAACTCAATAATAAAATCATATTACTAATTAAACCAATAACAATAGCTTTTGATGCTCTCATTCCCCATTTAATTGGAATCGTTTCACAACCAGTTTCCTTGTCGCCTTCTACATCTTCCATGTCCTTTATTATTTCTCGGATGAGTGAAGAAATAAATGCAAACAATGAAAAAGCAAGAATGTATTTATACAACACTGAAAAATCTAAATTAGCTTCAGGTAGCAATACTGCATAAATCTCAATTACTTTAGGTAAGTCGTAAAGCATTACCATTAATGGTGTCATGGCAGCTAAGAAAGACACAATTAAATTTCCTACTAACAATTGTTTTTTAAATGAAGTAGAGTAATACCAAAGCAAACCAACCGATATAATATGTATAATGGCAAGTTTAGTTGTTCCAGCTTTGTAAGCAACGTAAACACCAATTAAAATTCCTAGTACATTAAAAACAATGTGCCACAACATTGCCCAGCGTCTTTTAATTACCCGGTCAATTACAATTGTATCAGGACGGTTTATTTTATCTGTTTTAACATCGAAGTAATCGTTAATGATATAACCAGCTGCGGCAATAAAAACTGTACTCATTACCAAAAGGAAAAAAGTAAAATGAGATAATTGCAAATATAATTTTTGATAAAAGGTAGGAGCTTGGTAATAAAGTAAACTATCAATAACGCAGTATCTAATTAAGTACTGAGTTAGAAAAACAATAATCAGATTTTCAATTCGAATGAGTTTGAAAAATGCGATGATTGGATTCTTTAATATTTTACCTGTTGTTTCCACTTATTTAATTACCTCGTTTAAACTTTAAAATTAATAGATTTTTTTAATCCTTTAAATACTTTTACCAATTTGCTATTTCCCAATCACCTCTAACACGCATAGTTTGCTCCACAACATCTCTGGCACAGCCTTCTCCACCTTTTTTTTGCGAAATGTAAATACAAATATCCTTAATTTCTGGTGCAGCATCAGCGGGGCAAGTGGCAACACCTACTTGTTTAAGAACAACATGGTCAGGCAAATCATCGCCCATGTATAAAATCTCTTCAGGATTTAATTTATGCTCTATTAACATTTCGTTATAACACTTGTTTTTATCATGTTGACTCATGTATATGTCTGTAAAACCACCGTGCGTTAAAATTTCTTTTACGGCTAATGAATTTCCTCCCGACAATAAAAAAAGTTTGTATCCCTTTTTGCAGCCAACTGAAAAGCATAACCATCTTTACTATTAAGGTTGCGTATAGGATCATGACCATGCATTACCATTATTTTACCATCCGTTAGCACTCCATCCATATCAAAAATGAAAGTGGTTATTTTAGTTAGCTTTTCTTTGAAGTTTTGCATGTTTTAATTTTAAGATACTATCTGATAATGCTTCGTAAACTTTTATTGTTTCTGGATAATTTTTCAATAAGCCCAAATGCTTCTTTATTGTTTCTTGGTCTTCTCTTTGAGCGGGACCAGTTTGAGCTTGTGCCGGATTAATTTTTTTAATCTTTTTAGTTGTTTGTTGTATAAGCGGAATCAACAATTTAAAGTGATTGATTTTTTCTTTTTGTAAAAAATCATCCGCTAAACTGAAAAGATGATTGTTGAAATTGCTTACTAATACTGCTGCTAAATGAATTTTTTCGCGTTCAGCAGAAGAAACAATGTTTATGTTTTTTGTTAAGCTAGTACAAAAATTTCGCATTTCAGTTTCAGCAATTTTTGTGTTTCCTTCAATTAAAAAGGGAACTTTGCTCCACTTTACTTTATCATTTGCTGTGAATGTTTGTAAAGGATAAAGTACTCCTAGCTTTGTTGAAACACCATTTAACGAATTTATGTTTGCTGTCCCCGAAGTATGTAAAACAAGTTTACTTGGTAGTTTTAATTTACTCGCAACATTTTTTATTTCTTTATCGCTTACACACAAAATATAAATATCTGCATTTTTGTTTATTTTAGATAAATCAGTTGTGTTTGTTGTAAAATACTTAGTACTTAAAGTAGTCAATGTTTCGGGGTTTCTACCAACAAATTGAAGAATTTCATGCCCCTTTTTTACAAATAAGTTTGCAAAGTGTGTAGCTAGGTTTCCCGAACCAATAATCACAATTTTTTTTGATTCTTTTACCATAATTACAAATTCGTTCCTAATTTATTAAATAGGACTTAACGCTTAATTTCAAAATTTCTGTAGTCCTTTACTTTGTCTTCAACGGCCATTACTTCATCAACTTTAGCAAGTGGCGGACCAACATAACACCATTCGATTAGTTTATTGATGTCTTCTTCTTTTCCTTCAGCTTCAATATAAACATCCCCATTAGCTAAGTTTTTTACTAAGCCAGTTAAAGATAATTTTAATGCTTTAGAATGTGCAGCAAATCTGTATGATACGCCTTGAACTCTGCCTTTTACAGTTATGCTATAGTGTCTGGTCATTATTTGTTTAATGTCTCAAGATTTCTATGCTCCGTTTTATTCAATTCTTCTTTCGATAAAGATTTGAAATAATCGTAAGTTATTTTAAGTCCTTCAGCTCTGCTTACTTTTGGTTCCCAACCTAAAATTTCTTTTGCCTTAGTAATATCCGGACGACGTTGTTTAGGGTCATCCTTAGGTAAAGGCAATGAAATCAATTTTTGATTTGCACCTGTAAGTTTTAAAATTTCCTCACCAAATTCTTTAATTGTTATTTCGCTAGGGTTACCAACGTTTACAGGCATGTGGTAATCGCTTAATAATAAACGATAAATACCTTCTACTAAATCATCTACATAACAAAAACTTCTTGTTTGACTTCCATCACCAAACATAGTTAAGTCTTCGCCTCTTAATGCTTGACCAATAAATGCAGGCAAAACGCGTCCGTCATTCAGTCGCATACGTGGACCGTAAGTGTTGAATATACGAATGATTCTAGTTTCAACATTATGTGTATCGTGGTAAGCCATTGTCATTGCTTCCATGAAGCGTTTAGCTTCATCATAGCAACCACGAGGTCCAACTGGGTTTACATTACCCCAATATTCTTCTGTTTGCGGATGAACATGTGGATCTCCATATACTTCGCTTGTTGATGCTACTAAAACTCTTGCGTTCTTTACTCGCGCTAATCCTAAAACATTATGAGTTCCTAATGAAGAAACTTTTAGTGTTTGAATTGGAATTTTTAAATAATCGATAGGACTTGCAGGCGAAGCGAAATGAAGAATATAATCTACTTTCCCAGGAACATGAATAAATTTACTTACATCATGATGGTAAAACTCGAAATGTTCTAACTTAAATAAATGCTCAATGTTTTTTAAATCACCAGTAACTAAATTGTCCATTGCAATTACGTGGTAACCTTCCTTTATAAAACGGTCGCAAAGATGTGAACCTAAAAAACCTGCCGCACCTGTTATTAATATTCTTTTCATTGTATGATTCTAATGTTCTGTGAATTATTTTACTGTTTCTCTTCCGATGCTGCTGTAGAAATATCCTAATTTTTTCATTTGCTCGTTTGAATATAAATTACGTCCGTCAAATATTACTTTGTTTTTTAATTGAGCAGAAACTCTTTCAAAATCTGGTGTTCTAAACAAACTCCACTCAGTACAAATAATTAATGCATCAGCATTTTTTAAAGCATCATACGGGTCATCGCAAAAAGTTATTTTATCACCCAATAATTTTTTTACATTGTTCATTGCCTCAGGGTCATGAGTAGAAACTGTAGCTCCTGCATTTAATAACTCATCAATAATATACAAAGCTGGTGCTTCACGAATATCGTCGGTATCAGGTTTAAATGCTAAGCCCCAAACTGCAAAATGCTTTCCTTTTAAATCGTTGTTAAAGTAGTTGGTGATTTTAGGAATGATGATTGTTTTTTGTTTTTCATTCACTTCCATTACAGAAGATAAAATCCTAAAATCATAATTTACTTCGCTAGCTGATTTTGCTAATGCTTGCACATCTTTAGGGAAACAGCTTCCTCCGTAACCAATTCCTGGGAATAAGAAACGTTTACCAATGCGGTCATCGCTACCAATACCAATACGCACCATGTCAACATCTGCTCCAACTTTTTCGCACATGTTAGCCATCTCATTCATAAAAGTAATTTTTGTTGCAAGAAAAGCATTGGCCGCATATTTTGTAAGCTCAGCAGATTTCTCATCCATAAAAATAATTGGATTTCCTGAGCGAACATAAGGCTTGTATAATTCTTCCATTAATTGTTTTGCACGTGCAGAACGAGTTCCAACTACAACACGATCAGGTTTTAAGAAATCATCTACTGCATAACCTTCACGTAAAAATTCAGGATTAGATACAACATCAAATTCTCCTTTGAAGTTTTTTGCAACTGCAGCGTGAACTTTTTCTGCTGTTCCAACTGGAACAGTACTTTTATCTACAAGTACTTTGTAGTCTTTCATTAGTTTTCCTAAATCATCTGCTACACCTAAAATGTAACTTAAATCAGCGCTACCATCTTCGCCCGGTGGTGTTGGTAATGCAAGGAAAATGATAGATGCTTTTTCAATAGCTTCAACTAAGTTAGTTGTAAACTTTAATCTACCAGCTTTAATGTTTCTGTGAAAAAGAACATCTAAATGCGGTTCGTAAATGGGAACTTCTCCATTACGCATCTTATTTACTTTTTCTTCGTTAATATCAACACAAATTACTGTGTTTCCTGTTTCAGCTAAACAAGTTCCGGTAACTAAACCTACGTATCCCGTTCCTACTACTGCTATATTCATAAAAATATTTTAAATTTCTAATTAAGATTGATTTAAAAACTCCAACACATTGTCTGTGATGTAGTTTAGTGTTTCTTGGTCTAACTCAGTATGCATAGGTAATGAAATTACTGAAGCACATAATTTTTCTGTAATAGGAAAATCACCTGCTTTGTATCTATCACTTTTATATGCATTTTGCATGTGCAAAGGAATTGGGTAATAAATCATACTTAAAATACCTCTCTCCTGCAAAAACTCACGCATTTTGTTTCTGTCAACTCCAACTAATTGCAAAGTATATTGATGAAATACATGTGTTGAATTTTTTACTCTAACAGGTATTTTTACTTTAGGATTTGCCCCTAGTTTTGAATCATAATGCGCGGCTGCTTTATTCCTTGCAGCTGCATAATTATCTAATTGCTTTAGTTTTACTTTTAAAACTGCGGCTTGTATGGTGTCTAATCTTGAATTAACACCCAATACATCATGCACATATTGCACCGACTGTCCATGATGAGCAATCATTTTCAGTTTCTTAGCCAATTCATCATCATTGGTATAGATTGCCCCGCCGTCGCCATAACAACCTAAGTTTTTGCTTGGGAAAAAGGATGTGCAGCCAATAGTACCAATTGCTCCAGCTTTTCTTTTAATTCCATCGGCCATTGTATAATCAGCGCCAATTGCTTGAGCAACATCTTCAATAACGTATAAATTATGAATCTTCGCTAAATCCATGATTGCTTGCATTTCTGCACACTGCCCATACAAATGAACTGGAACAATAGCTTTGGTCTTTGGTGTTATAGCTTTTTCAATAGCTGCAACATCAATCGTAAAAGTATCTGGATAAACATCTACTAAAACTGGGGTTAGGCCTAATAAACCAATCACTTCCGCAGTAGCAACATAAGTGAAATTAGCTGTTATAACTTCGTCACCCGGTTTAAGATCAAGCGCCATCATTGCTATTTGCAAGGCATCTGTTCCGTTGGCACAAGGTATAACGTGCTTTACGTTTAAGTATTTCTCAAGGTCTGCTTGAAATTCTTTAACGGCAGGACCATTAATAAAGGCTGTATTTTCAATAACTTCTTGAATACCTTTATCAACTTCCTCTTTAATTTTAATGTATTGACCTTTGAGGTCAACCATCTGTATTTTTTTTGTAAGTGTGTTCATTTTTTATAGAGATGCGAATATACCAAATAATAAGAATTTGTAGCGAAAACGGGCAGGAAATGAGGCTAAAAAAGTGTAAAAAGGCGCATTTTCTTTAAAATATTCTGTTAATTTCTTTATTAGTTGAGATTGTGATGAAAAATGCTATTTGTTTAAAATAAATTTTATAGTATGTTTGCACTAACCCTAAATAAATTATGAAGGCAATAATAGTAGATGATGAATTACATGGAAGAGAAAATCTTAGGATTCTCATCGAAAAAAATTGTAAGGAAATTGAAATCGTTGGACTAGCGTCTAATGCTTTTGAGGCAAATAAACTAATTGAACTTCATCACCCTGATGTAGTTTTCTTGGATGTTGTTATGGGATTAATTGATGGGATTACTTATTTAAAAAGTATTAAGGAGAAAAAGGCACAGGTAGTTATTGTTTCTGCGCATCGTGAATACGCATTAGAAGCAATGGAGAATGGTGCTTTTGGATATTTACTTAAACCTGTAATGACTAAAACGTTGCAAGAGCAAGTTGAAGCATTAAAGGTCTTTTTCGCATCTTCAAAAAATATAAAAGAAGAACCAAAACCAAGAGTTGAAGAAGTTGGAAATTTAAGTGCAAATCGTATTGCTATTACTCACTCTAATGGATATGTAATTGTTGGTTTAAATGAAATTGTACGTTTTGAGGCTCAGGGAAATTATACAAAAATACATTTGGCAAACGGAACAGAGTTACTTAGCTCTAAAACCTTAAAAAAATTCAACGACCAAATTCGTACCGATGAATTTTTCAGGATTCATAAAACACATTTTGTAAATGTTTCATGTATAAAAGAAGTTAAGAATGAAGGTAATGGATATGTAGTATTGAAAGATGGTACAGAACTTCCTATTGCGGTTCTTAAGCGCCCTTTGTTTAATAAATTCATGAAGCAAAAAAGAACTTGAGAAAATTCTCTTTCATAATTGTTTTGCTATGTGTTGCGAAACTTGTTTTTGCCCAAACGTCTTATAATATTACTAATTATACATCAAGGGATGAATTATCTAATTCTTCTGTTACTAATGTCTGCATAGATAGTTCAGGTTTTTTATGGATTTCTACTGAATTGGGTTTAAATAAATTTGATGGAAAAAAGTTTAGAAAATTCACAAGTTATAATTCGGCAATTACAGATAATCAAATTACCAATGTAGTTCCAGTTGGAAACAATAAATTATTTGTTACAACAGGGACTTCAGGTTTTTTTCTTTTTGATTCTAAAGAAAACAAGGCCTCTAAAAGTTCTGTGAATTTTTCATCGCATGTTTTTAAGGTTGTGAAATTGGTTGAGAGCAACAAACTCGTGTACATTCTTAATAGCAATTCGAATAAGATTAAAGTTTATGATTTAAATAAAGGTAAGATCTCGGATTCGATTGTAGTGCTAGGTTCTTTTATTAATGATTTCGCAATTACACAAACTGGTGAAGTAATTATCGCTACTGATAATGGATTAAAAAGTTACAAAAATAGAATTGTAAGTAATTTCGAAAACCATAGCGAATATAGTGGTTCTATAAGTTCTGTAGTTGCGCGAAAAAACGCTGTTTATTTCTCTATAAAAGGAAAAATTATTAAATATGACAGAATAAAGAACTTAACAGTTGATTCAATAACATATGATAGTACACTTTCCTTTGTAAATAAAATGTTTTTGGATAGGAATGAAAATTTGTGGTTTTCAACAAACTATCCCTCCGTTTTATTTTGTTTTGAAAAGCAATCTAAACAATTAAGAAATTTTGAATCTATTCAAACCCTTGCAGATAATTCGATTACAAGCATCACAGAAGATATTGAAAACAATATTTGGATTGGCACATATAATAAGGGTTTATACAAAATTGCTCAATCCGTATTTGTAGCTAAAAATATTTTAGAAAACGAAAACTTAAATTATATTGATGTTGATGAGCGGGGTAATTACTATTTTGGAACAAGAAATGGTTTAGAGATTTTTTATAAAGATTCGAATAAAGTTACAAATGTTCGCAATAACCAAACTATGCGCGAATATATTTACAAAGTAATTCCTTTGGCAGGTCGTAGTATTGTTGTAGCTAATTCGCAACCTAATATAATTAAGGCCAAATCAGGTGCAGTATATCAATTTGTAACATATCGTAGAATGGAAAAAATTAACGATACTGTTTTTATAGTTGGTGGTTGGGATAATAAACTTTCGTTGGTTACTTATAATTACAAAAAATCTTCTTTCGTACACTATAAAACTATTCCATTTGATGAAGAGGATGGAAATCGAAATCGCGTGAATTGTTTTTTTCGTGATTCAAAAGGCTTGGTGTGGTGTGGAACAGATGAAGGTTTGTATCGGTATAATTTGGTTAAAGACGAATTGGATAAAATAGATAACCAACATTTTAATCATAAGATATTAGATGTGATTGAAGATGATAATTCAACGCTGTATGTTTCTACTGAAAAGGAATTGTTGAGCTATAGTAATGGAAAAATTACTCAAATACGCGAAATAAATAATCAAATAATTGAAAAAGTAACTTGTTTTGAAAAGGATAATAGCGGCAATATTTTTCTTGGTACTTACAATGGTTTATATAAAATTAGAAAGAGTGGATTCAACGAATATTACTCGGAGGAGGATGGTTTAAGTTCGAAAGAGATTAATGATATGGTTTACAACAAAAGTAACAATACGCTTTTAATTGCTACCAATGAAGGGATGTGTGAGCTGAATTTGTATTTGAACAAGTATATTTCTAAGCATATTCCTATTATTTATGTTGATAGCATCACTTCTAATGGAAAGGTCAATTTTGAAAGCAATGAGTTTAATGTTGAACAACGCAACTTGAGTATTTACTTTGGTTCAATTGGATATTCAAAAACCAATTCGATTAAATATAAATGGGTACTAGATAATGGGAATGAAAATACTGTTCAGAATGCTGCAATTGAATTAGCCGAATTAAGATATGGAAAACATATTTTAGAAATTTATGCAACTAATGATGGGAAAAACTGGAGTCGGCCTTATTTTGTTCGTATTAATGTAATTACTCCTTTTTATCTTACTTGGTGGTTTACGGGTTTAGAAATTTTGCTAGCAGTTTTTATTATAATATTCATAATTGCTTATCGAATTAAAAAGGTTAGGGCAGAGGCGCAACGTAAATCAGATATCGAACAAAAAATTGTACAATTAAAATACGAAGCCCTTAATGCTGCAATTAACCCACATTTTATTTTTAATGCGTTAAGTTCGGTTCAGCATTATATTCACATGAATAAAAATGACGAAGCTTCTGATTACTTGGCAAAGTTTGGTTACTTAATACGCCAAACCCTTGAAATGGCAACGCTTCATTTTATTAGCATTTATGATGAAGTTGAACGATTACGTATTTATATAGACCTAGAGCAATTGCGTTTTGAAAACAAGTTTAATTATGAAATAGATATTGACCCTGCAATAGATATTCATAAAACAAAAATTCCGAATATGATTTTGCAACCTTTGATTGAGAATTCAATTATTCATGGTTTTAAGGAATTGTCGAAGGATGGTTTTATTCAAATTTCGTTTAAGAAAGAAGGAAATTTTTTACGCATCACTATCGAAGATAATGGTAGTGGCTTAAAAGCTGGTGTAAACACAAACATTAAACGGAAGGATAAAACAAAATCGATTGCCGTACAAAATATTAAAGATAGAATTACCACCATTCAAGGCGCTTCTATTTCGATTATTGATAAATCAGCAGCTGATGAAACTAAGAATGGCGTTTTGGTTGATATCGTATTACCTTTTAGTTAGGCTATCTTTTAATTCCTCTTCTATCCATTTCTTGTTGATAAGCTTTAGCATACTTTTGATGCTGTTCGTAGTTAGCAGAGAAGTTTGAATAGCCCGATAAATCTGGTTTTGCACAAAAAAAGATGTAATCGTGCTTAGTATAATTTAACACTGCATCAATAGCTTGTTCATAAGGCAAGCATATTGGGCCTGGAGGTAAGCCTTTATTTCTATAAGTGTTGTATGGAGAATCAATGTCTTTATCACCATTACGAACACGTTGAATGGTAAAATCTCCAACAGCATAAATCAAAGTTGGGTCGGCTTGCAAAGGCATTCCTTTTTTTAGTCGGTTTAAATATACCCCGGCAATTTTATTTTGTTCTGTTTTAATTCCCGATTCACATTGAACAATGGATGCAAGGGCCATTATTTCTGATTGTGTGTAGCCAAGTTTCGCTGCTTTTGATTTTCTTTCTTCGTTCCATAACTCTTTATAGTTTGATTTCATCAAATCCATAAACTCATCTAAATGTGTATTCCAATTTAATTCGTAAGTTCCGTTAATAAACAAAGTGCGCGCAGTTTCTTTGTTTAATCCGTATTGGTCATTTAAGCGAGCTTCATCATTAAACAAATCTTCTAGTTCATCTTTTTCAATCTCTAATTTGTCACTTATCTTTTCAATTAATTGTCCGTTTGTTCGGTCGCTTGAGTTAAAGGTGAGTTTTACTTTTTCTTGTTTGCCATATTTAATCATGTTAATGAGTTGGCGATTGCTCATTTTTGCAGTAATTCGATAACGTCCGGGTTTAAATTCTTTTTTTAAATCCATACGTTGTGCAAGCCATTCAAACGATGCGTGATTAACGATTAAATTTTCGCTATATAATTCATTTAGTAAATCTTCGTAAGTAAAATTAGTGCGCACTAAAAGTATCTTAGATTTTTTTCCATCTAAAAACACATTGCTTTTATATAAGTTTTGGTATGCCCACCAGCCACCAATAGCAGCTAATATCAGTACAATCACTAAAAATGCTTTAACAATTTTTCCGCCTAAGAAACCACTTTTTGCCACGCTATAAATAATTTAAATCAAAGATACTATTTTCATTTTGCCCGACAATTTTTCAGTTTATTACATTCTTAAACGACAATTTGACTTTTAAAATGATTGTAATTGGTCAAGTTGACTGAAAATTTATCCGAAAATTGCATCGGAATACAACTTGATAATAATGTTCCAAATTTAAAAACATAATAACATGACACTAGTAAAAGTAAACAATCCGCAAAAAGGAAGAATGGGTTTCGGTCTTTCACCTTTATTTGATGAAGCATTTAACGACTTTGTAAATGGAGGAAATAGTTTACGCTCTTTGTATACCAAACACGTAGCCGTAAACATACACGAAACAGAAAAAAGCTTTAACATTGACTTTGCAGCACCAGGCTTTGATAAAGCCGACTTCAAAATTAATTTGGAGAACAATACCTTAACAGTAACAGCTGAAAAGAAAGCTGAGGAAAATGTAACAGAGAAAAATTACACTAAGCGTGAGTTCAGTTATAATTCTTTCTCAAGAAGTTTTACTTTGCCTGAAAACATTGCTCACGAAGCAATTAAAGCTGAATACAAAAACGGAATTTTGCAATTCGAACTTCCTAAAGAAGAGCTAGCAAAAAAATCAGTGAAAGAGATAAGTGTGTTGTGAAAAAAAAAGCCCCCCCCCCGGGGCCCTCTCTTTTTTCGCCCCCCCCAAAACCCCCGGGAAAAAGAAAATTTCGGTTCCCAATGTTCAGTTCTCGACTGCGCTCGAACTGACAGGATTTATTTTAATAACAATAAGTCACGCTGAACTTGTCAAAAAAAAAAGAAAGGGGGGCATTTTGGGTTTGTTATCCATAATGCCTTCAATGCGTTCCATAACTTATAGTGAGTTTTGGAAGTACTTCTAATGATTGCAAGGTGTCTTCTAATTGTTCTACTTTACTTGCACCTAAAATTGCAGTTGAGATATTTGGATTTTTAAGTACCCAAGCAATCGACATGCGAGATAAGTTTGTTCCTAATTCATCAGCAACGGCTTTTAATCGTTTTACTTTTCGTGTTTCCAAGCATTTTGTTCGCCAACAATTAATTCTTTTAACCACTCCATTCCTGGGCGGTCAATACGCGTATCGTTAGGCGTTAAGTTCATGTACTTACCACTTAAAAGCCCTGATGCTAATGGACTCCAAATGGTTGTACCTAATCCAATTTCACGATATAGTTTATTGTATTCTACCTCAACACGTTCGCGATGAAACAAATTGTATTGCGGTTGCTCCATTGTAGGTGGTGTTAAACCAAACTGACGAGCAACAGAGTATGCCTCCATAATTTCTTGCGCGCTCCACTCACTTGTCCCCCAATACAATATTTTTCCTTGCTGAATTAAATCGTTCATTGTTCGAACGGTTTCTTCCATTGGTGTATTTTTTATCTGGGCGATGGCAATAATACAAATCCAAATAATCAACTTGCAAACGTTTTAATGCAGCGTGGCAAGCTTCAGTAACATGTTTACGACTTAAACCTATTTGGTTTGGTAATTTACCACCCCAATACACTTTACTCGGAAACAACAAATGTGCTGCGATCCCATCCCATTTTTTAAGGATGTTCCCCATTACTATTTCTGATTTGCCACTTGCATACGCTTCGGCATTATCAAAAAAGTTAACTCCGTTATCGTATGCTAACTTCATACATTTTTCAGCAGTGTCATCCCCAACTTGTGAACCAAAGGTTACCCAACTTCCAAATGACAATGCACTAACTTGTAATCCTGATTTACCTAGTCTTCTGTATTCCATAAAATATTTTTAATGCTAATTGATCGTAATTATACTGCAACTTCTGCTTTTATGTGTGGATGAGGGTCATAACCTTCTATCGTAAAATCTTCGAATTTAAAATCAAAAATACTTTTTACTTCCTTATTCATTTTCAGTGTAGGTAGTTTTCTAAAATCTCTTGATAATTGAAGCTTAGCTTGCTCAATATGATTTGAGTATAAATGCGCATCACCAAGTGTGTGAACAAAATCGCCTACTTCTAAATTACATACTTGCGCAACCATCTGAGTAAGAATTGCATAAGAAGCAATATTGAAAGGAACTCCTAAAAATATGTCTGCACTGCGTTGGTATAATTGACAACTTAACTTTCCATCAGCTACATAAAATTGAAAGAAAGCGTGGCAAGGAGGCAATTTCATGTTGTTTATTTCGGCAACATTCCAAGCGCTTACAATTAGTCTTCGCGAGTCTGGAGTTTTTTTAATCATATCAATTACTTGGGTAATTTGATCGATGTGCCCACCATCAGGTGTTGGCCAGCTTCTCCATTGTGATCCATAAACAGGTCCAAGGTTTCCGTTTTCATCAGCCCATTCGTCCCAAATACGAACTCCGTTTTCTTTAAGGTAGGCAATATTAGTTTCACCTTTCAAAAACCATAATAGTTCGTGAATGATGGATTTTGTATGTAATTTTTTTGTGGTAAGTAATGGAAAACCTTCTTGCAAATTATAACGCATTTGGTAACCAAATACGCTAACTGTTCCTGTACCTGTTCTATCTGTTTTTGTTGCCCCGTGCTCAAGCACATGTTGCATTAAATCGTGGTATTGCTTCATAGTAAGAAATAAATGTAGAATACAAAAATAAGAAGCAATGCCTGCTGTTGTTATATAAGCTCGTTTATAATATGAACATTTTGCAAGTTTATATAAACAAAAACCCCGACTTTTGGTCGGGGTTTGAAATATGAGTTTGAGTTATTATTTTAATCCAATTCGTTGCCCATTTTTATAAGCAACAATAAACCCTTGGTAACCTTTTGCAGATAATTCTGATTTATGTTTTAATGCATCATCAATATTGTTAAAGTTACCAGAAACGGCTTTAAAATAACCACCTTCTTCGGTAACAGTGAAATTTACACCAGGGAATTTAGATTTAGCAGGTGAACTTGAAAATGCGCCTAATTGAACTTTATATGTAACTCCAGTTGAAGATGGAGTTGTAGTTGTTGTTTTTGTTGGAGTAGAAGTAACTGTATTAGTTGGTGTGCTTGTAACTGTGTTTGTAGGAGTAGCAGCAACAGTATTAGTTGGAACAGCTGCTACCGTATTAGTTGGAGTTGTTGCAACAGTGTTAGTTGGAGTACTTGTTACTGTGTTTGTTGGAGTTGCAGCAACAGTATTAGTAGGGGTGCTTGTTACAGTATTTGTAGGAGTTGCGGCAACAGTGTTAGTAGGTGTTGAAGTAACGCTTCCTTCACCAAATTTCATTGTATGAGCAGGCATATCTAATTCCTTTTTAACATTGTTTTCTAGATAAAAGAATTTTGCACTGATGCTAGCACTATTAATAGCATTTGCAGGAACGCCCATCGTGAATTTAAAAGTAAAAGACGCATCGCCAGGTACTGATACCCAAACGATTTTTAAACGTTGATTTTCAAAAGTAAAATTCCCGCTTTTAGAATCAACATTGGTTGCAGTAAAGCCGAAAGGTAAATCACATTGAAACTTTGCAAAACCACCAACTGAACCTTTGTTTATAGTAAATTCAATATCCTGACTAGCGCCTGGGTTTATAGAACTTGGCATATTGTGGGTAATGCTTAATTGAGCAAATGAAATAACACTGATAAATAAAAATGCAACAGCGAGTAATTTTTTCATATGTAAATATTTATTGTTTTTAGTGGTCATATGGTATACGCCATGTATGTGTTTTAGTTTTATGTGTTTTGGCACATGGCTATTTCATACTTAAATTTGGGTTAATACCACAAAGATTGTAATTTTTAGCAAATTATCAAAATATATTAACAGATTATAAACAAAAAGGTGTGGTAGAGGATTAGCTAACTATTTTAAAGTTAAATGCCCCGTTTTTGGTTGCTCCCCAAATTCTTAGCCAAACAGGCAATATTGCCTCCGTTCCTCTTGCACAGCTTATATCACCTAAATCCAATAAATTCTCGTTTTTCCAGCCAAATTCGTTTAAAAGCGATTTAACTGTATTTTTTGCTTCTGCATCATTCCCGCAAATGAAGTTGGTGTGGTCGGCATTGTTTATTAATGCTGGGTTTACCATTAATCCACACCACATGGTATTTAAGGTTTTTACAACTTTGGTATCTGGAAACGTTTTCTGAATTTCTTCGCCTAATGAATTTGTATTAGAAAGTGAAGGAATTAAACACGGCGGCATTCCTTGACTAAAATCTAAAGGATTACCAATGTCGATTAATATTTTACCCTTTAAATTTTCTTTTCCTGACAAGTTTAAAGCATTTATCGAATTTGCACCTTGAGTAGCATTAAAAATTAGTTCACTAAACAAAGCAGCTTCTGCAAAAGTGCCAAGTTTAACTCTGTTGTTTTCTTTGTGCCAATTGGCAAAAATAGTTATACCATCTTTGTTGGTTGAAGCTAATTTATCAGCTGCGTTTTTTGTACCCATCATAACTTCATGTCCTAATGAAATTAATTTCGCGGCTATCGTTTGGCCAACTGTTCCTGTTCCTAAAATAGATATTTTCATAATTCTGGTCTTAATGCAATTGCGTATGGATCAACACTTACTTCTGTTCGTTTTCCTAAAATAGTTAATGTGTTTAAATCAATGAAGGTAATGTATCCATTTTTTCCTCCGCAAACACTACTGTGATGTGGAAGTGGACCAGTTGAACTAATGTTTCTATGAGCAACATAAACCACACCTTTTTGCTCGTCAACACTTATTCCGTGCGGTTCTGTGCCTGTATTTACATAGCCTTGAATTGTATTTGTAGTCGTATTAATTACAGCAACAGCACCTACAACTCCAGGAAATTGATTGGCATCCCAGCTAGTTACAAATAATAAATTTTTACTTGGCGCTAAACTCATTTCTAAAGCACTTCCACTAATTGGAATTGCAGCAATACAATTATCAGTTACTGCATCAAAAACTCGAACTGTTTTTTCGTTTTGACAAGTAACATAATACTTTGTTCCATCTGCCGAGAACAGCATTTCATGTGGATTGTAAATATTGCTTGGTAAGCCTGGTGTTTCAGTACTATTAAGCCCTATAAAATCAATATTGCTATTACTAAGGTCTTTTTTATAAAGAAAGTTTCCACTTGTTGCAGTAAAGTATAAAAACTGTCCGTTGGGTGAAACTGCCGAGCCATGTGGCATAAAGTTGTAACGTATTGTATCAGTAACTACCATGTTTTCTAAATCGCAAGTTGCAACTTTGCCAGAGGATGTCCAATCGATAACAAAAGCTTTTTTAGAATCTGGAGTAAAAGCAAAGGTATTCCAATCTGCCCCGCCAATAAAAATTTCTCCAGCAAAACTATCATCGTAGGTATTATAGCTTCTTAAGTATTTTCCATTGTTGGGATAACACACATACCAATACTTGCCATCGGGAGATAATTTTACTTGATGTGCTGTGCAACTGTCATTATCGTTTACAACTTTGATATGACGCATTTGTAAACGTGTTGCAGCATCAAACACACACACAACTTTGCAGGCAGTGTGTGCAACATAAAATTTGCTACGATTACTGTTTTCTGAAAAAGCAATATTACCATTCCCATCTGGTGCGCCAGAATTAATCCAGTTTTTAATTAATGTAACTTCTTCACGGCTAAGCTTTGTATTGCCAATTGGCATGGTAGGTGTATTGGTTAAACCTAAATCTGCGTATGTGTTTATAAAGTAGGTAAGCGAACTAAACTCTGAACTAAAAGGAATAACAGTTGAACCACTTTTGCTGCCATTAAATAATTTTGCCCAGCTGCTTAGGTTTAATCCAGCAGCATTTTCATAACTCGCATCATTGTGACAACCAGAAGTAGCACATTTGCCAACAAATATTTTTCCTATTTCTCTTGGGTAATCTTGCTCATCAACAATCTGCTCATCTTTACGGCAAGTAAAAAAAAGTGGAATAAATAAAAGAAATATGATTTTCTTGAAGTTCAATATAATAATGCTTATCACAAATTTACGCAATTTACCATGTAATAATTTCTAATTCCGTTTTATTTTTGGTAGAGATCAAATATTTTCAACAAATGTTTAAGTCGATCACTTTGAATAAAATCAACATTTTTGCTAATCGCTTCTATGTTTTTATTCTCGCTACTTACATTCCAAACAGCAATTGTTTTACCATGTTTATGAGCAATTGCCACTTGTTCTTTATTTATTTTTTCATTGGGAATGGTTATACCAAAAAGCTCCATTCTATTTGCTGTTTCCAGTCCAATTTCAAAAGTTTGAGGATAGTAAAATAGTTTTAATTGGCTGTCCTTTGTTTTTAAAACGCGAAGAAAATTCGTATCGCTACTTTCTATAAAAACACGTTCATTTAGCTGATGTAGGTCGATAATATTTTTTAATGCATTTGCATAGGTGTGCAAAAAACGGTCGTAGTTTTTACCTGTGCCCAAATAAAGTTTACAATCAAATACCAGTTTGTAATCCGACTTGTTAATATTGTTTAGTAGGTTAGCAAGAGAAACAACTTTTACTTTTCGTGACAAAGGAGTTTTATGATAAGAATCCTTTATTTCATCCCAATTTTTATCGTTTATAATTCCATTACCTGTGGAGCCATCTTCTAGTTTTGTATCGTGAAAAAGAACAAGAACACTATCTTTTGTTAATTGTAAATCCATTTCACTCCCAGTAGATCCAATATCAAAACACTGTTGAATAGATTCTTGTGAATTAATAGGAAAACGATAAAAAATACCCATGCCAGCATGCCCAAAGCATCCTATCTCATTGTTATTTAAATTTTCTATTTCCCATATAGGGGCGTCCTTTTTACAAGAAAAAAATACGCTCAGGAGAAATGTTATGTAGATAACTTTTTTGATTGTGATTGTTTGTCAAGTGTAAATTTATGCAAATTTGCCACATGACAAAGCAGGAGCGATATAAAGGTGTACTCGATTATTTTCAAGAACATGTTCCTGTTGCAGAAACCGAGTTGCATTATACTAATCCTTATGAGTTAATTGTTGCGGTGTCTTTATCTGCGCAATGTACTGATAAGCGTGTGAATATGGTTACTCCAAAATTATTCGAGGTTTTCCCAACTGCCGAGGTTTTGGCTGCAAGTAATTCGGATACGGTGTTTAATTATATAAGAAGCATTTCTTATCCTAATAATAAAGCCAAGCATTTGGTGGGTATGGCACAAATGCTGATGAATGATTTTAATGGAGAAGTTCCTGAGAAAATAGATGATTTAGTAAAACTACCTGGAGTAGGGCGTAAGACGGCAAATGTTATTGCATCGGTAATTTTTAATCAGCCTACAATGGCAGTTGATACTCATGTGTTTCGTGTTTCAAATCGTATTGGATTAACCACTAATGCTAAAAACCCACTGCAATCTGAGAAACAATTAATTAAATTTATCCCAAAAGAACTCGTTCCGCGCGCCCATCATTGGCTTATTTTGCACGGACGATATACCTGCCTAGCACGAAAACCTTTGTGCGAAAAATGTAATCTAAAATCGTTTTGTAAGTTTTTTAATCAAAAGAAATCAAAATTATTAGTCTGATTTACAATAGATTAAATAAAATGATTGAAAAATAATTATTAAAATGATTGTAATTTAATCAAAACTATTTACCTTTGTCATGTTGTTCATTGAATGTGTAAAAGTGCTCTAAATTTCTGAAAGCCTTTTCCGTAACTTAATAGCTTAACTCAAATAAACAGTATGGCAAAGATAGCGGTAAAGAAAGTAGCAAAAAAGGCAGTAGCTAAAAAAGTTATTAAAAAAGAACAGGCGCCTCAGCCCCAAAGTGAGCGAAGAAAAGCTGTTAAGAAAGTTGCACCGGTTAAAACGGCAAAATTTGTTGCTCATAGCAGTAAATTAAAAGAAGGAATGAAAGCTCCGGATTTTAAAGGTTTAAATCAGGAAGGGAAAGAGTTTGGCCTAGCGGATTATAAAGGAAAGAAAGTGATACTTTATTTTTATCCAAAAGATAATACTCCTGGATGCACAGCAGAAGCATGTAGCTTACAAGACAATATGAATACACTTAAAAAAGAAGGGTATGAAGTTGTTGGAGTAAGTGCAGATGATGTAAAGAGTCACAAAAAGTTTGCAGATAAATTTAAATTGAGTTTTAATTTGTTAGCAGATACAGATCGTAAGGCAATGAAAGCTTATGATGTGTGGGAACGAAAATGTTTATGGGAAGAATTTTCGATGGCATTATTAGAACCACTTTTATCATTGACGAAAAGGAACAATAAAACATATAATACGCGCAGTTGATACAAAAGACCACGCAAACCAAATACGTAACTTATAAATTTATATATATCATGGCAAAGAAAAATGAAGAAGCTGCAAAAGCGGCGGTAAACTCAGAAAAACTAAAAGCATTACAACTTACATTAGATAAGTTGGAAAAGACTTATGGTAAAGGTACCGTTATGAAGTTGGGAGATAATGCAATTGAGGCATTAGAAGTTATTAGTACTGGTTCATTAGGTTTAGATATTGCCCTTGGGGTAGGAGGTTTTCCAAAAGGCAGAATTGTTGAAATTTACGGACCTGAATCATCAGGTAAAACAACCTTAGCAATTCATGCAATTGCAAGTGCACAAAGACAAGGTGGTATTGCAGCTATAATTGATGCTGAGCATGCTTTCGATCGTTTTTATGCAGAGAAGTTAGGTGTTGATACTCAAAGCTTATTAATATCTCAACCAGATAATGGTGAGCAAGCATTAGAGATTGCAGATAATTTAATTCGTTCGGGAGCTGTTGATTTAATTGTGATTGATTCGGTTGCAGCCTTAACTCCAAAAGCGGAAATTGAAGGTGAAATGGGCGAAAGCAAAATGGGTTTACAAGCTCGTTTAATGAGCCAGGCTTTACGTAAGTTAACTGGAACAATTAATAAAACAGGTTGCTGCGTTATATTCATTAACCAATTACGTGAAAAAATTGGTGTTATGTTCGGTAACCCAGAAACAACAACAGGTGGTAATGCGCTTAAGTTCTACGCTTCGGTTCGTTTAGATATTAGAAGAATTGGTCAATTAAAGGATGGTGAAAGCGTTAATGGTAACCGTACTCGTGTTAAGGTTATTAAAAACAAAGTTGCTCCACCTTTCCGTATGGCTGAGTTTGATATTTTGTTTGGAGAAGGAATTAGCAAAGTAGGTGAAATCATTGATTTAGGTGTTGAGCACGGAATTATTAAGAAAAGCGGTTCATGGTTTAGTTATGAAGAAACTAAATTAGGTCAAGGGCGTGATTCGGTTAAGCAAATATTTGCCGATAATCCTGAGTTAGCAGAAGAAATTGATGCTAAAATCAGATTGGCTTTAGGACAAGCAAATGTTATTCCTGATGTAGCTATGGTAGACTAAATTTTGTTTCTAAATTGGTGAGGGTAAAATATTTTTACTAAATTAGCGTTAAGCTAAAGAAACAGAATATCGTTCTTTCAAATTGAATTTATATTCGCAAAAAGATTTCAGGTAATTGATTTGCGTTTATCAATATTTCCCGCAGAAAATTTTACACGCTCTACTAACTACACAGCAAGTAATTTTCGGACAGTTTATTAGGTTATCTGGCCGTCTTCTGCGGGAAACCAAATTAAAAGGGTTTCTAATAATTTAGAAACCCTTTTTGTTTTTAATCAAACTCATAAAAAAACTCGAAGCGTTAGCTTCGAGTTTTTTAGTTTAACAAAAGAAAGAAATTACTCTCCTTTCATATCTTGAATATCAAGCATTCCAACTGGTTTACCACCTTCGGTAACTAAGATATTATCTACATTAGTTTTTTTGAATATACCCGCAGCCTCATTTAATAGTAAATCAGATTCGATAGAGATTGGAGCTTTGAAATCAAACTCAGCTAATTTTTTAGAAAGAACATCTCTGCCTCCATTCATAATCATTCTTCTTAAGTCTCCATCGGTGAAAACGCCTTTTAAAGAACCATCTTTATTAATAACAGTAATACATCCAAATCCATACTCAGTCATTTTTATAACTGCATCAGTTAAGTTAGTATCTTCAGAAACCAATGGATTTACACCATTAATTGCATTTTTAATTTTAACTGTCATTAAACGTGTGTCAGCAATAAATTGCTCTGTACCAACAGTTGTAAAGTTGTTTTCAGTTAATGATTTTAATACCTTAAGAGGAACAGTAATTGTGTGAACACCAACGTTTAAAGCGTTTCTAACATGCTCGTTATGACGAACTGAAGAGAACATGATTTTAGTATCGTAACCATATAATTCAACTGCATCAACACATTGTTCAACTAAACTTAATGCATCATGACCTTGATCTTGTAAACGACCAACAAGTGGGCAAACATAAGTTGCTCCAGCATGCATCGCCATGTATGCTTGTTGTAAAGTGTACACTAAATGTACATTTACTAAATATCCTTTGTCGCGCAACAATTTACAAGCTCTAACTCCTTCTAAAGAAACTGGAATTTTGAAAACTGTTTTTGTAGGGTCTAATCCTAGGGCTAATTGACGCTCAGCTTCCGCTAAAACTTCTTCAGCAGAGTTTCCTAACGCTTCGATTTGAAGCACAGGAACCATCTTCGAAAGTTTAACAATTGTTCCATCAATATCAGTTATACCTTCACGTTGCATGAAAGTTGGTGTAGTTGTTAAACCATTTAAAAATCCAAGTTTAAAACCTTCTTCGATTTCTTTCAGATTAGCTGAGTCTAAATATAATTCCATACGTTTTATTTAATAAAGGGCGAATTTCGTGTTTATATTCCATAAATTCCTTTTTTTTAGCGGATATTATTCAACAATTTTTGAGTAATAAGCTCAAAATTAGGTCAGAATCTATTTAATTAATAATGTTAAATTTGTGGCTCACAAAAACTACACAACATGAGTAACAATTTATTGGCAGGTAAAAGAGGAATTATTACCGGAGCTTTAGATGAAAATTCAATTGCATGGAAAGTGGCTTTAAAAGCTCACGAACAAGGTGCAAAAATCGTTTTAACCAATGCACCCATTGCAATGCGTATGGGCGAAATTAATAAGTTAGCTGCTTTAACTAATGCGCAAATTGTTCCTGCTGACGCCACTAGCGTTGAGGAATTAACTAATTTATTCACTAAGTCTCAAGAGATTTTAGGTGGTAAAATTGATTTCGTTTTACATAGTATTGGAATGAGTCCAAATATTCGTAAAAATATTCCTTACACAGAGTTGAATTACGATTTTTATAACAAGAGTATTGATATTTCTGCACTTTCATTACATAAAATGTTAAGCGTTGCTTATAAATTAGATGCAATGAATGAGTGGGGAAGTGTTGTTGCTTTAAGTTATATCGCAGCACAACGTACCTATCCTTTTTATACTGATATGGCAGATGCGAAAGCGGTTTTAGAATCTATTTGCCGTAGTTTTGGTTACCATTATGGTAAATCTAATCATGTACGTGTAAATTCAATTTCTCAATCTCCAACTAAAACTACTGCTGGTAGTGGCATCAAAGGTTTTGGTGATTTCTACGATTATGCAGATAATATTTCTCCATTAGGAAATGCAAGTGCAGAAAGCTGCGCAGATTATTGCATTAGCATGTTCAGCGATTTAACACGTATGGTTAATATGCAAAACTTATATCATGATGGTGGTTACAGCAATACAGGTGTAAGCATGGAAATGATGGAAATGTTAGGAAAGATTCCTACAGAATAATTTTGTTATTGAAACCGCCCGTCATCCTGAGCTTGTCGAAGGAAGGGCGGTTTTTTTATGATTAAATTCATGAGTTTATTTTACTTTTGCTGATAATACTCACCACTCGTCAAATAACATCTTAGTTTCTTTGTGATTTAGAAAGAAAAGGTTTACATTTGAAAAAGAGTCCCACGCTCTGTTATGAACTAAACTACCTTACCTCTTTTAGATTAATAGTTTAATCTTTTAAAATTTATCTTATGAAAAAAGTTATTGTTCTTCTAGTTTTGTTGGCATTGTCGTTTAATGTTGTAAACGCAGCCAATACTTTAAGAGTTGGTAATCCTAGGTTTTCTTGGTATACTTACCAAGGTACAATAGAAGAAGCAACTTTATCTATTAAGCCAAAGGGAATTTATTATCAATATGATTTGTATTTAACTTTTTCGGCACGTGGCACTAGTTATACATCAAATGATTCGCTAGAGGTTGTTTTTAATTTTGATTTGCCAGAAAACTCTATTATTAACGATTCATGGTTATGGTTGAACGATTCAACTATTATTAAAGCAAGAATAATGGATAAGTGGTCGGCAACTGCTATTTATGAAGGTATTGTAGCTAGAAGACAAGACCCATCTTTATTAACAAAAACTAGTAACACACATTATGAATTGAGGGTTTTTCCAATGGCGGGAGGTACTACTCGTAAGGTTAAAATTTCTTATTTGGTTGCCGCTGATTGGAATAAAAAAAATGTAAGCGCAAAGTTGCCAACTGAACTTTTAACAACAAGTTTGAATACTGTACCAAAATTAAGTGTTATAACTTGGCCTGGAGCTGAATGGCAAAATCCACAAATCGTTGGCTATCCAACTTTTAATTTTAATCAACAATATACGAATGCACAATTTGGAAATTATAGATATACAGAGATTACATCAAGTTATTATAACTCTTCGCTTTCGTTCTCTTATAATTCACCAATGGTTAATGGAGTTTATTTAAATAAATATCAAGATTTAAGTGAGAATTATTATCAAATGGTACTTCTTCCTTCAGAAATCATTACAAATGTTCCTAAAAAGAAGGTGGTGTTTTTAGTTGATTATGATGAAACTAAAACCAATGTTACAAAAACGAATTTGTTAAATGAATTAAAAAATAAATTGATTAATCAGTTGTCTGTTTCCGATTCATTTAATTTAATGTATTCCAATTTTGTGATAAAGAAAGCGAGTTTAAATTGGATACCAGGAGATTCGATCTCAATAGAAAACGCTTTTGCTACTTTAACAAATCAATTGGCAGACTATAGCAATCTATCTCCTTTAATTGGTGAAGGAATTTCGTTTATTGGTTCTCATGGTAATTCGGGAAAAATAATGCTTCTTTCTGACGCTGATCAATACGGAAGTAGTTCGGTTGCAAATAATTTGGTTAATGATATTGTGGGATCAATGAATCCTGATATACCATTTTATATTGCTGATTTTCAAAATTTAAATTATAGTAATAATTATATTAACGGAAGATATTATTATGGTAATGAATATTTTTATTCTAATTTAAGTACAATAACACAAGGTTCATATTTTAGAACTTTTAATTATTACTACTATGGCACTTCATCCAATAATTACACTGTTTCAGATGTTATAAATTTAAATTTTGACGAACTTTCTGGAATTATTAGTGCTTTTAATTTATATACTAGTATGACTGGAGGCTATTGTCATTCACGTTATAATTTGAATGCACAGTCAAATACAGCATATCTAAATAAACCTATTTTGCAAACTGGAAAGTATATAGGTACTTTTCCTTTTAGCGTAATAGTTTCCGGAGATTATAACTAAACTATTTTTAATACAAGTTTGCAATATGGAGCAAGTGATTTTCAGAATGCAGATTCAAGCGCAAAAAGCGGTTTGGGCCGGATTATATATTAAGGATTTGGAGGCTCAGACTCAAACAAATAGTGTTATATCAAATATTATTACGAAAAGTTTAAGTAATAGAGTTTTATCTAAATATACGGCCTTTATCTGTTTAGAAGATTCAATATTATTCTGCGATGATTGTGCTGATGAATCATCATTAGTTTCTTTGGAAGAATTGGCTGAAGATTCTGTAATGACATCTTATCCTAATCCATTTAATGATAATGTAACTATAAAGTTAAGTGTGAAAAATCCAGAAAAGTATAAGGATGCAATTTTTACTATTACCAATATTCTTGGTGAGACTGTTTATACATTTAATTTCTCGGATGTAAACAAAGACGATTATTTAGAGTTTAATTGGAATGGAAAAACATTAGGAGGTGCGGAACTTGCACAGGGAATTTATATATTTAATATAGTTTCTTCTAATGGAAGTAAGAATGTAAAATTAATTAAACAATAATTTTAAATCTCAAGATGCATTAATCATTAATGCATCTTGAGATTAATCAATTTTAAAAGCAATCGACTTAATAGTGGTTGCTTTTTTGTTTTTAATATGTAGTTCTTTTGCCTCAGGTAGTTCCATTACTTCTTTTATATTTCTAATTTTTCCAATAGGAACATCAGCCTGCAAACATTTATGGTAAAGCGTTTTGAAATTTTGAGTAGAAATTGATTTCGCTAAGACTTCAGAAATATATAATCTGTTTTTTACTCTTAATTGATTGCTGCTACTTAGTTTTGTATCAATTGCAGTTCCTATATTTAAGATTGTAAGTAAAGATTTAAATTGCTTATCTGTTCCAATTGCAAAAGTAATTTGTGCCTTATCTTTTGTAGTAAATATTTCTCCATAAGGCGCAATGTTTGGATGTATTGATCCTAACTGAACTGGTAAATGTTTTGCTACTAACCAGTTTGTTGCTTGGTTAGCAAGTGAAGCAATTGCTGAATCAAATAAAGAAACAGTTACTTTTTTGCTTTTACCATCTTTTGCTTGTTGCAGCATAGCAAGTAATATTCCTTCTTTTAATTGGTGAGCTGCAAGAATATCAATTAAAGCTACTGGCATTTTTAACGGTTTGGAATTCCTTTCACCATTAATACTCATAAAACCTGATTCGGCTTGTAATATTAGATCGTAGGCTGCACGCTCACTTTCTTCACCAAAGCCATTAATGCTTGCGTAAATAATTTTAGGATTCAGTTTTTAATTGCAGAGTAGTGGAGACCTAATTTTTTATCATCACCTTTTTTGTAATTGGTAATTACTATATCAGCGGTTTTGATTTCTTTAATACACTTTGCATAATCAGTTTTGTTTTTTAAATCAAGAAACAAATGTGTTTTGCCAACATTAACTGAGTAAAAATACGCCGAAGTATTATCAGTGTTTTTTTCAGATGCTAATTTCCAACTGCGAGTAACATCACCATTTGTCGTTTTATTTTCGATTTTAATAACCTTTGCTCCAAGTTCTGCAAAAAATAATCCTACGGATGGTCCTGCAAGTACAGATGCTAACTCAACAACTTTTAAATTCTTAAATGGTTTTGTCATAATTTGATTGTATCACAAATGTATTGATACATCTGCGTAAATCAAAGCTTTGCTACTGAATTTGTTTTTTCATTGCCAGCAATTGCTTAATACTTATTAAATGTGAGAAAAGAACAATTGGTACAATTACAGCTGGTAGTAAATTATAAGGGAACATTAGAACTCCAATATTAGGCTGCTCAAATGAAAATTGCTGAAATGCAAAAGGAGCAGAAAGTATTGCATTTATTACGATATTTAAGAGTAAGCCTAAACCAATAAAATTCCAAGCTAATGCGAGTGACGTGTTTATTTTATCTTTTTTGATTACAAGAAAATAAATTAAAACCGCACTTATACCTGAAAGAATATCCCAGTTTCTTCCACTAAATGTCATTAGTTCAGGAACTAATTTTTGTAAAAACAAACTATATAAAACTAGTTCAACTGGAATACGAACAGTATGAAGAAGTGTTAATGTTTTTAAGTCGAACGAACTAACGAAGCGCTTTCCATTCTTAGTTGTTAAGATTAGGATAATTGCAAGAAGTGGTGGGCCAACCATTAATAAAAATCGTGGTGGAATTGTGTCGGTTAATAGATAGAAACCGCTGTAAGCAATTAAACTTTGAGTAATTGACCAAATAATTAAAGTAGTAAGTAGTGTTTTTGAATTGGATGCTTTATAAAGAAATAAAATACTAATAATAACAGTTAAGATAAAGATTATAGCAGCAAACAGCATAGGTTTATTTTTCGTTGTCTAAATAAAAAGTAGGAAACCTGTCTTTATTGATGTTTGGATTATATATTTCTTCCTTGTACCATTTAGCGTACCAAGCTCTATAAACACCCTCTTTAGTAAATAAAACACCATAAGGCGCGGTTTCTGCAACTGCAAAATCATATTCGTTTACCGATTTAAAAACTGCTTTTGAACATCCTGCATTTTTTCCATCATGTAATTCAATTAGCATTGATTTTGTTTTTGGAAGCCAGTTTTTGTAATTCTCTGAAAAGATTTCTTTTTCACTCCCTTCAATATTCATTTTTAAAGTCAGAGAGATGTTGTAGTACTAAGTAAATGGTCTATTGATATTCCAGTTGTTAAGTTTTCATTTTTAACTTCTTGCGAATTATCATTAACCTCTCTTACAACAAAGCCATCTTCTTGACCCGCTTCAATACGAAGTTTTGCATCTTTGTTCCAAAGACCAGCATTTATAACAGTAATGTTTGGATAGTGCACTGTGTTTTTTAGTGCTAATTCATAATTTTCTTTATCTGGTTCAATGCTTATGATTTTACAACTGGGCCACCAGTTTGCAAATAGTACTGCTGTAAAGCCAATGTTAGCACCCGCATCAATTACAAACTTAGAATCCGATAAATATGCCTTTTTATCTAAATAAGGATCAATAAAAGTATTATTGAAAGATTGCATATCAGCTCTAATACTTCTAATGTATAAAGGGAATTTAATCCCAGCAATTTTAATTTCGAAGAGTGTTTTTTTGTCGTATTTCCCGTTTTCTACTTCCGAAAATAATTTAGTAATTGCTTTTTCGTCACCTAATAATTCTAATAATTTTGGATTTAAAAATTCATTTTTTTCTGCTCTTTCCATCACATTACTATTTCTACGAATTTACTTAATAATTCTTAAACTAAAAACATAAAGTTGAAACGCAAAATTACTGTTATTATCGGTATTACTTACTTTATACTGAATCGTATTGTGATTTTGGTGTATTCATTTAAGAGTCAATACTAAAGTCTCCTTCATGATTTCAATTATTTTATAACTAAGTGGAAGTCCAAGTCCATGCCCAGGAAATGATTTGGCATTACTTGCTCTAAAAAAAGGTTGACTTATTTTTATTATTTCTTCTTGTGAAATTCCTATTCCATTATCTAAAAATGAAATCTCAATAAATTCATTTGTTACGCTGAAATCTATATTAACTTCTTTGTTTTCGAAAACTTCCAGGCATTTTCCATTATATTAATCATTGCACTTCTAAGTAATTGCTCACTTCCAGTAATGGTAAGCTTCGATTCGTCATCAAGGAAAGTGTGAATATTGATATTGAGTTTAAAATCGGGATGTCGTTTTAGCATGCGGTTTTGAGTTGACCATAACACTTCATCTAATCTTACTTTTTTCAATTCTAATTTCAGTACGTTCATTTCAGCTTGCGCTAAATCTAATAATCCATTTGTAAGTTTATTTAAACTATTGATGTCTTCTAAAATGGATGCAAGGACGCTTTTGTATTCCTCTGCAGTTTTTGAACTCATAAGTGCAACTTCCAATTGCCCAGTAATCGAAGTTAATGGTGTTCTTAATTCATGAGATGAGTTAGAAACAAAGCTTTTTTGTAGTTCAAACGAATACTGAATTCGGCTCAACATTCTGTTAAATGTAATGGCCATTTGTGCAATTTCATCTGTTCCATTTCCTTCGTTAACGCGTTGTGTAAGATTAGAAGCGCCAATAGTTTCAACTTGAGTAATAACACCTAAAATTGGACTCAATGCTTGCCCCGCATACAACCAACCAGCGAACATGGTGAATAATACACAAATTATAAGACCAATTAGCAATACGATTTTTAAATTGTCGAGATTATTATATCCATCTTTATCTAATGCTGAAACAATAACTACAAATGGAAACTGTTCGTTTTGATATCGAATAGCAAGCACTTCTATTTTATTAATGCTGTATTTTATTTCTTTTTCTTTTCTGATTTTATTTAAAAAGGAAGTACTTAATGTATCTGTGTGCTCAATTGTATTAAAAAGTAATTTGTTGTTTGTATCATAAACAATAATGTTCTCATTTGTTAAATAAGCAGTGTTTTTATCAATGATTTTTATTAAGTCGGGATTAGAGTGATCGAGTTTAATAATTAGTTGGGCATAGTTGTTTGCTTTTTCGGTTAAGCGAGAATAAAATTCTTGTTTGCGATAGGATGAAGAAAAATAATAAATGGAGCTTGCAAATAGTATCAGTAAAGAAGATACAATTAAAGTAAATCGTATTGCAAGCCTTGTTCTTATTTTCATTGCGGCGTTGTTCTTAAAACATAACCTAAGCCAATGTAGGTGTGAATTAATTTTGGCTCAAAATTTTTGTCTATTTTTTTTCTAAGAAAATTAATATAAACGTCAATTACATTAGTTCCTGAATCAAATTTTATTTCCCAAATTTTTTCGGCAATTTCTTTTCTTGAAAATACTTTTCCTTCATTACGCATAAACAATTCAAGTAACGAAATTTCTTTTGCTGTTAAGTCAATAATAGTTGCCCCTCTTTTTACTGTTTTTGTTTCAAGGTTCATTTCTAAATCGGAAATTTTTAAAATGTTTCTTTGCTCAACTTCCGAAGTTGCTTTTTTGTGACTTAAATGAACTTTCATTCTTGCAATTAACTCTCTAAATTCGAAAGGTTTTATGATATAATCATTTGCCCCGTTTTGAAAACCTAATACTTTATCATCAATAGAGCTTAATGCAGTAAGCATAATAATTGGAGTTGCAATGTTTTTTTCGCGCAACTCTAAACATATTTTTTGACCATTTACACTTGGTAAGTTAAGGTCAAGTATTATTAAATCATACTTTTTGTTTAAAGCAGTTTCAAGGCCTTTTAAACCATCAGGTACAATATCTGCTTTGAAATTATGTTCTTCAAGCCCTTGTTTTATAAAACCTGCAACCTTAGGTTCATCTTCAATTATTAATATTTTATTTTCTTGCATGAAAAACCTTTTTATTGTACGAATGTAAATAAGTTAATTCAAATTAATCTCCTTTTAATTACTTTTTAATCCTTTTTTAATGTTTCACGCTTAACTTATTGATATACTTGTTTTGCACTATTAAATTATTTTATGAACGACGAAACAGTTATAAATACTGATGTATTTGAGAGCGGGGCAAGTCAGGAAATTCCACCTAAGAGAGAAAAGGAAGAAGTTGCAGAGAAGCATCAGGATGTACATCATAAGGAAGAAAAGTTTGATCTAAGAACATGGATTAAAGATTCTATTTCGATTATTATCGGGGTAATGTTTGCAGTTGTTGGACTTGAATTTTTTATCGTTCCAAATCATTTATTGGATGGTGGAGTAACTGGTATATCACTTTTAATTTCGGGTATAACAAAAATGGATGTATCTATTTTCATTTTTGTTATTAATCTCCCATTTATTTATATGGGATATAAGCAGGTAGGAAAACTCTTTGCATTAAAAACATTCCTTGCTATCGTTACCTTATCCGTGGTTATTTTGCTTTTGCATTCATTTCATCCAAAACCTGTTACCGAAGATAAATTGTTAATTGCAGTTTTTGGTGGTATACTTTTAGGCGCAGGTATTGGTTTTGCTATGCGAGGTGGTTGTGTTTTGGATGGAACAGAAGTTTTGGCCTTATGGCTTACTCGTAAAGCTAGTCTTCAGGTAGGTGAAGTTATTTTAATTTTAAACATTGTTATTTTTGGTGTTGCGGCGGCTATTAATGGAATCGAAACAGCTTTGTATTCGGTGCTAGTGTTTATGGCAGCTTCTAAAACTATTGAATTTTTAACCAATGGTTTGGAAGAATATACTGGCGTTACAATTATTTCTGAAAAAGTAATGAATTGCGTAAAGCTATTATTGCACAGCTTGGTCGTGGAGTAACCATTTATCATGGTAAGCGTGGATTACGAGGAAAGAAAGCGCAAATGAGTGGATTAAATGATCGTGAAATACTTTATACGGTTGTTACTAAGCTCGAGCTTTCGAAGGTGCGAAAGATAGTTGAGGATATTGATTCAACATCTTTTGTTACTACACAAAGTATTAGCAGTGTAAAAGGTGGAATGGTAAAAGAAAGAAAACTACATTAAGTATGTATCAGTATTTAGTACTAATCGTTTTAATTGCGCAATGGTTACTCTACCTTAATTGGAATCATGTTATTAAACGTAGAAAGTATAAAGAGTTTTATGGCAGCAATAAAAGTTATATAATTGGTTTTTTTTTGTTTTTCGGAATTTGTTATTGTTTCTTAATTAGTATTGGGCATATAAGTTCCTCTTTTAGTCAAGTTCCAAAAGTATTAGGAGGTGTTCTTATGAAAATTTGTTTTTTAGTTTCTCTTATGACATTATTTGCGCACTTGTTTTTGGATACCAATGCAAAGAGTACTAAGTTTGTTAAGCAAGATGTACTGATTGATACTTCTTCAGTTTTTATGCTTTTTGGCTTGATTATTTTTGCTTACTAAGCAACATCAAAAAACCATTTTTGCTTTTTTTGAGTGATATGGAAAATAACCGTTTTGTTGTTTGAAATAAATGTTTTTGTGGTGTTAATCGATTATCGTTTGTTAAATTGTCTTTGTTCGGGGTTGTAAGGGAATACACGAAGACTTCACATCTGTGGTGATGGAAATGCTATGTGAATACAGCAGGCCAAATGATAAAATTAGTGAGCTGAAGCGGCGAGTTACTTTCTGTTGAGAGTTGTATACCGAAATGGTCTGTCGGCCTTTTTTGCTAATCTTGCGGGGCAAGTTTGTATCTTGGGCGTTTCTTTTGGTTTAATTCCAGGTTTTGAAATTACTCCCGCACAATAAAACTCAAATTATATAATACTCCGGCGGTTAGTTCAGCTTTCCTTCGCTTTTTTTTTTGTGTGCAAGTTCAGTGGTCGGCTTGCCCTCGGCTCTCGCGAAAAAGCGTTGCGTAAATTGTTCTTACCTCGGGTATGTTCGTGTGTTCCCGTCCAAACCGGTTTTTTGAAGTATGCGGTGGTGAGAATTTTGCCGCAGTTGGATACAAGTATTATTGTTGGTTCCTGGTCGGTGCTGTCAAACATTGATGGTTATGTTAGGAATGGATAGCTGAATATCCAACCAAAATGAAGGAGAAACTTTTGCGACGCGAATTTCTTTTGGGATTGTCGAACTGATTTTTTTGATAAGGCTGCTTTTTATGGAGGTACAGCTTTGCGTATATTTAATGGGCTCGATCGCTTTTCGGAAGATCTGGATTTTTCTCTTTTGGAATCGAATCCAGATTTTTCCTTAGAGCCTTATTTCCCTTTTATTATTGAGGAGTTTGAAGCGGTTGGAATAAAGGTAAGCATACGTGAAAAAGATAAAAAAATAAAAACGCAGATTGAATCAGCTTTCCTTAAATCAGAAACTATTTGGAAAGAACTAATACTTGAAGACATAGTTAAGCAAGCAGGCATACAATCGAACAAATCAATCAAAATTAAAATAGAGGTGGACCGCAAACCACCACTTGGTTTTGAGACCGAAGAGAAATTATTATTGCGTCCGTTTTCTTTTTATGTAAAGTGTTTTACTTTATCAAGTTTGTTTGCAGGAAAAACACATGCGCTTTTATTTAGGAAATGGAAGAGTAGGGTTAAAGGCCGTGATTGGTATGATTTTGAATGGTATATTAAAAAAGGTATCCCTCTCGATAAAAAACATTTTTTGAAAAGAGCAAGGGATACGGGAGATTAAACGAAAGCAAGTATTAGCAAAAATCAAATTAAAGAATTATTAAAAGAAAAATTCAATACAGTTTCTTTTGATAACGTTAAAGACGATGTTGTTCGTTTTATAAAAGATGATAAAGCACTTAAAATTTGGTCGCCGAAATACTTTAATGATTTATTGGAGAAGATGAAGTTTGAGTAGTTTCTTTTGAACTTTTATGTAAAACAAAGCCCGATGAAATTTCATCGGGCTTTGTTGGTTTTAATTAGATTGAACTACTATTTCAAATTCAACAACTCTCTATACTTAGGTAATGGCCACATTGCATCATCCACCATTAATTCTAATTTATCAGCATGGTAACGGATGGTATCAAAATATGGTTTTACTTTATCGCAATATGCGTGTGCTTGTTTTTTTGCAGAGTCTAAGTTGTTTGCTTTTTTGCGCTCTTCAATCATTTTGTATGTGTCGCCGTTTATTACCGCAATGTGTTCTGAAATTTCTTTAATCATTTCAATTTGTGCATCAGCAGTTTTTTTGAAATCAGCTGCACTCATAAATGTTTTCATTCCAGCAACATTGTCAACCAACATTTTTTGGTATTGGATTGCAGCAGGCACAATTTGATTGGTTACGATATCACCAATAATACGAGACTCAATCTGAATTTTTTTAGTGTATGTTTCTAAAGCAATTTCATAACGCGCTTCTTGCTCGCGATGAGAAAGAATGTTCATGTGCTCAAACAAATGCATTGTTTTTTTAGAAATGTAAGCTTCTAAAGCAGAAGGTGTAGTAGCAATATTATTCAAACCACGTTTCTTAGCTTCTTTTTTCCACTCTTCGCCATAGCCGTTTCCTTCAAAACGAATGATTTTAGAATCAACGATGTATTTTTTTAAAACTAAAAGAATCGCTTCGTCTTTCTCTGTATTTTTAGCTAACAATTTTTCTACATCATTTTTAAATGTAATTAATTGCTCAGCCATAATGGTATTCAACACTGTCATTGGGCCAGAACAGTTTGCAGAAGAACCTACTGCACGGAACTCAAATTTATTTCCTGTAAATGCAAAAGGTGAAGTTCTGTTTCTATCTGTATTATCTAACATGATATCAGGAATTTTACCGATACCTAATTTTAATGCTGTTTTTTCTTCTGGACTTAATTTCCCTCCGTGTACACTTTTTTCAATTTCATCTAACACTTTATTTAACTGCTCTCCTAAGAAAACAGACATGATAGCTGGCGGTGCTTCGTTAGCGCCTAAACGGTGATCGTTGTTTGCAGATGCAATACAAGCACGCATTAAATCAGCATGTTCGTGAACCGCTTTAATTGTATTAACAAAGAAAGTTAAGAACATTAAATTTGTCTTAGGAGTTTTTCCTGGGCTTAATAAATTTTTTCCAGTGTTAGTTGCTAAGCTCCAGTTGTTATGTTTACCACTTCCGTTAACACCTGCAAATGGTTTCTCGTGTAATAGCACACGTAAGTTATGACGCATTGCAACTTTCTCCATCACATCCATTAATAATTGATTGTGATCAACAGCTAAGTTTACTTCTTCAAACACAGGTGCACACTCAAACTGAGCAGGTGCAACCTCGTTATGACGAGTACGAACAGGTATTCCTAATAAATGACACTCATATTCAAAGTCGCGCATGTAAGCTGTAACTCTTTCTGGAATTGAGCCCCAGTAATGATCTTCTAATTGTTGTCCTTTTGCAGCAGATGCACCAACTAATGTTCTTCCAGTTTGTTGTAAATCGTAACGGCAAGCATGTAAAGCAGCATCAATGACAAAATATTCTTGCTCCCAACCTAAAGTTGCAATTACTTTAGTAACGTTTTTATCAAAATATTGACAAACCTCTGTAGCAGCTTTATCTAAAGCGCTTAATGATTTTACTAATGGAGTTTTAAAATCCAATGCTTCACCTGTATAAGAAACAAAGATGGTTGGAATACATAATGTTTTATCAAAAATAAAAGCGGGAGAAGTAGGATCCCAGCCAGTATAACCACGCGCTTCAAATGTATTACGGATTCCACCATTTGGGAAAGAAGACGCATCTGGTTCTTGTTGCGCTAATTGACTTCCGCTGAAACGTTCGATAGCTCTTCCGTTATCAGTTGGTTCAAAAAAACCATCATGCTTTTCAGCAGTTGTACCAGTTAATGGTTGAAACCAGTGTGTGTAATGAGTTGCGCCTTTGTCTATTGCCCATGATTTCATACAGGCTGCAACTTGGTCAGCAATTTTTCTATCAAGAGAAGAACCTTTATCCATGGCATCTTGTACCATTTTAAATGCTTCCTCAGAAAGGTATTCTTTCATAGCATCGTATCCAAAAACATTGGATCCGTAGTAAGAAGAAACCTGTTTTCCTGTGTTGTTAAATTCTACTGGCTTGCGTTTCATTACTTCTTGAAGCGCTAAAAGACGACGATTGCTCATGATTTTGTGATTTTTTTTGCAAATGTAGTCAAAATTTGAGGGGTCAATTCAAAATTTATTAACTTTTTTTGAAGATACCCCCTAAAAAGCCCTATATATTTTTAAAAATGTGGTTTTTTTTGGAGGATGGGTAAAAAAATAGGGGGGAGGTGGAAAATTTCTCCTTATTTTTTATTTGTATTTTTTTTAGGGATCAATTTACGTTTGTAAATCCCTTGAAAAACGCGTGTAATTAAGGTTCCGTCTTCAAATAATACATCCCAAGTTTGAGTAACAGTGCCGTTAGCATTGTTTTCCCAGGTTATTTGATTAAAGTAATATCTTCCTTTTTTGCCTTTGGCTTTCTCGCTTTTAAGAATCATTTTGTTGGATTCGCGTTTGCCTTTTAAAACAAGCACTGTCCCAGAATTATCTACCCACACTTGGTTCCAGGTACTATCTAGTTTGTTATAATAATTATTACTGATTCCAGTTTGCCCTTTTGATTTCCAATTTTCTTGAATTAAACAAGAATCTTGAGCAGTAAGAATTTTGTTTTCTCCTACTTTATTTCCTAGTGTATCATACACATCCCAGTTTCCAATCCAAAAATCGAATTGTTTAAATTCGGGAGTGCAACATGCGCAAGGAGTAGTCGACTTTTGTGCAAATGAACTTTTAATAAAAAATAAACTTAGAAAGGATATTAGTAGATATTTCATTATAAATGGATTTACACAAATATATATGAAACTAAAATCGAATGGTAGAAAGTTTAAGAGTATAGATGTTTATTTTACAAGCAATTATTAACGAAAAATTACTCTAGTTGATTTCTTGCGGAAGTTTATCAGGCTTTGCATAAGTTAGCCTGCTTAAACGTTTGGTTGTATGATAGCTATCTAACCCGCTACAAGTAATAGTTCCAGCTTTTTCAATGTCAATAAAACCATCTTCGCTTAAACAGTTTTCGGGCAAGCTTATATGATTAATTTTTCCAATAATCATAATAGTTCCATTGGCTTCAATATCTATTTTTTGACGGAAGCTTGCTGTAATTTTAATTGAACTTTCTTTTACAAAAGGTGCATAAATGCCAGGATTGTTTTCTTCAGTAAGTCCTGCAGCATCAAATTCAGAAACATCAGCTGGATAACGTGCAGATGTTTGATGTGCTTGTTTGTAAAAATCTTCATTCACATGATTTACTGTAAATACGCCTGTTTCTAATATGTTAGATAGTGTATGTCGCTCAACTGAATCTGGGCGAATAATAATTCCAAATAAAGGAGGATTTGCACCTAAATGAAAAAAAGAATTAAATATGGCTAAATTACTTTTACCTTCTTTGTTGCGAGTGCCAATTAAAACAAGGCTTTTAAAACCACCTAATGAATTTATTAAAGTAGCTCTATAACGTTGTTCAAAATTATTTATGTCTTCTGCGTTTATTTTTTTTTGCATTTTATAAAATTTTTAATGAATTCATTCCTCCATCAACATGCAATATTTGCCCAGTTACCCAGGTTGATTTATCACTTAATAAAAATTGAATTGCATTGGCAATATCTTTAGCTTGTCCGATTTTTTTAAGTGGGTTTCTTTTTTCGGAGGCTTCAAGTTTTTCGGGTGTATTAATAAATCGTTCTCCTAAAGGAGTATTTGTTAACGATGGAGCCACTGCATTTACTCTAATTGCTGGGGCAAATTCAGCTGCTAAAGCGCGTGTTAATCCTTCAATTGCGCCTTTAGCCATTGCAATACTACTATGAAAAGGCATTCCAATACTAACAGCAACTGTGCTTATTAAAACGATAGAAGCACCTTCAGAATCTTTTAGATTGGGCAGGTATTTTTGTATGCAATTAACAGCGCCTAATGTGTTTATCTGATAATCATTAAGAAAATCATTTTCTGTTATGCGTGCAAAAGGTTTTAAGTTTATTGTTCCAGGAAAATAAACTATACCATTTATGCTATCTGAAATTTGTGGTAATTGCCCTGCTTGATAAGAATTTATTTTATGAAACTCAGAGTAGTTTTCGAAGTTTTGTTCTTTTGTACTTATTCCAATTACTTTGTTTCCTTCTTGAATTAATTGTGCTGCAAGTGTTTCGGCAATTTTACTCGACGCTCCGCAAAATAAATAGGTTTGAGATGAACTCATATCAATATCTTTTTTTAGTTATTTTATTATTTGTAATGGTGCGCTGCAGCGCACATTTAAAATTGCCCTCCATAAAACCTCGTTTCATTAAGTGCTTCGTTGCCCTTCCTTGCACGCGTTTTCTCCATCTCCTAAAGCTGCTTGTTTTAAGGTTTTGTCGCATTAATTCAATTACTTCCGACTCACTTAAACCAAATTGAAATTTAATTGCATCAAATGTTGTCCTGTCTTCCCAAGCCATTTCAATTATTCTATCAATGTCAAGTTTGGTTTCAACTTCAACTTGTGCGTAGGCTAGGGGACTTGGCAATCCGCTGTAATAACAATGTAAATCTTCGTTATCCTTTATAAACTCCACTATAGTTCTTCTAGTTTTTTATACCTGAAATTGAAAATCTCTTTTAACTTATTTCTAATTACCAATGAATTCATGATGTCGCCAAAAAAACCCATAGGAATTTTGTAGTCGATGATATCAATCATTTCAACGCCATTGGTAATTGGTTTTATAAAATGTTTATGATGCCACATTTTGTATGGACCAAATCGTTGTTCATCAACAAAATATTCTTTGTCCTTTACGTGTGTAATTTCTGTAACCCAATTCATTTTTACCCCCTTGAACGGACTTACTTTGTAAGCGATTATTTGCCCAGGATACATTGTTTCACTATCCAAATTTGTTTCAATCGTAAAGCCCATATTATCTGGAGTAATAAGGTTTAAGTTTTTTGGTGATGAAATGAAATCCCACATAGTGTTAATGTCACTAGGGATTTTTTGCTTGTAGGTAATTCGGTATAGTTTGCTCATTTTGTTTATGTTATTTGTTTAATTATTAAACAAAATATTGGTATTACAAATATATGCTTTATTTGTTTAACTTAATGTTAAATATATTAAACAAAATAAACGATCGAATTAAGTCGTTTTTCTCTGAATTGTAGCGATTGTTTAATTATTCTTTAAAGAAATTCAATTCCTTTAAATTAATTAAATGTACATTTTTGTAATAGAAGCTCAGAACTTCTTTGTAGTTGTAACCTAATTTAGTCATGCGCATCGCACCTTCTTGGCACATTCCTATTCCATGACCAAATCCGCGTCCTTTAAAAATAACGGTGTCTCCATTTGCATTTGGTTCTAGGCTAAAGAAAGTTGATTTTAGTTGTAAGTCGGTACGTACTGATTTCAGTGGTATTTTAACACCTGCATAATCAAAATGAATTTTACGGTATTCTTGTTTAAAATTTAAAGCAACATTTTTTGCAATACTATCATCGCTTGGATACTTGTGTTTTATTTTTAAATAAGTAAGCCAATCTTCTGCAGGCATTTTTCTTTCCCATCTTGCATTTGGCATTTTTAAACTAAACGAATCATTAACTGCTTTTAGGTAAGTTGTTTTTGAACCCCACACATCTTCAGAGTTTACTGTTTGTCCACCACTATTAGAATGGAATGCAGCGGTAATTAATTGTAAATTTTCATCTACTACAACTTGCCCTTTGGTTGAGTAAACTGCTTCGAGTATGGATATATCTTGTGTTCTGCCATAAAAAGCTTGGCAATGCACTTGGTCGCATAAATTATAACCTTCGGGGCCGTGCTTATATAAATGCGCCAAGGCATAAGTACGAGCAAGGATAGATTGCACTTTGTAAAATTCGATGGAAGAACGTGAACCAGCTTCAGCTTCTGAAACACCTGCAATGTAATGGTCAATCCAAGTATTGTTGATAATACGCAAATGATCAATTTCTATTGATATAGTAACATTATCATCAAAATAGCGTGGCTTCCTATCAGGTTGAACTACTTTTAATTTAAAATTACTTATTTCCCCATAAGATATGAGTTTAAAAAATTTGCATTTACCAATAACATTTTCAAATGTTTTTAATTCGATTGAATCATTTATTAGTGTAGCTTTTAAAATTGATTGCTCATCTAATTCAATAATTGTTTTTCCGTCGGCTATTAGTTGGTATTTTCCTTTTTGTGGGGCAATTAAAATAGCAGTAGCTTTTGTTTGAGAAAGCACACGTACATTTATTAATTCATCCCCAAGTTTTCTGGAGTATGTTTTTTTTGGTTTAGCTGTTTTATCATCTCCAGGCTTGATTATACTAGAATAGGCTACAGCTAGCATAGAACAAAAAACTAATATGTAAAGGAGTTTTATCAATTTTTTTGGTTCTTTACGTAGGTGTGTAATTTCTGAGCAATTCGAGCAGATGCACCTTTTGTGCCTAACATTTCTTTGAGTTTCGAAAAATCATTCAGCATACTAGTTCTCGCATCACCTTCTTTAACCAGCGCCATTAATTCTCTTTTTATGTTTTCTTCATTCATTTCTTTTTGTATCAATTCCGTCACAATAAGTTTGTCAAGAATTAAATTTGGCAAAGAAACATACTTAACAATAGCTAATCGCTTTGCTATCCAAACAGAGATTGGATTTCCAGCATAACAGCAAACTTCTGGTAAATTAAATAATGCAGCTTCTAATGTGGATGTGCCTGATTTTATTAAACCCGCATGCGCATGATGAAGTAATTCATATGTTTTACCCGTTACCATTTTAATTTTATCCATTCCTTCTATTGCAGTGTAATTTTCTAAAGCTAGGCTAGGAGCAGCTGCAACAACAAATTCGTAATCAGGAAAATGTTTTAGTTGTTTTAGCATTGCTGGTAAAATAACTTTAATCTCCTGTTTTCTACTACCTGGTAAGCAAGCAATAATTGGTTTCCCACTTAAGTTATTTTGTTTTATAAATTCTTCTCTTGTTGGAATAGTAAGTTTTACTTTTTCAATTTCATCTAACAATGGATGACCTTCATAATCAACATCAATATTATGTTTTGCATAAAACGGTTTTTCAAATGGAAGAATGGCAAACATTTTATCTACTGATCTTCTTACAATTTCTACTCGTGATTCTTTCCAAGCCCAAACTGTTGGCGAGATGTAGAAATAAACATGAATACCATTTTTTTTTGCAAAGTCGGCAATGCGTAAATTAAACTTTGGGTAATCTACCAATAATAAAGCATCAGGTTTGTGTTCTAAAATATCTTTTTTGCAAAAATCAATATTACGTTTAATAGTTTTAATGTTCATGAGTACTTCTGCAAATCCCATGAAAGCAAGTTCTTTTATGTGTTTTACAATATTACCGCCTTCTGCTTTCATGCGATCTCCGCCCCAACAACGAAACGTAACTTCCGAGTCGATTTTTTTTATTCGCTCATTAAGTTAGCTGCGTGCAAATCGCCCGACGCTTCTCCTGCTATGATATAATAGTTCAATTGCTGTTTGTGTGGGTTAAAACATTGTTTCTTCAATAAATATTTTCAAATACATTATGAAAAAACCATAAAGTATGGTGGATAGTATAAATCCTCTTGCTGTTTTGTAGCGCTCGGTATTAATGAATAGAAAGAACAAACCTAAATTTGGAATTAAACATAAACTTAATACTGCAGCAAAAACTTTCCCCAACATTAAGTATCGTGGAAAAGTAGGGAAGAAACCCATGAAGCTATATGAGTTTAACCAATAGCCGAATAAACACAAGAAAGGAGCCAATAAACCAAGAGAAACACCCAACCAAAATTTGTTGTATTTCTTGTGGCTAATACTTCTTATTTTTTCTATCTCTTTTTGGTAATCTTGCATTACTTTAAATTTTCTGAAAGTTGTTGAATTGTTTCATGCGCCGTCATATCTGCATGCGTTGGAACAACTGTTACAAATCCGTTTTCATTTGCCCACACATCAGTATCTGTTGATTCTTTTCTAAATTTTTAAATTCACCTGTAAGCCAGTAGTAAGGTCGTCCGTATGGATCTTTTCTTTCGTCAAAGCTTTCTTCCCATAATGCATTTGCTTGTCTGCAAACTTTAATCCCTTTAATTACATCTTTTGTAAGCTTAGGTATATTTACATTTAAACAAACGCCTTTAGGTAATTTATTTTTTAAAACTGAGTTAATTATTTTTTCAATAAACTCCGTTCCTTGTGTAAAATCGGCTTCATGCGCATAATCGCATAAAGAGAAACCAATTGAAGGAATTCCTTCCACAGCTCCTTCCACAGCAGCGCTCATGGTTCCCGAGTAAATTACATTAATAGATAAATTAGAACCGTGATTTATACCGGATAAAATAATATCAGGTTTATGTTTCATTAATTGATTAATCGCAATCTTTATGCAATCAACAGGTGTGCCACTGCAACTATACTCATGTTCAACATTGTGATATTTTGTTGGAATGGCTCTTAAGGTTGAGTTAATTGTAATTGCATGTCCCATTCCACTTTGTGGTTTATCTGGAGCAACGATAAAAACATCTCCTATGTTTTTCGCAATAGAAATAAGATGAGAAATTCCAGGCGCAGTAATGCCGTCATCATTTGTAATTAGAATTGTAGGATTTTTACTCATGTAACAAAAATACCTTTATATAATTGGTTTTTCTGTATAAGTTACATGAAAGGATTAACAATGGATTGTTAAATCAATATTCAATAATAGCAATGCTTTTGTGCAAAAAAAACTCCCCCGAGGATTCGGGGGAGTTTAATTATAGAAATGAGAGGTTATTTATTTTTTGTTAAGTAGCAATTGCTTTTCTAAGCTAAATGTTTCGCCATTTTTGCCTAGTCCTAATTTAACAGTTTCAGAAGTATCAGCAAATCCTTTTTTACTCGCTTTTATGATGTAGGTAATACCACCTTTTAGGGTCATAAAATATTCGCCATTTTCATTTGTTGTGGTGCTTCCAATATTTTCACCGCTTTCAGAAGTAATTGTAATCTCTACTCCATCAACCATTTTACCCTCAGCACCATCTAAGATCTTTCCTTTTAAAATACTTAATCCGTTGTTTTCTTTTTTCTTGAAATCTTTTTCTAATACAGCGTATGTTCCTAAATCTACTTGATAAATATCTGTTTCACCAATTCCACCTTCACGGTTACTCGCAAAGTATGCAACTTTAGCATCTGCTGAAATCGTAAAAGTTTTATCGTCTCTGTATGTATTAATTGGATATCCTAAATTAACTGGCTTGCTCCATTTTCCGTTTTCATTAATTGTCCTAAAGATGTCTTGTCCGCCCATTGAGTTGTGGCCGTTTGAACAAAAGAATAAAGTTTTTCCATCAGGAGATAAAAACATTCCACCTTCATCAAATTCCGTATTAATTTCAGAACCCATGTTTACTGGTTTATTCCATTCTGTTTTTGTTTTACGTGTTACCATCCAAATATCCGAATGTCCAATTCCGCCTTTACGTTCGCTAGTAAAAAAGATTGTTTTTCCATCAGGAGAAACACAGGCTCCACCTTCCCAAAAGCTTGAATTTATTGGTTTTCCTAAGGATTCAGGCGTTTTCCATTTATTGTTGTTTACTTTAGAAACAAAAATATCTCCACCTCTTGATTCAGGGTCGTTCATATTGTTTCTATAAATAAAAATTTGTTTTCCATCTGCACTTATACTTGTACAAGCATCATGAGCGCCATCAACATTTACATTACCGGGCACCGGTTGAGCCTCTGTCCATTTAGCCCCCGCACTATCCCAACTTGAAATATAAATATCTTCAAAAAACTTTCCATCACCTTCAATATCCACGGGAGCATCGGTTGTTTCTGGTCTTCTTGAACTGAATACGAATTTTTTTCCATCAGCACTAATACTTGGAGCTTTGTCATCGTACTTTGAATTTATTAATCCACCAGCATTTGTTATTTTAACATCAACAGGTGATGTCATCATTTTTTTTGAATTATTACAATGACTAATATAAACAGCAACATCAAACTCGCCATTTTTTTTATCGGCAGTTTTGCTTTGGTAAGTATTAAACTCAGTTAGTGCCTCATCAAATTTACCATTCATTAAATGCATACTTCCTAAAAAGTAAAAAGTTTCAGCTTTTACATTAGCAGTTTCTTTTGCTTTTTTAAATGTTTCTACAGCATCTGCAAATTCACCTAAACGATATTGTGTTTCTCCAACGTAATGTAATGCAATTCCATCTGTCGGATTTCCTGTAGAAATTTCTTTAAAAATCGCAAGTGCTTCCTTGTATTTACCTCCGTAAAACAACTGTTTAGCTCTCTCTAATTTAATCTTGTCTTTTGCATCAAGATCAAATTTAGCAAATGAAATTTTAGATAAATTAGTTGCTAAAATTGGTTGTGTTGCAACTAAACCAATAGTGCAGGATAAAAGTAAAGTCTTTAACATAGTCTAATAATTAGATTTCTAAATTACAGAAAATAATTTTAAATAAAAATTAAATTATTTTCCCAATAAATAGGTCGATTGCTCTTAGCTTTTCGGAGTCTAATTTATAGGAAATTTTGTTGTTTAAGTAATCTTTTGGGTCAAAATTGGGATGTTTATTGGTATGGGATGCCAAGGCTTCATCAATGTGTTCAACACCGAATTTAAGCGCATTGTTAAATGCTTTTAGGAATTCTCGATCTTCAATTTTTTCGTGAGAAGCCCATACAGCAAATGCAAATGGCAAACCTGTAAGTTTTTTCCATTCAGCCGCTAAATCATATTCGTAAGCAAAGGTATTGTTAATAGAGAATGTTCTGTCTCCAATAATTACAGCTGCTGTATTACCATTAATTTGGCTTTCAAATCCAGGTTCAGCATCTACAAAATCAGCCGAAATTTTCCAATAATCTCTTGCAAGTATTTTTACTAATTCTACCGAGGTTTTTGATTGGTAGTCGAGTAAAATGGTTTTAATTTCATTTAATGGAACAGTACTGAAAAGTTTAACCGAATCAACAACGCCTGTAGTTCCAATACAAAAATCAGTTAGCAATCGGTAGGAATCCATTTTGGCTAAAATTGCCACAGGAACCAAGCCAATATCTACTTTTTTAGTAAGTAATTTTTCTGCACATACTGCGGGAATATCAAATTGTAAATCTGCAATCTCATCAATTTTATGTTGCTGTAAGCCATACACAAAAGGTAATGTGTTAAGGTAATTTACAATCGAAATACTATATTTTTTTTGCATCTGTTTTATCTCTTAGTTCAATAAAGGCAATTGTTGCGCCAGTAACAGCCATAATTGGCCCAAACATCATTCCTATTCCAGTTCCTATAAAAGTAGGTAAAATAAAGAACAATGAATAACAAAATCCTAAGCCAACAGCAATCCCTTTGTTTTTTCTTATAAAACTAACACCTTCACTTATTTTCATTTTGTTACGTTCGCAAGAGTAATCCATCATTGAGAAACCTATGAAATACCAGCCAATAATAAATAGAAGCGGAGTAACAATAAATGTAAGCGGGGCAAACATAAGGCAAACAATAAATCCAGCTAATATGATTAAATACTCTAACATCATATTTCGTAAACTTATTAAAGTGCCTCTTAATACATCTTTCATTAATTGTCCAAAATTGAAAGGGAATTTTTTACCCGTTAATTTTTCTTCAACAGATTCAGAAAGCAAAGACATTATTGGCGATAAGATGATAAGGGTAACATATTTTACAAATGTTCCTGAAATAAACCACATGATTATTTTAATAAGAATACCAATAATAACTCCTAACCAACCCGTAATAAATCCTTTTGCCCAAGATAACCAATGCCCTTCGTCGGGCACAGATTCAAGTTTGATTTGCCCCTCTACCCATTCTTTTACTGATTGCGCTAGTTCACCAACTAAAAAAATAGTTAGTAAATACATTACTAACATCATGATGAGAGGATAAAAAATATAATGCCAAAGCCCCTTTTCGAAAATTAAACCGAAAGCTCTAAAGAACGAAGAAACACCTTTGCCAAATCCAGCGAAAAAGTTCATACTACTTTAATTTAATTTTTGAAGAATTGAACTTTCATTAACTCTTTCCATGGGTTTAAAATCAGGAGAGTAGTTAAGTTTAAACACCTCAGAATTATTTTTCAGGTAATAATTCTCATTTAATTTAATTAAGGTAAGATCCTCTTTTTCCTTTATTCCGTATATCAAAACACGATTACGTGTCATCTTGTAACCCTTACTGTTTAAAGGAGTTTTCCAAAATTCAATCATGTAAAATTCACTTTTTTTATTCGAAGTAATGCCACTCATTGCTGTTAGTGCTGAGTCGGAAATACTTTTGAATCCCGAGTTAGCATCAAAATCTTTTAAGTAAAGATTTTTAACTCCAACTAATTCCTCTTTTAAAACATTTATATTTTCGTCATTCGAAACGCTAATTTCGTTGTTACTTGTATTTGAATATGTAGAAATAAGATTTGAATCAGAATTTGTTGAAATAGCCTTAACTTTTTTAGGCTCTTTTTTCTTTTCAGAAACAGATTTTTCAGATTCATTTTCCTGCACAAGTTCTTCATGAACTTTTGCTTTATTTTCTTTTTCAAACAAACTAGCTTTTGAGAAAAAATCATCTAATTTAAAAATGAAAAATAGACAACCAATGAGCAGTCCTAAAGATATTCCGAAAATAAAAACTTGAACTTTTTGGCTAAACCGGCCCATTATAAAATTATGAATTACATAACAAATTTAAACCTTTTTTTGATTCGCTGTTAAGCATTGTTAAATAGCTTTTCAACAGGTAACATGTGTATTAATTTTGCGTTATAAATCAAACTTAATTATATTTAGAGCTATGAAAAAGATATTCTCAACTGTTCTAATTGCTACTGTTGGTGGCGTTTCTGCTGTTTTAATTGAAAGACAATTTCTTTCACCATCTAATAGTCACTCACAATTATTAGATTATAAAAACGAAACTCCTGTTCATTTCGCAGCTAATTATGGAAGTGCGGCAAGTGCAGCGGGTGTTGATTTTACTGCTGCAGCCGAAATATCAGTTAATGCAGTTGTACATATTAAAACTACTATTCAGGATGTAACAAATAATTTAGCTTACGATCCATTTCGTAATTATTATTTTAACCAGCCTCAGCAACGAACTCAACAAGCATCTGGTTCGGGTGTGATAATTTCTAAGGACGGTTACATTACAACAAACAACCATGTAATAAACGGGGCAACAAAAATTGAAGTTGTACTAAACGACAAAAGAACATACATTGCTGAATTAGTTGGAGCCGATCCACAAACAGATGTTGCACTTTTAAAAATTAAAGAATCTGATTTACCATTTTTAAACTACTCAAACTCGGATAATGTAAAAGTAGGAGAGTGGGCACTTGCAGTTGGTAATCCGTTTAATTTAACTTCAACAGTAACTGCAGGAATCATTTCGGCAAAGGGACGTAACATAAATATTTTTGAAAACGACCCGCAAAATGGAATGTTTCCAATCGAATCATTTATTCAAACGGATGCCGCAGTAAATCCTGGAAATAGCGGAGGAGCTTTAGTTAATACAAATGGAGAATTAATAGGTATTAATACTGCCATAGCATCTCAAACAGGTTCGTATGCTGGTTATTCATTTGCAATCCCTGTAAACATTGTAAAGAAAATTGTTGCCGATTTAGTTGAGTTTGGAACCGTGCAACGCGCATTTATTGGTGTTAGTATTCGTGATATTGATGCTAAGTTTGGTGATGAGAAAAAATTAAAAGCATTGAATGGAGTTTTTGTAAATGGTTTAAATGAAGGCGGGGCAGGTGAAGATGCAGGAATTAAAATTGGGGATGTTATTACAAAAATTGAAGGTAATTCAATTAAGAATGTCTCTGAGTTACAAGAACAAGTTGGTAAGTATCGTCCGGGAGACAAAGTGAATGTTACTTTAGTTCGTGAGGATGTTGAAAAGGTTGTTCCTGTAATTCTTAAAAACAAGGACGGCGATATTGGAATTGTAAAAAAGGAGGTGAAGGAAACTACATCTATCAATTCTTTAGGTGCAAGTTTCGAAACTTTATCAAAGGAAGATATGAAAAAGCTAGGCATCGTTAATGGATTAAGAATAAGTAAATTAACTCAAGGTAAATTAGCTAATGCTGGGATCAAACAAGGTTTCGTAATTACTTCAATCGATAAGAAAAAAATAAACAGTTTAGAGGAATTAGAAAACTTGCTAAAAGATAAGGTAGGTGGAATTTTAATAGAAGGCGTTTATCCAAATGGAGTAAGAGCTTACTATGGTTTTGGAATTTAAAACCTTAATTTGACTTAAAATGAGTTTTGTTTTCATTGGAATTGCCTTAATTAACATAGAACGAAGATATTCACTATTTTGTCGAATATTACATAATTAACTTAAAATCAATAATTTGCAAAGGATAAGTTTATTTTGAATTAACATCAAATTAGAATACCTTTGCGCTTAAATACAGGAGGATAGCATACATGAGACAACTCAAAATAACCAAATCCATCACCAACCGCGAAAGCGCTTCCCTAGATAAATACTTACAGGAAATTGGTCGTGAAGAATTAATCACTGCAGAAGAAGAAGTTCAGTTAGCAAAAAAGATACGTGACGGGGACCAACGTGCATTAGAGAAATTAACTCGTGCAAACCTACGTTTCGTTGTATCTGTAGCTAAGCAGTACCAAAATCAAGGTTTAAGTTTACCTGATTTAATTAATGAAGGTAATTTAGGTTTGATTAAAGCGGCTCGTCGTTTTGATGAAACACGTGGTTTCAAATTCATTTCTTATGCTGTATGGTGGATTCGTCAGAGTATTCTTCAAGCTTTAGCTGAGCAATCTCGTATCGTTCGTTTACCATTAAACCAAGTTGGTTCTTTAAATAAAATCAACAAAGCCTATTCTAAATTAGAACAAGAATTTGAACGTGAACCAACAGCTGAAGAATTAGCTGAGTTATTGGATTTACCACAAGATAAAATTACTGATACTATGAAAGTATCTGGTCGTCACGTATCAATGGATGCTCCATTGGCAAGTGGCGAAGAAAGTACTTTAATGGATGTAATTGTTAATGGTGATTCACCAAGAGCAGATGCAGCTTTAATAATGGAATCTTTATCAAAAGAAATCGACCGTGCTTTATCTACTTTAACAGAGAGAGAAAGAGACGTAGTTAAATTGTTCTTTGGTATCGGTATCAACCACGGCTTAACCTTGGAAGAAATCGGAGCTAAATTTGACCTAACTCGTGAGCGTGTACGTCAAATTAAAGAAAAGGCTGTTCGTCGTTTAAGACACAGCTCGAGAAGCAAATTACTACAGCAATATTTAGGTTAATAAAAATCATAAAAAAAACCGCTCTAATAAGGGCGGTTTTTTTATTTTTGTACCCTTGTAAATAATTTTATACCAAAACAACAATAATGAGCGCAAACACCCTAGAGAAAGTAAATGCCGGTTACGAAGAACAACTAAACGGATGGATTCAGCAAGAGAAAGCTGCAATTGACTTAATCGCTGCAATCGGTAAACTTTGGTTCGAGAAATCAATCGAATTAGTTATCTTCCGTAATCAGTTGGTTGACAGAAGTAATAGTGAGATTATGAACTTGCATTTATATGCAAAAAACCTTGTAAAAAAGCCTATCAGTGTTGTTGATACTGCTTTATTAGCAAACGAAATATTAAAAGCAAACATTTGCCCATCTAAAATTGATATTGGTAAACTAGCTTTTGAATGGCACCAAGAACAAGCTAATTTTAAATCAGCAGCAGATTTTATTAATCTTAAATTAAAAGATTTCGTTGGTAAAGAGCATACAATTACTCCGAAGGATGTTGTATTGTTTGGTTTTGGCCGTATTGGTCGTATTGCCGCTCGCGAAATTATTTCACAAGCTGGTAAAGGTGAGCAATTACGTTTAAAAGCAATTGTTACGCGTGGCAACAGCGATATTGAAATTGTAAAACGTGCCGATTTATTACGTACTGATTCAGTTCATGGACCTTTCCCAGGAACGGTTATCGAAGATTTAGAAAATAAAGCATTAATTATTAATGGACACACGGTTCACATGATTGATGCTAAAAACCCTGAAGATGTTGATTACACTAAATACGGAATTAATGATGCTTTATTAATTGATAATACTGGTGTATTTAGAGATAAGGCAGAATTAAGCCGCCATTTAAATGCAAAAGGAGTTTCAAAAGTATTATTAACTGCCCCTGCTAAAGATATTCCTAATATTGTTTATGGTGTTAATCATGAAACGGTTGATTTAAATGATCAAATATTTTCGGCAGCATCTTGCACAACAAATGCAATTATGCCAATTCTTTATGTAGTTGATAAAGAATTAGGAATTGTAAAAGGACATATTGAAACGGTTCACTCTTATACAAATGACCAAAATTTATTGGATAACTACCACAAAAAGTACCGTCGCGGTCGTTCAGCAGCATTAAATATGGTTATTACAGAGACCGGAGCAGAAAGTGCTTTGAAAAAAGTATTGCCTCATTTATAAGGAAAGTTTACTGCCAACTCTGTTCGTGTACCAACACCAAATGTCTCTTTGGCTATTATTAATGTTACATTAGATAAAGAAGTTGATAGAGATTTAGTTAACGAAACAATTAAGAAATACGCATTACAAGGCGCTTTAGTTGAGCAAATTCAGTATGCATTTTCAAATGAGTTAGTATCAACAGATGTTATTGGTAATCCTTGTCCATCAGTATTTGATAGCCAAGCAACAATTGTTTCTCCTGATAAAAAGAGTGCAATATTGTACGTGTGGTATGATAACGAATATGGTTATACGCGTCAGGTAATTCGTTTCTGCAAGCAATTAGCAGAAGTAAGAAGACAGATTTATTACTAATATACCTTCTTCTTAAAAGAAAGGCTCTTCTGAAATATCAGAGGAGCCTTTTTATTTGCGCCAATACCTAAATCATGTATAAAAAAAGCGCTTCCAAAATGGAAGCGCTTTTTAAGTTTTAGTGTTTTATTTATCTTATAATCTGGAAGAAACTAGTTAAGATATTATCTTGAGGTTTTAATTTAGGAACCTCTAGGATGTAGTAATAAGTTCCATCTTCAAAATCTTTACCATCCCAATTGTTTTGGTAGTTGTCATTTTCGTAGATTTTATTACCCCAACGATTAAAGATTTTAATTTTTGAGTTAGGGAAAAATTCTAGACCTCTAAATCTAAGTGCATTATTAACATTATCACCATTAGGAGTAATGATGTTTATGATTGGCATTACAACAAATACTTCATGTGCAATAGTAACAGTATCCCAACATCCTCTGTTTGATTTTGTAATTAAAGTTACAGGATATGAACCAGGCACATCGTAAGTATGTGTTTGTGTAGGAGCAATAAATGCTGAATCCCCATCTCCAAAGTACCAGTAATTTTGAGTAATACTTCCTGAAGCAATTGTAGATGTACTAGTGAAAACAGCAGGTGTTCCATATTCTGAAGGCTCAGGGTTAACTGTGAAATTACCATTTGGATTTGGATAGTAACTTAAATTAAAGTTAGCAGAAGCTGAACAACCATATGTTTGATCAATTGCAGTTGCAATATATTGCCCCGCTGTGAACGTTTCGATTGTATCGTTGTTTCCTAATCCTGTAGGTAACCAGTTAATTAAAAACGGATTATTATTTGTAGTAGTTACGTTAGCTTTAATAAAGCCCGTATCTCCACGACAAATAAATGCGTTTCCAGTTAAAGTGATTGTAGGTTGAGAAAGATCAATTTCAATAGTATCTTTTCCAACACAACCATTATTATCAGTGATAGTTAAATAATAAGTACCAGCTTGTAAAATAGTTAATGTATCATTTGTAGCGGCAGCTCCACTAGCAGGTGACCATGCATAGTTGTATGGCGCAATACCATTTGTAATAGATGCAGTTAATGTCTTATTCTCCTTGTAGCACATAATTGTATCAGGAGCTAAAGGATTAGTAAGCGTTTGCGAAATAATCGAAGGTTGAGGCCCAGGAAAACCAGCAATAGCGGTTATTGATGGAGTGTTGCTCGGACATAATCCACCTACAGTTGCTTCCGCTGTATAAGTAGTGCCAGGTACAGAGTTAATTGTTGTGCCTGTTAATCCTCCAGGTTGCCAAGTAATTGTATAAGCACCTGCTGGACTAACACTTGCTGAAACTGTTGTTTGAACACCATTACAAACGCTATCATTTCGTAAGGTAATAACAGGAGCTATTAAGGCTGTTAAACTAACGTTGTCTGAAAAAACACAACCGTTTTGTGTAACTTGAACCGTAAATGTAGTGCTCACTCCTGGAGTTACAGTAATAGATTGACTATTTGGGTAAGCACCTGCAGGATTTGAACTCCAAGCATAAGATGCTCCAACAGTAGAAGCTGTTAATGTAACAGGAACAGTAGGGCAAAACTGAGTGTTTGAAGCGCTAATTGATACAGTAGGAGTAATGTTTGTTACGATAGCAGTGTCTGAACCGATACAACCGTTTTGATCTGTAACAGTTACATATACTTGCCCAGCACTTGTTACTGTTGAAGTTTGGTTACCAGAACCATTACTCCAAGAATAAGTAGAAACAGGAACTGTTATTCCAGTAACATTTGCAGTTAACACAGTATTATTGTTATTGCAAAAGTTTAAATCACCAGTAATATCAACAACTGGAGCAGGGTTAATATTTACCTGTTGGAAAGATGTTTTTGTACAACCATTTGAAGCGATAACGGTGACATTTGTTCCACCAGTTTGATTTACTACAACATCACAACCAGTTGAACCATCAGCCCAAATAATACTTGAGTAATCAGTACAATTGTTAACCGAAACTGTAGCGCCAATATTTCCACAAATTGCTCCTGTAGGAGAAACGCTAAGCAAAGGATTTGGTAAAGTAACGTTTGGTATGTTTATTAAATAGTTTAATGAAGTACTTAAGTTTGGAGCACCATTATCAGTTGCTGTTACTGTTACTAAATGCGTTCCAACTATTCCAGGATTAGCAGTAACTAAAAATACAGCACTTCCATTTGAATTTGATACAGTGGATAATGCAGAGCCAAGAGTTGCACTTGAAGCTACAATTGATACGGTTTGATTAGCCTCAGGACCTGTAAACGAAACTGGTAATAAAAGTGAATCAGAATTAGAACAAAGAAGAACGGTATCAACGCCACATTCATAAGCACTAGAATTTGCAATAGGAGCAATATTTGTTGCCGAACCACAAGTATTAAAGAAGTATGTTCTGTTATCTAAATAACTAACTCCATTTCCATTTGTAGCATTAGGTACAAAAGTTGAACCAGCAGCATCAAAACGTCCAATTTGGAAGAATGAAGTTCCGTTTCCACTATTAGCACCAACCGTTGCAGGGGTACCGCCAAAACCATTTGTTCCAGAAGAAGCATCACCTGTTGTCCAAGCCATATCTCCGTAGCAAAAAGCCACGTTATTGTTATCAGGAATTAAGGAATCATTTCCACTAGAAATAATTAATTGAAAAGTGTTTAATTTATCAGTATGACTGCTATAGTAACCTACGTTTTCCCATTTAACAATCATGTAATCGTTTGTGATTTTGTAATGAACAACACCACTTGCAGTGCCTCTTGTGTCAACATCTGCCCAAAATGGCGCAACCATTTTAAACTGAGTACTAGGAAATCCTGAAGCAGAATATGTTGAGTATCCGGAACCAAAAGAAACGTTTCCGTTATTGTTTATATAAACTGAATTATAGTTTGTACCATAAAAACAAAAGTTAAATGGTAATAACTTTGCGTTTGTTGATGCATCATCATTTCTATATTGGTTTGACGCAGTATAACCACTAAATTCAGCTACTGAAAAACTATTATCTAACGGAACCATACACTCGCAATTGGCAGAATTTACCTTTGCGCTTGTACTGAAAGTTACGCCTTTTGGAACTGAAGGAAGAGCTTGCTCTTCCTTAAAATCTGAACGCTGAATATATAAGGTGTTTGACTGCAATTCGTTTGCAGCTTTTTTCTTATCATATTCATCTGGATTAATAAGCTTAATATCCTGCGCATTTACCGTTAAAGATAAAGCACTTGCCAAAAATCCTAAAATTAGGTAGCCTTTTTTCATAGTGTTGATTAAGAGTGTATTGTTACTATATTATCAATTAACTTATTGAGTTCGTAATATTACAAAAAAATGACCTTATAATCAAGCTTTTGTAAATTTAAAATGTCCAAATTAATAAGAAATTAGATTTCGGAGAAATATCGAAGATTAGGTTTGTTTTGAAGAATATCCTTTTAACCTAACTAAATGCAATTATATTATTGTTTTTCAGGGCGTTATGGATATGATATTGTTGCTTAGTTTGCTTAGCATGTATTCACTTTCTTTATAAAGGCCAAATTTATTTTTGTTCTCCTCATGATCAGTCATTAATAAAACAAGTTCAGCTTCAGATTTTTCAGCGTAATCGCAAACTATTTTTCCGAGCGTATCTCCGTCTTCATTACTGCAGCGCATAATTTCTCCCGTGCACTCAAAACCTGCTTTTTCGATAAAATGAACTATATGTTGCAATTGAAAAACATGACGGTTCATTTCATAATCGCTCGTATCAAAAACAACGGATATTATTCTTACTTGTGAATCATGAAAGAATTTAGCATAAAACAAGGCATTACTAATTTTCTTTTTATTCTCTTTATTGATATCAAGAGGTAGTAAAATGGAAGAAACTTCAGAAAAATGTAAGTCATTCTTTAAAATAAGAACCGGAATTTCAGAATTACGCAGGATTTCTTTAGTAAATTCACCAATATTATCTGATTTATCATCGATATCAGTTTTATTCAGCAAAATCATCGAAGCATTCATCACTTTTGCGCAGCTTAGTATTTCTTTAGCAACGTCACCACATTTCACAACGCATTCTGCATCTAAGCCTTTTTCTTTTAAAAAAGCATGTAGTCTATTTTGTGCTGTTTCTTCTTCAGTTTTTTGTCCAACAACTGCCAAAGCAACTATTTTGTAATTAATTTCAGATTTGAAAGACAATAACGCTTCCACCAATTTTTCGCTCGATACCGAAAAATTTATTGGTAATAAAATATTGTATTCAGAATTTTGCATTGATTACGATTGCGAAATTACTAATACAAAGCAAAAAGAGACTATTTTTTAGATTGATGGCTAAAAATGGGCTATAAAATTAATCTACTTACTATTCTTCAATAACTTCTGTTTAAACTTATTTCCATTGGCATCAATTAAAACAATGGAATAGATACCATTGTCTAATGCGCTGATATCAAGTTTATCAGTAAAGGATTGAGCAATTACTTTATTACCATACATATTTATAATTTCAACTGTTGCCCATGATTGAGAAAAGGCAGATTTGATGTTAATTACATCATTAGTAGGGTTAGGAATAAACTAAATGCTGTGTTTGCATCATTTTTATTTAACCCTATTGGTGAGCAAGGGAGTGGTGAAGAATAAGTTGTTTGTAGTTTGCGTGTTGGGTCAGCAGTAAAGGAAGCTGAAATGTTACAAGTATTTCCATCAGCTACTAATCCAGGAATGGTATAATTTATGGGGCTAGTCCAAGGAGCAGGGATGGTAACGCTTTGTCCACAATCTGTGCTTACAATTAAATCACCATTATCAGGAGCATACTGATAAGAAATTTGACCAGAAACAGAATAAGTTCCAGAAACAGAATCGCAAATACTTGCAGCTGCATTTATTTGAGTAATCGGTCTAAGAATATTACAATCCGCTGTACCTGAACCGCCCGTTTGTGAAAAGTTTATAAATCCTGGATAATTCGAATAATTTGTCATTAATAATACATAAAATTCGCTAGATAAAGCATTAGGAATATCGGCAACTTCAACATGAAAAGGAGAATAGGAGCAATCAGCAACATTGCTTGAAGATAATGATGTACATGCATTTGTTAATGAGGTAAATGGTCCCCAAAGAATAAAATCTACGTCACGAGAAGCCCCATTAAAATCTGTTTGTGTGATTGTTATTTCAATATTACCTGGATCTAATATTTGCATGTGGTACCATACGGCATTGGGAGAACTCGGAAGGCAACTAGATATGCCACTACCACTTAGTGAAGGTACATTTATTGAATTTGGAAAATTGTATGTTGTACCGGTGCAGAAAGGGAATGAAGTTGAACACGACGTTGCTATGTTTGGTTGTGGTAATGTTGTTGTACAAAAAACATTTGCTATCCAACCACTATTTGTTCCTGTTGAATTTGATTTAAACTTAAAAGTTAAACAACCTTCGTATGTTGAGAATAAGGTCGGAGGCTCTGTCATCCCATTAAAAGCGCCTAATAAGTTACCTTGAATGTTACTACCATCATAAATAAATAATGTATCATATTCTTCTATGTTTAAATCATGAAAAACAAATGAAATATAATGACCGATAGGCGCACAAAAAGTTGCAGTATGATTTTCATTATTTGTATAAGGACCTAATGTATTAGAATCATAAAATACCCCACTACTTGTAACAACAGGAGAGGTGATACTTCCCATGTTATATGTTTGTGCATTTGCATTTAGAAAAAAAGAAATTGAAAACACAATTAATATTAAATGGATTTTTTTCATGAAAAAACTTTGTTTGTTTACAAAATTAAGTAAAATATATCCAAACTTCTTTAATTCCGATTAAACTTCAATTTGATAAATCAAGTGGTATGAGTTTAAAAAATCCCTATCTTGTGGTTTAAATTTTATTCGATGACTACAAATCCAAATTATTTCCCCGAGACTGAATTAATTATAACTGATAAAAAAACAGTTTATCATATAGATTTATCGCCTGATCAAATTGCTGACGATGTTATTGTTGTTGGTGACCAAGGTAGAGTTGAGAAGATCTCAAAATACTTTTCTAAAATAGAACATAAAGTTGCACATCGTGAGTTTGTTACACATACAGGTTTGTTTAATGGCAAGCGTGTAACTGTTCTTTCAACTGGTATCGGAACTGATAATATTGATATTGTTGTTAACGAACTTGATGCTGCTGTAAACATTGATTTAGAAAAAAGAATTTTAAAAGATACACGTCGTTCATTAAACATCATACGTTTAGGAACAAGCGGGGCATTGCAAGCAGAAATTCCAGTTAATGGTTTGGTTGTATCTGAATACGGCTTAGGCTTAGATGGTTTATTAAATTATTACGAAGGATTTGAAAAGCAAAATGAAGATGCTATTTCAGATGCTTTTATGAAGCACTTAAACTGGACAAAAAACTTACCATATCCTTATTGCTACAAAGCAAACGAAGGTTTGTTTAATAAATTTGCTCCAGGTAATCATGCTGGTATTACTGCTACAGCGCCTGGCTTTTTATGGTCCGCAAGGCAGAAGATTACGTTTGAATCCTTTTAAACCAGATTTGAATGAATTGCTTACTTCCTTTGATTTAAACGGAACCAAAATCACCAATTTTGAGATGGAAACATCTGCATTGTATGGTTTGGGCAAAATGTTAGGTCATAATTGTCTTACAGTTTGTGTAATTATCGCTAATCGTGTGCGAAAAGAGTTCACTAACGACTATGATAAGAGCGTAGAGAGCTTAATACAAAAGGCTTTAGAGAGATTAACAACCTAATTGTTAAGAAAATAAAATTACGACTTAAAAAACTCACTTCTTGCGCCTTACTTTTGTTAATGTATGGCAGCTAAACTATCTAAAAAGGAAATTTCGGCACTCATTAATTTACTTGATGACCCTGATGAAGAAATTTATGTCCACGTAAAGGACAAGTTCGTTTCTTTTGGAACCAAGATTATTCCTCATTTGGAATTGGCTTGGGAAGATTCATTTGATATGATCATACAAAAACGAATCGAAGAGATTATTCATTTAATTCAATTCGAAACAGTTTCTAAGGAACTTATCAAATGGGCGAAAAGTGAAGAAGATGATTTGTTAACTGGAATTTTGTTAGTTGCACGTTTTCAATATCCTGATTTGGATGAAGAAAAGTTACGCAAACAAGTTCAGCAAATTAAACATGATGTGTGGTTAGAAATTAATGATGAGTTAACTGCTTTAGAAAAAGTTAAAATCATTAATCACATTTTGTTTGATGTGCATCAGTTTAGCGGAAACATTGCCAATTACCACGCTCCACAAAACTCTTTTATTAACTCTGTACTAGAAACTAAAAAAGGAAATCCTGTTTCATTAGGAATACTTTACATGATAATTGCACAGGAATTACAAATACCAATTTATGGTGTTAATCTTCCCGAGCATTTTATTGTTGCTTATGTAGATGAGTACGCAAAACTTTTTGCAGGTAGCGATAATAACATGGGAGCAGATAATGTATTGTTTTACATCAACCCATTTAGCAAAGGAATAATTTTTAATAGTAAGGATATTGACCAATTTTTATCTCAATTAAAATTAGACCCAAAACCTTCGTATTACAAGCCTTGTAGTAATGTTGATATTATTAAACGTGTAATACGCAATCTTATTTATAGCTTCGAAAAATTAGGACATCTTGAAAAAATAGATGAATTAAAAGCTATACTTACTTCTCTTGATTTAACTAAATAAATATATTTCATGTCGAAAGGAATTTTGTATTTGATACCTGTAGGCATGGGAAATAATAATGCCGCTAAAATTGTACCTACGTATAATTTAGAAATAATCTCTAGCCTAAAACATTTTATTGTTGAGAACGGAAAAACTGCACGAGCATTTATTAAAGATGTTATTCCTGGTGTTGTGTTGCAAGAACTTAATTATTATGAGTTAAATCAGCACACAAAGGAAATGGATGTACATTCATTAATTAATCCATTATTAAAAGGCGAAAACATTGGTTTAATGAGTGAGGCAGGTTGCCCCGCTGTTGCCGACCCTGGTGCTGAGGTTGTTAGGTTAGCACACCGACATGCAATTAAGGTTGTCCCATTGGTTGGACCATCAGCAATCTTAATGTCGATAATGGCTAGTGGTTTAAGTGGACAGAATTTTGCATTTAATGGTTATTTACCAAAAGAAAAACAAGACCGTACTCGTAGAATAAAAGAGTTCGAAAAAATAGCAACCACCAGAGCGCAATCGCAATTTTTTATAGAAACACCTTATCGTAACGACCAAATGGTAGCTGAGTTACTTGCAACCTTATCGCCTGTAACTAATTTATTAATTGCTTGTGATATTACTTGTGATACAGAGTATATTAAAATGAAACCTGTTGCAGAGTGGAAAAAGAATGCCTTGCCCAGTTTTTCTAAACGACCTTGTATGTTCGGAATTGGAGCTTAGGTTTGAGAACTCAAATAGTTTTTTAAATTCTAGTATTTGTCTTTTAATAAATGTTAACTCTAAATCTAAAAAACAATGCAAAAAGGAAAGTATAAACATTACAAAGGAAATCTTTACGAAGTAATTGGTGTTGCCAAACACTCTGAAACATTAGAGAAAATGGTTGTTTACAAAGCTTTATACCAAGCAGAAGGTGAAAATTTATGGGTACGACCTAAAGCAATGTTTTTAGAAGATGTTGAGGTAGGAGGGAAGATGGTGAAAAGGTTTGAGTTTGTTTCCAATGTATAACGAAATGCGTCTTGCCTCTTGATTCAAACAATCCTGAATCAAAATACTACCAATAACTATCACTTAAATTAAACCTCACATTAATGATGTTGTTGTACATCGAACCAAATGTGTAATTTACATTAAAGCCAAAATTATAATTATAATCAGTTTGTAATTGTTTTTGATTTAGTAAAATCTCATCGGCTGTTGCACCTTGAGCGCTTATAAAGAATTGGTCGTTAACCAAGGTTAATCCTGCGAAAATTCCAACTTGCAATCCTTTAGCTGGATTGAAGTTTATAGATGGAAAAATGGAAGCATTGTAATTACTTGGATAATTAAAGTAATGAAATCCGCCCGCTGATATATCAACACTTCCCCATTTTTCTATTTGTGAGTATTGTACTACAAATGAATGTAAGAAATACCAACTATATGTTTGGTCATAAATGGTTCGTTCGAAATAATCTTGGTATCTTATTCCACCTCTATAAATAAAACGTAATTGCCTGCGCGAAGCTTGGTCGTATGGAAAAACGTTGTATTCGATACCTGGAAAATAACTTGTGCTGTTTTTTAAGTTAGATTGTAAGGAAGTAAAATAAGTTGCAAAATGCCCCGCTGCCCAATGTTTACCAATTGAAAATGCAATTAAATGATAGCCTCCAGCGTTACTTTGAATTCCGGTAATGGTTGTTGTATCATCCACTTGGAATTTTTGTTTATTCATAAAATACCAGCCACCAGTTTCGGTTTTAAATTTTTCGGTAGTTCGGTTTGCATTTAAATTACCATTAAAACCAAAATTAGATGAGTATGAATTTCCGTTACCGAATCCGTTTCCATTAATATTAAAGGTCCAAAAATTCCATTTGTCTTTTATTTTTTCTGCGTTGGTGTTTTCTTCTGTAGTTTTCACTTCGTAAGTAATATTGTTTGCGATAGGTGTTTTAAGCAAGTAGGGTAGAAGTCCTTTTTTCATTGCATCTAGTATTCCTTGCTTTACATCTAAACTTGGTGCATTGGCAATTGCATCAAATTTAAGTGTGTCACTCATGCCTGCAAATCTTCCAGAGCCTTGAAAAAACAAACTGTAATTACACCCACCGTTTCCACAATAGTTTTGAGTAAGTAAAATATAAACATCTGCCAATCTTCTATCACGAACAAAATTTACATACTTAATGTTTTGTCTATAAAATTGCTGGTCGCAAAACGAACAATCGAAAAATAGTATAGGTGCATCTTTTCGAAGTATTGTAGTGTCTTCGGGTAATTCAGTATTCTGTGCAATTGCAAGTTCTCCTGCAAATAGCAGAATAAATAAAACAATATGTTTTAATAATTTCAATTAAAAAATGTACGTAAAAAATGTGGACTAGTTTTTCCTTCTTCCTTCTTCCTTCTTCCTTCTTCCTTCTTCAATAATTACAGGCTCATCATGTCTTTCAACTTCACTGCTTGCCTTCGGCTTATTTCAATTTGCTCGCCACCTTTTAGTTTTACCATTAATCCGCCGTTAAACCAAGTTTCAATGGTTTCAACCCATTTAAGGTTAATGATGTGTTTACGACTTGCTCTAAAAAATGTTTTAGGATTTAAACGTAAATCAAGATTGTTTAAACTTCTTAATATTAATGGTCTATTTCCATCAAAATAAACGCGTACGTAATTCCCTTCACTTTCAAAAAGGCGTATGTTAGATAGTTTCACAAACCAACATTTCTCACCATCTTTTACAAATACTTGGTCATCATCATGAAAAGGAGTAGTATTTTCCTTTTTAATGTCTTTTTCTTCTTTGGAAAGGAGTTTTTTTATTGTTTCATTTAAACGTTCCTTTGAAACTGGTTTTAAAAGGTAATCTAAAGCATTTACTTCAAATGCTCTTAAGGCAAATTCATCGTAAGCAGTAACAAAAACAACTTCAGGTAATCCTGAAATCTCTTCAATTAATTCCAAACCAGTTTTACCAGGCATTTGAATGTCTAAGAATAACACATCAGGTTTAAGTAAATTGATTTTTTCCTTTGCCTCTTCTGCATTGGCACATTCTCCAATAATTTCTATTTCCTTATGTTCAGCAAGTAAACTTTTCAATTCTTGTCTTGCTAATCTTTCATCATCAATTATTAATGCCTTCATGGTATACGTTTTATGTATGTTACAAATTACCTAATTTCTTTTGAACGAGGGATATTAATCTTTGTTAAAACCATTCCGTCTTCATTATCTATTATTACTGTTGCTTTTTCTCCAAACAAATAATTTAAACGTTCTACTGAATTCTTTAAACCGAATCCTGAGTCAGAAGTTTTGTTTTTATTATAAATGCCTGAGTTTTTTATTTGAATGGTTAAAATATCATTTAAAACTGTTGAGCGAATAATTATTTCTCCGCCTTTAGTTAGTTTTGAAATACCATGTTTAATCCCATTTTCAACCAATGTTTGTAATAATAATGGAGGAACAACAAATGAAGAGGTTTCGGGTGCAGACTCAATACTATAAGTTAGGCGTTCTTCGAATCTAATTTTTTCTAAATTTAAATAGTCTTCAACAATTTTCATTTCGTCATCAAACGGAATTAATTTATTTTTTTCCATCATCAAGGTATTCCTTAAAATGTTTGATAATTGGGTTACAGCTTCTTTTGCTTTGTTCGGGTCTTCACCTATTAATGCGCGTATGCTATTCATAGAGTTAAACATGAAGTGCGGATTTAATTGAGATTTAATTTTGTTTAACTCAGTTTCTTTCATTGTTGCCTGCATTCTCAAACTATTCATTTCGGCTTGAGTAAAGTTTAATAAGAAGTGGTACGAGAAGTATGATAAACTCCAAAAGAAAAACACAAAGGCATAATTGATGATATTTGCAATTACCTCAATAAATACTAGTTCAGTTGAACTATCGTGAACTACTTTTTCTAAAAAGTACTGGCCAAAATAAAATAAACCAGCATTAATAAAGGAACCAATAATTACAATTGGAATTTGTAAATACAATTTTACTTGCATTAACTTTACTTTAATAACAATAGTTCTAAATAAGTGTGTAATTAATATTCCTGAAGGAATCCAAGAAAGATAAATTAAAAAGTCGGGAAACGAAAGTGGAGTTTGTAATACAAAGAAAAGTAAGTTTAAAAATACATAAACAAACCAGCCCGAAACTTGGCAAATCCAATACAGTTTTTGTTTCGACATCTTAATTCCCGGTTAATCCTAACCAAGCATTACGAGCTATAATTTGTTTGGTATTGGCGTTTTTATTTACTTCAATATTATTATAAATATCTACAGAAACCATACGTTGTTTTGCTTTCAGCTTTACACGCTTTTCTTTTCCTTTTTGTTTTTGCGGGCAACAACCACATTTAGTTTATCACCTTCTTTAGTAGTTGAGATATAATTAGCTAAAACATCTTGAACATTTTCTAATGTAAGTTTAGTATTATTAAACTCAAGTATTTCATCACCTTCTTTATACTTTAATGCTTTTCCAAAATCGTTCATTTCCGAGATATCAAAAATAATGATGCGTTCATTCTCTGGATTTACGCCAAGTCCAATTCCACCAATTGAAAGCATTTTCTTTTGAATTTTCTTTGTGTATTTTAACCCAACTTTATCAAATATTTCCTCAAAAGGCAAGGTTTTACTACCTGCTACATAGGTGTCTAAAAATGTCCTAACTTCTTTACTAGTTAACTTTTCAATATCAGAAAATAATTCTGAATCTTTAAACGATTTATCTTTTCCGTATCGTTTTGCTAAGTCAAGCATCAGTTCTTGTGTGCCATATTTGCCGCTACTGTTATAACGTAACATAATATCTAAACACAAGCCAATGAGAGCCCCTTTTGCATAAACGTTTTGGTATTGTTCGTGGTATGCTGAATCTAAAACATTTTTACTCATAAATGTGAAAGGTAAAGTATCATTAAAATACTTTTGCGATTCTTCCATTTTATTTTGCATAACATTAAAGAAATTATCAATGTCGATTAAGCCATATTTTACTTGCACATGATGTGCAGCGTATTCCGTTAAACCTTCATACAACCAAAGATGTTCACTCATTTTTGGATCGTTAAAATCGAATAAACCAATTTCTTCAGAGTGAATATTGAGTGGTGTTACAATATGAAAAAACTCATGAGCTGCAACATCTTTCATTGTTTGGGCTAATTGCTGAGGCTCAGATTCCATTAATACATAAAGTGAAGAATAAGAATGTTCCAATGCTCCGGTAGCTCCTGAGCCTGTAATTGAATCGGTTAAATAAATTAAGAATGCATACTTTTCTACAGGTAGGTTTCCTCCTAAATATTCTTTTTGTGCATTTAAAACCGAATCGATATTTGCAGCAATATACTTCGCACTTACCTTTTTATTTGGACTATAAACCGAAACTAAAACCTTAGTGCCTCCAACATTTATGAAGGTTGTATCTGGCACACAATACATAATTGGCGAATCAACTAAATCATGATAGTCAAAAACATTAATTACATCTTTCTCATCGCCCGATTGCAGGTTAGTTAAACCTGTTGATGCGTAAAATCCTTTTGGTTTTGTGATTTCTAATTTGAAATTTAGATTTAGATAATCTTTAAAATAGCCGAAGAAACCGTGATTGTTTAGGACGTAATTTTTATTTTCCTGAATATTAGTTCCGCCTGGTTCAAAAACAAAATCTTTTTTAATTTGAGTATCCCAAGTATCTTCAACTAAATAGGTAATGAAATCAATATTTTGAGGGTTATTTATTGTATATGTATCAGGGTTTTCATTGGTGAATGGCATTGCTTTACCATCTTTTCCTGCAACAGTAAAATTGCTTACAAATCTCCCAAAATTATAAACTGCATACGTTCCAGGTATGATTGCTGGGAACATAAAAACAGCTTTTTCTTCTTTTATTGCGGGTGGAATTAATTTCACGGCAATTTTATCTCCATTTACTTTTGTTAAATCAAGAGAATAAAAATACTCGTTAGCTGATTGAGATTTGATAAACCCTGTAAAAACAATGCTCAAAAAGAGAAAAAGATGCAAGCGCATATATAAAAATATTGTAATACAAATATATAATAAGTTTTTACATTAAAAAGCCTATTTGGTATTACCTTCATTAAAGGTAGATGATTGGTGATTTTTGAGGTTAAATGAGATTAATCATGCTTCAAATAGTTAGTTTAATTAAGTTTTTTCCAAAAACATAATAACTTTGCGGTATGAAAAAGTATTTTTTTATTGTTGCTTTAGTTTCGCTGGTTTGTTTGTATAATTGTTCGGATAAACCTGAAAAGCAAGCTGTAACGCTAAAAGAACCTACAAGTATTGAAGAATTGGGTGAATTGCTTTTTTTTGACCCAATTTTATCTTCTGATTCTACTATTAGTTGCGCATCTTGCCACAAACCCGAGCATGCTTTTGCTGATAATGTCCCATTTAGTTTTGGTGTTGATTCATTAAAAGGCAACAGAAATACTCCAAGCGCAATGAATTTAGGCGATCGATTTTTCTTTTTTCATGATGGAAGGTCAGAGTCGCTAGAAGACCAAGCAAAAGGTCCAATAGAAAATCCTGTTGAAATGAATTTACCTTTAAGCGTGGCAATTGATAGGTTAAAGCGTCACAAACAATACGATGCGTTTTTTGTGAAATTATTTAAACGCAGAGCTACTATTGAAGATATGACAACAGCCATCGCAGCTTTTGAAACAACTTTAGAAACTGCAGATACGCCATTTGATGATTTTATGGGAGATATTGATACCGCTTCGTTTACAGCATCTGCAAAGCGGGGCAGGATAATATTTAATGATAAAGCAAAGTGTTTTGATTGCCATTTTGGACCAGATTTTACAGCAGATAGGTTTAGAAACATTGGCTTGTTTAATGGAAAAGACTTAAACGATTCTGGCCGTTACGGGGTAACTAAAAATCCTGAAGACATTGGTAAATTTAAAACACCCGGTTTACGTAATTTGTTAGTTACGGGTCCATACATGCATAACGGAATGTTTAAAACGCTGCGTGAGGTTATTGATTATTATGATACTCCTGATAAGTTTGTTGCTAACAGCGTAAACAGAGATTCCTTATTAGCAAAACCATTAGGCTTAAGCGAAACTGAAAAGAAAGATTTAGAAAATTTCTTAATTGCATTAACGGATAGACAGTTTGTGAAGAAGTAGAAGTCGATATTTGAGATGTATGATTTCAGAATTCTAGATATGGATTCCAACAAATCTAAAATCATACATCTAATATCTAAAATAACTACTTTACCTTGTTTCAAAGCCTCTTTATAATCAATGCGTTCACCATTTTTAAAAGCTACAACAAAGGCATCTTTATAACCTAATTCGCGCACTTTTTTTTGATATTTTACCGCATCATCAGGCTTCTTGAAAATACCTGCAGTGTATTTAAGAACGGCGCCAGCTTTATAGTAACCAACGTTTTCTAAACCTTTAAGTTTGTTTGAACTTGCCTCAATTTCTTTATCGGATGAAGTAAATTGCACTTTAAATTCTATACCGCCTTTTATTAATGGTGCTTTTTTAGTTGTATCTTTTTTGTTTTGCCCCGCATAATTATTAATTAAATCTTTTGGGTCAATTTTAGCTGTGTCATTTTGCGCTTCACTCAATGCAGCTTGTTTTTCTTCTATTTCTTTAATTTTTTGTTTAGGATATTTTTCGCCAGGTTTTGCAATTAAAGCTTCTTGATATTTCTTTTTAGCATCTTCCCACTTCTTATCTGCTGTTAGCTTATCTGCTTTGGCAATTAGGTCGCTGTATTGTTTGTTTTGCGCTTCGTTAGCTTTTGATTTGTCGTCTTCTGCCTTTTTAATTTCAATTTCAAGCTTAGTTATTTCAGTTAATTTTTGTTTAGAGTAAGCATCATCCTTTTTTAGAACTAATGCTTGAGTGTATAGTTTTTTTGAGTCTTCTAAATTACGCTCTTTCAACTTTTCATCGGCTTGTTTAATTAGCGCATTATATTTTTCTATTTCCTTTTTATCATCAATCTTAACTGGAGGCTCTTGATTTTCGGTAACGGAATCCTTTATGTCCGTCTCAATACCATCTTTTATTTCAGGATGTTCTTTTTGATAAAGGAGATTCTCATTTTCTAAAGCCTCTTGGTTTTCAATATCATCATTATACTTTTCATTTTTGCCTTCTACATCGTTTTTATAATTACGTAAAGCTCTAAAAATGGCACTGGCCATATAGGTTTGACCTTTTTCTGAACCTAAAAATTTTTCTTCAATAGGATTAGTTAAAAAACCAACCTCTGTTAAAATGCTCGGCATGGCTGTTCTCCAAAGTACCCAAATACTTTGTCGTTGAACTCCTTTATCAATTCTACCCGCTTTGTTTTTATACTCACTTTGTATTAATGATGCAAACTTTGCACTTTGTTCAACATAAGCACTAGTTGTTAAACTCATTATGATATAAGCTTCATCACTACTTGGGTCGAAGCCGTTATATGTTTTTTCGTAATTCTCTTCTAATAACATGGAAGCATTTTCACGTTTTGCAACTTCCATTTTTCCTTTTTCGTTTTTTATACCCATTACATAGGTTTCGGAACCGTAGGGAACAGGATTAGTAACTTCTTTTTTATGAATTTTACCTTTTTTGTCTTTCCACGTTTTGTATTGAGTTTTTCCGTTTTTGTCTTTATAAGTAACAAATTTTGCGGCAGCATTACAATGTATGGATATAAATAAATCCGCATTATTTCGATTAGCCACTTGTGCACGCTCTTCTAATTCAACAAATACATCTGATTTACGCGTGTAAATAACCTTAACATCTTTTAGGTTTTCTTCTATCAATTTGCCTAGCTTTAATGCAATGGCTAATGTTACTTCTTTTTCATTATGAATCGCTCCATTACAACCAGGATCTTTACCTCCATGTCCCGCATCAATAACCACAATTTTTACTCCACCCGATTTTTTTTTGGGACCAAAAGAAACAGAACTAAATAGCATGATAATGCACATAAGTATGCTGAAAGGCTTTTTTATGTATTTGTGCAGTTTTATCATATACTAAAATGGAGTATTTTACGTAGTTTTGAAGTTTATATACCCAAACAAAAATAAACACGAAGCAGTGAGGCAACAGCCTTGTATATCATTACTTTTCAATCGGTTATTGTTAATAACTGCATTCATGCTATTTTATTGTTTTTCCTTTGCTCAAGATTCACTTCGTAATAGGGTTGATACATTGAGTGGTGATGTGATTGAGGAGGAAATCAAGTATAATGCCAGAGATTCGATACGTTTTGAAGTAAAGAACCAAAAAATATTCCTTTTTGGCGAAGCCTATGTTGAGTTTTCGGGAAAAACACTAAAAGCTGGCTATATTGAAATTGACAACAAAAACAATCTTGTTTCAGCATCAGGTATTAAAGATAGTGCCGGAAATATGGTTGGCTTACCGCAATTTAAAGATGGTGAGAGCGAAATGCGCTGCGAAAAAATTGTTTACAATACCAAAACTAAAAAAGGTAAAATTTATGGTGTGTTAACCGAACAGTCAGATTTACTTATTTATGGTGAAGCAATTAAAAAGGATTCGAATAATGTTTTATTAATTAGAAACGCAAAATGTATTCCTTGTGAGTACGAAGACGCAGTTTTTTATTTTCGTGCTACAAAAGTAAAAGTAATACCCGATGATAAAATTGTAACCGGACCTTTGTTTGTAGAGATTGCCGGAATGAAAACACCAATTGGCTTGCCTTTTGGTTATTTCCCGAATGTGAAGAATAAATCTAAATCAGGAATTATTATTCCAAGTTTTGGGCAATCACCAAACCAAGGATTTTATTTAGAGAACGCTGGTTTTTATTTTCCAATAAATAGTAAAACAGATATGGAAATTCGAGGAGATATTTATTCTGCTGGTTCTTGGGCGCTAAAAACAACTAATCGATATTATGTTAGATACAAACATTCGGGAGCATTGAACTTAGTTTACAAACGAATTATCTTAGGAGAAAAAGAAATTCCATTTGAACAAAATGCTACACTTGGCTATCAAAAATTAAATAATTTCTCCATAATGTGGAGTCATTTTCAAGATGCAAAACGAAATCCAAAAGAGCGCTTTAGTGCCAATGTAAATGTGCAAAGTGCTTTTAATAATAAATACAACCCGCAAAACTCGGCACAATATTTAACTAACACTTTTTACTCTAATATTAGTTATGGTTATACATTTAAAAACTCAGCTATTTCAGTTAATGCAAGGCACAATCAAAATACGGTCACTCATGATATGGAAATTAGTTTTCCTGAGCTAACATTTAATACGATGCGTTTTTTTCCTTTTAAAAACGAAACTCGCAGCAAACAAAATTTCTTAGATAAAATTGGTATTAGTTATACTGCCGAAGCAAAAAGTTTTTTACGCGAAAAAGATACATTGTTTTTTAAGCAACAAAGTTTAGAAAATATTCAGTACGGTGTTAGGCATACCATTCCAATTAGTACTAATTTAAATCTATTCAAATACTTCACTTTAACACCTGCAATTAATTTAAGTGCAGTTAATTATCTTAATTCAACTGAGTATCGTTATGATAATTTAAACGATTCAATTATTAAGGATACGCTTCAAGGATTTAAAACAGGATTTGACGTTAATTTCTCAACTAACCTAACAACAAAAGTATTTGGCGATTATTATTTTAAAACAAAACGTTTAAAACAAATTCGTCATTTTATGATTCCTACAGTTGGTTTCACCTATCATCCAAATTTGAAAACGGATAAATTAGGTTTTTATAAAATGGTTCAAACGGATACACTGGGAAATCGTCGTTCATATTCAATATTTGAAAATGGAATTTATGGTGGACCAATAGGTGATGAAGGTGGATTTTTAACCTATGGTTTAAGTAATAATATCGAAGCAAAAATTCGCCAGAAAACAGATAGTGGTTTTGTAGATAAAAAAGTAGTGTTGCTTCAAAACTTGAGTATTAATGGTTCATACAACGTTGCGGCTAAGGAGTTAAATTGGAGTTTAATTAATGTTACCGCTCGAACCCGCATTTGGAAAAACATTGATTTAATGGGAGGAAGTGTCTTCGATGTATTTGGAACTGATAGCTTGGGTGTAAGAAAAAATATTTCTTACCAAGACCAAACAGGCAAGTTGTTGCGTTACGTAAGCTCACAAGTTGCTTTAAATGCAGGGTTTAACCCACAAGTGTTTTCAAAAGCAGGTGCTGTTGCTACAGGTAATTGGAGTTTTAATGTTTCGTACAATATTATTTTTATTAAAAATTATAATGAAGTACTTGCCGAAAAAAACATTCCTAATAAACCCAATCAACAATTTAATTTTAATGGAAGCCTTGATGTAACTAAAAAATGGAAAGTTGGATTTAATAGTGGTTATGATTTTACAACGCGTAATATAAGTTATACTTCGTTTAACGTATATCGTGATTTACGCTGCTGGGAAGCTAAAATAGATTGGGTACCTTTCGGATTTAATAAACGCTATACAATTGGTATTAATCTTAAAACTGCTTCTTTACGCGATGTTCGCATCCCTCGCCAACGTTCTTGGTTTGATAATTTGTAACGTAAACTAAATGCAATTAAGTTTAATCTCAAATTAACATTTCTATTTAATCTAAATTAATATATTTATTCTCTAAATATATTTTGAATGAAAAAGATTTACCTTTTACTAGCTTTATTATTTTCATTAAACCAATTTGCTCAATTAAATAATTGGGATTCGGTTGTGGTTGATGGTTTTGGAACTTCAAATGTAATTAAACCACTTGCCACTTATAATAATAAAATTTATGCTGGAACAGTTAGTCAAACCAGCGGTCCACCAGATATTTATGTGTCTTCTACTGGTGACATGAATGATTGGACATCTACAACTTATCCAGCATCAGCAAATACTGGAGATACAATTATTGAGCAATTAGTAGTTGATACAATAACCAATCAACTTTTTGTTGGCGTTGCAAACTGGCAAAATGGAGTTAGTATATACAGACATAATGGAACCACTTGGACAGGAATGAGTGGTGGTACACCACCATGGGGTTCTAATTACAACATCCTTTCTAAAATGTTTTTCTATTCTCAAGGAGGTGGTTCAGATTCGGTTTACATTGTAATTGGCAACTATAATAATACGGTTCCATATCAAATTTGGAAATCTCCAAAAAATGCAGCTAACTGGTCGCTTGTATATACTTTCTCAACACAAGTATATGGTGTTTGGGATGCTTTTGTTTATAACGATACAATCTTTACAAATATCTTCAATAGTTTTACGATGGAGTCCTTTGTGTATAAACAAACCAATGGTTCTGATACAATTCGCGCGCACACATTACCTGGGATAATTGACGTAGGTACAAGTTTTAATTCATTCGGAGTTTTTAATGGTTCGCTTTATGTTGGGGCTTCAAATTTTGGTAATGGTGGACAATTATTTAAATATAATTCACAAAATGATTGGACCACAATAACCGCAGATGGTTTTGGTTTTGGAGGAGGAAATATGTATTCGATTAATAAAATATTTTCATTTAAGGGAAAGATGTGGGTTGAGTGTACGGCTCAGGAAGGTAACTTTCCAACAAACCGACTAATGAATCAAAACAATCATATCTCGGGTATGCCATCAAGCACAATCGTTTTTAGATCTGATGATGGAGTTAATTTTACTCAATCTTCTCCTTCAGCTTTTTATGACCAATTTAATTATGGTGGGAGATGGAGTTTTACAGCAAAGGATGATTTTCTATATTGCGGTGGAGAACATACGAATGGGTTGGGTGGACAAATTTATCGTTTACAATTTCCAACCGCATCATATACAGGATCTATAGGAACTTCAACTGTTTGTCAAACATTAGTGGAGAGTTTTACTAATACATCTACAGGCGCTAATACGTATCAATGGTATGTTGATGGCGCTCCATACAGCACACAACCTAATCCTTCATTTACTTATTCGGTTGTACATACTTACACATTTGCTTTGGTAGCCTATTCACCTGATTTATTGTTAAGAGATTCAATTTCATTTACAAGAACTGTAGTCCCTGTTTTATCAGTTAATGGTTATGGTAGTTCATTAACTATTTGTGAAGGAACCGAACTTCATTTGGCAGATTATGTTTATCCAACAGGAGGAACTGCACCATATTCTTTTAACTGGTTCAGTGGTTTTAATACCTACACTGTTGCAAATCCAACTCATATTGCTAATACATCACAAAATTTCACCATTACCATTGTTGATGCAAATGGATGTACTGTTAATCCTGGTGCATTATTAACTTTTGTAACACCTAGTACAGATGTATCGGGTCATATTTCAACAGCTATAGTGCCTTCTGTGGCTCTTGGTTCAGGATTAGTTTATGCCTTTAAATATCAACCAGGAACTGCTGGTGGAGATACAATGGCAATTTCGCCAATTGATGGTGTGGGTGATTACACTTTTGCAGGATTAGATAGTGGTAATTATTTAATTAAGGCAATTTTGGATACAGCAGTTTATCCATTGTCAATTCCAACATACAATGGAAATACTTTTCAATGGGATTCTTCTTTAGTTTTAAATCATGGATGTTTAGTTAATGCAAGTGCTGATATTGAAGTTTTAGAAACTCCAATAACAACAGGACCTGGAGCTATTTCAGGGTATATTTCTGAAGGTTTTAATTTTGCAAATGGACGCTATGGGCCAGGAATTCAAGGCCCACTATTACCATTTTCTCCGGGTGGACCATTAAAAGGTATTGATGTTAAGTTGGGAAGAAATCCTGGTGGTGGAATTCAAGCACGTACAACATCTAATGACTCCGGTTTTTATGCGTTTGAAAATTTGCCAATTGGTGGGTATAAAATTTATGTTGATATTCCAAACTTACCAATGGATTCAACTAGAGAAATTACAATATCTGCAGCTGATTCTAGTGCGCAAAATAATTATTTTGCTGATTCAGCAAGTATTTATATTAATACCAATTATGTTGGGATTTATGCTTCAACAAAAGTGTATGAAAATAAATTTTCTGTCTACCCTAATCCAACTAAGGATAAAATAAATGTTTCATTTGACAAAAGTGGCTACTTTTTGAGTAGCCGCTCTTGTCTTTGTTATTATTTCTTTTCGTAATCTTTAACGAGTTTAATAAAATCTTTTGTAACATCATTAGGCAAGGTTACCGAAAGCTGGTAATGTTCTATTTGCCAAGTTTTCCCTTTACGTTTTAAAACTCCTGATGATTGACAAACTCCCATCCAAGTATCTAGTTGCTCATCAAACCAAGCATACTTTTTATCATCCGAAAAATAAATGTTGCGTTTGATAGCTTTAAAATCCCAAGCAGATTTTCTTTTGAAAAAAGGCATTGCCCATTTTTTAAATTCATCTCTTTTCCAAATTTCGGTTTTATCTGTTCCAATATAAACTCCGTTTGGAGCCATCATTTCAAAAAAGAGAGTGTCGGCATTTGTTGCAAACAAATGCCAGTTATCCATAAACAAGTTGATTTCGTTTTTTAACAGACTATCTTTCTTGTTTTTTTGAGCAAGTGATGTTAATGGCAACAAACCCAATAAGAGTAATGTTAGTTTAAGTTCTTCATGAATTATGTTTTTGAAATTGTTTCTAAATATAAGTCTTCTACTTTTTTGCGAGCCCAAGGAGTTTTACGTAGAAAAGTTAAACTCGATTTAATACTTGGGTTTACCGAGAAACAATTGATTTTGATTCTATTATCCAATTCTTCCCAACCATATTTTTCTTGCAGAAATGTAACAATCATTGCTAATGTTACACCGTGCAATGGATCTTTTTGCTTTTGTTCCATTTTACTTTCTAAATGAATCGTTTAATACTGCCGCTAAACGTAAACCGCCAAGCATTAATTGTTTCTCAATAATCTTTGCGTTTTTGTCCATGTATTTTTGGTCGAGTTCATTGTTTTTGAACTTGTATATTTTTGTTAGGTAACTTCTAGATTCATTCATCCAAGCCAATACATCTATTTTTTGAATTCCTTTTAACTTTTTACTTGAAAGCTTTCCTGTTTTTGCTTCTACCTGTTCGTAAGTGATGTTTTTGCTTTTTATAATTTCCGAATCCCAAGCCCAGTGTAAGTTGTTATCTTTTCCCTCATGTTTTACATTTATGTCGTTCCCACCTTTATCAATTCCGTAACCTGCATGTAGTGGCTGGTGCAAATCTCCAACTAAATGAAATAATTGTTTGAGTGCAAAGTTAATGTCTTCAGTCTTTCTGCCTTTTCTGTTTTTTAAATCGGCAATTACAATTTCTAATTCGTTAATAATATTTGGTTCGTTGTTTTTTACATAAGTTTTATCTTTCTCCACATTTACGTAATGCCAAGGTTTCATAAATTTTAAGCTCGTATCTTTTCTAACATCATCCATCCAGGTAGAAGCATCTTCAAAACTCATAGTACCTAAATACTTTTGCACCGAATCTAACACGCCCGGCTCTAAATGCGCTTTTGCAATTTTTGCTACAATTTGATGCCCCGTTTTTCCCCAAGCAAAACTTGTGATCGGACTTAATAATGTTAAAACGAATAGACTAAGTAGCGTGATTTTTTTCATGAAGTAAATTTAGGGTATTTGTGATGAAAAAATGTGAATTAAACCAAAATTGTTTATTTATCAAATAGTGAATTTAGTTATTGATTATCGATAGTGGAGGAGATAAAGAGGCACGCTTTAGCGTGCCTTTTACATTGAATTGAATTTCTATTACTATTGTTTCACAACTTTAATCCTTGCAAATTTGTTATCTTTATTAGTAATTGTAACAAAGTACACACCTGCAGGCTCATTTAAATTGATATTTAAATTTTTGCTGCGTGAAAAATTCTCTACTGATATTTGTTTTCCTAAAACATCAGTAATTTTAACTGATACGCTTTCTTCAATCGAGCCTAAATCAATTGTAAAATTACCATTGTTAGGATTAGGGAATACTTTAATTGAAGATGAGAATGATGTATTAGTAAGTCCAATTGAGTTTACAGAAATACAATCAGATGTATCAACAGAACAAGTACCTGATGTTACAATAACTGAAAAGTTTCCATTAGCAGTGGCGGTGTATGTTTGATTTGTTTCGCCAGCAATTGAGAATTACTATCGCAATTAAACCATTGATAAGTAGCACCCGCAGGATGTGCAGTGAGCATCTCGCTATTAATAGTAGCGATAGCAGTAGCGTTTCCTGCTTGGATAATTGTGTAATTAGAACCAGTTGTTGATGTAGCACAAGTATTACTAATTACAATGTTACATCTTACTGTATCGCCTAATTCAAAATTTGCAAGATCAAGCGCTCCCACGCTTGTACCTGTTGCAACTCCATTAACTTCCCATTGGTAAGAAACAATAGAATCTTTTGCAACATCATTAGGAACAATAATAAATGATTTATTAGCACATGAATCAATTACCAAAAACTTTAATTCAGTTACCATAGCGTAATCTCCATCTAAAGAATTAGTAATATACATTCTGTATTTGTCATAAGTTACATTATTATTTATCACGTAATTATTCCATATATCTTGTGTTGATTTAAATCAACCACAGTATCTAAGTTTACCCAATTAGTACCATCAAAACCTGAAAATTCCATTCACTCGGGTCATAATCAGAACCTGACCAACCTCCTGTCATATTGGATGAACAGTAAAATGAATATCCTTTTACAATTTTTCCATTACCACTACCATAATCATATTCTAACCAAGATGGGAATCCATTTCCTTCGCTACCCCATCCTAAAATGTCATAATCACCATCAAATGCATCTATAGGGTCATTAGAAGAATAAGTATCACTCGCACTGGCAGTTCCACCAGTGGCGATATTTAATGTTGGTAATTCTTTTACTTCAAGAGAAGGCAAAGTAGATGAAAAAATTGTTACAAGAACATCAATTATACTATCGCAACCAGATACACTTGTTAATGTATCTGTATTGTGCCCCGACATTGTATGAACAAAAGTCCCAACTGTTAAGGTTTGGCCTGAACATAAAACTGTATCTATACTTCCGTAAACTGCGTAATCGGGATCAATATATATAAATAGGTAGTAACTATACTATCACAGCCAGATGCAGCTTGTCCTACTAATGTATCAATCACTATTTGAGATGAATTATATGTGTTTCCATTAATGGTAACAGATGAGCATGTAGATATTGAGTTATACGATTCAGAGGCAGGGTTTAATGCTTGCCAACTAAATACTGGATAACCATTATTAGTACAAGAGTTCATTTTCCAAATATCGTTGATTCCGTTAACGGTTTCAACTACAAAGTCCCAAGTAGCGTTTGTATAAGTTGCTTTAGTTTGCATTTCCAAAGTAGTTTTATACTTCGTTACTATTATTATTTCCTTTTGTTTTTACAGAAGACGAACCAAGCCTTAAAAAGTCATTGCTTAAAGTAACATTAGCATAACAATTAGAAATTGTACCTGTAGATGCTAATTTACCAATCAATCCACCACTAAAATAATTTATATCTGTTTGACCGGTTGCGTAGCAAGTACTTATAGTACCGAAATTAGTTCCACACAAAACTCCATTACAATAAGTCCCCATAACAGCCGAGAGTTAAAACCAAGTGCTGAAACGACTGGAACTTGTCCCTGAATATTCAAATAACCCAACATTTTGATCAGCGGAGTTAATAAACAAATTCATAATTTTGTGTTCATTTCCATTATAGGTTCCAAAAAATTGGTTTGTAAAATTTCCAATTGGTAAAAAACCAGCTCCTCCATTGTCGAAATCACCACCAGATTGGAAATCATCAGAAATGAATTCAATGTCTGCTGTTTGTATAAAGTGCTTATCCCAAAAACAAGAATTTTCTGATAAAATTTTTAAATCGCTTTTTGATGCAATCTGATATGGATTAGAAGGTGTTCCCTCTCCAAATGGAAAGGTAGTTGCAAAAGATAAATCTAATGTAACAATTGAATCAGCTCCACCCATAGCTGCTCCTGGCAGTGTGTGAACTTGAATAAACGTATTATTATTGTAAGAATTTGTATTAATCCAAGTATAAGGTGGGCAAGTAGATAGTGCTTGTATATCAGTACCGTTGTTTACAACAACATTTAAATTTGAAACAGCAATATCAGCGTAATTACTTATATCTGCTGCTATTCTTACAGTACTTAATTCTAGGTTGGAATTGATATTTCCATTTGCAGTTTGATTTCCAATTTTCAAAGTCCAATCTCCAGAGTCGTAATCGTAGGTGAATTTTACTTCAGCAACAGCACTTGGCCAATTGATTTGAGTTGGTCCACCCATAGCAGGGCCATCAATTCCCCAAGAAGGTGTATTACCTAAAGAACCTATATAAATTTCCTCATCTCCATTAGAGCCACCGGTATAAAAACTTACACCTGCCCAGCCTGTAGTTAAAAAAATTAGTAACCTGATTGCTTTTAAAAGTAAGTTGTAGTTTATCTCCATTGGTTAATGGTCGTGATAAATCTCTAAATGCAAATGTCATATCTCCATTGCCGCCTTCGGTAGTTACAATGTTGTTGGAAACAATAAAATCACCTTGTTCAACATTCCAAGCACTGCCGTCAACGAAATTATCACTTAGAAGTATTTCTCCACTTTGCGCGTTAGCAAAATAGAGGGAAAGAGAAAATAAAAAAGTAGCTATTTTTTTCATATATTTTGGTTTGGTTTTTACAATGGATAATTAAAATGCGTTCTTAAATAAGCTAAAGTGTTTGTTTAATAATTGCAATAATATAACAATTTTGTCAAATTTCAATGATGTTTTTTTTAACTATTTAAAATAAAGGAATTGTGATTTTGTTATAGTTGAATGAATTGTTTTTTTGTTTTAAATGTAGTTCAAAACACTAGGTATATTAGGATTTTATGAAAATCTAGCTAACAAATTTAGAAATAATTGTATGCTTTTGAACACAATTTGGAATTCAAATGGTGACGTTTTGGGTAGTTAAATTTTTTGTGATTTTATTTATTTGCTTCTCCTGCAATTTAGAAAACAATAACAATGAACTTATTGCTCCAATCATAGCGCAAAGCATATCCGATTGTGTATCCCACGCATAACCTTGAGTTCCTAAAAACGCATCTGCACCTTCTCCGCTTAACTCCGCTACTAGCCACTCTAATAATTCGTACATGGCGCTAATGCCAAGGCAAAAGAAAACCACAATTACCGAAAGCCACATTCCTTTTTTTATAATTTCTTTGCGTACAAAAACTTCTCTTATAATAATTGCAGGAACAAAGCCTTGCGCAATGTGACCAACTTTATCATAGTTGTTTCTATCTTGTCCAAAGTATTCTTTTATCCAATCGAACAATGGAACTTCGGCGTAGGTGTAATGACCACCAACAAATAAAATGCAGCAATGCACTAAAATTAAAATGTATGTTATATCTGTTAAAGGAAATTTGTTTTTTGTTGCCAATAAAATACCCAAGCCAATCAAAGCTGGAAACACTTCCAAAACCCAAGTAAAGTAATCGTGTGGATTAATGGCAGACCAAATTAGGACTATTAAATAAATGGATAGGAGAGTGATGTGTTTCATGAGGTGAAGATAGCAGTTTCATAAGTGAAATTATTGTTTTTGGCAGTAAAAATCTGAACTTATTTTAATTAATAGTTTTCTAATAGAAAACTTATTCTTATATTTGCTTAATGTTTAATATAATTGCCCGAAAGACATTATTGGAGTATTGTAAAAAATATCCTACTGCTGCTAACGCATTGTTTGAGTGGTATCATGAGTTTGAAAGGAGCAATTTCAAAAACTTTAATGAACTAAAGAAACAATATGGCAATGCGAGTATTGTGGCAGATGATAGAGTAGTATTTAATATTATGGGAAACCATTATCGTTTAGTTGTGCGCATAGTGTTTGATTTTAAAGCGGCGCAAATTAAATGGTTTGGAACACATAAGGAGTATGATGAAATAAGTGTAGTTGAAGTAAAGTTTAAAAAGAAGAAATAATGCAATTAAAAACAATTACAACAAAAAAGGAATACCAATCTTATTTAGATTGGGCGGATGAACTATTTGATAAAAAAGTGAAGCCAAACTCTCCTGAAGGTGAAAAATTGAAAATCGCCTTATTGCTTATTAAACAATACGAAGATGAGCATTATGCTATTCCTTACCCAGATGCCATTGAAGCTATAAAGCTAAAGATGGAAGAAAAAGGTTTAAGAAATAAAGACCTAGTTGGCAAAATTGGCTCTAAAGGCTACGTATCTGCACTTTTAAACAAACGTAAACCTCTTACATTAGAACTTGCTAAATGGTTTCACACACAATTAGGAATTCCTGCGGAAACGTTTTTGGTGTAGATTTTTTTGAAAATGTGGAAAACTAACGCGACTTTTCTTTTTTTATGGAGCAATCTATACTTAAATTTGTAACGCAATAATGCACTTGACTCCAGTTGAGTGGGCAGGCTTAAAACTTAAGCCAGGTAGTTGTTTCCTAGAGAACTTGCCAGCTAGTAGATTGTTTTAATGATATAATTTTATTCTTGTTTTATAATTACTCTAGGGGTTGTAAAATGAGATTTTTAATCTAAAATTATAACAATGGGAAAAACAATTGATCTGAAAAAAGTGATAAACGAAGTTTTTAAGCTTAGACTTAATTATTACAACTATACTGAAGCTATTTTTGTAATCCATCAGTATAGAAATATTTTGAATTTCGAGTATTTTGATATACTTGCTAATAGGAAGTTTAAAATTTTTAAAATTGAAGTTGTTCCAGTAGATAAGAGTGAATTAGAAATATATAAATCTTATAGAAAAAGGAATTGTACAGATTGGCATTCTTATAATTTAATTGAAAATCATTACGATGGCTTTTGGAGAATTACTTGCATAATAGATGAAGAATATTTTCATGAAAGAAGTATTGAAGAGGTAATATATTATCTGAATTTGAAATATGAAGCTTAATTAAAATAGAATAAATATGCGCAATAATTCTGAATTTTATAACGTAGATTGGATAAATGGAGTAGTTGAAGTAACTATTGAAGTTCTTGTAAATGGTAATTACAGGGATAGAAAAGTTAGATTTAATTTTGATCGTAATAAGTATCCTTGGGTATTTGAAGGCTTTGTAGAGGGGATTCGTGTTTTTGTACCTGTCCCAGAAAAATGCGAAATTTAATGATGCAATTAAACCATTTGTTTTGCGGATGTAGTATCGCCTTTATCAGAAAAACGTATAATTGATGCAATGGAGGAGTTTTTAGATAGAGAATTTAATTAAAATAAAGGCAAAGTTGTACATTGGCTTATTTCAAAAACAATCTTTTTTGAACACATGAGATGTTAAAAGAAATATAAACTCCCTATTGGTTAGTCTTTTACACAGCGCACCGATAGACCACATTTTTTATATAGACTCGGAGCACTTGCATTTCCAGCATTATAAAATAAATACATTGTATATGCCCATGGAGGTGTAAGTCCTTCGGAAGTACTCCACCAATATCCGCGCTTTCCAATATCTAGAGAGACACCAAGCTCCGTTCTCGTGCCTCCAGGTAGTGCAGAAAAACCACTTTCATTGGTTGCGTCTAAATTAGGACTTTGCCAAAATAGAAGCCCTGTACTCTTCATTTTTCCACCACCAGTAGGATAGCCTCCAATATTAGTAAGAAGTGTGGTCCATTCAGTTTTATCAGGTATGTGCCATCCAACCGGACAAATGTTTCTACTATCACTAACTGCGAACCAATTATACAATTTTCCGTATGTAGCTCCATTATTAGTATTATTATTATAGTTTGAATAGGCTCCTGTTGTTAAATTACTCCATTGAATATCATCGGTGACATTTGCAATCGGATCTCCATTTCTATATTTTGTTACTTTAAGATTTTCTGCCATCCAAACTTGTGAGCCAATTTGAATTGTTGCATATGTATTTCCTTCTGCATCTGTAAAACTACCATATGATAAATTGGGATTTAAAATATTGTTTGAATTGTTTGATGTAGTGAAGGTTACTTGATTTCCGTAAGCTGTGTCTATGCTGTTAATAGCGTAAGCTCTAACAAAGTAATTTGTATTTTGTGTTAATCCAATTAAACTGGATGTGAAATTTCCAGTCCCAGAACCACTAATGATTTTATTTGATGTTATAGTTGGGTTATTATTTGTACTCCAACATACTCCCCTCTCGGTAATTATATTCCCACCATCTGAAGTAATATTTCCACCAGATACAGCTGTTGTTCCTGTAATAGCCGTTACAGTATTTGTTGTTAATATTACAGTTCCGTTAGTAGTGGCATTGGACTGAGATTGAGGCTGGGGTTGAGGCTCTTGTTGACAAGATGCTAAAAGAAAAAGTATTGAAATAATGGGAGTTGACTTTAGCATAAGTAAGAATAGTTTAGGTTTAATTCTGAATTTTTAAATTTAGATATATTTTACTTTCTATCAAAACAAATGTACTAAAATGTGTATTATAAACACCATTTATGTAATTATTTAACACCATTAATGGTAAGAATTATGCTAGGCATAATCAATAAGTTCGCTTTATGGTTCACATTGGTGAAAAAATTAAAAAAGTATTTGATTCGAAAGGATTAAGTGTGAGCGAATTTGGCAGGAGAATAAATATGTCGAGAGAAAATATATATAGTATCTTTCGACGTAAAACAATAGATACAGGCCTATTAGTTAAAATATCTTCAATTTTAGAACACGATTTTTTTCAATACTATACACCATTAGCCAAGGAAGTACAAAAAGTAAAAGCCGAGCTTGAACTTTTCAAAGAAATGAATTTAATTCTAAAAACAAACAAGACGAAGAAATCCAAATAGTATTTTAATTCTTCACTTTTCAATTTTCATTCTTCAATACGCCTTACGCCTCCACCTCAGTAACAATACTTGGGAATATCCTTACATTACCATCTTCTTCTCTTCTAAATTGGTAAGTGTAACGGTAATGACTTTCCAAACCACTCTTGTTTGGTAAACCATTAATCATCATAATGTTTCTGTTCTTAGCAAACTTCAATAACTCTTTTAAGTAATGCGCCGAGATTTGTCCTACCTCGTCAATGATACAATGTACCTTAAACGCTTTCGAACTTCTGTGCGAAGATTCTTTAATAAATACGTGTAATAAAGTAATGTAGATAATTGCTTTTACAAGGATGTCGGTACCAGTACTACCAATGCTGTCAATTTTATGTGTCCAGCCAGTTTCGTTCATACCTTCTTTAATGTTGAACTTTAATTCAAATAAATCTTGTAAACGAATTTCTTCTTGTTGTTGTTCTTTAATCGATTGACGTAAACTTTCAAGCAACTTAACCGCTTTATTGTTTACCTCTTTGTTTTTACCGTTTAAAGAGTAGTCAGTGCTGAATAAGCCTTCTCCGTAGAACATTCCATGTTCTTCTTTAAACTCTTCAATCTTCTTCAACATCTTGTAAACCTTGTTGTCAGATTCCTCTAATTTGATTTTGATAAACTCAATCAACTTACTTTCTTCAAACTCAGCTTTCTTAAAATCTTCTGCAATCAATGCAATGATGTGTTGAATTTTATCTTGTTGGTTGCTTAACTCTTTTACTTTAGAAGCAATACTATCCGTTACTAAACCAATTTGTGTTGCAGTTTCAGCAATCGATAATTCAATTTTGTTTTCGTGTATAAAGTTAGAAACGTTTTGTGCAAAACGCTCGTACTCTGCTTGCGATGCATCGTTACGAATAACAAAGTTAAAGTGATTATCTAAACGGAACTTACCTGCAAACTCATTAACGTATCGTTGGAAAGCGCCGTACTCTTCGTTAAAATGCGAATCATTCTTTAATAATTGAGTACACAAATCCATTACCGAGTAATTGGTTTTCTTTGGCTCGGCACGCTCAATAATATCTGCAAACTTGTTGTAAACAGGTGTTTCGCGGAAGTTTTTAGTGAAGTAGTTAATACCATTATTAAACTCAATTAACTCCTCATCAAAAGCACGTTTTTGTTTACGCAACTCCATGTTCTTTAAATTGAACTTACGGTTTGCTTCTTCTAATTGGTTGTTTAAGTCAGAAGATGTTTTCATGTACTCTTCTTTCTTTTGAATAAACTCAGGAAGTTTATCAAACAACTCACGCTTATCTTTTAAGTAATCGTTTACAATTTGCGAGTATTGCTCAATTTCCTTAATGTCATCTTGCAATGTTTTAATACGCTTGTCAACGTCTTTTACTTGTTTATTGTCTACACCTTTTGATTTGAAAGCAGTTTCTTTTTCATCAACTAATAAGGCTTCTCTGTTATCAAATGCAGCAACTGTTTTTTCTTTCTCTTCTTCAATATCTTTAATCTCACTTTCCTGACGAGCGCGTAAATCTTCAATACGCTCCATGTGGTATTTGCGTAATTGATCAAATTGTTGATTGAAGTCGTTTAATAAGTTATTTTTCTTCTTATTTAAAATCGCTAATTCTTCTTCAATTAAATTTGCCTTAGAACGATTGCCAGATAAAGATGTTTCAACTTCTGAACTTGCTTTTTGGTTCCAGTCGTCTAACTCAACTATTAATTTTTTCTCACGTTTTTCAGCTAGTTCAAGAGAGTAGGTAAGTACCTTCACATCTTCTTTTAACTCACCTAATTGTTTTCCGTATCTATCAGCAGCTAATAATTTTTCTTCGTTATTGCTTGTTTGGAATTGTGTTAATGAATCTTCTAACTCACGAATTTGTGCAAGTAATTCATTTTTATTTCCTTGGTATTCTTCTAATGATTTAGAGAAAATAGAAACATTTCCTAAGTTTAAGCTTACACCATATAATGAATCAGCTAATTCCTTTTTAAACTCAGGATTTAAATCGGTACGGAATAAAATTTCTTCATTACAAACTTTACCAATTGTATTGTGCCAATCTTTAATATTGCCTTCAAGGAAACCATACAAAGCGCCATCTTGCACATCTAGCTTGCTTTCAATTTCTTTAATATCTGCTTTTTTCTTAATAATTTCATTGTTAACCTTTGCGATTTGGTTAGACAATGAACTCTTAATTTTTGCTTCAGCGTTTTCCCATTCTTTTTGCAATGTTTGAACTAAGTTGCTCTTAATTGCTTTTTCTGAACGGTTTTTATAAGTAACAGCGCGTAATTCAGCTAATTCAGTTTCTAATTGTTTAATTTCATTTTCGTAGAAACGGGTGTTACGAATTACCTTTTCTTCTGATTTTAATTCGTTAAACTCAATTTGCTTAGATGTAATTTCAGCAGTCATGTTCTGCAATGCATCTTCGCGCTTTTCTTTTAATTCGTTTTCTTTTTTGTTTAACTCATTTTTAGCAAGTAACTGACGCTCATTGTAGTCGTTAAAAATGGTACTTGTTTTAGAATTACTTGCATTAATATAAGAAGCGCGTTCGTTTTTTAACTGCTCTAATAAAGTAGAATATTTTAATTCGATGCTCGATACATTACTTGTTAAAGTTTCATACTCTTTACGAGCCATGTTTAACTCTACTTGTAATTGCTCACGTTGTTTGTGCTTTTCAACGGCATTTTCAACGTTTTGATTTTGGTATTCTTTTAATTTTTTATTTGCTTCACGAATGGTTCTATCATAATAACCAATCTCTTCACGTATATCTTGTTGTTTACCTTCAATTACTCCTTTTTCCGAATTATGTGCAGCAATTAATTGTTCGCTTTCTTCTTCTTTTTGTTTTGATGCCTCACGAATAGATTCGTTTTGTACTTCAGCATATTTTAAACTACTACCTAATTTATCAGCCATCTCTAACTGAGAACCCTTCAACATTTTAACCTGATCGAATTTTTTATCAATCATTTCAATTAACTGCTGAGTTTCTTTCTTTAAGTAGGTTTCAATATCCGTGTACTTTTCGTTAAACTGGCGTAACTGACGTTCCACTTGCTCTAGCTTTATACTTGCAGCTTCTGTAGAAAGTGAGTTAGCAATAAAGTCTTTAATGAAACGAGAATCAATAGATGATTTCGAACTTAAGAATACATTGGTAATTGATTTAGGAATATTTTGATATTTCTCATTACCACGTAAGATGTGGAATTTGCTAAGGTTTTTATCTGTTTCTGTTCCGTATAAAATATTACGGTAACGCTCAAATGTATCAATTTGGTTACTGTAGTAAATTCCGTGCTTATCTAATTTTTTTAATACATCCGTAATCTTAAGAGCTTCATCGTTTTCGTTGAAGAAAAAATCAGGATTGTATGCAGCATCAACAAAACGGAAATTTAGTTTGTGGTGACGGTAAATGATAACAAAGAAATTTTTGTCTTCAGTTGCCACTTCATATACTAAGAATGAATTTTCATAACGGAAGTAATGCTCCTCAAATGGTTTCTGCGATGCAGAAATACCCAAACCACGACTGTTTGCGCTATAAAAAAATAGGATTGCACGTTGCAAGGAAGTTTTACCGAAGTTGTTTGTTCCAACAAAGCAAGTATTACCGCTCATCTCTATATCCGCATACCTGTTGGATGCGATATTAATCATTACAATGCGGTTAAGTATTCTACAATTTTCCATGTTATATAATAAAAAAGTAATTCTTAGTTGTAAATTATTCCACCGGTTGAACCATCTGTGTTTCCGGTCTCTTCATAAACGGCAATCGCATTTACGATATCCATTAAGTAAGAGTAAGCATCTAATACTTTGTACGTTTCGCTTTGTTCATCTTCTCTGTCTAAGAAAGAATCACGAGTCATCAAATCACAAATCTCACGCACCTTGTTACTTAGCGTTTCTGAACGATACAAAGGAATTTTTTGAAGTTTTTGTTTTAAACGCACATTTGCATTACACTCCTCTGCAATTTCGCTTGGGCGAAAACGAGAACCGATTGTAATTTTATTATCCATAGAAGCAAATAAATCGATGATGTCGATGTATTTCTCAAACGTTTCTAATTTCTTTTCAATCAAACTATTTGCCTCATCAATTTTAGCGAAGTAGAAAAAGTTGTTTCCACGCTCGATGTTATATTTTATAACATTGAAATAAGCTTGCAGGTTATCAAAGTTCTCTGGATTGTTGATTACATCATACAATCTGTTCATTCCATCTTTAGTTCCATTACTAGAGATGAAATTTCCACGCGCCATTACTGAGAAAATCTCATGCGTTTGTTTAGGAAGTTTTACGTTGGTAGATTCCATGTTAATTTTCTACGTTAGTTGGTTTACTTATTTTCTTTTTGGCATTTGGTTTTGGTATAACAACCGTGTAGCCTAATTTTCTTGTCTTCTTTTCTGCGTCTTCGTACTCGTAATAATTTAAACGATATTTAAATTCGAAGGCTTTATCATATTCCAATACTATTCCTACAAATAAAGTAATTCGTTCTTCAAATGTTACATTACCAACAGCTTTAGGAAATTTGTATGCTGCTAAAAACTCAAATAGATTTAATTTAGTTTGATCTAAAAATTTATCTACTAAAGCTGTAACATCCAATTTCATTGTATTTTCGATTGTTACATCTTTAAAGTTCCCCGACATTTTATCTGCCAATCGGCGCGACATTAAGCGGGTAATTTTATATTTTTCTGCAACACGAGCACACAACATGTATCCATCATCAGTATATAAAAACTCAACAGGAATCTTTGTTTTGGGAGCTTTTACATTATTAAATCCAAGTGGATTTACAGCTTTAATTACTTCTCTAAAATTAGTTTTGTAATGAAGTTCTCCTTTGTCTTTGATTTCTTTTAACTGCTGAACTTTTTTATAAACATCAAGTTGGAACTGAATCTTGTTGATGTAATCGGTAATATCGGTTTGAATTTCGATTAAGAAATCCAAGTTTTCAATCAGTCCATTTTTTAAAGAAGTAACGATTGAGAATAATTCTAAGTCATTTGTAAGATTGAATAATCCTCGAGTTTCTTCAATTACCTCTTCTGTTTCTTTAATAAATTTTATAATCGTATCACGCTTGCTACGGTAGTCTTCTAGCTTTTGTAGTTTGATACGGTAGTTGCCCTCGTTTTTGTATGTATCATCAACATTCTTTTGAAGCTTAATGATTTCACGTGTGATGGCAGTGTTGATGCGTTTTAAATATTTTTTTATCGAGCGTAGGAAACGATTTTCTTTTCCTTCAGAGAAATATTTTATGTAACGTTTAAGTTCGTTTAAGTAATCGTTGATAAAGCTTGGAGTAACTTCACCAATTTCCATGAAGTCTTCAAACGTAGCAATAATAGTATCGTTAAGACTAACAATCGTTTGGTACTCATATAATATTTCGTAGTCAATCAGCTTTTGATATTGCTCTTGAGTAATATCTTCACGACTCAGTAATTCGGTAACGGTTATTCCGTCACGATTACCAAATAGGAACTCCACTACATTTCGATTGTAGTAAAGTTGGGTTAATAATTCTTTTACATTTACCTGTATGCCCATTTTTGGGGAGTTTTAACTCTGAAAGATACAACATTGGCGGCGGGCAATAAATTAGGGTTTTCAACAAAAAACCGACAAATTAACTATTTGAGCAGGTGTTTTTTGTAAGGTATTGATAAACAATAAAAAGCTTGTTAATTAAAGGTTAATAACCACTTTTTTGCAGCGGGAAATAGAAATAGTAAATTATACGATATTGATTTTCAATTTTTCGAAAAATTCAGCTTCATCTATCTCAACAATTTGTTCGGGAATAAATTCTTTTATTTCAATCCCTTCAATCGAAACCCTTATCAAACGCATGGTTTGGTGGTTAATAGCTGCAGTCATTTTTCTAATTTGATGAAATTTTCCTTCAATTAACGTAAGTTTAATCCAGGTGGTTGCAAAGTGTGTTCCTACAGGATGTTTGCGAGGTGGTAAGTTTTCTGGGTGAGGAATTATTTCAGCTTTTCCAGGTAAGGTTTTATATAAATTTCCTTCTAAAATAATATCAACTCCATTTCTTAATTGGTTTAATTCATCCTCAGTAGGAATACCATGAACTTGTACCCAATAGTTACGTTCATGTTTGTGTTTTGGATTCATTAAAGCAGCGTTTACTTTTTTATTGTTGGTCAATAATAAAAGGCCTTCGGTGTTATCATCTAATCTACCTAATGCGTTAGTTCCTTCTGCAAACTCATAATTTAAATGAGCAAGTGTTCGCTTCTTCCTTTCGGGTGCAAACTGGCAAAGCATTTTATATGGCTTGTATAGTTGATAGTACTTGTACATGCCGCAAAATTAGTAAATTCTAAAGAAGACTGTAGTACTAGTTGAATTAAAGATCCCAAACGCTTCTGCGTCTGTATTTTTTTGGTTTGAAAAAATCTTTGTGTTCTAACATAAACGCCATGATAAAATAGATAATTACTGGCGAACCAAAAGTGAAAAATGATAAATAAATAAAATACATACGCACATGCGTAGTTTTAATGCCAAGCTTCTTTCCCCACCATTCGCAAACTCCAAATGCTTGTCGCTCAAACCAAGATATTAATTTACTAATCATGAAATGTGTTGTGTTTGATTCAAATATAATAAATAATTAGATACTTACAAAGGTAAATAAAATTATTTTTTCAATAGTTCATTGCCAATAGCGCAATTTAAACACTTAAATTTTCTGCAATATTCTTTCTCTAAATGAATTAAACCCTGCGTATCGCAGGCATTTTGGACAATTAGTTTGTGCGAAGTGAATTCTTTAATGGTTTTGTTGCTCTCGGGTTTTAATTGTGTTAAAAAATCAATTGCCCTGTCAATATATTTTTGTTCGTTCTTTATTTTACCATAAAAAAAGAGGAGCGGGGCAATCGAATTAATAATTAAAAGTTCAATTGCGGTTTCGCCAATTGTTTTCTTTTTGTTTTCAGAAATAGAAGTAAAAGAATAATGTGTATCCCAATATTCAGAACAATTGTGTTTAAACATGGCAATGATAGATTGTAAATTGCTTTCTTCTAAAATTTTTGAAAACAAGTGAGACGAATTATGCAAAAGCATTGCAAACTGGGCAATTCTAAGTGTTGGGAAATTTAACGGGCGCATGCGCATGTATTTCCATGATTCAGATTTAATAGAAAACATTTGATACTTCTTTCTTAAAAATTCAAATTCGTTTTGTAGTTTTCTTGGGTATTCTTCTTCAAAAGTTTGATCTAACAAACCGGCAATACCAAACAACAAACTTTCTAATTGAAACAAATCATTTTTATGTTTAAAAATAATGTTGAGTGGAAGTTTTTTAGCAAGTAGTAAAAAGGGTTCGCTATTGGTTTTAAATCCAAAATTACTTGCTAATAATCGGTAAAATGTTTCTTGCCAATCGTGTTTAGTTTCTTCAAACAATTGCTTTACAAAAATTGTTTTACTCTCCAATCGCTCAATAGCCATGCGTTGTAACCAATTGCTACTTGTAATTTCTTTTATGTCTTTTAATGAATTAGCACAAGGAATGTTTTTGGTTGAGCCTTTTAAAAGTTCATAGTTCTGTTTTACATTCGGAAGTATTCTAAATTTTAATTCCAATGTTGGAATTGCTTCGTTTGGTCGTTGGTATACTTCCGAATCGTGATTTAAAACTACATGCAAAATAACATTATTATAAGCCTCGTCATGTTGGTGATTGTGTTTTATCCAATCGCTCGAGTTAATATGTATTTCAATATTTCCAGCCCAAAGTGTTCCATCGATTTTTATTTTTCCATTAAAAAAGTCGGGACCACTGTCTTTATTGTGCTCACCCTGTTTTATGATTTCAATAGATTGCCCCGCTGTAGTGAGTAAATTGCCTTTATCAAACAAACCAAATTTCCAGATATAATGTAAAAAATCTTCGTTCATAAAATAAAATTACGTTTTAAGTCAATTTCTTTCACAATGATTAAAAATATTGCAAGATTGTTGGAAAATTGGGGTGTTTTTAGTGAATTTTAGCGATTTTCGGCTTTACAATCCCTGCTTTATTTTGTACATTCGTAGGCTATAAATTATGCCTGATATAATCTCCTTATTGCCCGAAAATGTAGCTAATCAAATAGCTGCAGGTGAAGTTGTTCAGCGCCCGTCGTCGGTTGTGAAAGAATTACTCGAAAACTCCGTTGATGCTGGTGCAACAGTTATTAAATTAATTGTAAAGGATGGAGGCAAATCCCTAATTCAAGTTATTGATAATGGAAAAGGAATGAGTGAAACAGATGCCCGCATGTGCTTTGAGCGCCATGCAACATCTAAACTTCGTACTGCGGATGATTTGTTTAACATTCTTACCAAAGGTTTTAGAGGAGAAGCATTAGCTGCTATTTCTGCAGTTGCACAAGTTGAGCTCAAAACAAAAACGGCCGACCAAAGTGTTGGCATTCTTATAGAAAACGAAGGGAATAAAATTGTTACGCAAGAAGCTTGTAGTTGTCCAACCGGAACATCTTTTAGCGTAAAGAATTTATTTTTTAATATTCCAGCACGTCGTAATTTTTTGAAAAACGATAACATTGAACTTCGTCATATTGTTGATGAATTTGAACGCGTTGCTATGGCTCATCCCGAAGTTACTTTTCATTTGTTTAGCAATAATCACGAAATGTATCACTTGCCTGCATCTCAACTTATTGTTAGGATTGAAGGTTTACTTAGTGCAAGTTTAAAAGGAAATTTAGTTGGAGTTGATGAAGTTACCCCAGGCTTTTCTATCAAAGGTTATGTAGGAAAGCCATCTTCAGCAAAGAAAAAGCGTGGCGACCAATATTTTTTCGTAAACAATCGTTACATAAAAAGCCCATATTTAAACTTTGCCGTTTCGGATGCTTATACTGATTTAATAAATGGAGATGAGTTTCCTGCTTATGTTTTGTTTATTGATTTACCTCCAAGTACAATTGATATAAATATTCATCCTACCAAAACCGAAATAAAGTTTGAAGATGAAAAAACTCTTTTCGTTATTTTAAAAACAGTTGTTAAGCGTGCATTAGGTAAAGCTAATTTAGCTCCAAGCTTGGATTTTGAAATGGAGCAGTCGTTTGAGGATGTTCACAGCATGCCCAAAGGTGAAGTAAAAGCGCCGCAAATTTCGTTTAATCCAAATTACAATCCTTTTAAATCCCAATCATCAAGTGGCGGTGGAAGTAACAAAGGATACGAAAGTTCGCTTTACAAAAACAATAGAGAGAATTGGCAAAGCATGTATCAAAACCATACGGAAGGTACAATTGAGCCAAACATAGAACAGGATAACGAGCAAGAAAAATTATTTACCGAGCAACATCATGTATTGCATGTGAGTAAATATTTTCAATTGCAAAACAAATACATTGTTACAGAAATAAATGGTTCATTGGTTTTAATCGACCAACACCGTGCGCACGAGCGCGTGTTGTATAATCACTATTTTTCAGCGTTTGAGCATAGCCCCGTTTTATCGCAACAAGAATTATTTCCTCAAACCATTGAATTAAGCGCAATGGATTTTAATCTAGTAATGGAATTAAAAGAAGAATTAAAATACTTAGGTTTTGATATTGCCGATTTTGGCAATAATAGTATTGTTATTCATGGTATCCCCGCCGACCTTACTGGACAAAATAGCGCAGAAACCGTTGAAGGTGTTTTAGAAAATTACAAATTGAATAATATTGATGTGAAGTTGGATGTAAGGGAAAATATTTGTCGCGCTATGGCAAAGAAAACATGTATTCAGTATGGAAAAGAGTTAACAGATGCAGAAACTAAATTATTAATTGAGCATTTATTTTCTTGCGATGATTATTCGTTTTCGCCATCAGGAAAAAACATTATTTCAGAAATTAATGCAACTGAAATAGATAAACTATTTAAGAAAAGATAATGGGTTACCAAGAATTCAGACCATCACGTTTTCAAGTTTTACCACCAGTGGTAAAAAATATTCTGATTATTTCGGGCATAGTTTTTCTTGCAACAGAATTGTTGAAATTAAAGTCGGGAATTGACTTAACAGATTATTTAGGATTGCATTATTACTCGTCAGAACTCTTCAAGCCGCATCAGTTTATTACGTATATTTTTATGCATGGAAATTTTACGCATATATTCTTTAACATGTTTGCGGTTTGGACTTTTGGGTCAGTGCTCGAAAATGTATGGGGAGCAAAACGATTTTTAATATTTTATTTAATTACTGGGCTTGGTGCAGCCTTAATTCAATATTTGGTTTTTTATTTGCAAGTACAGCCTGTTGAAGAAACATTTAATGCTTTAATTCAGTCAAATGACTTGGAAAAGTTGAGTGCTTTTTTTAATAATGGAGGTTTAAGTGGATATTTAAATTCAGAATTGTATTCTCAATTCCCTGCATTTGTAGAAGAATACAATAAAGCCTTATCAGGAGATGAATCGCATGCAGTTTTTCTTGCACATGATTTTTTAACAATGGTTAAAGAGCAATATTTAAATGCACATGTGGTTGTTGGAGCTTCAGGCTCATTGTTTGGTTTATTGCTTGCATTTGGAATGATGTTCCCAAATACAGTTCTAAACATCTATTTCTTTATTCCAATAAAAGCAAAATACTTAGTTATTCTTTATGGTGCCTTCGAATTAATTTCGGGTATTGCAAATCAGCCAGGAGATAACGTTGCTCACTTTGCACATTTAGGTGGAATGTTATTCGGTTTTTTTATGATTATTTTGTGGAAGAAAAACAGAACAAATTTTTATTGATTCAGTTAAAAGGTATATGTCGTTTTTAGAAAACATAAAATCAAGTTTTAAATCCTCTGCCATAGTAACGCAGTTGATTATAATTAATGCGAGTATTTTCTTAGTGCTTAATTTAACTTTGCATTTAGGTAAAGTTAACCTTGCACTTTATACTTCCGTTCACTCCGACCCAATCGATTTTCTAACCCATATTTGGGGTTTAATCACCTTCATGTTTTCGCATATCGATTTGTCGCATGTGTTTTATAATATGTTGTGGTTGTTTTTTATGGGACAATTATTTAATGTAATTATTGGTCCACATCGATTGCTTTTCGTTTATCTTTTTGGTGGTATTGCAGGAGCATTATTGTTTTTTATAACTTCTCTTTTTGTTCCAGAACTAGGAGGTTATTTGATTGGAGCATCCGCTTCGGTAATGGCAATAGCAGTTGCTATAGGTTTTTATGCTCCAAACACCTTGGTTAATGTATTTCTTTTTGGAGAAGTTCGCTTAAAATGGGTAGTTGCTGTTGCTTTTGTACTTTTTTCACTGATTGATTTTTCTATCAACACGGGCGGAAAAATATCGCATGTTGGCGGGGCAATTTTTGGGATGATTTACGGTATACAGCTCAAAAATAGAGTTGATATCGGTGCTTGGTTTGAGCGTTTATTTAAGAAAAAATCTAAACTAAAAGTGGTGCACAAAGCCCGAATGACCGATGAAGACTATAATTACAATCGTAACGTACAAGAAAAAACGTTAGATGAGCTGCTTGATAAAATAAATAAATCGGGTTACGATAGTTTAAGTCAAAAAGACAAGGAAACATTGAATAGATTATCTAAGAACAGATAATTAATGATTATTTGAATTTTTGGCACGAAATTTATATCTTGTGGCAGTAATGAGAGCGAAGAATAACACATTGAAAGTTAGAATAATTAGAATAGCAACTGTTGTTTTTGTTGCACTTTCATTTGCCACAGTTGCTCAACCTTTAAAAAAGGTAAGTGCTGACCCAGAACAAGCGGACGAACATTACAAGCATTACAACTACGTAATGGCTATGCCTATATACAAGGCTTTAATTGCAACCGAACCAAAAAATGTTGAGTATAATTATAGATTGGGTGTTTGTTATTTACGTACTTTTTTAGATAAAAAGGAATCTATTAAATATTTTGAAACTGCATCTAAAGATTCTAAATGCCCAACAGACACATGGTATTTTCTTGGTCATGCTTATCATTTAGCCTTGAAATTTGACGAAGCAATCGCAGCATTTGAAAAATATAAAACCTTAGTTTCAAAAAATAAAGAAGAGATAGATAAAACCGACCATCAAATTATAATGGTTAATAATGCTAAGGAATTAATTAAGTTTCCAGTGAATGTAACCTACACTAATTTGGGGCCTGAAGTTAATTCTGAATTTCCTGATTATTTTCCATTTGTTACAGCGGATGAGCAAACCTTGTATTATACCTCAAGAAGAAAAGGTGGGCACGCAACACGATTGATCATATCGATGCCGACAAAGTTGAAAATCTTTATGTAACGCACAAAAAGGGTAATGCTTATGCTAAAATTGAAAAGCTTAGTGAAAGTGTAAATAACGCTAAAGAATATGCAGGTACCATTGTAGAAACTGAAGAAGGACCAGTACTTTTTTTCTCTCGTAAAGATGATAAAAGCTTTGGAGAAACTGATTTGTACATGGCAAGAAAAATTCCGAATGGCAATTGGGGATTGCCACAAAACCTTGGTTCAAATATTAATTCAAAGTACAAAGAAGATTTTCCTTACTTAACACCTGACGGAAAAACACTTTATTTTGCTTCAGAAGGACATAGCAGTATGGGCGGTTTTGATTTATTTAAATCTGTTTGGGATGAAGAAACGCAAACTTGGTCTAAACCACAAAACCTTGGTTACCCCGTAAATACACCAGATGATGAACAGCAAATTTATGTTTTTGCCGATCATAGAGCCGCTTATGTGAGTGCTTGGCGACCAGGTGGATTAGGAAATCTAGATATTTATCGTTTAAAGTTTGAAGACGATGAACAAAAGATAACAGTGTTTAGAGGTAAGGTTGATGACTTGGATTCTACAAATAAATCAATTACAGAAGCAACTATTACATTAGTGGATAAAAAATCGAAAGAAGAAAAGTACTTTAAAGTTAATCCTTCAACTGGAACTTATATAATGGCGCTGCCTCCAGGTAAATATGAAATTACAGTTGCATGCGATGGATACAAAGAACATAAAGAGGATTTAATTATTTTCGATTTCGGTTATAAAGGAGAAGTTAGTAAAGATTATATTCTCAAGAAATGAAGCGATTAACTCTTGTCTCAATTAGTTTTTTTGCAATTGTTTTTCTTTGCTCCTATTCTTTAATTATTGCCCCGCCTACATACAAAATTGCAGTTTTAAAATACAATGGAGGTGGTGATTGGTACGCTAATTTAGAAACATCGCTTCCCAACCTAATTAAATTTTGCAACGATAATTTAAAAACAAACATCAACCCCGAGCAAGGAATTGTTGAAGCAGGTAGCTCTGATATTTACAATTATCCATTTGTGCATATGACTGGGCATGGCAATGTGGTTTTTAATTATGAGGAATCTCAAAACTTACGTAACTATTTAATTGCAGGTGGCTTTCTGCATGTATCTGATAATTATGGAATGGATAAGTTTATTCGTACTGAGTTAAAGAAAGTGTTTCCTGAATCTGAATTAGTTGAATTGCCATTTAATCACCCAATCTACCATCAGAAATATGATTTCGCTAATGGATTACCAAAGATTCATGAGCACGATAATAATGCACCAAAAGGTTACGGAATAATCTATAAAGGAAGATTAGTTGTTTTCTACGATTTCGAGTGCGACTTAGGTGATGGCTGGGAAAACCCCGAAATACACAAAGACTCAGATGAAGCACGACAAAAAGCATTAAAAATGGGCGCTAATCTTATTAGCTATGCTTTTGGTAGTGCAGGGAAGAAATAATTAGTTAGTCGCAAAAGTTCTAAAGTAACCACATTCTTTTACAATCTCATCAAAGTATTTAGTGGTCGAATATGTTTTAACTAATTCTTTAAAGTAAACTCCTGATTTAAAATCAATACCATCTTCATATTTACGAGTTAGAAACCATAGGTTTTGTTCGCATTTAGCCGCCATAAAGGTACACTTAGCTTTAAATTCTTTGTCGGTAGATTTATCGCGGGCGAGTAAATAATATTTTAATGCTAGTTCACAGTCATTTTCTTTAGTGCCCTCGTTCGAATTATTGTAATAGTAATACCTAAAGTCAATTGGATTGTCATAAAATAAACGAGCATTTCCAAAATAAGTCATATTGTAAAAGCCATTTGCAATTAAAAAATAGTTTTGCGCAGCTTCCTCAGGTTTTGAAATTGCTTTATTTTTCATTTCAAACATTTTTTCTGCAAATGATAATCGTGTGTATTTTGTTTTTTGTGCCGCTGCATGATCACAATCGTGGCAGTCATTTATGTGAATGGTAAACGGATTACCCAATAAGGTTTCTGGACTTTTTACTTGTTTAAAAGCAATAATTGCCGAGTCTAATTTATCTACTTGTGTATATCTAATGCCTAATAATTCAAGATAGTTTATTTTACCGGTGCTTGCAATTGGAATGAAAAATTCTTCTAGTTCGCTATGTTTTGGTTTCTCAAAATAGCTAATCATTGCTCTAATATTAGGAATATCGCTAAAGTAATTTTTCACCGAACCAGAATAAATCATTTCTGCCTTTTCATATTCTCCTTTTTGCGCGTACAAGTATGAAAGTGTGCTACGTGTCCAGTTTTGTGCAAAAAGTGTACGAGCAGATTTAATATTCATTGTTTTTGTGTCGAACAAAATTTTCACATCAGGTAAAAGAAGTTTTTCTGTTTTATCATTTATTTCGCCTGCAGCATAAAGGTTTCCAAATAGTTTTATAATATGAAATTGCGCAGTTAGCAGTTCAGTTTTTCCTTTACCTTTTTCTGCTTGTGTTAAGTAAGTGTCTCCGTTTTTAAAATCTCTATTAGCATAGTTTAAATAGGCTGCTGCTAAATTCCAAAGCGTCGGATTCGAGGTTTTGTTTTCACTTGCAATTTTATTAATAATGCTTAAACTTGCCTTGTTAGGAGTGTAATACTCACCGTCCATAACTGTGGTTTTTTTGAAGATGCTATTACTGAATTTTTCTTCTTCCATATTAACCACCCGTACTAACAATAAATCAAGTTGCTCAGATTTTGAATCAAGTTTATAAATTTCATCAATTGCTTTATGAGAATCGAAATACAAACCAAATAGTTGCCATAGAACAGTTTTTTCTTTTGTGTTTTTTGCTAAAGCTAAACAAGCATTCCAGTCTTTATCATCTTGTGGATGAAATGATAAGTATGCTGATTGTTTTTGCTGCTCGCAACCTGCGTATATTAAGGAGTAAAAGTAATTAGCTTGGCTATAGTTTTTTTGTTTGTTATGTGCAGCCGCCGCATAACCCATACAGCGCCATTGAATACTGTTGCCTGTTTTAAAAGTAGATTTGTTGTCGTTGTATAATTTAATTGTATTGTCATAGTTTGCACTAAAATAATTTAAACGAATAAGCTGAAACAAATAACGTTCTTTCATAAAATCATCTTTTGCGTTCGAAAGAAATTTTTGCCCACCTTCTATTTGCGAAGCTATTTCAATAGTTGGTTCTTTCTTTTCTTGATCTCCATACCAATTGTAAATGTTTCTCACTGCAAACTCTTCATTTCGTTTTGCAAAACCTAAATAATATAAAAACGAATTAGCTTTTGTACTTGGCTTAACATCAGCTAAAGAAAAGGGTAGGAGCGAGTCTTTTAATTCCTTTTTGCCCTTTATTTTAAAAATCATAGCATCAACATCTTTTAAGTTTGCTTTATATAACCAAAAGTTGAGTTTTTCATTACTCACTTGTTTTTCGAAATAATTATTCCACTCATTTACGTTTGTTTCGTTAAATGCCTGGTTGTAATTTTCGTAATATGCCCCTGTGCCATAAAAAAACGAATAGCTTGAGCGAAAGAAAGGTTCATTACTTTGCTTTTCTATAACTTTAGGGGCAAACATGGAGCCTTCGGTACCATCCCAGTCGCCACCTCCACAAGCTAATACAATTATACTTGTAGCAGAAATTCCACTAATTAAAAGCGTTAAGAATATCTTTAAGTTTTTCATTTGAATAGTAATTTAAATTTGTTGAGTTTAAATCGAAGAAAATAATTTTAATGGAGTCTTGTTTTAAATTTTCAGCTAAACCTTTTGCCGCAAGCATTAACTCGTCAACAGAAGTCTGTTCCATTTTCATTACATCATTTTCTTTGAAATAAATTCCCTTATACAAAAATGATGATTTTACTTTATAAGTAATAGAATCTAATTGCAATAGTTGTTCTTTTTTTTCAAATAAAAGTGAATCCGTATTGTTTATTAAATTAATAATTTTTGATTCTCTCTCAACCTTTCCCCAACTAAATATGGGCAAAGCAATGTTACATTTTAATGGGTAATAAGCAATTGATTCGATGTATTTGTTTGCATCATTTGAATTGTAAATAGAGTTTTCACTCCCTTTTAATTTGCCCATGTTGTAATACATAATAGTTCCTTCGTCAACTGGCGGAATACCTGTAATTGTTGGGTATTTAACCTGATGTAAACGAATAGTGGAGGAAAGAATAATATTGGTATCAATGGCTTTGAATTGTTTTAAAAACTGAAAGTAATTGTGTTTTGTACCTTGACTCCAATCGCAATCGATTTGAATTTTTTTGCAGGTTTTATTGGCTAACTTAAGCAAAGAAGTTATTTTATTATGTGTATTAACTGCAAGATGTTTTATGTTTTCAGGTTTGGTTTCAATAAATGTTCGGTTAGTAATAAATACAACAGGTATAAGTTGTAAATTGCTTGGAAACGAATCGAGGTTTTTAATTACACCTAGTGGAACAATCGAATCGTTTTTAATGTCAATATCAAACAATCGAACATAAACTTCTTGGCAATGTAATTCGCTTAGCGCTTGTTTTTCTATTTGATTTAGAGAAAAATTGGTTTGCCAATAATAAAAGGAAGCAGTTGTTTCTCTTTTTGTACAGGAAAATAATAAAGCAAGTAGTAATGCTGAAAAGCTAATAGGAATCAATTTTGAATTTAGCTTTTTCAATTTATTATTAATTAGTTTTCACAACCAAATTATCAATCAAACGTATTCTTCCGCAAAAAACAGCAATCAACATAACAGCTTCTTTATCTATAGAAGGATTGAATTCATTTAAATCTCTTGTGTTTCTAATTTCGAAATAATCTAATTTAAAAAGAGGTTCAGCTTCAATTTTAACTTTCACACTGCTTTTTATCACCTCTATACTTGCCCCGCTTTCAAAGTCCATTTTGGCTTCCTTCATTATTTTCGGGATTAATGATGCTGCAGCTCTTTCTAATTCATTTAAGAGTGTATTTCTACTACTCATGGCCAAACCATCTTTCTCTCTTAAAATAGGGCAAGAAATGATTTCTACCTTATAATTAAGCTGTCTAACCATTTCCTTAATAACTAATACTTGCTGAAAGTCCTTTTCTCCAAAAAATGCTTTATGCGGTTTAACAGCGTCAAATAACTTACTTACTATTTGTCCCACGCCATTAAAATGACCTGGTCTAAATGCTCCATCCAAAGTTCTATCTAAAAATCCAAAGTCAAAGGTTCTTTTGTCTTCCTCAGGGTACATTTCTCCAACTTCTGGATAAAAAAGGATATCACATTTAGCGTTTACCAATAGTTCAGTATCTTTTTCTATGGTGCGAGGATACCTTTCTAAGTCCTTCTTATCATTAAACTGAGTTGGATTAACAAAAATGCTGCATACCACAATATGACATTGCTGCTGGGCAATTTCGATAAGAGAAATGTGTCCGGCATGCAAAGCACCCATAGTTGGCACAAAACCAATTGTTTTACCTTTTGCCCTTAGTTCATCTAAAAGCCCCTTCAGTTCTGCCTTTTGTGTTAAAATATTCATTTAAATGCCTTAGAATCAAAAAAAGATGCTAAATCTAAGAGAAAAACTTTGAAAATTGGATTTTTTTTTATTAATTTTGTAATAGCTTAAAATAAGCGACAGAACCACTACAAATAAATCCTCAACTAATTTATGAAGAAAGCCAGAGTTCTATTTGTTTCCCAAGAGATAACACCTTATCTAGAAGAAACGCCAATGAGTACTATTGGAAGATTCCTTCCACAAGGTATTCAAGAGAGAGGGCGCGAGATCAGAACATTCATGCCAAAGTATGGTTGCGTTAACGAACGCAGAAACCAACTACATGAAGTAATCCGTTTAAGCGGTATGAATCTTATCATTAATGATAATGACCATCCTTTAATTATTAAGGTGGCTTCTATCCAATCTGCACGTATGCAGGTTTATTTTATCGACAATGAAGACTTCTTCAGCAGAAAACATGCACTTGTTGATGCAAAAGGCAAACAATTCGATGATAATGATGAGCGTTCTATTTTCTTTAACCGTGGTGTTATTGAAACAGTAAAAAAATTAGGTTGGGCTCCTGACATTATTCACTGTCATGGTTGGTTCACTGGTTTAATGCCAATTTACATTAAAAAGCTTTAGCTGATAACCCGTTATTTGCTGATACTAAGATAATTTACTCTATTTACGATGACGAGTTTGCTGGAACATTAGATAAAGAATTTGCTACAAAAGTGCCTATCGAAGGTATTGTTGCAAAGGATTTAAAACATATTGCAGGTGATCCAAGCTTCGTAAACTTAACAAAACTTGCAATTGACAATGCTGATGGTGTAATTTTCGCTACAGAAAATCCAAACCCAGAGATTGTGAAGTATGTTAAGAAAACAGGTAAGTTAGCTTTAAACTACAAAACACCAGAAGAATACATGGATGCTTATTCAGAATTCTACTCTGCAGTTTTGGAAGGTGTTGAAGAATTAGCTGAATAATACCTATTAAATAATAATCTTTTAAAAGTTTAACACCTTTTTGAATAGTAATATTCATTAAAGTGTTAAACTTTTCTATTTTTGTGCTGTGATAAAAACTAATTTACTTTCTGTACTTGCAATTGCATTATTATTTGCCTCTTGTAAAAAATCAGAATCAGATGTTGGACGTGATGTTTTGCCTGAAGGCGACTTACTAAATGCAACTTATTGCGATACAGCAACTGTTATTGCTTATAATATTTTAGACGATACTCTTAGAACCGATGAAAGTTATACTGGAAATGTAGCAAACTTAGTTGGTACAATGGCTGACCCAATTTTTGGTCGTACAGATGCTTCCTTGTATTTTAATCTAACAAACCCTAATAACACTACTGATATTGGTTTCGGAGCTGATCCAAAATTAGATTCTGTTGTGCTTACTTTAGCCTATCAAAAGGATAATTATTATGGAGATAAAAGTGATCCCTTGTTGTTTAATGTTTACCGCTTAACGCAAGATATGTCGTATGATTCGGCTTATTATTCTTATTCAACTATTGCACATAATACTTCAGAGGATATAACTTACTCGGGTACTGGTAAACAAGTAACAATTGACCCAATTAATAATGTTTACGAAGGCGATATTTTATATGCCCCACACATGCGTATCAAATTAAAAAATGAAATCGGGCAACAACTTATTGATGATAGTACACATTTAAGAAATACGGAAGCATTGATGGCGTTTTTTAAAGGTTTGCATATTACTACTAAAAATACTGTTTTTTCAGGTAATGACTATGGATGCATTGCCTATTTTGATTTAACAAGTCCTTTATCGAAAGTAAGTATCTACTACCATAATGGTACAAATTTCACAACTAAAAAATTAGATTTAACTATAAGAAGTACATCTGCTAAATTTAATCATTACGACCATGATTATTCGCAAGCATCCAGTCAATTAACTCAACAATTTGCTCCAACAAATAATACAGCACTAGGAAACACAAATGTGTTTTTACAAGGTATGGCAAGCACCCGTATTAAAATAAATTTGCCATACATTAAGCATTTTAGCGATTCGGGTAGAATTGCGGTAAACAAGGCTGAGCTTATTTTTAAAGTAGATAAGAGTAGCACTTATTACGACGTTACAAAGTTTTTTGTTCCGGGTAGAACTGCTTTAGAAGGAGTTAATGCTGCTGGAACCTATTCTGGTTTAAGTTTAGATCAAGCATACGATTTCACTGGTTTGTGGGGGTATTATGATGCAACTAATTATGAGTATCACTTCCCAATTCCATATTCAGCGCAACGTTTAGCAAATGGATTAGAAACTGATTTGCAATTTACATTACGTGTTTTTCAACATCATACTAATCCAGCTCGTGTTGTTTTGGGTGGAAAAGATAACGCTGCTTACCCTGCTAAATTAAAACTTTGGTACACCAAAGTAGAGTAATATAAATTCTCAGTATTTATTGTTACTTGTTTATTCATTTCTTGCTATATTCGTTCGCATAATTAAGTTTTATGCAATACAAATTTTACGTTAAAAATCCTTCTGTACATTATTTGTACATTGATTTAGTTATTGATAATGTCACAGAGAACGAATTGCTGTTACAATTACCATCATGGCGCCCTGGAAGATATGAGCTGGGCAACTTCGCTAAAAACATTAAAAAATTTGACGCCTTTAATGAAAAAGGTGAATTGCTTGTTTGGACAAAACTCAATAAGGATTTATGGAAAGTGCAAACAAACGGGGCAGCTTCGGTTAAAGTAACGTATAGTTATTTTGCAACTGATTTAAATGCAGGCTCAACCTATGTGGATGAAAAGCAAGTGTATTGTAATCCAGTAAACTGCTGCATGTACGTTCCATCAAGGATAAGCGAACAACATAGTATTGAGTTAGTAGTTCCAGAAAATTATAAGATTGCAACTTCTCTAAAAAAAGAAGCAGGTAATATTTTAGTTGCAGAGAACTTCGAAGAACTTGCCGATTCTCCTTTTATTGCGTCTGCAGATATTAAAACAATTGAGCTTGTAATTGATAAGGTAAATTATTTCTTGCATTTTAATGGAGAGTGTTTACCCGATACAGAATTATACACAAAAGATTTTACACCATTTATAAAAGAGTGTGTTGCCTTTTTTGGCGGAATACATGTAAACGAATATCATTTTTTATTCCAAGTTTTACCAGTTAAGTTTTATCACGGTGTAGAACATGTAAAGAGCACCGTAATTGGAATTGGTCCTGGATATGGAATTAATGAAGGAGCAACTTATTTAGATGTTTTAGGCGTTAGTTGTCACGAATTATTTCATACATGGAATGTAAAAACAATTAGGCCAATAGAAATGCAGCCTTACGATTATACACATGAAAATTATTCGCGCACAGGATATGTGTATGAAGGAATTACAACTTACTACGGAGATAAATTACTTTATACTTCGGGTGTGTTTAATGAAAGGCAATATTTCGATACACTTGAAGAACGCTTAAATAAACACTTTCATAATTTCGGAAGATTTAATTTATCGCTTACCGAATCCTCTTTCGAAACATGGTTAGATGGCTATGTTCCTGGAGCTCCTTATCGTAAGGTTTCTATTTATGATGAAGGTAATTTAGTTGCATTTATGTTAGATGTACTTATTATGGAGGCTACAGCTAACAAAAAGAGTTTGCAAGATGTTATGCTTGTTTTGTACAATGATTTTTATAAAAAGGGAAAAGGTTATTCCGAACAAGATATATTATCAATAGTGCATAATGTAAGTGGGAAAGATTTTGATGTGTTTTTTACAAAATATGTATATGGTTTAGAGGAGTATGAAGAACAGTTAAAATATTGTTTTAATTATTTAGGAATCGAGTTAATTAAAAAGCCTGCTCACACCTTTTATGAACGTTATTTAGGTTTTAAAGCAATTGATCATAATGGAATTAAAAAGGTAAGCTTAATTACTCCGTATTCACCAGCTTGGAAAGCAAAACTATCTCCAAACGATGAGATTATTGCAGTAAATGGTTTTCAAGTGAAGAACGATTTAAATCAGTGGTTAAACCATTTTAATAAAAAGAATGATAAGTTAACTTTAACTGTAATTTCTAATGCAGAAATTAAACAAATTGAATGTGGTAGTGATTTTAAACGTGAGTATTTCGAAATATATGCCATCGAAATTGTTAATAGCGCTACAGAAATACAAAAAATAAACTTCAAGTCGTGGTCAAAATCTTCATAAGTAATTGCAAAACATTGAATGAAATTTATTTTCGATAAAACGTGTTTTGAATAGATGCTTGTTAATAAATACCAGTTAAGTGATTTAAATTTTGTTAAAAATTTTGTTAGATTTGATTTAATAAAAATTAACCCTTAATTAAAAACAAAAAACAAAGATTATGGAACAAACAAACGCAACAAACCTCAAGGTAAAGGAATGGTGTTTTTAACTGTTATTATCTTTAAGTTTTATCGCTGCAGGTTTTTTTACGTTCTGCTTATTACTGCAATGGTTGTGGTAGTAGCTGGAGCTATGCATGGGTGGAAGGCGTTACAATTTAGGTATTTTCTGGTTATTAATGTGTCTTGCTGGTACAGTATTATCTTTCATGGGAATGTCTAAATTAGGCAAAACTGGTGGAAAAAAAGGTTTAGCAATTACAGGTATTATTTTAGGAATCATCGCTACTTTATTAAGCGCTTGGTTAGTTATCGAGAGGATTTGCTTCTAAGACATGCAAAATAACTTTGGAACTGAATTCCAAAGGATGAGGCTAAAGATGCAACTGACAATTTAATTCAATAAATTTTACAATTAAAAAGTCTCCCGAGGTTTCGGGGACTTTTTTTGTCTAAAAATGAAAATATTCAACACCTTTCTTTTTGTAATAGCACTTTTGTTATTTTTGCTTACTTCTTTGTAAGTCTTGTAGCATCAATATATGCTATTACAGAAGGCTGGGGAATGTCAATTTTAGTTGTTTTCGCTTCAATTTGCCTCTTTAATTTACTTATAGCTGCTTATATCAGGATAAAACAGGGGCACAAGAATTTTAATACAAGTTTAAACGTAGTTACTATTGTACTTTCTGTTATCACAATTCTATTAACTATGAAAAGTATGATAGGGATAAATAGTGAAATAGAATTACATAATACAATTAAAATTTTACAAATTAATTTTAATTAATACTGCTCATTACTGTTAGGGAAATCCTTCGACTTAATGTCGCTAACATAATGTTTTACAGCTTCCGTCATTTCAGTATATAAATTCAAGTATCTTCTTAAAAAGCGCGGACTAAATTCATGTGTCATCCCCATCATGTCATGTGTTACTAGTACTTGTCCGTCAACACCACCGCCAGCACCAATACCAATTACAGGAATAGTAACACTTTTAGCTACCTTTTCGGCTAAATTTGCAGGTATTTTTTCTAATACAATAGCAAAACATCCCGATTTCTCTAATGTAGCGGCATCTTCCAATAGTTTTGCAGCTTCATCTTCTTCTTTAGCTCTTACAGTATAAGTTCCAAATTTATAGATAGATTGAGGAATTAAACCCAAATGCCCCATTACTGGGATTCCAGCTGTTAAAATACGCTCAATCGATTCTTTTACTTCTTTTCCGCCTTCAAGTTTTACCGCATGCGCACCAGATTCCTTCATTATTCTTATGGCAGAATTCAAAGCTTCTTTACTATTTCCTTGGTAAGTTCCAAAAGGTAGATCCACTACAACCAAAGCTCTGTCAACAGCTCTAACAACGGCTGCAGCGTGATCAATCATTTGACTTAAGGTAATTGGTAAAGTTGTTTCATGCCCATGCATTACGTTACTAGCACTGTCTCCAACAAGTATTACATCTATGCCGCCGTTGTCTACTATTTTGGCCATAGTGTAATCGTATGCCGTTAGCATCGAAATTTTCTCACCCGTACGTTTCATTTCTTGTAACACATGGGTAGTTACTTTTTTAAATTCTTTTTTTGCAACAGACATATATTTTGTTTTCGTTTATTTACCAATTATGAAGTGATTTCGTCCACTTATAAAAACAAAGGTAAATAATATTTGATATCTGCTTTAATTCTTTACTTTTGTTGGCATGAAAAAGTGGTTATTCTTTTTGAGTCTTCCTGTTGTTTTGCTGAGTATAAACTCTTGTAAGAACGATTTGGACGCAATGGCTCCTTATAAAGAGAGTATTGCTGTTTATGGAATGTTAGATCCTACAGATTCTGTTAACTATATAAGAGTTAACCGTGTTTTTTTGGGTGCAGGTGATGCAAATCAAATTGCTCAAATTCAAGATTCTGTTTATTTTAAGCCAGGTGAAGCAACAGTTGTTGTAGAGAAGTATTGGAATGGAGTTTTAAAGCAAAAATATAATTTTACTGAAACGTATGAAAAACCTTTAGAAGAAGGTGTTTTTAATGTTAATCAGTTAATATATAAATCAACACAAAAATTTAAATCAGATTCATCAAACAAATTTTTTGAATATGTATTAAAGGTTACGAATGTAAAAACCCAAACACTATTTGAGTCAGAAAACATTAATTTAGTTAAAGACATTACTTCTACACCAACTCAAGCATGCGGTACTTTGGGTTCAGCTTGTTTTTTTAACGACCCAAACTCAATAGTTAATATTAGCCCTTATCAAAATGCTTTCGGTCCTATTGAAACAAGAGTTAAATTTGCAACCCCAAGGTATTGTGCAACTTCCTCTGTAAAATTAAGATTCCACTATACAGAGATTAATTTGGACGCGAGTACTTCAAAAAAATACTTTGATTATAGTTTAGGTGAGTTTGATGCAGACGTTCCAACTGGAGGAGAAAACATGGATTTTACCTTTCCAGGTGTAAGCTTCTATAATGCGCTAAATGCGTCGATTCCTAGTAATACTAATATTTTGGAAAGAGTTGCTGATAGCATAACTTTTCATTTTTATTTTGGTGGAGTAGAACTACAACTTTACAAGGATATAAACAACACTAGTGGCTCGTTTGGACAGGAAAAGCCAATTTATACGAATATGAAAAATGGTGCTGTAGGAGTATTCTCTTCGCGAACAAAGTACTTAGTAAACAAGAAAATGTTTGATTGCGGAACTTCTGTAACTCAAACCAATATTATTAATAAAGCATTCCTTGATTTTTTAAGAGATTCTAATTACCCATATTGCCGTATGTTATTTAGAGGTCCAAATTGCACTCAAAATACAGGCTGTTAATCTGTCAGCCTGTCATAATTTCCCACTCGTTTTGCCTGTTTTTCCTAATTTCTGCCAATATTTTGGCTATTTTGCTATTGGCATAATCATTGAAAACGGGTGTCCGTACAATTAAGTAACAAATAAAAACAATATATAGTATGAGCAAAATAATCGGAATAGATTTAGGAACAACCAACTCTTGCGTTTCTGTGATGGAAGGTAGCGAGCCAGTGGTTATCGCTAACAACGAAGGTAAAAGAACAACTCCTTCAGTTGTGGCATTTGTTGAAGGTGGTGAGCGTAAGGTTGGAGATCCTGCAAAACGTCAGGCAATTACAAATCCTACAAAAACCATCTATTCTATCAAACGTTTCATGGGTACTTCTTTCGACGAAAGTAAAAAAGAAATGACTCGTGTTCCTTACAAAGTGGTTAAAGGTGATAACAACACACCACGTGTTGAAATCGACGATAGAAAATATACTCCTCAAGAGATCTCTGCTATCATTCTTCAAAAAATGAAGAAAACAGCTGAAGATTATTTAGGAATGGAAGTTACAGAAGCAGTTATTACTGTTCCTGCATACTTTAACGATGCACAACGTCAAGCAACTAAAGAAGCAGGTGAAATTGCAGGTTTAAAAGTTCGTCGTATCATTAACGAGCCTACAGCAGCAGCTTTAGCTTATGGATTAGATAAAAAAGGTAAAGACATGAAAATTGTTGTGTTCGACTGCGGTGGTGGTACACATGACGTTTCTGTTCTAGAATTAGGTGAAGGTGTGTTTGAAGTAAAAGCAACTGACGGTGATACTCACTTAGGTGGTGATGACTTTGATAACACAATCATTGACTGGTTAGCTGATGAATTTAAAAAAGACGAAGGAATTGATTTACGTCAAGATCCAATGGCTTTACAACGTTTAAAAGAAGCTGCTGAAAAAGCTAAAATTGAATTATCAAGTACTGCTTCTTCAGAAATTAACTTGCCTTACATTATGCCAGTTAACGGAATTCCTAAGCATTTAGTGAAAACCTTAACAAAAGCTAAGTTTGAGCAATTAGTTGATTCATTAGTTCAAAGAACAATTGAACCTTGTAAAACTGCATTGAAAAATTCAGGATACAGCACAAGTGACATAGATGAAATCATTTTAGTAGGTGGTTCAACTCGTATTCCTGCAATACAAGCTGCTGTTGAGAAATTCTTCGGAAAAGCGCCTTCAAAAGGAGTTAATCCTGATGAGGTTGTAGCAATCGGAGCATCTATTCAAGGTGGTGTATTAACAGGAGAAGTAAAAGATGTATTATTATTAGATGTAACTCCTCTTTCTTTAGGTATCGAAACTTACGGTGGAGTGTTTACTAAGTTAATTGAGTCTAATACAACTATTCCAACTAAAAAAGCTGAGACTTTCTCAACTGCAAGCGATAACCAACCAAGTGTACAATTACATGTATTGCAAGGTGAGCGTCCAATGGCTAAGGATAACAGAACAATTGGTCAGTTTAACTTAGATGGTATTATGCCAGCACCACGTGGTGTTCCTCAAGTAGAAGTTACTTTTGATATTGATGCAAATGGTATACTAAGCGTATCTGCAAAAGATAAAGCAACAGGTAAATCACAAAACATCCGTATCGAGGCAAGCAGCGGATTATCTAAGGAAGAAATTGAGAAAATGAAGCGTGAGGCAGAAGCAAATGCAGATGCTGATCAAAAAGCAAAAGCAGAAGTAGAGAAAATCAACGAAGCTGACACAATGATTTTCCAAACTGAGAAGCAAATGAAAGAATTTGGAGATAAGATTCCTGCTGAGAAAAAAGCACCAATCGAAGCTGCATTAACTGATTTAAAAGCTGCTCATGAGGCAAGAGATATTGCTAAAATTGAAACTACTTTAGCTGCTTTAAATACAGCTTGGGAAGCTGCTTCAAAAGAAATGTATGAAGCAATGAACCAACAAGGAGCTAATCCTCAAGGTGGAGCAGAACAAGGAAATCCAAACGCTGAAAAAGCTAAAGATTCTGAAGTAACTGATGTTGATTTTGAAGAAGTGAAATAAGAATTCTTTAAATAATTGTAAAAAGGGGCTTTTTAGCCCCTTTTTTTGTGTTTTGTTAAAAAAAGGTGAATCATTTTGGGTGTATAAATATTTGAATATGTTATATTTGCCAAAAATTGACACAAAAATAAGATGAAGGAAATTCACATAACAGGTATTGAGTACGTTGAGTACAATAACGCAGAAGGTATTAACTTTAAATATAAGCCAGAGGTTCCAAAATTAAAAGTTGTTGGAACTCTTCTGATTGCTGATGAAAACGAAGAAGATGAGCAAACCGGAATGGTTTTCTTAACTCAAAAGCAATTGAATCAAGTTTTAAATAATAAGGAAGTGGATTTGGCAGTTGCTGATGATAACAGATGGTATCCATCAAAACCATTAAATAAAGAACAAACTAAAAAAATTGGTTTAGTTACTTTAGAAAGTGAATTCTTAGGAACAATGAACGATGTAAATACGTTTGAAGTTTTAAAGGTTTCTGAATAATAAAACTTAAACAAAATAATATAAAGCCCCCCGAATACTCGGGGGGCTTTTTTATTTGTCCGTCTTGATGAAATAGTAAATACGCATTCGACATATTTTTGGCTATAATTAGTAATATTTGTATCTTCAACAAAACATTGTATTTACACTTTGCTTCTAAGAAAAAACATATTTTATTTTTTGTTTTTTGCAGCTATTTTTGCAGCTAAACTTCATGCACAAACATTTAATTTCTCTGAAATATCTGTTGAGAAAGGACTTTCTCAATCTCAAGTTAATTGTATTTTCGAAGACTCACGTGGATTTTTATGGTTAGGTACCGCAGGTGGGGGCTTAAATCAATACGATGGTAATCAGTTTAAAGTATTTGAAGAGAAAGATGGTTTAGCAGGTAATATTGTTACTTCTATTGCTGAAGATCAATCAGGAAACATTTGGGCAGGCTCTACTTGGGGCGGCGTGTCTATCTTTGATGGAAAAAAATTCAGAATACTTAATAAAGATGATGGATTAGCAGATAACATTCCAATCTCAATTTGTAAAGGTAAAAATAATCAAATGTTTGTTGCCTTTAAAAAAGGTATAAGTATAGTTGAAGGAAAATTAATTTCAGATTTTCATACTGATGTTTTTGCTAACGTTACAATAAAAAAAATGTTTCGCGATAATTCGGGGAATGTTTGGATACTTACTGATAAAAAAATTTACATCTATAATGGTTATAGCTTAGTTGACATTAGTCAAGCCTTTAAAATTGATTTTGAAATAACATCCATTGCTCAAGATAAAAACGGAAACATTTGGTTGGGAACGAAAGCAAAAGGATTGTTTATTTTATCAAAACAAAAAGGAGATGATTATATTTTGTTTCCTTATGAAAAGAACGATCAAGTTTCACAATTAGAAATTCAGAACTTACTTTTCGATAAAAATAATAATTTGTGGATTGGTACTTTTGAATTTGGAGTTGTAAAATATGATTACAAAAACCTAACTTACATTAATAAATCAAATGGTTTTCCAAGTAATAGCATTATTTCAATGTGTGAAGACCATACCGGAAATATTTGGTTTGGCTCTAACGGAAATGGACTTGTAAAATATTTCCCTTGCCCTTTTGCTTATTTCGATAATATAGAAGGCTTTCAAGAGTCGAATGTGTTTTCAATTCAATGTTCTAAAAGCGGGGCAGTTTGGTGTGCAACAAATGGAAATGGTGTTTACAAACTTCAAAATAGTTTGCTAAAAAAGTATGGAGAAGGGCAAGGTTTATTATCAACCAATATATGGGCTTTGGCAGAAGATGCGAAAGGAAGAATTTGGATTGGCTCAAAAGCAGGTTTAAATTATATTGAAAATGATAAAGTTTATTCCTTTGATTTACCAACTACAACTAAATACATACGTACCATAATGTTCGATAGAAAGGTAATATGTGGTTAAGTGTTTATGGAGAAGGATTATTAAAGTACGATGGAAAAACATTTAAACTTTACAGCGAAAAAGATGGATTAAACATGAACTATATCCATAGTTTGTTAGAAGATAAAAGAGGAAACATTTGGATTGGTACAGGAAATGGAATTAATAAACTTAACAATGATAAGATTATTAATTTCGAATTGGGCGGAAAGCTTTGCAATAAATACATTGGAAGTATAACCGAAGATATTTATGGAAATGTTTGGTTTGGAACGGATAGATGTTTAATTAGATATAATGGAGAAGAGTTTAATTCTTTTAACGTAAATAATGATTTAACGTCAAACACTATTTATTTATTAATTGCAGATAAAAAAGGAAGAATTTACGTTGGAACTAATAAGGGAATTGATAAGATCACCTTAAATAAAAGTGGGGATATTCAAAATATTAAGAACTATGGTATTTCCGAAGGGTTTAAAGGTTTGGAATGTAATTCGAGAAGTGTTTCAATAGACTCTTCTGGAAATATATTCTTTGGAACAATTAAAGGGATTATAAAATATTTGCCAGAAAACGATAAAGACGAAGAGCATAGAACTGCACTTCACATTACAGATGTTAGATTGTTTCCCGAAGAAAATACGGATTGGTCGGAGTATAGTGATAAACTAACAGCTTGGTTTAATTTGCCTAAGGACTTGTTTTTACCTCATGATAAAAACAACATCTCATTTGTTTTCACTGGTATTAATCTTTTTCATCCCGAAAAGGTAAAATACAAAACTTTACTCGAAGGTTTTGATGAGGATTGGTTAAATAATAATACTAAAACTGTTACACGAACCAATTTGCCTCCAGGTAATTACAGGTTCATCGTTAAGGCATTTACGGATAATGAATCCAAAGCATCTTATGCCTATTTTACATTCACTATTAAAAACGCATTTTGGAAAACATGGTGGTTTAGTATATTGGTTCTGATTACTTGCGGTATTGGATTGTATTTTATAATGAAATTTAGAACACATCGTATTCAAATTTTAAATCAAAAACTGGAGAGCTTAGTTGAATTAAGAACCAAAGAAATATCGAAACAAAAATTTGAAATCGAAACACTTTACAAAGAGGTTCATCATCGTGTAAAAAATAACCTTCAAGTTATAAATAGTATTATCAACCTACAATCGTCCTACATTACTGATGAAGAAACATTAGCTGTTTTTAAAGAATGTCAAAATAGAGTTTATACTATGGCTATTTTGCATGAAAAGCTTTATTCTACCAACGACTTAACAGCGAATAGTATTGAGCCTTATGTTCAGAAAATCGTTGAATATTTGGCTTATATGTATAAATCAGATTTGGATATTGATATTGATTTAAAAGTTGAGGTAGAAACTATTGGTTTGGATACAACCATTCCAATTGGCTTATTGATTAATGAAATTGTTTCTAATTCATTTAAGTATGCGTTTGATTCTAGAATTAAGGATAGAGTTATTACAATTCATCTTAAACAAGTGGATGCTAAAAATTACTCCATGTTAATTGGCGATAACGGTAAAGGTTTTCAGAGGAAAAAGGATGGCGAAAATGTTTCTTTTGGTTTAGAATTAATTAATATTTTAGTTGATCAGTTAAATGGAACAATTAAAATGAAAGAGGGGCAAGGAGCTATGTATGAAATCAATTTCCAAAATATAGATAAGGATTTACATAAGACACCTTAAGTTCGCTTTTTCGTTCTCTTTTCTTACCTTTGTTTTCTATGCAAGTTTCTGGTTTCACTATTATTCGCAATGCAATTAAGTACGATTATCCAGTTGTAGAAGCAATTACTTCTATACTTCCTATTTGTGATGAGTTTATTGTGTGTGTGGGTAATTCGGATGATGAAACATTAAAGTTGATTGAATCTATTCCTTCTGATAAAATTAAAATTGTTCATTCTGTTTGGGATGATAGTTTACGAGTGGGAGGGAAAGTGCTTGCAGATGAAACCAACAAAGCATTTAAAGCAATATCACCAAATAGCGACTGGGCATTTTACATTCAAAGCGATGAGGTTGTACACGAAAAATACTTGCCTACGATTAAAGCTGCTATGCAAAAGTGGAAAGACAATAAAGAAGTTGATGGCTTACTTTTTAAGTACACTCACTTTTATGGTAGCTACGAATACATTGGTAACTCTCGCAAGTGGTATAGAAACGAAATTAGAATTATTAGAAACGATAAAAACATTTCTTCTTATAAAGATGCACAAGGTTTTCGTCGGTTGGGTAAAGCCACCAAAAGCGCAGCAAGACAAACAAAAGAACTTCAATAAACTTTGGCATACGGATGAGTGGATGGAAAAGAATATTGAAAACAAAGATGAATTCGATTACTCTAATATTGATTCTTTAGCAAAATTCGAAGGAACACATCCCGCGGTTTTAACTGAGCGATTAAAACGTTACAATTGGAAATTTGATTTCGATGCTTCAAAAATAAAATTGAAGTTTAAAGATAAAGTGTTGCTTGCAGTAGAAAAGCAAACAGGATACAGAGCTGGTGAATACAAGAACTATAAAATTATCTGATTATGGCATTCGAATTAGTATCAGAGTTTCAACCAACAGGTGATCAGCCCGAAGCAATTAGGCAATTAACCGAAGGCTTGAATGAACACATTAAACACCAAACATTGTTAGGTGTTACAGGTTCAGGTAAAACATTTACAGCTGCTAATGTTATTGCACGTGTGGATAGACCAACTTTGGTTTTTAGTCATAACAAAACCTTAGCTGCCCAGCTGTATAATGAGTTCAAACAATTTTTTCCAAATAATGCAGTTGAATATTTTGTTTCATATTACGATTACTACCAACCCGAGGCATACTTACCAACCACAGGAACATACATAGAGAAAGATTTAGCCATTAATGAGGAGATAGAAAAGTTGAGACTAAGTACTACTTCTTCTTTATTATCGGGTAGGAGAGATGTGATTGTTGTTTGTTCGGTTTCTTGTATTTATGGTATGGGTAATCCTGCCGACTTTAAACAAAATATTATTCCCATAAAAGTTGGGCAACTCATAAGTAGAAATAAATTTTTACATCAATTGGTAAGTAGCTTGTATTCTAGGACCACTGCGGATTTTAATCGGGGCAGTTTTAGGGTTAAAGGCGATACAGTTGATATTAATTTAGCTTATACCGATTACTCTGTACGCATTAGTTTTTTTGGTGATGAGGTAGAAAGCATCGAAACCTTTGATCAAAACTCGGGAATAATGATGGAGAAGTTTGAATCATTTAATATTTATCCTGCAAACATTTTCGTTACCGCACCTGATACCTTGAACAAAGCTATGACATTCATTCAAGATGATATGGTGAAGCAAGTGGAATATTATAATAAGCTGGGCAAAACCATTGAAGCAAAACGTTTAGAAGAACGTGTGAATTATGATTTGGAAATGATGCGTGAATTGGGCTATTGCAGTGGTATTGAAAACTACTCTCGTTACTTTGATGGTAGAGTTCCAGGTTCTCGTCCCTTTTGTTTGTTAGATTATTTTCCTGAAGATTATTTAATGTTGATTGATGAAAGTCACGTTACGCTTCCGCAAGTGCGCGCTATGTTTGGTGGCGATTTTTCGCGTAAACAAAATTTGGTGGAATATGGTTTCCGTTTGCCTTCTGCTTTAGATAATCGTCCTTTAAAATTTGAAGAGTTTGAAACACTTGTGAATCAAGTAATATACATTAGTGCAACACCGGCCGAATATGAATTGGAAAAAAGTGAAGGTGTTGTTGTTGAGCAAATCATTCGCCCTACAGGTGTATTAGATCCAATTATTGAAGTGCGCCCATGTACAAATCAAGTAGATGATTTGTTAGATGAAATACATAAAGTAGTTGCAAAGGACGAACGTATATTGGTTACAACCCTTACCAAACGTATGGCAGAGGAGTTGAGCAAGTACATGACTAAATTAAATATTCGTTGTCGTTATATACATTCTGATGTGGATACATTGGACCGTGTTGAAATATTACGCCAATTACGTATTGGAATGTTTGATGTTTTGATAGGCATTAACTTATTACGTGAAGGATTGGATTTACCAGAGGTTTCTTTAGTAGCAATTTTAGATGCCGATAAAGAAGGGTTTTTGCGTAACGAGCGCAGCTTGGTGCAAACCGTTGGTCGTGCTGCACGTAACGTAAACGGACGAGTAATTATGTATGCTGATAAAATTACGGGCAGCATGCAATACACCATGGATGAAACAGAGCGTAGGAGAAAACGCCAAATAGAGTATAATTTTGAACATGGTATAACACCAACACAAGCAGGTAAAAAAGCATCGCAAACACCAATGAGCGGAACAGAAGTTACCTACGAAGGCAAATTGGTAAAAGCTTATGTTGAGAATGAAGATGGCTTAACAGGCATTGCCGCCGACCCAGTTGTGCAGTACATGAGCGAAGATGAATTAAAAAAACAAATCACACGTATTAAATCTGCCATGTTAAAAGCCTCTAAGGAGTTAGACTTTGTTGAGGCGGCTAGGTTGCGTGATGATATGTATGCATTGGAGAAATTGTTAGGGAATAAGCATTAGATTGATATGAAAAAGGGATTAATTATAATTTTTTCAATACTTATTTGTAGTGTTTCTAAAGCTCAATTAGGACGAATAAAATTAAATAAGGAAATTTTTGAAAAGCAAATAAAGAATAAGGCTTGGTCACTTGAGGACTCAAGTAAAATTAAAGTAATGAAATGTTTCTGGTGAATTTTATGAATGATTCAATAAGTTTGTCTTACATGATTGGATAGAATTAATGTCTGCTATCTACAGTGTTTATAAGACAAAATTCCGAAATGATTGTGTTGAAATCAAACCAAAAAAATGGAAAAGTTTAATTGGACCAATAGACAAATTTAAACGGCCAAAGCCTTTTCGGATATATTGCTATTTGAAGAATAATTCTGCTCTTGTTTTAATGTTTTCTGAGAAACAACTTGATATGGATGATACACTAATTAATATGGGTGATTGGTTTGTATTAGAATTAATAAAAGATTAAAACCAACAATGCAAACATTAATAGAAAAATACATCACCAACAATCATTTCGGGAAATTCCTTGGGATGGATTTTAGAGTTTTATCTCCTGGTAAAATAGAATATAGTTTAGAAATAAAACAAGAGCACTTGGCAACACCCAATGCAGCACATGGCGGAGTTATTTCTGCTTTAATGGATGCAATGCTTGGTGTAGCAGGTTTAAGTGCGGTTGCTCTTGATGGTAAAGTTGTTTCAACAGTTGAGTACAAAATATCTTATTACAGCCCCGCTTTATTAGGTGATGTGTTAGTAGGCATTGCAGAAGTTGAAAAAAAGGGAAACCGAATATTATTTATTGCAGGAGAAATTGTTGCTTCAAATAGAAGTAATGAAATCATTGCAAAAGCAAATGGAACATTTAATGCTTATCCTGCGGAGAAAGCGGGGTATTGAGTTAAGTTAATTCTTTTACTAAATCAATCATATCTAGTTTAATTAATTCCCAATGTTTTCCTTTTAAGCACACAGGATCAAAATCCAAATCTGCATTTGTGAAAGAGCAAAAATTTTCTTTTAGTATAGCTTTATCATGAGTGAAAGGATGTCTTTGTTTGTGGAGTTTAAACATTTCGTTAATCGTATAATCATTCATTAATTCATGTAAATCCCAAAAATCTTTTTTCCTTCCGCCTCTACTTACCACATCAGTTTTCATAGCAACTATTTCAGAAACTTCGGCAATTCTTAATTCATCAATAATTGATTCGGGAAAAAGAAACGCTTCATTAGAATAGAAAATATCCAGTTTAATTATATTTTCAGCATCATTTCCTACAAAATAGGATTTTCCAAAACCTATAATATTTTCATTACTGGTATCAACGTAATTAAATGTATTTCGTAAATATTTATCGATTGCGTTATAGTCAATGGAACCATATTTTGCATCAGTAAATAAGTCAATGTCGATGGATAATCTATGTCCTCGGTATAAACTTAATGCAGTGCCGCCAACTAACCTAAATTGCACCAATTCATTTGCATTCATGAGTGTTTTTAAAACATCATGCAATAGAGGACTAACTGTATTATAAAATAATTTATTTACCATTTAAAACTTCCTTAACCAGCTCTTTGCCATAAAAGCGCGTAATTTCTTTTTTTTCTAATTCATTGCCACGTTCAAAAACACGTTTAATGATGGTTTTCTTTTGCTTTTGCCAATCAATTGTATTTATGTTGGTGTCCCAAAATAAAATAGGGCGTAATATATTTAAATTGGGTTGTTCTTTAAGTAGTTTCTTTTTTTCTTCTTCTATATCATAAAAAACCTGCAGTGTCATTAAATAACCTTCTTCCATTCCGAGTGCTTGTTCAATTTTTAAGGATAAAGAAGTGTTCATTTTGCGTTTGCCTTTTGTAATGGCAACCAATGTTTGAGGAAATTCTTGCAACGCTAATGCAAAGCGACCTTTTGCTAAATCACGTTTTTTAAGTTCACGCTCTAAAACAAAACCTGGGTGAATACCTTTTATAATATGAATGTCATTTTTCATAACGTAAAAGTAAACAATTTTGTTTACATAAAAAAGATTATTTTTTCGTTTTCATTAATGCAAATTGTTTAGAATTCAATAGTTTTTAACATTTTCTAAGTTAATCTTAATTCCTTTGTTGAATTCATTTTATCTAGCCAATAAAAATTAAGCTAAATTTACAGTCTAAACAAACACAATTATGGCTCACTTTATAGCTCCTTCGGTTTTATCTGCTGATTTCGGCAATCTACAACGCGATATTGAAATGATTAATGCAAGCGATGCGGATTGATTTCATGTAGATATTATGGATGGTGTGTTTGTTCCAAATATTTCTTTCGGTTTCCCTGTTTTAAAAACGATACAAAAACACGCGAAAAAAACGATTGACGTACATTTAATGATTGTTGACCCTGATCGTTATGTACAACAATTTAAAGATGCAGGCGCTGATTACCTTACTGTTCATTTAGAAGCCTGCACGCATTTACACCGCAGCATTCAAAACATTAAGAACACAGGAATGAAAGCAGGTGTTGCTTTAAATCCGCATTCTTCGGTTAAACTATTAGAAGATACCATTGCTGATATTGACTTGGTTTGCATAATGAGTGTTAATCCTGGTTTTGGCGGACAAAAATTTATCGAGAACACTTACCATAAAGTTTCTACACTAAAAGAAATGATAGTTAAATCAGGCTCTAAAGCATTAATTGAAATTGATGGAGGAGTTGATTTAAATAACTACACAAAACTATTGCAAGCAGGAGCAGATGTGCTTGTTGCAGGTAACACAGTGTTTTCTAGCGCTGACCCTAAATCAACAATTAAGCAACTGAAAACGGTTTAAAAAATATTACTGCGCGTTCTTAAAAGCCGAATAAGGCTTTGGTAAAAACACCCATTTGCTGTTAATGTAAACCCAGTATTTATATGACATTCCGTATTCAGCGCCTTTTTCGCGAAGTAGTTCTACTTTGTAAAATGTAATGGCAGGTTTTAATTTGCCATTTAATTTGGTCATACCTCCCGCATAATTTCCTTTTCCTGCAGCAATGTCTTCAGTTGTAAATGTTTCAAAACTAATGTCTACAAACTTTTCATCTTCTGTTTTTGCAATTTCTTCACTAAGTTTTGTTTTCATGTCTTCCGAAAATTTGAAGTAAAATTCGGCATCTTCATTCGTTTTATAAATTGCTTTGCAATCTTCTAATGTTGGCATCGATTTACTAATCAATGTCAGCATCTCTTTTTTACTTTTAGTAGTTGAAAATTGTTTAGTTGCATCTTGAGCAAAAATGCTTGATGCACAGAATAATAAAATTATTAATGATGATATAATGCTTTTCATTTTTTCAATTGTTTACCCAAATTTACATTTTTATATTAAAACAACAAACACTAATTGTGAATAATTGGAAGAAAACCAACAAGCTTTTTAGCTTATCTTTACGTCCTTAATATGAGCAACGATTCACACTATTTAGACGAGCTAAACCCTGTTCAACGCCAGGCTGCTATTACAACCGATGGTCCTGTAATGATTATTGCAGGAGCAGGTTCAGGCAAAACGCGTGTACTTACTTACCGTATTGCACATATTATTGATAAAGGTAACGACCCTTTTAACATATTGGCTTTAACCTTCACCAACAAAGCCGCTCGTGAAATGAAATCGCGTATTGGAAAGTTGATTGGCGAAAGTAAAGCAAAAGCATTGTGGATGGGAACCTTTCATAGCGTGTTTTCTAAAATACTTCGTTTCGAAGCAGAGAAATTAGGCTACCCTAAAAACTTCACTATTTATGATACTGACGATAGCAAAAGCGTTATTAAAGAAGTATTAAAAAATATGAATTTAGATGATAAGGTTTACAAACCTTCATTGGTTTTAAATCGTATTTCATCTGCAAAAAACAATTTAATTTCTGCAAAGCAGTATCTGAATAACGTTTCGTTACATATTGGTGGATGAGTACCAGGATACCAACTTTTCTCAATACGTAATTGTAAAACAACTCGCAGCACGTTTCGAAAACATTTGTGTAGTTGGTGATGATGCACAAAGTATCTATTCTTTCCGTGGAGCTAACATTCAAAATATTTTAAATTTCAGAAAAGATTATCCAGATTTAAAAACATTTAAGTTAGAAGAGAATTATCGTTCAACACAAACCATTGTGAAGGTTGCAAGTGCGGTAATTTCAAAAAATAAGGACCAATTCGAGAAAAATATTTTTACCAATAATGATATTGGCGAAAAAATAAAAGTAGTACGTGCAAATACCGACAATGAAGAGGGAATGAAAGTTGCCAATTCGATTGTTGAAACAAAAATGCGTGAGCAGGCTTTTAATAAACAATTTGCAATTCTATATCGTACCAATGCACAATCACGTGCTTTGGAGGAGGCTTTGCGTAAGCAGAATTTACCTTATCGTATTTATGGTGGCATTTCGTTTTACCAACGTAAAGAGGTAAAAGATTTGTTGTCTTACTATCGTTTATCTATAAACCATAATGATGATGAATCATTAAAACGAATCATCAATTACCCTGTTCGTGGAATTGGTGGTACAACAATGGACAAGTTAGTTATAGCCGCAGCTGAACATGGTATAAGTATTTTTACTGTTTGTGAAAATTTGCGCGAATTTAATTTAGGTATTAACGCAGGAACATCCAATAAAATAAATGATTTTGTTGTGTTGGTAAAAAACTTTGGTTTGCAAGTTCCATTAATAGATGCTTTTGAACTAGGTAATAACATTGCCGTTAATACAGGAATTTTAAAAGATTTGTACAGCGATAAAACTCCAGAAGGTTTAAGTCGCTATGAAAATATACAAGAATTATTAAATGGTTTAAAAGATTTTGTTGAGCAAAAACGTAGTCCGCAAGAAGAGGAACTAAAAGCTGCAATGCTTGAAGGACTTGATATTGAACCTACTGATTTGTTTGCCCCCGAAGAAGCTTCTTCAAAATTAAGAACTCTTGGATGAGTTTATGCAAGAAATCACCTTGATGACGGACGTTGATAAGGAAGAAGAGAAAGAAAACGAAAAGGATTTTGATAAAATTTCTTTAATGACCATACATGCTGCAAAAGGATTAGAATTTCCTTATGTATATATTGTTGGTTTGGAAGAAAATTTATTTCCATCGCAAATGAGCGTAAACTCACGCGCTGATTTGGAAGAAGAGCGCCGTTTGTTTTATGTTGCTATTACACGTGCAGAAAAACGCGCTACATTAACGTATGCAACTACACGTTATCGTTTTGGTAATTTATTATTCTGTGAGCCTAGTCGCTTTTTAGAAGAGTTAGATGCTGATTATGTTGAGTATCCTGAAATCCCAGGAAGTAATACTTCATTTAGCGATTCGATGTTTAGTAGAATGGGTAACGATTATGCTGATGCACATCCAAAAGAAATTGAATTTAAAAGTAAGTTTAGCCCTAAACCAGTTGCAGGCAAAAAACCGTTAATAAAAATAAACCTAAGCAAACCAACTGGGCCAAGCTTTGTAGCTGACACCGATATGCTTAAAAGCATAAAAGAAGGCAGTATAGTTGAGCACGAAAAATTTGGCAAAGGTCAAGTAGAAATAATTGAAGGAGAATATCCAAACTTAAAAGCTACCGTAGCTTTTGGAATAGGAGGGAAGAAACAATTATTGCTAAAGTTTGCCAAGCTGAAAATTGTTGGTTAATCCTATTTCAATGAATGATAAGCAAATTATTGAAAAAAAAATAAAAAAAAAAAAAAAAAAAAAGGGGGGGGGTTTTTTTGGTGTTTTTTTTTTAAATTATGGAGAAAGGGAAAAAGGGGGGGGGGAGAAAACCCCCACCCCCCGGGGGGCCGGGGGGGCCGGGGGGGGGGGGGGGGGGGGGGAAAAATAGAAAACGGGGGGGGGGGGGGGGGGAAGGGGGGGGGGGGGGGGGGGGGGGGGGGGGGCGGGGGGGGGGGGGGGGAAAAAAAGAGGGGGGGTTTTTTTTGTAAAAAAAAAAAAATTTTGGAAATTGGGGAAAAAAGGAGGGGCGGAATTTTGAATTTGGGATTTGGGGGAAAACCAAGGAGGGGGGAAAAAAGGGGCATTTAATTGAACTCTATAAAATCAAATTTGAAAAGGAAGTAAAGCCAAACCTGTGAACCGTTACTTCGTTATTTACAAACCATTTAATATGGTATCGCAGTTTGTCAGCCCCGATAAAGTAAATTTGTTGGGAGATTTAGATTTTAATTTCCCTGAAGGCACTTCTGCTGTTGGTCGTTTAGATAATCACTCGGAAGGTCTGCTAATCTTAACAACCAACAAAAAATTACAAAAGTTATTATTCTTAAGTAAAGAACCTCACACACGAAAATATTTAATATTAATAAGAGGTTTTATAAGCGCTGAAAATGTGCAACTATTGCGTGAAGGCGTAAGTATAAAAATTAAAGGCGGAGAGTTTTATAAAACAAAACCATGTGACGTGGAAGTTGTGAGTATGCCCGAAAATTTACCTGATAGCTCTTTTGTCTTTGATCCGAAGATTCCACACACGTGGCTTACCATTACATTAACAGAAGGTAAATATCATCAGGTTCGTAAAATGGTTGGAGTGCTGCATCATCCAGTGCGTAGGTTAATTCGTTTATCTATTGAAGATTTAGAAATTGGCGATATGTTGCCTGGGGAAGTAAGAGAATTGGAAGAGGATGAAATTTTAAGGAAATTAAAAATTTGAATACAAATTTTTTGATGTAATCAGTTGCGTTTTTTACCTCTTAATTGAAAATAAAAACCCCCAAGCTAACTTGAGGGTTTTGAATTATTGTGAAAGCAAAAATTATGCGTTCTCTTCAGTAGTTGTATCTGCAGCAGGTGCTTCAGTATTTTCAACAACTTCAGCAGCTGGAGTTGCTTTAGCAGCAATCTTCTCAGCTTTCGCTTCTTTTACTTTAGTTTCAGCTTTTAATTTAGTTGCTTTAGCAGCAGAACCTTCTGTGCTTAAACGATCTTTCTTAGCAGTAACTTTTCCTTCCTTCTCACCTAACCATTTTGCAAATTTTGCTTCTGCTTGTTCAGCAGTTAAAGCACCTTTTGCAACACCACCTAATAAATGCTTTTTCATCATTACACCTTTGTAAGATAAAATTGCTTTACAAGTGTCAGAAGGTTGAGCTCCTGTCATTACCCACTTCACAGCTTTGTCGAAGTTGATGTTAATTGTAGCAGGGTTGGTGTTAGGATTATAAGTTCCTAGTTTTTCAATAAACGCGCCATCACGAGGTGCACGACCATCCGCAACTACGATATGATAGAAAGCTGAATCCTTCTTACCATGTCTTTGTAGTCTAATCTTTGTTGCCATTTTATTTGTTTTTTAATTTTGGACTGCAAATATCGGTATTTATTCTAAATCTACCAAATTCCATTATTTCCCGTATTTTTGCTTAAAATTGCAGCATGATAGTAGTTACAGGAGCAGCCGGGTTTATCGCTAGTTGTCTGGTTTCCAGACTAAACAAAGAAGGAATTACCAATATTTTGGTGGTAGACGACTTTTCTAAAATTGAAAAGGACGAAAACCTTCGTAATAAGAGCTATTCTCAAAAAATGGAGCGTTCGCAGTTCATTGATTGGTTCGAAAATAATGCGGGGCAAGTAAGTTTTGTGTTTCATATTGGCGCTCGTACGGATACTACCGAACCAAATAGAGATTTGTTAAACGAATTAAACTTGTTTTATACGCAAGCCATCTGGAAAACTTGTACTAAGCACCAAATTGGATTAGTGTACGCATCATCAGCTGCTACTTATGGTTTGGGAGAGTTTGGGTATGATGATAAAGATGAAAGTATCATTCCAAAATTAAAACCTTTGAATGCTTACGGAGATTCTAAAAACGATTTTGACATTTGGGCATTGCAACAAAAAGAAACTCCGAGCAAGTGGATAGGTTTTAAATTCTTTAATGTTTACGGGCCAAACGAGTTTCATAAAGCACGTATGGCTTCGGTTATTTTTCATTCATTCAACCAAATTAATGCGCAAGGTTTTGTAAAACTATTTCGCTCACATAATCCAAACTATACAGATGGCGGGCAATTGCGCGATTTTGTATATGTAAAGGATGTAGTGGAAGTTTTATTCTTTGCTTACAAGAATGCAATTAAAAACGGTATCTACAATTTAGGAAGTGGAAAAGCAAGAACCTTTTTAGATTTAGCAAAAGCAACATTTAAAGCTTTAGGCAAAGAGGAAAAAATAGAATTTATTGATACTCCAATTGACATAAGAGACAAATACCAATACTTTACCGAAGCAAAAATGGATAAGTTGGTAGAGGCAGGATACAACACACCTTTCACAAGCCTAGAAGAAGGTGTTGCTGATTACGTGAAGAATTATTTAGTGGGGAAGAGATATTATTAATGTAAGTTAACTGTACTCTCCTTGCCCAGCTTATCGTAGTTTTTATAAATCCACTCTTCGGCGTGTTTGCGCCCCAATTCTTTTAGGTGGCACAAAAATTCCCAATCAGTATTTAACTTGCTCGATAAATTAAGTCCTTCCAAAGCCTTGTCTGCACTTATGTTGTGAAGGTAAGTACGTGTAATTTCTCCGTCAAGGTCAATTCCTCTATCTAATAATTTTTGTTGAAATTCGATTAACTTTAATTCAGCAACTAAAGATGAATTAAAACTTATTTCATTTACTCTATCGCGTATATCTTCAATTGATGTTGGTGTATTAGGAATGGTAATTGGATTTACTTGAATAATTAAAACATCATTTGTTGCTTTTTCATCCACTAATGGTTGAATTGGCGGATTACCCATGTAACCACCATCCCAATAAGGTTCTCCGTCAATTTCAACAGCTTTGTACATATAAGGCAAACATGCTGAAGCCAAAATACTTTTTACAGTAATTTCTGCAGGACCAAAAATACGTGCTTGGCATGTTCTTGCATTGGTTGCACAAACAAATAATTTTGGTGGATTCATTTTATGTAACTCATCAAAATCAATTAACTGCAATAATATTTTTTCTAGCGGATTAATATCTAACACATTAAATTGGTAAGGCGATAAATTCTCGAACATAGAGGTAAACATTCTATAAGTTGGAGAATAATCCATATTGCCTTTACTCACCGCTTTATCATACCAACTTGGGCGCATTCCCGAGTGCTTTCCAGCCTCCGATATTTTATGCCAAAAGGTATGAAGCAATACTTTTGCGTAAGTTCTACCGCCTTTATTTAAACCATAAATAGTGCAAACACCATTCATTGCGCCTGCACTTGTACCACAAACACCATCAATTTCTATGCGCTCATCATCTAATAATCTATCAATAACTCCCCAAGTATAAGCGCCATGTGCTCCACCGCCCTGTAATGCTAAATCTATTTTTTTTGCGCTCATAGTATAAAGGTTAAATTAGTTCACCAAATAAATCGAAATCGTTTGCTTCGTTAATTTTTACATTTACAAAATCACCAAGGCGTAAATGTATATCATCACTAGCTTTAACTAATACTTCGTTATCTACATCGGGGCTATCAAACTCACTTCTACCAATGTAATAAGTACCTTCTTTTCTATCGATTAATGTTTTATAGGTTTTACCAATTTTTTCTTGATTCAAATTGTATGAAATTTCTTGTTGTAATTTCATAACAGCATCAGCACGTTGTTTTTTTACTTTTTCGCTGACATCATCTTTTAATAAATGCGCATGTGTGTTTTCTTCATGTGAGTAGGTGAAAATTCCTAAGCGTTCAAATTTAGTTTCTTCCACCCATTTTAACATTTCCTCGTGGTCTTTTTCTGTTTCGCCTGGGTAACCTGCAATTAAAGTTGTTCTAAGCGCAATGCCCGGAACTTTATCTCTAATTTCGTTTACAATATCAATGGTTTTTTGTTTAGTAATACCACGACGCATACTCTTTAGCATATTATCGCTAATGTGTTGCAATGGCATATCCAAGTATTTACATACGTTATCGTATTTCTTCATTACATCCAATACTTCCATTGGGAAACCACTAGGGAAAGCATAGTGTAAACGAATCCAATCAACACCTTCAACGTTTGCAACAGCCTCTAGTAATTTAGCTAACTCACGTTTTTTGTATAAATCCAATCCGTAATAAGTAAGATCTTGTGCAATTAATAATAATTCACGTGTACCTTTACTCGCAAGACTTTTTGCTCTGCTTACCAATTCTTCAATTGGCACCGAAATATGTCCACCACGCATTAATGGAATGGCACAAAAACTGCAAGGTCTGTCGCAGCCTTCCGATATTTTAAAATAAGCGTAATGATTTGGAGTAGTAAGTAAACGCTCTCCAACCAATTCGTGTTTATAATCAGCTTTTAATGTTTTTAATAAGCGGGGCAATTCACGAGTTCCGAAATATGCATCCACATCTGGAATTTCTTTTTCTAAATCAGCTTTGTAGCGCTCGCTTAAGCAACCTGTAACATAAACCTTTTCAACTTCACCAGCATTTTTAGCATCCACATAACGTAAAATGGTATCAATGCTTTCCTGCTTTGCATTGTCAACAAAACCGCAGGTATTTATGATTACAATTTGGTGGTCGGTATCTTCGCTTTCATGCTCTACTTCAAATTTATTGGCTTTTAATTGCCCCATCAGCACTTCACTATCCACTAAGTTTTTGCTGCAACCCAAGGTTACTACATTAACTTTATTCTTTTTAAGCGTTTTCGTCTTCATTTAATTTAATTGTTCTGAGAAAAGATGTATTTTTGTTTACTTAGCAAAGTTAAGCAAAATACGCTATGACCAATATACGATTTAAATATATACTTCTTTTGTTTTCGTTGGTATTTCCATTGTTTTTTGTGGGCCAAACCAATGTTGACAGCCTTATTAAAGTGGCGGATAACAAAAGTACACATGATACGATAAAGATTAAGTTGTATGGCGACATTAGTTGGGAGTTAATGGCCAGTGATATAGAGAAGGCACTTTTATATGCGAATAAGGAATTAGAACTTTCAACAAAAACAAATCGTAAGGCAGATATTGCACAATCAGAAAGTGATATTGGAAATATATATAATCGTAAAAGTTCTTACGATACAGCTATTATTCATTACAACAAAGCATTGCAATTACGTAAGGAATTAAAACAAGAAGTAAAAGTTGCAGGTGTTTATGTAAATATAGCAACAGTGTTGATGCGTCAAAGTAAATTTAAGGAGGCGCTGGATATTAATTTTAAATCTTTAAAAATTGTAGAAAAACTTGGAGATGAATCGAAACAAGCTATCATATTAGGAAACATCGGTAATTTATATTACGAGTTAGAGCAAAATAAATCAGCAGAATTGTTTTTTAGAAAGGGGTTGGTAATTGCGAAAAAAACAAACAATGTTGTAATGCAAGGGAATATTCTTGTAAACCTTGGTGGTTTAAAGTTTGAAATTGCTGTTGTTAATGATTCACTTGTTAATGAAACTGAATTAGACTCAGCCTTGATTTATTATACGGAAGCAAGAACTATTTTGGAACAAACAAATTCACAATATAATTTGGGAGTTGTATATAATAACTTAGGAAGAATTTTTGCAGCCAAAAAGGATTATACAAAAGCATTAGATTTTTATAAAAAAGGATTGGAAATTCGTTTGGCTTTGCAAGACAACTTTGGGATTGGCTTGTCTTACATGACAATAGGCGAAATTGAAAGACTGAATAAGAATTATGATAAAAGTATTGATTACTTAAAAAAAGCGGAGCAGTTGTTTTTACCGCTAAAAAGTTCCATTAATTTAAAACAGATTTATGGTAAGTTAGCAGAGGCCTACCAAGGAAAGAACGATGTAACTACATGTTTAAAATATTATGAATTGTATTCTGATTACAAAGACTCTGTTTATAACGAAGCTAACGTTGATAAGATGGCAGAGATGCAAACAAAGTATGAAACCGAAAAAAAGGATTTAGCTATTGCCAAACAACAAGCTGAATTATTAGCTAATGAAGCTGAGAAGAAACGTCAACAAACATTTATATTTTCATTAATAGGTTTAGTTGTATTAATAGTAGCCTTAGCCTATTTCATTTCATCTCGAAATAAAATTAAGGCGAAAGCAAGAATGGATGCTGAAATTGCGAGTCAAAAGGATTTACGTTCAAAGGCAGTTATAGAGGCGGAAGAAAAGGAACGCAGGCGTATTGCTCAAGATTTACATGATGGTGTAGGGCAAATTTTATCAGCTGCAAAATTAAATTTAAGTGGTTTGGAATCCAAAATTAAATTAGAGAATGATGAACAAACGCTCCTTTTGAAAAATGCTTTAGATTTAGTAAACGATTCGGTAAAAGAAGTGCGTGCGGTATCGCATAACATGATGCCGAATACCTTAATTAAATTAGGACTAGCATCTGCTGTTCGCGAGTTTATTACTAAAATTGGTTCGGTACCTAACTTAAAAATCGATTTGCAAATTGTAGGCTTGGATGATAGGTTAGATAACACAGTTGAAACTGTTTTATATCGCGTTATTCAGGAAGTAGTGTCTAATATTATTAAACATGCTAACGCAAATCAAATTAGTATGCAGTTAATTAAACACGATGGTGAGTTAACGGTTATGATTGAAGATAACGGAGTTGGTTTTGATAAAAAGAAAATAGATAGCTTTGAAGGCATTGGTTTAAAAAACATCATTTCCCGTGTTGAATTCCTAAATGGAAATGTAGATTTCGACTCAACACCAGGGCAGGGAACTACTGTGGTTATTGAGGTTCCATTGGTTTAGTTTTGTCAAATTAAATTAACTCATTTAATCTTCCTTCTTCAATTTTCAATAATTTTTTACTTCCCTTCAGTCAACTTAATCAAGGCAAAAGCAGAGTAATTAATCATATCCATATAATTGGCATCAATCCCTTCAGAAATAATGGTTTGACCTTGGTTATCTTCGATTTGTTTTACACGTAAAATCTTCATTAAAATAAGGTCGGTTAATGAGCTTACGCGCATATCTCTCCAAGCCTCACCATAATCATGGTTTTTATCTTCCATTAATTTTTTGGTAGTTAGGAAATGTTTTTCGTAAAGAGCAGCTGTTTCATCGTAAGGCAATTCGGTGCGAGTATCTTCAGCCATTTCTAACTGGATTAGTGCAATTACACAGTAGTTTATAATGCCAATATACTCGCCTTTAATGTCATCTTGTATCTTTTGCGTGCCTTTTTGTTCAATACTTCTTATGCGTTGAGCTTTAATGAAAATTTGATCGGTTAAGGAAGATGTGCGTAAAATTCGCCAAGCTGTTCCATAGTCTTTCATCTTCTTTAAAAAGATATCTTTGCATAATTTTATAACAGCTTCATATTGCTGGGAAGTATTCATAAACACAATTTTAATGAGCAAGCAAGTTACACAAATTAATGCTAAGGATGTACTAATAGTTAATGGAAAAATGTTAACGATTTCTAAACCATCCGTTATGTCTATTGTTAATTTAACCCCCGATTCCTTTTACGATGGTGGTAAACAAGGCAGTTATAAAAAACTCCTAAAACGTGTTGAAAAAGACATAGACCATGGTTGCTCCATTTTAGATTTAGGCGCCGAAAGTACTCGCCCAGGATCTGAACCAGTTGGAGTAGAGGAGGAGTTAAAACGTCTTTTACCAGCTTTAAAGTTAATACGTAACACTTTCCCTGAAATTATCATTTCTATTGACACCTACCGTTCAGAAACAGCTTTGGCAGCAGTTGAGCAAGGCGCTGATATGATTAACGACATCTCAAGCGGGGCAATGGATAAAAACATGCTAAAAACGGTAGCTGAATTAAAACTACATTATATAGCGATGCATATAAAAGGAACGCCTAAAACCATGCAAGTAAAGCCAGTATATAAAAATGTAGTGAAAGAAGTAAATGATTTTTTCACTTCTAAATTGAAAGAATGTAAAGCAGCCGGAATTAAAAATACCATCATCGACCCTGGCTTTGGTTTTGGAAAAACATTAGAACACAATTATGAATTACTAAATAGATTAGAAGAATTAAAAAAATATAAAGTGCCAATTTTAGTTGGTGTTTCTCGTAAGGGAATGATTCAAAAAGTTTTAAATTGTGATGCAGAGCATGCCTTAAACGGAACAAGTGTTGTAAATACAATTGCTTTATTAAAAGGGGCAAATATTTTAAGAGTTCATGATGTAAAGGAAGCGATAGAGGCAATTAAAATAGTTGGAATGATGAAGTAATTTCGTTGTCAGGTCTCGATACTTTTTTGTTGACTTTTGTAATTTTGATTTTATCTGAAACTTGCATGTCAACAAAAACACTCGACCTGACATTGTTTAGTAAATTGTCAGGTCGAGTGCCCCCGAGACTTCGGGGGGTGTATCGAGACTGGGTTTGTTTAGTAAAATGATATTGAAGAATGAAAGTTAAAAGCAATAAAATTTCTGACATGTATTTGTTCTATCATGAGCAATTACAAGATATTTACAGCAAGGATGAAATAAATGAATTGTTATTTATATCATTTTCACATGTTTTAAATTTTAGTAGGGAAGATATGCAATTAAGAAAGGATGAGTTTCTTAATCAATCTGATTTAATTATTGTGTATGATATAGCAAAGGATTTAGCCACTAAAATGCCAATACAATACATTTTGCATGAAGCATGGTTTTATGGCGAGAAATATTTTGTAAATGAAAATGTATTGATTCCCCGACCCGAAACGGAGGAATTGGTTGAATTGATTTGTAATGAGAATAAGCAAAATTCATTAACACTACTAGATATTGGAACTGGAAGCGGGTGTATTCCTATCTCAATTAAGAAGAAGAAAAGCGATTGGAATGTTTACGCAGTAGATGTTTCAAAAGCCGCATTGGAAGTAGCTAGAAAGAACTCTGATACTTTAAGAGTACTAGTTGCTTTTTATGAAATAGATATACTAAAAACACCATCGATAGAGCATTTAAAATTTGATATTATCGTGAGCAATCCACCTTATATTGCAAAAAAGGAAGCGCATACTATGAATGATACGGTTTTACAATTTGAACCACATTTGGCTCTATTTGTAGAAAATAACGACCCGCTTTTATTTTATAAAGTGATTGCCGATTTTGCCTTAGCTAATTTGAACCCAACTGGGAAATTGTATTTTGAAATAAATCAACAATTAGGAAGAGAAGTAATTGAATTATTAGAAAACAAAGGCTTTTCGAATGTTACACTTCATAAAGACTTAAGCGATAATGATAGAATGGTGTCGGCTAATAAATAAAAAAACCTGTTCTAACGAACAGGTTTCATTTTCAAATTGAATCTATTTCTTCATTCTCTCCGACATTTGCGCCGCTTTAGCGCTATCTCCAGTTAGTAAGTATAGTTTTCTTAATGCAAACATAGTTTGACTTTCGGTACTATTTATTTCCAATGCCTTTTCAAGATTAACAATTGCCTTTTTAAACATGGTTTGCGCTTTTTCGGCAAGAGCTTTTTGTTCAGCATTTACTTTGTTAAAGGCATCTGCTTTAGTTTGGTAATATACTCCCCAGTTGTTGTAAAGTGCACCAATGTTATACCAACAGTTAAAATTAGTAGGGTCTAATTCAATTGTTTTTAAGTAATCTACTTCTGCTTTTCCAACTAATTCTTCATAATTTGTAGGTTTTTCTTTTGCGGTACCTGCAGGATTTGCAAGGTTATCGTAAACATTACCTCTCACCATATAAAGTATTGATTGTTTTGGCGATTGTGCAATTGCTTTATTTAAGTTATCAATTGCTTCTTGCTGTTTGCCTTGTATTAAATAAAACTCAGTTTCCTTATTCATTAAAGAAATATCATTTGGAAATGCTGCTCTACCTGTTTTTAATGTTTGCAATGCAGCCGCAGTGTCTTTTGCCGCAATTTGCGCCTCGCATAAACTTTGGTAAGTATACGGAATTGCTAAGTTTTCTTTAATCATATAATTACTCACTTCAATCAATTTAATTTTAGCACTTGATTTTTGTGCACAAATCAATGCATTTGAGAGTGTATTAGTATCCTTTGTCCCTGAAATTGATTTATAAACCTCATAAGAGATAACGAATAAATCGGTAGCATCTTCGTAAATTTTAGCTTTGTACTTTCCTATAGCAATATTCCCAATTTCTAAAGCTAATTGAGATTGTATTTTATCAATATCTGGCTTGTAAGATTGGTCTTTATCAAAAGAAATTGCTTTTTTTAATGAGTTGTATGAGTCCTTTAGTTTGGTTGGATTTACATTTCCATAAGCCACTTCATTTTTCTCACCATCATTTTTTATGGTAGTAAGCTTTGCTTGCTCAGCTTTAAATGCCTCTCTAAATTGGTAATATTCAATTTTAGAATTATACACCCAAGTTTTTGCTCCCGTCATTGTTTTTTCGTGAACCAAAGCCAAATCAATAGCTTCTTTAGCACTTGTTAATGAGTTTACATCATAACTACTTTCGTAGTCGGAAATGTTTCTCCAAGCGGATTGTACTTTATTAGGTTGTGCAAGCGCTATAATTGGAATAAACGCTAATAGGTTTATAATTTGCTTTTTCATAGTGTGTGTATTTTGTAATAAGACGAAGAATTAAAAATATTCCATAAACAAATTTTTGGGCAAAATAAAAGTGAGCATTAGCTCACTTTTATTTTTAATTCTGCGTCAAAATTATTTGTATTTATCTGCTTTTTCTGTTTCACCTAAACGTAAGAAAAGCTGTCTTAATTGTTTTTTTGTGTTTTTATCAGGAGATAATTCGTATGATTTTTCTAAATAAATAACCGCTTTTTTAAATTGCTCATTAGCCTTAGTTTCATATTCTTTAGCTTTTGCCGTTTCTTTTGGAGGTAGGTTGTTTAATTTTTCGTTCCAAGCATTACCAGCATTAAAATACATAACACCTAAGTTATAGTTTGCAATTTCATAATCAGGTTTTAATTCAAGCGATTTTAAATAGGAAGCTTCAGCCTTATCTAATTCATTGTTTTTTTGATAGATAGTAGCTAAAATAGTATGTAAAACTTCATTATCTGGAGCAAGATCAATTGCCTTAGCTAATTTATCTTTTAGTACATCAATTTTCTTTTGAGCTAAGTAGATATTGATTTCTTGATTAATTAAATCTAAATTATCTTCAAATAAGATTTTACCTTTTTCAACATAAGAAAGAGCTTTAACTGTATCTTTATCTTGTAAAGACAATTTAATCATATCTGTGTAAATACTTGGATCTTTGTACTTAATATCAATTAATTTATTAGCGCTTTCAAAAGTTTTTTCTTTGTTACCTGATTTGACATACATCCTGTAACGATTAAACATCAACTTTTCTTTAGTTATGTTATTTCTTTTCATTGCTTGATCATAATCAAAAGGCAAGGCGCTTTCAAGAATGTCATAAGCTTTCGCTGCTTTATCAAATTCTTTGTTTTCTATTAGATATAGTGCCTTATTATTTAAATCAGCGCAAGCATTTGGGAAATTTTTTATTACAGTTTCTTTGTAAACGACATCTTTATCAAACTTATAACAAGTGATATAACTCTCCACCGCTTTTTCGATTGCATCAGCATCAAGCTTAGTTACGTTAACATCTTTAGAACCATGAATTTCTTGGTAAACCATGCCTCTATACATCCAAAGTTTTGCACTTGTGGATGTTTTTTCGTGAACAGCAGCAGCGTCAGCAGCCGCTTTGGCTTTGTCGTATTCTTTCGTTTTTAAATAATTAATCGTATTCTGAAGTTGATTACTTTGTGCTGACACAGCCATAACACTAACTGTCAGAAGTGATGATAATAATACTCTCATTTTCTTTGTTTTTTTATTTATAAACCAATTATTATACCAAAAGGAAAATGATTAGTCTACTGTAATCTTCTTTAATTTAACTTTATCTAAAACCTCTTTGTTTTGCTTGTCTTTAGCCATTTTATCCAATTGTATTTGAATTAAATCCTTATCACCTGCAATAACAGTTGTAAGTTTATTAGCATCGAAATATTTCTTAATTTGTTGATTAACTTCTTCTTTCGTCATTGTTTTTAACAACTGATTTTGTTTGGAAGTATAATCTTTATCTAAACCATTACGTGCAATATTAGCTAAGAAAGATGCTTTTTGGTAAGGTGATTCATACTTTAAAGCCTCTTCGTTCAATAATGAGTTTTTAGTGAACTCCAATTCTTTATCAGTAATACCTTCTGTTTGGTATTTCTTAAACTCTTTCATGATTTCAGCTAAAGAAGCTGCTGTAGCAGAACGTTTAACCGAAGAACTAATAACAAATTTACCTGTGTATTTATCTCCTCTAAAGCCAGAGTAAATACCATAAGTGTAGCCTTTTTCTTCACGTAAATTTAAATTTAAACGGCTATTGAAGTTACCTCCAAAAATAAAGTTAGCAATACGGTTTTTGTAAAAATCACCTGTAGCATCATATTTTATTGAAGGATAACCCATCATAATTACAGAAGAAGGAGCAGCATCTTTATTGAAAATGAAAAATTGAGGTTCTTGTGGAGTAGCCATTTCAACAATTGGTTGAATTTTAACTTCCTTAGCAGCCCATTTGTTTAAAAACTCCAATTTAGCTTTTACATCAGCTTCTTCAACATCACCAACTACAACTAAATTAGTTCCTGTTGGAGTGTAGTAATTTTTGTAATAATCCTTAACGTCTTGTAAAGAAATATTTTCAATTGTTTTAAGAGAAGGGTCATTTCCCATAACTGAATTACCATAAAGTGCTTGGTTAAAGGCCTTTTCAGCCATTGTGTTTGCACTTGTTCCTTCGTTGCGAATAGACTCTTTATATTGTTTTTTAGCTAAAGTAAAATCTTCTTCTTTAAATGCTGGATTTAACAATTTCTCATCTAATAGTTTTAGTGTTGCATCTAAATTTTTCTTTAAACAATATACATTAATAGTTGTTTGTGTTTTACTAGCATTAAATCTTATTGAACTACCAATTTTTTCTAACTCTGCACTAATTTGCTCAGTAGTATATTTGTTAGTGCTCTCATTCATCAAGTTAGCTGTTAATTCAGCTACACCCAATTTTTTTACTTGATCAGCAGGTAAAACTAAGCTACCACCTTCCATTGTAATCAAAATTGTTACTTCTGGTGATTCAGTGTTTTTTGTTCCAATTACAGATAAACCATTATTAAGTTTATAAGTAAAGAAATCTGGAGTTTTAACTGGTTTTACAGCACCTGCAACTGGTCTAGCAGCTCTTTCAAATTTATCAGGATTTGGCGTATAACTTAAACCATTGTATTCAGGGTCAGCTGGGATAGTAACTCCAGCATATGGATTAATACTTTTTACTGAATCTTTTGCACTAAATATTGGTGTAGTGTTTAAAACTGCTGCTCCTGCACCTTTAATGTATTTATTAAATACACGAGTAATGTCTTCTTTAGTTACTTTAGTGTATCTGTCAATTTCATCAGAAATAGTAGAAGATTTACCTAATAAACGTTCCCACTCAGAAATTATAGTCCCTTTTTCCATTACACTTGATAAACCACTGTATTGGTCGGTTTCAAAAGATGCCTTAGCTCTTTGCAATGCTTCGTCAGTAATTCCTGTTTGCTCAAATTCATCAATTGTAGTTTTAACTTTTGCATCAATATCAGAAAATACTTTTTCGTAATCTAAGTTAAAGTTTGCATCAAACTCAGGAGGATAACAGAAAAAGCTTAAGCTAAACTCACCTGCTAATTCACTTGATTCGTGGTTAACACCCGCATCAATTGCTAATTTGCTTTTCACAAAGTTTTTGTAGAAAATAGAGTTGTTTCCAGACCCCATCATAGAAGCTAATAAATTTAATGCTGCTTCATCTCTGTGGTATTGAGGAACAGTTGGGTAAACACGTAAGTTTAATGGAAAATAAGTACGGTCTTTGTAAGAAGCATATTTATCAGTAGGAATTGTGAAGCTTGGAGCTCTCATTTTTTTAACCTCTGGACAAGGTTTAATATTTCCAAAGTATTTATCTGCCATAGCCAAAGCTTCTTGAGTATTAAAATCTCCAGAAATCGTTAAGATTGCATTGTTTGGACCGTACCATCTTAAAAAGAAATTCTTAACATCTTGCAAGTTTGCTCTGTTCAAATCATCAACGTAACCAATAACTGGCCAGCTGTATGGATGTCCTTGTGGATAAAGTACTTTATTGATTACCTCAACAAACGCCATTGCATACGGTTGATTCTCTACGTTTTGAGACTTTTCGTTTTTTACGGCATCACGTTGGTTTTCGAATTTCTTATTAGTTAATGAATCTAATAAAAAGCCCATGCGATCAGACTCTAACCACATTGCCATTTCTAAATAATTAGAAGGTAATGTTTCGAAATAAACTGTTTTATCTCTTTGTGTGTAACCATTCATTGTTCCACCTGCTGTAGAAATCATTTTAAAATGCTCTTCATCTGCAACGTGCTTTGAACCTTGGAACATCATGTGCTCAAAGAAATGAGCAAAACCTGATTTACCAATACTCTCACGATTAGAACCTACTTTATAAGTAACCTGAACGTTTACAACAGGATCTGAATGATCTTCGTGTAATAAAATAGTTAAGCCGTTTGGCAATTTCCATCTTTCGTATGGAATTACAACTTTATCAGCTTTGGCTTCAACTTTTTCTATTAAAGTTGCTTGTGCCCACATTCCTGTTGAACATATTAAGCCTGCTAAGGCTCCTAAAAAGTGTTTCTTTTTCATAGAGATTTTTTTAATGGTCTCAAAAATATATTATTTGTTTCTTATTTAATTCCCGTGTTTATTCAACATTATCAGTTGGCTCAGTCCCCTTTTCTGCGTCAGTTTCAGGAGAATTCTGCACCGAATTATCATCAATCGTGCCATTTTCAACCTCATCTTCTTCATGGTCAACTTTGGTTACCGCCGCAATTTCATCTTCTTCAGAAATATTGATTAAACGAACACCTTGTGTTGCACGACCCATTACACGTAAAGCGGCTACACTTAAACGAATAGTGATACCTTCTTTAGTAATAATCATTAAGTCGTTAGCATCGGTTACCGATTTAATTGCAACTAAATGTCCTGTTTTTTCAGTTACATTAATTGTTTTAACACCTTTACCACCACGGTTAGTAATACGATACTCGTCAATTTCTGAACGTTTACCATATCCTTTTTCAGACACTACTAAAACATTTGATTGAAGGTCATCGATACAAATCATACCGATAACTTCGTTTTTAGCGCCTTCTTCATCGTTTAAGTCAACTGCAATTACACCCGAAGCATTTCTTCCCATTGGACGAACTTTTTCTTCAGGGAAACGGCAAACTTTACCAAATTTAGTAGCAATCATGATTTCATTCTTGCCATTTGTTAAAGCAGCTTCTAATAACTGATCTCCTTCACGAATAGTAATTGCATTGATACCATTTGCTCTTGGACGAGAGTAAGCCTCTAAAGTTGTTTTCTTAATAATATTTTCTTTAGTACATAATACAATGAAGTTATTATTAATGTATTCCTCTTCCGATAAACTTCTAACATTAATAAATGCTTTTACTTTATCATCCGCAGGAATATTTAAAAGATTTTGAATTGCACGTCCTTTACTTGTTTTATTTCCTTCAGGAACTTCGTATGCTCTTAACCAGAACACTTGTCCTTTTTCTGTAAACAATAATAAATAAGCGTGTGTTGATGCAATAAACATGTGCTCAATAAAATCTTCATCACGTGTAGCAGAGCCTTTAGAACCTTTACCACCACGGTTTTGAGATTTGTATTCAGTTAAGCTAGTACGCTTAATATAACCCATGTGCGAAATAGTGATAACTACATCTTCATCAGCAATAATATCTTCCATACGGATATCATCTCCTGCGTAAACGATGTCGGTTTTTCTTGCATCACCGTATTTATCTTTTATTTCTTGAATTTCATCTTTAATGATTTTCATTCTTAAAGGCTCGTCATTTAAAATGTTCTTTAAGAAATTAATGTGGTTCATTAACTCTGTGTATTCTTCTTTTAGTTTATCACGCTCAAGTCCAGTTAATGTTCTTAAACGCATGTCTAAGATTGCTCTTGATTGAATTTCAGATAAACTAAATTTGCCCATCAACTCATCTCTAGCAATATCAGGTGAAGCTGACTCACGAATGATTTTAATAACTGCATCTAAGTTGTCGATTGCAATTAATAAACCTTCTAATATATGTGCACGTTTTTCTGCTTGTGCTAATTCATATTTTGTTCTTCTAATAACAACTTCATGACGATGCTCAACAAAATGATGAACCTGATCTCTCAAATTCAACATAATAGGACGACCAGCAACAAGAGCAATGTTGTTAACAGAGAATGAAGTTTGTAAAGATGTATATTTATATAAGTTGTTTAATACAACTCCTGAAACTGCATCTCTACGTAATTCATAAACAATACGCATACCATCTCTGTCACTCTCGTCACGGATTTCGGTAATACCTTCAATTTTTTTATCGTTGCAAAGATCCCATTGCTTTTTAATCATCTCAGCTTTGTTTAACTGATATGGAATCTCATTAACTATAATGCGTTCTCTATCTTTATATGTTTCGATACTTGCTTTTGCACGTAATATTATTCTTCCTCTTCCTGTGTGGAAAGCTTCTTTCACACCTGAGTAACCGTAAATTGTTCCACCAGTTGGGAAATCTGGAGCTTTTACATATTGCATTAAACCATCAACATCAATTTCTTTGTTGTCGATATAAGCCATACAAGCATCACAAATTTCTTTTAAGTTGTGAGGAGCCATATTAGTTGCCATACCAACTGCAATACCTGACGCACCATTAATTAATAGGTTAGGAATTTTGTTGGAAGAACAGTCGGCTCTGTTAACGAGTCGTCAAAGTTTGGTCTAAAATCAACAGTATCTTTTTCGATGTCGTTCAACATCTCTTCAGCAATCTTTCTTAAACGTGCTTCTGTATAACGCATAGCTGCAGGTGGATCACCATCAACACTACCGTAGTTTCCTTGGCCGTCAACTAATGGGTAACGTAAACTCCAATCTTGCGCCATACGAACCATCGTGTCGTAAACAGAAGAGTCACCATGTGGGTGATACTTTCCTAAAACCTCTCCAACAATACGGGCAGATTTTTTATATGGACGATTATGTAATACACCAAGTTCTAACATTCCGTACAATACACGACGATGAACAGGTTTTAAGCCGTCGCGCACATCAGGTAAAGCACGTGATACAATAACCGACATCGAATAATCGATGTAAGCAGTTTTCATTTCATCTTCAATGTTAATCGGAATGATTTTTTCTCCTTCAGCCATTTGGTACTATTTTGTATTTAATTTATATTAATTCAGCAATTCTGTCAGTCTCTTTTTTTTGAATTAAAAATCGAATTTAATTCGTTCGTCATTCTTCCAAAGAGGGTCGAAGTTACCCAAAAACAAAGAACATTTAGGGGCTACTTATCAACATTTTTATTGTTGATAAAAAGGGCTTTTTATGACAACTTCCCATTTGTAAAATAGTACTTTTGAATTTGGCATTAATTGTGTAAATTAGTGCAGGAAATAATACTAAATAAACGAAAGGATAGAACATTATGGAAGCAAAATTTTCACCTAGGGTAAAAGATGTGATTACATACAGCAGGGAAGAAGCCATGCGCCTTGGACACGAATATATTGGACTGGAGCATTTAATGTTAGGTATTATCAGAGATGGTGATGGCTTAGGTATTAAATTATTGAAGAAGAATAACATCAATCTTCAAGAGCTAAGAAAGCAGATTGAGCATGCAATGCCAGTTTCTACAAAGAAAATGAGTAATTTATCAAACATTCCTTTGTTAAAACAAGCGGAGAAAGCTTTAAAACTAACTTATTTAGAAGCTAAAACATTTAAAGCAAATGAAATTGGTACCGAGCATTTATTGCTTTGTATTTTAAAAGATAACGATAATATAGCATCTAAAGCAATGGCAAAATTTGGAATGGATTACGACTCACTAAGATCATCTTTAGAAGAGTACATTAAAGACCCATCTGATGATATCAGAATGGAAGGACCAACATCGGATGATGATGATGCGGATGATGCAAGTTTTGGTGCAGCTTCACAATCAAAAAAACCTGGGGAGTCAAAATCTAAAACTCCAGTATTAGATAATTTCGGAAGAGATTTAACTAAAATGGCAGAAGACGGGAAATTGGACCCAATTGTAGGTCGTGAAAAGGAAATTGAGCGTGTTTCTCAAATTTTATCACGTCGTAAAAAGAATAATCCAATTTTAATTGGTGAGCCAGGTGTGGGTAAATCTGCCATTGCAGAAGGCTTAGCACTGCGTATTGTTCAACGTAAAGTATCGCGTGTATTATTTGGTAAACGTGTTGTTACATTAGATTTAGCTTCTTTAGTTGCAGGTACAAAATACCGTGGACAATTTGAAGAGCGTATGAAAGCGGTAATGACTGAGTTAGAAAAATCTCCTGATGTAATTTTATTTATTGATGAGATTCATACTATTATTGGTGCAGGTGGAGCAAGTGGCTCTTTAGATGCAAGTAATATGTTTAAACCAGCTTTAGCTCGTGGAGAAATTCAATGTATTGGTGCAACTACGTTAGATGAATATCGTCAATATATTGAGAAAGACGGAGCTTTAGAGCGTCGTTTCCAAAAAGTATTAATTGAGCCTGCAACACCAGAAGAGGCGTTCCAGATTTTAAATAATATTAAGTCAAAATACGAAGATCATCATAATGTAACTTACACAGAAGAAGCATTAAAAGCTTGTGTTACTTTAACTGCTCGTTATATTACTGACCGTCATTTACCAGATAAAGCAATTGACGCATTAGATGAGGCAGGTTCTCGTGTACACATTACAAATATTAACGTTCCTCAAAATGTATTAGACATCGAACAAAAGATTGATGATATTAAAGAGGAGAAAAACCGTGTAGTTAGAAGTCAAAAATACGAAGAGGCGGCTAAATTACGTGATGTAGAAAAGAACCTTCAAAATCAATTAGAAGCTGCTAAAAAGGCTTGGGAAGAAGAAACAAAAAATAACCGTGTTGTAGTTACTGAAGACAATGTGGCTGAAGTAGTTTCTATGATGTCAGGCATTCCTGTACAACGTGTTAATCAAAATGAGACTAACAAGTTGTTATTGATGGGTGAGGAAATGAAAGGTAAAGTTATTGGTCAAGACCAAGCTGTTGCTAAAGTTGTGAAAGCAATTCAACGTAATAGAGCTGGTTTAAAAGACCCTAACAAGCCAATTGGTTCATTTATTTTCCTTGGGCCTACAGGTGTTGGTAAAACTCAATTAGCAAAAATATTATCTAAATATTTATTTGATAATGATGATGCGTTGATTAGAATTGACATGAGTGAGTACATGGAGAAATTTGCAGTTACTCGTTTAATTGGAGCGCCTCCGGGATACGTTGGATACGAAGAAGGTGGACAATTAACTGAAAAGGTACGTCGTAGACCATATTCAGTAGTGTTATTAGATGAGATTGAAAAAGCGCATCCTGATGTATTTAATATGTTGTTGCAAGTATTAGATGATGGTATTTTAACTGATAGTTTGGGTCGTAAAATCGATTTCAAGAACACTATTATTATTATGACATCTAACATTGGAGCACGTCAGTTAAAAGATTTCGGTCAAGGTGTTGGTTTTGGAACATCGGCTAAAAAGGACAGCGCTGATGACAATTCGAAAGGAATTGTTGAGAATGCTTTAAAGAAAGCCTTTGCGCCAGAGTTCTTGAATCGTATTGATGATGTTATTATGTTCAACTCTTTAGAGAAACAAGATATTCATAAAATCATTGATATTGAATTAGCTAAATTGTACGGTAGATTGGTGTCTTTAGGATACAATGTGCAGCTTACCGAAGAAGCTAAGAACTTTATTGAAGAAAAAGGGTATGACATTCAGTATGGCGCTCGCCCGTTAAAACGTGCTATTCAAAAATACGTTGAAGATCCATTAGCTGAGGAAATCATTAAAAACGCACCTGTAGAAGGTGATATTATAGAGGTTGGTTTTGATAAGGAAAAGCAAGATATTGTTGTTACTGTAATTAAACCGAAGCCTGATAAGAAAAAGAAAAAAGAAGAATAATTAAAAGCCCCATTTAATATTGGGGCTTTTTTGTTTTGTATGAAGTACTTTTAGTACTTTTGATGTGAAATCGCACTCACTTGATACAATATTTAAGGGAAAATATTCAATTTATTATACTCTCCATTGTATGGATAATTGTTGGAATATTTGTAAATCCAGTTGTTTATGGATTGGTTCCACTCTCCGCAATTTTATTGTATCAAAAAAGATTGATGCAGAATTTTTAATTGCATTTGTTCTAGTGCTTACTTTATCAGATAGTCGGTTATTTTTATTAAGTTGGGCAGGAGGAGTTAAGAATATTTATATTATTCTATTTACTTTAGCCGCTTTTAGAAATTATTTTTATACTGAAATAAAGGTTAAAATTCATTTATTTATCCTACCATTTTTATTAATTGCTATAATTTGCCTTGCTTTTAGCCCGAACTTAGGACTTGCTGCACAAAAAACACTTTCATATTTTTTTCTTTTTTTTCAGTACCCAATTTTTTTCTTATGTATTTCAGGAAAACTGAGAAGAATTTCTTGAAGAAAATTGTTTGGTTTATTTGTTTATTGTTGATAGGAATTGGTTTAAAATATTTAAGACCAAGCTGGTTATCTTGGTTGGCAGGTTTAATGGTGTTTTGGGTAATCCGAATGCCTTAGGTATTTATTGTTTTCTTTACATTGCTTTTTTTACAATTGTTGTTGAATTTTTTCCAGAAATGTTTACACCAAGAGTAAGATATTTTATATATGGAGTAGCTTATTTCATTGTTATTTTAGTGGAGCAAGAAGTTCACTAGTTGCAACTTTATTATTTTTTTGGATTCAGGTACTTTCATAAACTATCTCCTCTTTTGGGATTTAATTTTAATGCTAATCATAGCTTCGTATGAAATTATTACTTCAAATTTTGAAGGTATTGTTTATTCATTAGGTATGGATCAATATTTTAGAGTTGAAACCTTAAAAGATGGTTCAGGACGTTTAGTTGCATGGAATTTTGCGTTTGAACAGATAGAAAAGAATTTTTTTCTGGGCAGAGGTTTTAACTATACTGAGTATATTTACTTTGAATTCTATGCATGAATTGAGAGCTTAGGGCATCAAGGTGCAGCTCATAATTCATATCTTACATTTGGTTGGACACTGGACTTGGTAGGTTTAGTAGCTTTTCTTGAGGGTTTATTACTTTTATTTTTCCATTTCTAAATTTAGCATTTCTGTTTTTCCATTGTTGTATGGCGTTTTGTTTTCAAATCAATTTGAATCTTGGTTAACGGCTTCATTAAATCCATTTACTATCTTCCTTTTATTGTCTTTAAGTTTAATATTTGTTGGGAAAAAATCTCAAGATTATCAAGAAGAAAATGTTGTTGAAGAAAATCAAATGCAACTTGGAATTATGTATAAGAAAAAGTAGTTTTTTTATATACTGAAATCGCAACGTATTTTACTTCTTGCATTGAAGAATTAGCAATTACAACAGAGATACACGTAATTCGTTATCCTGTTAATAAAGAAGCTCCTTTTGAATTTAAAAATAAAGATTCTTCTATTAAGTTCTATGAACGAAACGATTTTTCTTATTCAGAATTACTGAAATTGGTTAATTCAATTAAGCCAGATGCCTTATTTTGTAGTGGCTGGATTGATAAAGATTATTTGAAAGTTTGCAAATCATATTTTGGGAAAGATTCCAACTGTATTATGCATGGATACAAATGGAAAGGGAATGTAAAACAAACGAATTGCTTCTATAGTTTCTCCATTTGTTATTTCAAACAAGTTTTGTGGTGTTTAGGAACAGGCGATATAAAGCCAATTGTGCATCCTCAAATTAAACATTTTGGTTTTGTTCAACCGAGCGAACTAAGAAATTATATTGAGCAATGTGGGGCATTTGTTTTGCCTAGTAGATTTGAGCCTTGGGGAGTTGTTGTGCACGAATATGCTGCGGCAGGTTTGCCATTGATTCTTAGTTCCGAAGTAGGAGCAAAGGAATTATTCCTCAAAAAAGAAGAAAATGGTTTTGAATTTGAAGCTGGAAACATAATTGATTTGAAAGAAAAACTAAAAAAGCTTTTCAATTTATCAAATGAAAGCTTAAATTTGATGAGCGAACGTAGTAATAAATTATCTCAACAACTTACAATTGAGAAATGGTGTACAACCGCCCTTGAAATTATAAAATAATGCAGAAAAAAATATTAGTTACTGGTGGAGCCGGAAATGTTGGAAGCGCTTTAATTGAAAAATTAATTCAAAACGAAAATAATTTCGTTATTATTCTAGATGATCTTTCAACAGGTTTTAGAAGCAAATTGCCAAAAGAACATTTTGATAGATGGCATTTTATTAAATGTAATGTAAATGATTTACAAGACATTGGTCAGGTTATGGTTTCTCATAAATTTGATTTTGTTTTTCATTTTGCAGCAGTTGTTGGTGTTCAACGAACGCAGGATAATCCAGTTAGTGTGTTAAGAGATATTGAAGGAATTAAGAATGTTTTAAATCTTTCAAAAAACTCTTCGGTTAAACGTGTTTTCTTTTCTTCTTCTTCTGAAGTGATGGTGAGCCAGTTGTTCTTCCGCAGCATGAGCACACAACACCTCTTAATTCTCGTGTACCTTATGCTGTAGTTAAAAATGTTGGTGAAAGCTTTTGTAAAAGCTACCAACAGGAGTTTGGTTTGGATTATACAATTTTTAGATTTTTTAATACCTACGGACCAAATCAAAGTACTGATTTTGTTGTGGCTAAATTTTTAGCTTCGGCATTAAAAGGAGAAGATATAACTATTTATGGTGATGGCTCTCAAACACGTACTTTTACTTATGTTGACGATACGGTTACAACATGTTTAAATTGTCTTTATGAAAATAAAGTTGTGAATGATGTTATTAATATTGGAAATGATAAGCTTTACACTGTACTTGAACTTGCTCAAGTTATTATAGCTTTAACAAAATCTAAATCTAAAATTGTTCACCTTGCACCCTTAGCAGATGGTGACATGACACGAAGACAACCTGATAATTCTAAAATGAAAGAAATATTAGGAAGTGAGCTTCTACCATTGGAAAAAGGAATTGAGCTAATGATTAATGATAAACGTTTTCTTAATGCAATAGGATTATAATGTGCGGAATTACTGGAATAATTACATATTCATTAAGTGAACAAAAGGCGATAGAACGCCTTAAATTAATGAATGATTCAATCTCGCATCGCGGTCCAGATGCTGAAGGTGTGTGGAATGATAAGAACGTTTTTTTAGGACATAGACGATTATCTATTATTGATGTTTCTCCTTCTTCAAATCAACCAATGATTTCTAATGATGGAAAATTGGTGATTGTTTATAATGGAGAATTGTATAATTATAAAGATTTAAAATTTGAATTGCAACGTGCTCAACAGGGCGAGATGCCTTATGTGTTTAGAACAAATTCTGACACTGAAGTTATTTTAGCTGCATTTAAAAGGTGGGGAATTGATTGTATTCAGCGCTTTAATGGAATGTTTGCCTTTGCAATTTATGATGTAGAAAAGAAAGAAACATATATTGTTAGAGATAGGCTAGGAGTGAAGCCTCTTTACTACCATCAAAAAAATGATTCTTTAATTTTCTCTTCTGAAATTCGTTCTTTATTAAGTTCTGGTTTAGTTGATAAACAAATTGATTCTTCTGCTTTAACAGAATACATCCAATACCAAACTGTACATGCCCCGCTTACCATTGTAAAAGATGTTTTTATGTTGATGCCAGGGCATTATGCAAAAGTTAGTGGAAATAATTTTGATATACAATGTTGGTGGAATGTAAAGGATAAAGCTAATTCTGATTCAAAAGAAAAGAAAGAATACAAAGTAGTCTGTGATACCGTTTCTGATTTACTTGCTAAATCTGTTGAAAGACGATTAGTTGCTGATGTACCATTTGGTGCATTTTTATCGGGTGGAATTGATTCGAGTGCTATTGTTGGGCTGATGAGTAAGACTTCTACGGAAAAAGTAAATACTTTCTCTGTTACTTTTAATGAGCAGGATTTTACTGAAGCTCCTTATTCAGATTTAATTTCAAAACGATTTAATACCAAACACCACGAAATAAAACTTTCGGTAAATGACTTTTTAAAAGATTTACCTGAAGCTTTAAATGCAATGGATCATCCTAGCGGTGATGGCCTAATTCTTATGTTGTTTCTAAAGCAACAAAAATGCAGGAATAACAATGGCATTATCAGGTTTAGGAGGAGATGAATTGTTTGGCGGTTATGAAGTTTTTAAACGTGCTGCTGCCATTAAACAAAAAGCTTGGATGAATGCTGTTCCTCGTATGTTTAGAACAATGGGTGCAGGTGTTATGAATAAGAAGACAATTGCTGCAGAGAAGAAAGCTACATTCTTAACAAAACCCATTTTAAATTTCGATTATTTTTATCCGCTTTCACGCTCAGTATTTAATGATTCACAAGTACAATTGATGAATGGAGTTAATCAACTACCATTTAATCCAGTTTACAAAGCAGTACGTACTTTAAATACCGACGAAAGAAATCATTTAATAAGTAAATGCTCTCAAGCTGAAATTACAACGTATATGCAAAATGTATTATTACGTGATGCCGACCAAATGAGTATGGCTGTTGCATTAGAAGTACGCGTTCCATTTTTAGATTATAAATTGGTTGAATATGTGTTGGCTTTAGAAGATAAGCACAAGAGTTTACTTGCTCCAAAAAAATTATTAACTGATTCGTTAAAAGATTTATTGCCCGATGAAGTTGTGAATCGTAAGAAAATGGGTTTTGTTTTACCTTGGAAACACTGGTTAAAGAATGAACTAAAGACTTTTTGCGAACAAAACCTGCATGAACTTGGTAAACGATCGAATGTAAATGAAAAATATTTAATGTCATTGTGGGATAGATTTTTACATGACGATCCAATGATTACTTGGTCGCGTATATGGCATTTAGTTGTGCTTGGTCACTGGCTAAATAAAATGAATTTCGAACGATAATGTTGCAGACAAAAAAGAAAGTATTAATCTTTATTGATTGGTTTTTGCCAGGCATAAAAGCTGGCGGGCCAATTAAGTCTGTCTCTGCAATTGTTAATCAGCTTTCAAGTGAATTTGATTTTTATGTTTTAACTACTGATACCGATTTTGGAGAACAACAACCGTATCAAGGAATTGAAAGCAATAAATGGATTGATTATAAAGGTAAGGCAAAGGTTTGTTACTTATCAAAAAGTCATTTAAATCCACAAGTTATAGAAAATCACATTCGTGGAATTGCCCCGCATACTATTTATATCAATAGCTTTTATTCTAAATTCTTTTCCATCATTCCGCTTAAAGTAATTAAGATGATTGGTTATGAAGGCAGATTAGTGTTAGCACCAAGAGGTATGTTTTCTAAGGAAGCCTTTCTAATTAAAACCTTTAAGAAGAAATTATTTATTGCTTATTCTAAATTTATCATTTCATAAAAGGTCATTTGGCATTTTACCAAGTAAGATAAAAAATTGATATAAAAAATATTTTGGAAAGGTGAAGTACTAGAAATTCAGAATTTGCCTGATGTAAATTTAATTGAACCTTCAGCAGCAGGCAAAAGAAAAGAATGAATTGTATTTAAGAATAATTTAGAAGAATTTCAGAGAATAAAATATGTTTTGGTAATATCCATTGATGAATTAATAAGGGCAAGTAAAACTAGATATATTCGGAAGCATTGAAGATAAAAGCTATTGGGCAAAATGCGAAGCTATAATTAAAACCTTAAGTCCAAACATTGTTGTTAATTATAAAGAGGCGCATGATTCCGCCATTAGTTCAAGAAACAATATTTCAAACTATCATTACTTTTTTTACTTAGCTATATGAAAATTACGGGCATGCCATTGTGGAATCATTTTGTGGGAACGTTCCTGTTATTGTAATACAACTCCTTGGAAAATCTAGGAACTCAATGTAGGTTGGGATGTTGAGATAAACTCAATTAGTTCAACTGTAAATGCTTTGCAAACTGCGCTATCTTTAACAAATGAAGTTTATCAAAAGCAATCAATTGCTGCATATCAATATTCGGAGAAACATTGTTTTGATGAGAGCTTAATGAGAAAGTTTAAAGAATTATTCTAGAAGAATCTTTCGATTATTCTCGGCACAAACACAATTCCTCCAACTACAGCAGCAATTATTGCGCTCACTAAAACCCCAGCAGCACTAATGTCTTTAATGATGCGAATTTTCTCATTTTTATTGGGTTCAACAAAATCGCACAATAATTCAATTGCAGTGTTTATTAGTTCGAGTGAGATTACCATGGCGCAACATAGAAGAAGAACAGACCATTCCATTTTACTTACTTCAAAATAAAATCCTAAAGCTATTACCACGCATGCGGCTATCAAATGGAATTTAAAATTCCACTGATTTTTTAGGCCTTCATATAATCCAGTGAAGGCAGCCTTGAACGAATTAGCTCTTTTTTTCATTTTGTTGATAGAATAAGTTATCAAACACAAGCATGCTAATATACAAAAATAGCGCAAATATAAAGGTGAGCGCAATGGTGTGCTTATAATGCTGGGCATCAAAAACGGATTTAAAAATAGCAATACAAAGTCCTAATGGATTGCTAATAATATCCCAACTATTAAAACGCAATTCTCGACCTAAAAATATTCCGTAAGCACTAAGCACAAGTAAACCAATTAAAATAATTATTTGAGAGCTCTTTCTGCGCTTTAGTAAGAAGTTAGTTTTGAAGTGTTGTAAGCTAAAATAAAATAATAATACTCCACAAATCGCATACGAACTTAATAAAATCAAATCCAACCATTTGGTTTGACTTGTACTATGAAAATGAACTAAGTCCGTTAATAAATATGGCGCGTTTGGAAGAAAAGCTAACCACATGCCAACAAAGCAAGTTAATTTGAAATTGATTTTATCATGTTCTTTAAACTTTGTATTACTTATCCAATAGGGAATCCAAGCCAAGAATAGATTCCATATGAGGAATAAGAAAGAGAAATTATTAGTGTAAATAACTCTTGTAATACTAAGTGCAATAGCAAATGCACTTAAGCCGTATAAAGCTTTTTGATGTCTAGTTAACGATTGCATATTAGATAAAGTTTATTTGTTTGTTTTTTAATTGTTGTTTTATTTCTTGCTTTTGTTTGTTAGTTAAAAGTGTGTTTTGTTTTATATTAATCACTTTTAGGTTTTCCATTTTGCTTAATATGTTGATTTCATTGGGCTTTGGTTCGTTTAAACTTATTGTTATTAGTTTTTTAAAATTTTCCAATAAATTGAAGTTTTTTATTTTACAATAGTTAATATCCAAATTGTAAAAGTGAGTTTTTGGCAAGTTAAGAGTGATAAATCATTAAATTGTGTATTTGAAACATAAAGATTTTCAAGATTTTTAACTCTTTAAGCCAAAGTCTTCCAATTTGGGATTGTAGCTAATGTTTAGTGTTTTAATAGTAATTTGCTTTGTGTTAAAGCTTAACGTTTCTAATTCATTACTTGAAATATATAAACTGTTTAGTTTATCATAGTTAATTAGGAAGCTTGTTCCGATTAGCTTATTACTAGATAAGTCGAGTTCAGTAATTTGATTATAATTTTGTAAACCAAAAGCGCCAGTTAAACTGCAATCAACTAATTTAAGAGACTGGAGATTTGGAAATCTTAATAAGTAAGTATTTGCAGCTTTATTATGAACCATTAAATAATCTAAGTTTGGATTTTGATTGTAACTTAAATCCAATTGTTTTAATGAATTATGAATAGGAATGTGTAATAATGTACGACTAATGTCATCTATGTGTGTTAAGTTTAATGCTTCAAGTTTATTTGAATATGGAAATCTATCAATTCTGTATATAAATGAAGCATCAAGTTTTTCAAAGATTTAAGTTTTTCGATTCCGCTTAAATCAAATAATTGTTTGTTGCTACTTATGTCTAAAGCTTCAATTGTGCTATTTGTAGGGATACTCGAAAGAACATTAAATTGATTATTTGAAACGTTTAATGTTTTTAGTTGCTCAAAAGAATTTAGTGCGCTTAGTTCTTTAACTAAATTGTTACTTAAATTCATTGATTCTAAAGATTTAGAAGCAGGAACTTTGCTGAATTTTTCTAATTTATTAAAACTTAAATCTAAATTTTTAAGTTGCTTGTATTCACTTAAAAATTCATAGTGATTCCCAAATGAACCAGTTAGATTTACTTCAGTTACATTGTTGAAAATCTTTAATAATCCAATACTATCCAATTCTTGGTTTTTAATGCTCAAGATTTTAATTTCATTTTTCTCATTTAATGTATTCAATTCGGATAGAATGTACTGATCTCTTTGATTCCATGATTGCCAAGCGTTGTACTTGTGTTGTCTTTTCAAGAAGTCATACGTTTTTTTATCTAATTCTTCACTGTTTAAATTGTAGGCATAATTATTAAATTCTCCTGAAAAACTGTCTATTCCTCTAAGGTCATTTAATTTAACTGAATCGGTGTTAAAGGTTGGGTGACTTTTGATTTTTTGTAAGTAAGGAATACTAATTTCAGATAATCCAAGCAAATACTTTTTATCTAAGGCAATTAGTTTGTTTTGCTTTTGGCTGATATTAAATTGGTTTATTTGTTTGTCCCAATCAATTGAAGCAGAAGCACACAAAAATAAAACTCCAATCAATGAGTTAATTTTAACTAAATACCAGTTACTCTTTTTATAATATACCTTGTAAAGAGTTGTTATTAATCCAAAGGAAGCTAGAATTAAATAAACAAATACGCCAATACGTTTGTATGTAAAGTTAAATTCCGTTACATAAATTTGATTGCGCACACAAGTAGAAATAATCATCATTATATTTTGAATAATCCAAAATGCAACTAGCGTTTTAATAATTTTATTGTTTTGCTCAAAGTTTAGTGCATTTCTAAATAGAACTAAAATGATTGTTATTCCCAATACAATCGATAGGATTAGCATTCCAACACCATCATGCACAAATTGGGTATGACTAATACCCTCTGGTAATTGTTTTAATACGTATAAATAAACAACATCTAAAATATTTATGAATAATAGCATTACATTAAGTAATAAAAACAAAGCAATACCAGCAGGGCGTTCAAATGATTTAGAAAGCTTGTCGGTTTTGTTTAAACTTAATAAAAGAGAATCTTCAAAATTATCTATTGCTTTTATTCGTTGATTTCTGATTAAACCATAAACAATTAAGAATCCCAATAATGTAAAAGCAATCCAAGGTCCGCTTATAAAGTCTAAATTTATTTTCTCAGTATATTTTTCAAATAATGGATTTGCATTTTTGTAGATTAAAAAGAAAATAAGTGCAATTACAAACACACCTAATCCAATTAAGTAGTTTATTCCAAGCTGATTGCAATAGCAATGAACAAATGGTAGCCCACACAGCTAAATTGCTATGATGCCACATGATGAAAAAAGAAGAAAGTAACGATGTAATACTAAACAGCATCCAATTCTTATTCTTTAGTAAATCTTTGTTTAACACTAAATAACCTACACTTAATGCAACACTGAATACTAAATAGTTAATTCCTGTAATTTGTCTGTAAAATAAATAACTGAATACAAATGTTGCAATCGTTATTAGCCAATCTATCTTTTTCATATTATTTGTTTTATGGGTTTATTAATTGTTTTTTAAAGTCTCTATAAGTAATTATCATTCCTGCCCCGCAAATCCAAAGGCCAGCAATAAATAGGAGCCAGTTGAATTGAACTGGTACGTATGTTTTAATTTCTTCAAATAATGCTTGTTCGCTAGTTAAACTCCAACCTGCTTGTGTTGATTGGTTAGTGACTTTAAAATAATCCCACATAAATGAAACAAGTATTATCATCACTCCACTTAATAATATTGCCCAGCTTATTTTTTTGATGTGAATTTTAATTTTTCTCTCCGTGAAATAAATAATGATTAATCCAAACAATATCATTCCTAATGAAACTAAAGCAAGGTGCAATTACTGGACCAGTCCATGGAACAGGGACAAGGAATAAAATGTCCCAGGTGAAAAGTGATTCAGGCCATTGAAGAAGTACGTATAAAAACACATAATAGAAAATGTCCCAAATGGCAAAAGCAATGATGAAATAGGCAAATCGTGTTAATCTTGTTTTTCCTGCAATAATGCCCGCTCCAACTAGCATAATGATGGTTGCAATCTCTCTCCAAAATTCAACGACCGCAATTTTGTTTGGGATTACTAAAGGAAACCTAAATCCTTCAGGATAATATAGCTCACGTAAGTAAACTACAACAGATGTTTCTAAAAGCCCATTGCAATGGCAAACAGACTAATCCATAAAAGCGTTTTTTTAGTTTGAGAATTCATAATTTAGTTTTGTTGAAAGTTAGAGTCTTGTTCTGACCGCGTTTGATTTAGAAACATTTTGTTAGTTCCAACTGTTTTTTTTGTGGAATAAATCCAATAATTCCAAAACAGCAATCGATTACTTGATGAAAAAAAGGAATGTTTCTAATTGGTCCACAAATGAATGCTAAAGGGAAAACTGCTATACAAGCAATCATTCCCACTTCAACAATGAATTTGTTTTTTACTGGATTGATATAAACGCCAACAAAAAATAAGCGCAATAATGATGTGAGCAAAAGCCAACCAATCTGTTCCATATAAAACAATGGAATCTGTTTTACTCACACTAGCATTTACTTCAGTAATCCAAGTGAACATAAAATCGGGGAATGAACTACAATGTTGTTGTAGAAAATCCATTTCTGTTTGCAATGGGAAAGCAGTAATTCCGCTTAGTGCAAGACTTATGATAAAGAAGATAATTAATCTTCTAATTTGTTTGATAGTTGCCATGGTATTTAGTTTTAGTTAGTTCAACTTTTATTTTTTGAAATAAAGACGGGGCAGGAGAACTGTTTAAAAAGATGGTGTCTTGCAATTCTGTAAAATTCTCGTTTAAAAATGGTCTGAAGTCCCAATTGGAAACACTGATTGCATTTCTGCCTCTGTTGAAGTGACGAATAAAATAAAAGAAACACTCTGGATAAAATAGCGCAGCACCGAAAGCTGAAATGGTTGTAAACGGAGTTACTTTCCCATTTCCAACTTGAAAAAACAGCATAGCTATTTCATCTTTTACATGTGTTTCAAACCCAAACAATAAGTGAAATACGTCATGCCTTTCAATCATTGGAATAGAGTGGAAATTAGATTTCAATAAGAACTGACCTAATTCATTTCCTAAACTACCCATCGGATAATTAAGAAGTTCTTCCCTGCTAATGTTCCATTGTGGGCGGTTGCTTAAGTAAAAGCGCTTGTGAAGTTTCAACATTTTGTCTAATACTTTCAGAATTATTTTTTCTCTTGTTTCCATTTTACTTGTTTTATTAAAAGTACTTTGAATTACAAAGTAAATGATTAAAAAAAATCGGCGTCGTGCCGTATCCCAATTAAGCCCTGCCTTTCAGCAGTTTTTCCAGAGCATCCAAGTGTTCATTAAAAGCTTTCATTCCTGTTTTTGTAGCGGAGTAGGTGGTAAGTGTTTTCTTTCCAACAAACTCCTTTTTAATATGTAAAAAACCTTCTTTTTCTAAAGCACTCGCATGTGATGCAAGATTACCATCGGTAAGATCCAACATCTCTTTCAGCGTGTTAAAATCCATACTATCGTTCACCATCAATATACTCATGATGCCCAAACGAACGCGGTTTTCGAATGCCTTATTAAGTTTATGTATTTCGTAGTTCAATTTATTCTTTTAATAATCTTTTGTCTTGTTTCCTGAGTCCTGCCGTCTTGATTCTATTATTTTGCTCTATCATATTTATTCCACATCACCAATCCATACACTATATGTAATAAACCAAATCCTATAGCCCAAAACAATAAACCATCTCCCAAAAAGAAAAACCCATTGATTAAACCCAAAACAACTTCACATATTCCCAAATATCGTACTTCATCTAATGTATATTTGCCCGCAGCCAATAAAGAAATTCCGTAAAATATTAACAATGCAGGAGCAACTAATAAAACATCTCCACGCATTATCAGTAATAAACAAAATGCCCCGCCTGCTAAAAGTGGAATAGCCAAGTTCATTAATAATAACTTAGCTCCATGGTCTAATAATTTTTGCCCCGCTTTCTTTGCTTTTTTAGCCGAAAAAATTAAACCTGTAATTAATGAAATTGTTAATACGCCTGCCGCTAATGCTCCAAACTTAAGAAAGTAGGTGTCTTCTAACAGACCTCTGAATTCGTATCTATATTCTGGTGAAAAATATTCCTTTAAAAAATCTTGTTGCCATAAATAAGCAATGTATGCCCCGCCCAATGCGTATGTTCCAGCAAATACTCCTGATAAGCCACTAAGAGATAAAAATCTACTCGAGCGTTGCATCATTTTTCTGATGTCTTGCAGGGCTTCTACGTGTTCGTTTTGATTCATGTTTAAAGTACTTTGTGATGCAAAGTAAATGCTTTTCGTTTAATCCACAAAATTATTTTGGCATTATTTAAGAAAATTCTTTTCAACATAATTTTAAGTGGTAAGCTACGTTTTTATGATTATTGTAACTTAATCGCTTTAAAATTCGTCCTATCTCTGTGAAGTATAAATATATCGTTTCAATTTTCCTTTTAATTTCCATTAAAGGACTTGCTCAGGAATTCACTCCTCCTGTTGCAAAAAAAATCCCCAATCAACTTATTATTCATGGTGACACTTAATCGACAATTACTTTTGGTTGCGAGATAAAAATAGCTCTGAAGTTATTAATCACTTGTATGCTGAGAATGCTTACGCAGATAACATAATGAAGGAATCCCTTTTTCTTCAAAAAGTATTATTCGAAGAATTTAAGAATCGAAGAAAAGAAGCATTTGTTACTCGCCCTAACAAATCAAAGGGTTATTTGTATTATACTAAGTACGAAAAGGGAAAAGATTACCCCATCATTTTAAGACGCAGAGATACAGCAGAAGCAAAGGAAGTTGTTGTTTTAAACGTTAATAAATTAGCCGAAGAACAGCCTTACGTAAGTTTAAGCGGATACAAAATTAGCCCCGATCAGTCTTTGCTTTATTATGGTATAGATAATAATGGTGGCAGGGTTCAAACCTATTTTTTAAAGAATATTGAAAAGGACACAACTTATGCTCCCGAAAAATTAGAAAAAGTTTTAAATCTGGTTTGGGCAATGGATAACAAAACAGTTTATTACACCAAGCCCGAAGATAAAACCATTCGTCAGTACCGCGTTTACAAACATGTTATTGGAACTCCAGTTGCAAGTGATAGTTTGATTTTTGAGGAGTTAGATAAAACGATGGAGATAAATATTTCTCGTTCTACTTCAGATAAATATATTTTTATTAATGTAGCAAAAACAAAGTCGAGCGAAACTTGGTATTTGCCTGCAAATGGCGAGGCTGTTAAACCAATTTTATACTTAAAGCGTTCTCCAGATTGGATATATTCTATTGATCATTTAGAAGGAGATGAATTTTCTGTGTATTCAAATTATAAAGCTATTAACGGAAGACTTGATTTTACGCCCATTAAACAAAACGACCCAAATAAATGGAAACCTTACATCGCTGCTCGTGAAAATGTTTTTATAGAGAGTTACCAGTTCTTAAAAGACTATTTAATTTTAAATGAAAAAGAAAATGCTCAGAATAGAATTCGAATTATAAACAGAAAAACAAAGGAGGAACGATTTTTTGAAACGGAGATTCAGTTCACAGGTATTGGTTATTCTGTCCCAAATTTCGATTACAATACTTCACTTGAGTTAGAGGTTTCGTATTCCAATTTTGTTACACCTTCTAAAACTTTTTCTTATGATTTAGTAAGTTCCGAGAAAAAATTATTGGTGCAGGATACTATACTCGGAGTCTTTAACCCCAATGATTACGAAACATCACGTATTTATGCAACAGCACGTGATGGCAAACAAATTCCAATAACTATTGCGCACAAGAAAGGAATTAAATTGGATGGAAATAATCCTTGCCTTTTATATGCTTATGGTTCTTATGGTGCGCCTACCGTTCCTGGATTCGGGGCAAATATTTTAAGCTACATGGATAGAGGTTTTGTTTACGCACTCGCTCACATCCGTGGTAGTAATGATTTAGGAATGCAGTGGTACGAAGAAGGTAAAATGCAAAAGAAGAAAAATACCTTCAACGATTTTATTGATTGTGGAGAGTATTTAATAAAGCAAGGTTACACATCTTCAAAAAAGCTTGCTGCAAATGGAGGCAGTGCTGGTGGTTTGTTAATGGGTGCAGTAAACAATATGCGTCCAGATTTATTTAAATGTATTGTTGCTGATGTTCCTTTTGTGGATGTTATCAATACCATGTTGGATGAGACTTTGCCACTTACAACTTTCGAATTTGAAGAGTGGGGCAATCCTAAAAAGAAGGAAGAGTACAAGTACATGGTTTCCTATTCTCCTTACGATAATGTAGAGAAGAAAAACTATCCGGATATTCTTGTTACTTCAGGTTATAACGATTCGCAAGTTGCGTATTGGGAGCCTGCAAAATGGGTTGCTAAAATGCGTGAATTAAAAACTGACACTAATTTGCTTTTATCTAAAACAAATATGGAAGCTGGACACGGCGGAGCTTCTGGAAGATACAATGCTTATAAAGAAGATGCGTTTAGAATGGCATTCATAATGCGTAGTTTAGGTGTTAAGGAAGAATACATTACTTTACGAGGAAAAGTTATTGATGAGTTTAATACCGAAATCCCTTTTGTAAATGTTTATATTGAAGGAACAACTACGGGCACAACAGCTAATGCCGATGGTGAGTTTGTTCTTACCTTAAAAGAAGCAAAAGACCTTGTGTTAACTTTCCAAACTTTAGGATATAAAACGCACAAAGAAAAAATTGATTTAAATACTGCTGTTTCCGAATTTAAAGTAAAAATGAAATCGGAGAATATTCAAATTCAGGAAGTAGTAATTAAAGCAAACGCAAAAGACCCTGCTTATGGCATTATTAAAGAAGCAATAAAACACCGTAAACAAAATTTAGAAAACATTCAATCATACTCTGCTGATATTTACATGAAGTCAAATGTGAAGATGTTAGAAGTTCCAAAAAAACTGCCATTCTTCATAAACAAAAAAGATTTCCCCGATTCAAACAATCTTGGTATTATTTATTTATCTGAGTCCGTTGCTAAGTTTTACTATCAACGTCCTGATAAGAAAAAAGAACAAATGATTGCCTCGCGTGTTGCAGGAACGAAAACAGGTTTTAGTTGGAATAGGGTAGAAGATGTTTTTATTAATTTTTACGAGCCTTCTATTTCCCTAGGGTTTTATTCTGAACGCCCTTTTGTTTCGCCTATTGCAACGGGTGCTTTATTAAATTATAAATACAAATATCTTGGAACTTTTTACGATAATAATAAACCAATCCATAAAATAAAAGTTATCCCACGTCGCAAAGGCGACCCATTGTTTAATGGTGAAATTTATATTAGTGAAGAAAACTATCAAGTTTATTCTTCTGATTTATACATTACAAAAGATGCACAAATTGAGTTTGCAGATACTGTTCATATCAAACAAGAAATGGTGCGCGTTAACGATAGTATTTTTATGCCGATGCAAATGCAATTGTATAGTCACTTTAAAATATTTGGTTTTGCTGCAAAGGATTTAAGTACTGCTTCCATTTCAAATTATGTATTAAACAAACCTTTTCCTAAAAAATTCTTTGGTAACGAGGTATTTAGGATTGAAGAGGAAGCAAATAAAAAAGACACTAGCTTTTGGGTTGGAACTCGTCCAAATATTTTAAGTTCGGAAGAAGATGTTCATTACAAAAAAAGTGATAGTCTTTTAATGAAAAAGGAAACTAAAGAATACAAAGATTCAGTAGCAAAGGCATCACGTAAACCAAATTTTGGTTTAGATGGATTTAGCATGAGTAATAGAGAAACGGGTGTTAGCTTACGTTCAAATGCTCTATTTGATTGGGTAAGTTATAATACAGTTGAAGGTACACGTGTAAAATTAGCAATGTATTACACCAAGCGTAATAAAGAAACCTTTCAAGTAAAAAGTGTGAGTTCGTTTTTACGTTATGGATTTGATAGTAAACAATTATTTGGCGGGGCAGGTTATTATAATCGTTTTAATGCTAAAAAAGGACAAAGTGTAAACATACGTGCAGGTAGATTTATCCGTCAGTTTAATTCACACGAACCTGTTGGTGACCCTATGAATGCAGGTTATACTTTGTTTGACAAAAGTAATTTCCAAAAACTATATGCTAAATATGCAATCGAAGCTAACTACAATCATGAAGTAACAAATGGTGTATTTGTGAATGTTGGTGCACAATACAATATTCGTGAAGCTCTTCTAAATAATAGTTTTTATTATTGGTTTGGAAAGGGTGCAAAACATTTTACCAATAACGACCCTTTAAATCCTGATTCATACATCGAGCAAAAAGCTTTTGAAACCCACGAAATGGCACAATTTCAAATTGGTGTAAAATGGATTCCATTTGCAAAATACGAAACCTATCCAAATTATAAAATGATGTTGGATACCAAATGGCCAGAGTTTTCTTTTGCGTACAAAAAAGGATTTGGAACAAAAAATGCAACATTTAATTACGATTATTTAGAAGCTGGAATTGGTAAAGATATTGATATTCGTTCTTTTGGTAAATTCTCTTTTGATGTGTTGGGAGGAATTTTCTTCAATAATAAAAACATGAATTTTATTGATTACAAACACTTCAGTGGTAACCAAACTATTTTCTTAATGAATAAAGATAATTCGGATGTACCAGGAATTTCTGCTCGTAATGCAATTACTGAGTTTCATGCACTTCCGTATTATGCATATAGTACTAACGATAAATACGTTGAGTTGCACGCTTCTCATAATTTTCGAGGCTTCTTCATTGGTAAAATTCCATTACTCCGCAAAACAAAAATATTTGAAGTTGCAGGTGTAAATGCACTTTACACGCCAACAACTAATTATACCGAAGTATTTGTTGGTGCCGATAAAATCTTTAAATTCTTCAGATTTGATGTAGGAACTTCTCTTCAAAATCAATCTTCTAAAAAAATGGATTTGTTCTACAGATTTGGGTTTAGACTTAGTTTTTTCTAAAACAGACGTTTACCCTTTAAATTATTGAGTATTTAAAGCTTAAACATCACTATTTTCCATCTGTTTTCTTGTTAAATAAAAGAAAAAACTTGTTTGAATTTTCCCCTTTAAAGCCTTATATTTGTGACTCTTATCATATCGCAAATGGAAAATCTAAATATGGAAGAATGGTTTGATGCCAAACTTCAAAAAAATGAGATGATTGAACCTAAGGATTGGATGCCCGATAATTATCGTAAGCATTTAATTCGTCAAATTTCTCAGCATGCACATTCTGAAATTATTGGAATGTTGCCTGAAGGAAATTGGATTACTCGCGCCCCAAGTTTACGTGCTAAAATCGTATTAATGGCAAAGGTACAGGACGAAGGCGGACATGGTTTGTATTTATACACTGCTGCCGAAACCCTTGGTACTTCTCGCGAAGAAGTATTGGATGCATTGCATACAGGAAAAGCGAAATATTCATCTATATTCAATTATCCAACCTTAACATGGGCAGATATTGGAATGGTGGGTTGGTTAGTTGATGGCGCTGCAATTATGAATCAAGTAATGTTGCAACGTACTTCTTATGGTCCATACAGTCGTGCAATGGTTCGTATTTGTAAGGAAGAAAGTTTTCATCAGCGCCAAGGATACGAAAGTGTTTGTCACTTAGCATTTGGAACACCTGAGCAAAAAGCAATGGCGCAAGATGCTTTAAACCGTTGGTGGTGGCCAACTTTAATGATGTTTGGTCCAACGGATGATAAATCTCCAAACTCTGCACAAGCAATTAAGTGGAAAATTAAACGTGAAAGTAACGACCAATTGCGTCAGCGTTTTGTGAACCAAACAGTTTCTCAAGCTGAGTATTTAGGATTAACTATTCCTGATCCAGATTTAAAATGGAATGAGGAAAGACAAGCTTACGATTTCGGAACTCCAAATTGGGATGAGTTTGCAGCCGTTGTTGCCGGGAATGGTCCTTGTAACAAAGAGCGTTTACAGCTCGTGTAAAAGCGCATAATGATGGTGAGTGGGTGCGTGCAGCAGCTACAGCTTATGCGTTAAAGAAGAATGAAGTAATGAGTGCAGCATAATTTTAAACGAATTAATATTTAATAAAGATGAGCAACAACGATACTCAAGGAACATTGTGGGAAGTTTTTTTACAAAGAAAACCAGGTCAGCCATTTGTACACTGCGGAAGTTTACACGCATTTGATAAAGAAATGGCATTGCAAAATGCACGTGATTTATATACACGAAGAGGCGAAGGAACAGCAATTTGGGTAGTGCCATCAACTGCTATCGTATCAAGTTCTCCAGAGGATTTAGGTCCTTTCTTCGAGCCTGCAAACGACAAGGTTTATCGTCACCCAACTTTTTATCAAATACCAGACGCAGTTAAGCACATGTAATTAGTGTTCGTTCATAATGCTCGATTTTGTCGTTACTCAAAATAAAAAAATGCTCATTTACCAAAGTAAACTCCGCTTTTTTATTTCAGGCCTAAAACTCGAACATTCTGAATCAAACACAGAGATACGAAAAACTGAACACGAATGAATATTGAAACTTATTGTTTCGCATTAAAATTTAAGAAATGAACAAGCAAGAAGCTTTATTTAGTTATACATTACGATTAGCAGATAATGGTTTAATCCTTTCTCAGCGTTTAGCAGAGTGGACAGGGCACGGACCTTTTTTAGAAGAAGATTTAGCACTTACCAATATTGCATTAGATATTTTGGGTCAATCAAAGTCATTGTTAGAATATGCTGCGCAAGTTGAAGGCAAAGGAAGAAGTGAAGATGATTTAGCTTTTTTGCGTGGCGAAAGAGAATTTTACAATACTCAATTAGTTGAGCAACCAAATGGTGATTACGCAAAAACAATTGCTCGTCAATATTTTGTTGATGTTTTTGATTTCCATTTTTATACTGCATTAGCAAATAGCAAGGATGAAACACTTGCAGGTATTGCTGCTAAGTCAATTAAAGAAATTACCTACCATGTTCGTCACTCAGGTTCTTGGATGTTGCGTTTTGGAGGTGGAACAGAAGAAAGTAAACAACGTTTACAAGATGCTGTGAATGATTTGTGGAGATATACTGGTGAGCAATTCGAAATGAATGAAGTAGATGCTCTTTTAATTAAAGAAGGAATTGCTGTTGATATGACTGCTGTAAAAGCTGCATGGGACAAGCAAGTTATTAATATCTTAAACGAAGCTGGTATCACTACTCCTTTAGTTGCAGTAATGCAAACTGGAAGCCGCCAAGGAAAACATACTGAACATTTAGGGTATATTTTGGCAGAAATGCAATACTTGCCTCGTGTTATTCCTGGAGCTAAGTGGTAATTGATAAATGAGTAACTGGAAAAAATATTCCCCTTATTTTGTTGATATTTGGCAGTATCTTGTAATCATCATTATTATGATAATTGCAGCTATCTTTATACTCTAATGAACAATCAACTTTATTCTAACGAACAAATAATGGGTTTTCTGCATGAAATCCCCGATCCGGAAATTCCGGTGATTGATATTGTTGAGTTAGGTGTTATAAGAGAAATAAATGCTTCAATAGACTCCATTGAAGTTACCATAACGCCAACCTACTCAGGTTGCCCCGCTATGAAGCAAATGGAGGATGACATTAAAAAGAAGCTTTCAGAAAAGGGATATAAAGAAGTTAAAATAAAAACCATTTTTAACCCACCTTGGACAACTGATTGGATTACCGAAGAAGCAAAAGAAAAGCTTAATAAATATGGAATTGCCCCGCCAGAACATTCTTCAATTGATAAGGCAGTTTTATTAGGAAAAGAACGTATTGTTAAATGCCCAAGATGCGCTTCTACAAATACTAAAATTATTAGTCAGTTTGGTAGTACTGCTTGTAAAGCACTTTACCAGTGTACCGATTGCCTCGAGCCTTTCGATTATTTTAAATGCATCTGATTTTTTCAAATCATCGAATGCCGCTAAAATTTGACCATTCGCCTTTACTTTAAGCCATTTATATACATTTAACGCTTGTTAACAATTGTTTTCCCTACTTTTACCGAAATTTTAAAACCCCACATGAAACCATTTTTACGAATATTTGTTGCTATAACTTTTATGGCATTTTCAATTAGTTCATTTGCACAAATGCCAGGCGGAATGGGTGGTGGAAAAATACCAAGCATAGCAAAAGTGTACGGAAAAATTATTGATGCTAAAACAAAAAGCCAGTTGAGTTTGCCTCGGTTGCATTATTCATGATTAGTAAAGACAGTGCAGTAGGTGGTGTTTTAACGAAGGAAAACGGTGATTTTATGTTAGATAACCTTCCAATGGGTGGTTTTAAATTTCGTGTTCAGTTTTTAGGATACAAAACTATTGAGAAAAAGATGTTCATCAATTTTAGTAAACTCGAACAAGATTTGGGAGATTTAGCTTTGGAACCTGATGAAACATTATTACAAGAAGCAACTGTTACTGCTGATAAGGGGCAAGTTAGTTTAAGTATTGATAAGCGTGTTTATAATGTTGCAAGTGATTTATCTGTGCGTGGTGGAACAGCTTTAGATGCAATGAAAAATGTACCAGGTGTTAGTATTGATGCGGATGGAAATGCAACTATGCGTAATTCAAGTCCTCAAATTTATATTGACGGAAGGCCAACTCAATTAACACTTCAACAAATTCCTGCTGATATGATTGAGCGTATCGAGGTTATAACCAACCCAAGTGTGAAGTTTGAAGCTGCTTCATCAGGAGGAATTTTAAACATTGTAATGAAGAAAAATTCTAAACCTGGATACAATGGTGTTTTGATGGGTGGAATTGGAAATACTGACCGTTATAATGGAATGGCAAATTTGAACATAAAGGAAAAGGCTTGGAATTTTTCTTTAATGTATAACTACATGACTCAAACAAATATTACCAAAGGTTATACTGATAGAGCAAACTTAAATTCAACACACAATGTTGTAAATTATTATAATCAAGAGAATGAGTCGCGCAACCAAATGTTGCATCAAATGGGGCGTTTAGGAATTGATTATCAAATCAACAATAGGAATACAATTTCCTTTGCGCAAATGGGGATGATGGGAAAATTCAGAACAATTGATGATCAATTGTATGAGATTTTAAATGGTGGTAATCAAATGATGATGAATGGCTCACAAAATAACTTATCAAACGCTGGCTTCTCAAATTATAATTCTCAAATTATTTATAAAAGAACCTATCCAAAACCAGGAAAAGAATTCACAATGGACCTTTCAGGGAATTTTACAAGAAGTAAGAATAATTACCGTTATGATTTTCATGATTATGTAAATAATACGCCTGTTTCTCCAGAATATCCAATTTTTCAAACCAATGATGGTAAGTCAGAAGCTAACATGTTCACATTCCAAATGGATTACACAAATCCTATAAATGATTCGGTAAAAATTGAGTGGGGAGTTAGAAGTAATTTCAAACAATCTGACCAAAAAAATGTAACTGAAAATTCATTGTTTGGATTAGCAGTAAGAGATACTTTCTTATCAAATAACTATCACATTGATGATATTGTAAACGGGGCATATATTAATTATACTAATCGCATCGGTAAGTTTTCTTATCAAGCAGGTTTGCGTTTCGAGCAATCGTATTACGCAGGTAAAATATTAGATAAGAATGAGTCATTTTCATACAGCTACCCATCAAAACCTGAAAATATTTTGAAGTCGATTTTCCCTGGAATTTACCTCTCTCGTAAATTTAAAAACAATCAAGAGTGGCAAATTAACTTCTCACGTAAAATTGAGCGACCAAATTTCTTCCAGTTAATGCCATTTGTAATGTTTGCTGATAAGCAAAACTACCGTATTGGTAATCCACAATTAACTCCTGAGTTTAGAAATGTTGCAGAAACTAACTACAATAAGATTTTTGACAAAGGTAATTACTTAACCTCTATCTACTTTAAATACATTGAGTCACCAATTACCAACGTAATTTATCCAAAAGAAAATGATTCAACCGTATTGATTAATACGTTCGCAAACGGGGCAAGTAGTTTTAATTATGGCTGGGAGCATAACTTAAAATGGACAATTGTAAAGAATTTAGATCTTACTGCAAATGTTAATGTATTATACATTTCACTAAAAAGCACAAGCCAATATGGTAGTACTACCACAGAAGGAATTACGTGGAATACAAAAGCGACTTTCTCATATAAATTACCTAAAGATTTCACTTTGCAGTTAAATGGAAATTATGAAGCGCCTCGCGTTGTTATTAATGGTAACACCAAACCAATGTATTTTGTGGATTTTTCGGCAAATAAAATGATTAAGCGTAAAATCATACTTACAGCTAGTGTTAGCGATATATTTAACACTAAACGTATGGGAACTATTTATCATACTGATTTTTATGACCAAAGTTTAATGCGTCGTCGTGAATCTCGTTTCTTTAAGTTTACAGCAATGTTTATGTTCGGTAAAATGGATTCTTCTATTTTCAAAAAGCGTAAAGGTGGAAATATGGGCAGTGGTGGAAACCAAGATGGCTTGGATTTCTAAAATTCCTAGTATCTTTATAGCCTTATGTCAGGGCTCTTAAGTTTTTTCTGGAAAAACAATATTCCACGCTGGTCAATTTTAATTATTGACTTGTTGGTTTGTGCTTTTTCTTTAACACTTGCTTTTTTCTTACGTTTCAACTTTGCGCATATTCCTGATGCCGATTTAAAAACATTGCCTATTGCCTATACTGCAACCTTGGCAATTAGGGCAATTACTTTCTTTATATCTAAAACCTATAAAGGCGTTGTAAGGTACACTGGCTCAAAAGACGCTATTCGTATCCTACTAGTTATAATGATAGGTAGCAGCTTATTAATTGTTTTTGATTTCATAACTCGTTTTACTGTTGGATTGTATTACATTCCTCTTTCCGTTATTATCATAGATGGCTTGGTAACCATGTTTATTATGATTTGTTCTCGTTTAGCGGTTAAGGCAATTTATTTCGAAAGCAAAAATCCAGAAAAACAAAAAACAAATATTTTAATTTACGGGGCAGGTGAGTCGGGACTTATTACAAAGCGCACCTTAGATAGAGATGCTGCGGTAAAATATAAAGTAATTGGTTTTGTTGATGATGACGAAAAGAAAAAGGGAAGAAGTTTAGAAGGCATTTTCATTTACCCTCCAAGTAAGTTAGAGGAGTTAATTAAAGAAAATGAAATTGATGCAGTTGTAATAAGTATTCTAAACATATCTCAAAATAGAAAAAATGAGATTGTTGACCAGTGCATTAATCTTAATGTGCGTGTTTTGGCGGTTCCACCTGTAGCCAAATGGATAAATGGTGAACTAAGCTTTAACCAATTAAAAACAATCAACATCGAGAGTTTGTTAGAGCGTGATGCTATTAAATTGGATGTTGATTTAATTAAGCAACAAATAGAAAATAAAGTAGTACTTATTACTGGCGCAGCAGGCTCAATTGGAAGCGAAATGGCTCGGCAAATTATTAATTATTCGCCTTCAAAAATCATTTTACTCGACCAAGCTGAAAGTCCATTGTACGAGTTAGAAATGGAGCTTACCGAAAAATTCCCTAATTCATCTTTTGAAGTTGTTATAGGAGATATTCGTAATAAAGAGCGTTTAGCAAATGTTTTCCGCACCTTTAAACCGCATTTGGTATATCATGCCGCAGCATATAAGCATGTACCAATGATGGAAAATAATCCTTCCGAATCCATTCTTACCAATATATTCGGAACAAAAAATGTGGCTGATTTAGCTGTGGAATATGGCGTACAAAAGTTTGTTATGGTTTCTACAGATAAAGCTGTAAACCCAACAAATGTAATGGGTGCATCAAAACGCATTGCCGAAATTTATATTCAGTCGCTCGGTAAAACTGCGCAAACAAAATTTGTTACTACTCGCTTTGGAAATGTGCTCGCCAAATGGTTCAGTTATCCCCCGCTTTAAAAAACAAATAGAGGCCGGCGGACCAATTACCATTACTCACCCAGAAATCACTCGCTTTTTTATGACTATCCCCGAGGCTTGTCAATTAGTTTTAGAAGCAGGTTGTTTAGGTAAAGGTGGAGAAATTTATGTGTTTGACATGGGCAAATCGGTTAAAATAGTTGACCTAGCTCGTAAAATGATTAAGCTTTCGGGTTTACAAGAAGATAAGGACATTGAAATTATTTATACAGGTTTACGTCCTGGAGAAAAGTTGTACGAAGAGTTGCTTGCTGATAGCGAAAACACTTTGCCAACGCATCATCCGCAAATATTAATAGGTAAAGTAAAAGAGTATGATTTTACTGAAGTAGCACAAAAAATTAATGATTTGATTCAATTATTTGATGCTCAAAATAATACCGAAATAGTTACTTTAATGAAATCTATTGTTCCCGAATATATAAGTAATAATAGTGAATTCGAAAAATTAGATAAATAATGAAATACATTTATATACTTCTATTCTGCCTTCCTTTGGTGGCAATTTCACAAACTAAACCTGCAGCAAAATCAGCTTCATTGGCTAAACCTAAATTAGTTGTAGGTGTTGTTATTGACCAAATGCGTTACGATTATATTTTTCGTTACTGGGATAAATTTAGCGCAGGTGGATTTAAACGATTAGTTAATTCAGGTTTCTTTTGTAAGAATACAAATTACAATTATGTCCCTACATACACTGGGCCTGGGCATGCTTCAATTTATACAGGAACATATCCAGCAGTAAACGGAATTATTGCTAACGATTGGTACGATAAAAAAACTGGACAAATGCTTTATTGCACCGAAGATAAATCTGTAACACCAATTGGTTCAGATTCGGAAGCAGGTTTAATGTCGCCAAAAAATTTATTGGTTACTACGATGGGAGATGAGTTACGTTTGAACTCGATTCAACAATCGAAAGTAATTGGAATTTCATTAAAAGATAGAGCATCCATTTTACCAGCTGGGCATAGTGCAAATGCGGCATATTGGTTTGATGGAAGCACAGGTAATTTCATTTCATCATCACATTATGTAACTACATTACCAAAATGGTTAACTGATTTTAATGCTAAAAATTACCAACCGAATATTTAAATAAAGGTTGGAATACCTTATTACCAATTGCTCAATACACCGAAAGTACTATTGATGATAAAGCTTATGAATCTACCCCAAATAAAAAGGAAAGCCCAGTTTTTCCTTATGAATATAGTAAGTATATCGAGAAAGAGAAGTTTGAAATTATTAGAGCAACTCCTCATGGTAATAGTATTACAAAGGATTTAGCAATTGCAACCTTAAAAGGGGAACAATTAGGCAAAGGAAAGTATACAGATATGTTATGTGTTAGTTTTTCTTCTACCGATTATGTTGGCCACAGTTACGGACCACGTTCCATCGAAATTGAAGATGTATATTTAAGATTGGATTTAGATTTACAAGAATTATTTAAAGCTTTAGATGCGCAAGTAGGAGCGGGGCAATATGTTTTGTTTTTAACTGCTGACCATGGCGCAGCTGAAGTACCTGCATATTTGAAAGAACAAAAAATCCCAGCTGGATTAGTTGATGAAAATGAAGTAGAGAAACAATTGAAGTCCTATTTGTTTAAAGAGTATGGAGATTCATTGGTTTTAAATAGTAGTAATCAACAAATTTTCTTGAATAGAAAATTGATTACCGAAAAGAAATTGGATTTAGCTAGCATTCAAAAAAACGCAGCAGCTTTTATTTTAGAAATGGATGGAATTGCTGAAACCTATGCCGCAGAAGAGATTAAAGTTAATTCGTATACTAATAATTCTTTCAAAGCATTATTACAAAATGGTTACAATTTTAAACGTAGTGGTGATGTTTTATTTAGGTTTAACGTAGCGTATTTCGATGCGTATATGCAAAAAGGAACAACACATGGTGCAGAGTTTTCTTATGATACACATGTTCCATTATTATTTATGGGCTGGGGGATTAAACCAGGAAGTACAGTTGAATCTATCAACATTACTGATATTGCCCCAACAATTTGTAGTCTTTTAAATATTCCTTTCCCAAATGGCTGTACAGGAAAGCCAATAAAAGGTGTTTTAGACAAATAAGGTTAAATACAATCATTTGTTTATCAGTATTTTATATTAATTGGGATACTTAACTAAACTTTTCTATTTTTGCAGTCCCATTTGTGGCATGTAAGTTGATTTTACGATAGTAATAAAAAATATAATATGAAGAAGATAGTTAGTGTTTTGATGTTTTTAGTTGTTGCAAGTTCAACTATAGTGGCACAAGATCAAGATCCAAAAGCAAAAGCAATTTTAGATGATGTTTCTAAAACAACAAAAGCTTATAAAACAATCACAACTGAATATACCTTAACCGTTTTAAATAAAGAGAAAAAACAAACAGATAAACAATCAGGTAAAATCCAAGTTAAAGGAAACAAGTTTAGATTAGAAATTCCTGGAAGTATAATCGTATGTGACGGTAAAACCGTTTGGACTTATAACAAAGATGCACCTGAAGTTTCGATTAAAAACTATGAACCAAGTGGCGACGATGCAATGGACTCCAACAAAAATATTTACCATGTACGAAAAAGGGTACAAGTATAAATATGATAAAGAAGAAGCAAAATTAACTGTTATTAGTTTGTTTCCATCAGTAAAACCTGAAAAGAAAAAGTTTCATACAATTAAATTGTACGTTGATAAAACTAAAAAACAAGTTAAGAAATTAACCATGTTGATGAAAGATGGAGGAACTCAAACTTATGAGTTAAAAACAATGACTCCAAATTTAGAATTGGCAGATAGTATTTTTATTTTTGACACTAAAGCATGTAAATGTGATGTTGTTGATGAAAGATAAAAAAGGTAAAATATAATTTTAACAAAAAGACACGCTTAAAGCGTGTCTTTTTTTTATTTATAACTAATTGAAATGCAACTAATTCACCATCTTATTTAAAGCAAGGGTTTATCTTTAAGGATTCGTTTCTAAATTGTTTATTTTTGTTAATTTAGTGCATATTTAATTTTTATGATAAGACGAAAAATTTTCATTCCCATCATAGCCTTTTTTTCGGGTTTAATGATGATGCAAGCGCAGGATGTTGCAGTTATTAGTATAACAGCACCTGTTTCAGGGTGTAGTTTAACGGCTACCGAAAATGTAGTGGTTAGGATTTTTAATTATGGCCCAACAGATTTAAGTGGAGTTGCTATCCCAGTGATTTATTCAGTAAATGGAGTAGCTATTCCAGCAGAGTCGGCAATATTTCCTTCATTTTTACAAAACTCTACTGTAACCTATACTTTTACCACGCAAGCTAATCTTGCAACTGCAGGTACTTATACCATTGATGCAACAACAGCTTTAGTTGGTGATATAAACACTACTAATGATGCTTTTACTGGGTATACAGTTACTAATACAGCTCCTACAGTAGGTGGAACCGTTACAGGAGGAACCAATGTTTGTGTTTCTGGTAATGCTGGCAATTTAACTTTAGCGGGGCATACTGGTAGTGTTTTAAATTGGGAATCTTCTACTGATGGCGGTTCAACTTGGATTAGTATCTCAAATACAACAACTTCGCAGTCATATACAAATCTTACAATACCAACAAGTTATCGTGCAGTTGTTCAAAATGGTTCTTGTGCAAGTGCTAATAGTGTTGCATCCGCATTTACAATAGACCCAGTAACAGTTGCAGGTACAATAGCATCATCTGCTACAATTTGCAGCGGCTCTAGTGGTAACTTAAATTTAGCTGGAAAAACAGGTAACGTAACCAATTGGGAATCTTCAACAGATGGAGGCGTTACATGGGTTCCAATTGTTAATGTCACAACAACGCAGCCTTACACAGCTTTAGTTACTTCAACAAGATATAGAGCAAATGTACAAAGTGGAGCCTGTGCAGCTGCAATTACAAATACTGTAACTATAACAGTTAATCCCGCAACAGTAGGAGGTTCTCTTGCACCAGTAGCGACAACAGTTTGCTCTGGCACCAATGGTGGAACTTTGACATTAAGTGGACATACCGGTACTATTACTCGTTGGGAGTTTTCTACCAATGGCGGTGTAAGTTGGACTAACGTTGCAAATACAACAACAACTTTAAATTACACAAACTTAGTTGCAACTCGTATGTATCGTGCCTTAGTTAAAAGTGGTGTTTGTGCAAACGTATATTCAGCAACTGCAACTGTAACTGTAGTGGCTGGTTCTGTCGGAGGAACTGTTTCATCAAGTGCAACTGTTTGTAGCGGTGCTAATGCAGGTACTTTAACATTGAGCGGAGAAGCAGGAACAATATTAAATTGGGAATTTTCAACTGATGGTGGCACGAGCTACACTCCAATTGCTAATACCACAAATACAGAGAATTATGCGAATATTGCTACTAACACATTGTACCGTGCAGTTGTTCAAAATGGGGCTTGTACTGCTGCTAATTCAAGTGTTGCTACTCTAACTGTTAATTCAGCTTCAGTTGGTGGAAGTCTTTCTGCAAACGATACAGTTTGTGCTTCGAGTAACTCTGGTGCAATAACTTTAGCTGGACAAACAGGAACAGTTCAAAATTGGGAATACTCAAATGATAATGGAACAACTTGGACGAGCATTGTAAATGTTACCACTTCCAATGCATATACAAATTTAACTGATACAACAATGTATAGAGCTTCAGTTAAAAATGGTGTTTGCGCAGCTGTTTTTTCTGATACTGTTGAAATTGTTGTTGACCCAATTACTGTTGCAGGTAATATTACAGGTGGTGGTTTAACTTGTTCAGGTTTAAATTCTGATACTTTATTTTTAACTGGGCAAACTGGGGCAGTGCAAAGTTGGGAGTATTCAACAGATGGAGGTTCTACTTGGGTAAATATATTAAACGATACTACTATTCAAGTATATAACAACATTTCAAGTAACACACTTTATCACGCTCTTGTTAAGAGTGGTGTTTGTGCTGTTGGTTATTCTTCTTCTGCAACTTTAACTGTTGATCCACAAGCTTTAGGAGGTACAACATATGGTGCTACAACTGTTTGTCAGGGTGCAAATACGGGTGTAATTACATTGTTAGGTCATTCGGCTACTATTTTTGATTGGATAAGTTCTACGGATGGCGGACTTACTTGGTCTTCTTTGGGTAACACAACTAGTAGCTATAGTTATACAAATTTAGCTCAAAGTACTATTTTTAGTGCCATTGCTTCAAGTGCGGCTGGTGTTTGTCCAAATGATACTTCAACAACAACTACTATTTCAATTGATATTCCATCAGTTGGTGGAGCTGTTTCAGTTGGAGATACAGTTTGTGCGGGTAATAATGCAGGTACATTAAATCTTGCAGGTCACACAGGTAATATTTTAAATTGGGAATATTCAGTTGACAATGGTACAAGTTGGATATTACTTTCTAATACTACTACCTCTCAAAACTACTCTAACCTAAATCAATCAACTTACTACCGAGCAAATATTAAAAATGGAGTTTGTGCTTCTGATTTAGCAGATTCGGTTTTTATTAAAGTAGATTCTTCTGCAGTTGCTGGAATGATAAGTAGCCCAGCTCATTTATGTATCTCTAATGCAAACGGTACTTTAACTTTAAGTGGCTACACCGGAAGTATTGTTGATTGGCAATCATCATCAGACAACGGTGCAACATGGACAGGATTAACAAATACAAATTCAACAAATTTATATTCAGCATTAACAGATACTACTTATTACCGTGCAATAGTTAGCAGTGGAGTTTGTGGAAATGATACGTCAGCATCGGTAATGATTGGAGTTGATGCACTTTCATCTGTTGGAGCAATTTCAAGTTCTGATACAGTTTGTGCTTCAGGCAACGGGGCAACGTTAACTTTAGGAGCAATTACAGGAACAATTCAAGGTTGGGAGTATTCTTCAGATAATGGTAACTCTTGGATTCCTTTAGCTAACACAACTGCAAGTCAAGTTTATTCTAATTTAACTTCTACAAGAATGTATAGAGCATACGTTCAAAATGGAGTTTGTCCGGTTGCAGTTGCTGATACAGCAATTATAACTGTAGATGCAGTTGTAGAAGCAGGAGCCATTGCTAGCCCAGCTCAATTGTGTATTTCAAACGCAAATGGAACTTTAAACTTAAGTGGCTATACAGGAAACATAGTTGATTGGCAATCATCAGCTGATAACGGAACAACTTGGGCCGGATTAACTAATACAACTAACACTAACGTTTATTCAGCATTAACAGATACTACTTATTACCGTGTAATAGTTAGCAGTGGTGTTTGTGGGAACGATACAACTTCAAACGTAATTATTAGTGTTGACCAATTATCAGTAGGAGGTAGCGCTGGAATTAACGATACAGTTTGTTCTTCTTTAAATGGTGATACCTTAGCTTTAACAGCTTACACAGGTAATGTAGTTGGTTGGGAGTTTTCTACAAACAATGGAAACTCTTGGATGGCACTTACTAATACGAATGATTATTTAGTTTATTCTAGTTTATCTTCTTCAACCGTTTATCATGCAATAGTGAAGAGTGGAGTTTGCCCTCCAGTTTATTCAAGTGATGTTACAATTAAAGTAGATGCAGTTACAAATCCTGGTTTTATAACAGGAGGAAGTACAGCTTGTCAATCAAACAACACTGGTGTTTTAAATTTAAATAATTCATTAGGTTTGGTTCTTGATTGGATTTATTCAAACGATAATGGAGCAACTTGGTTATCAACTGCAACTGACTCTTTAATTAATTATACTTACAATGATTTGGGTGACACTACTTGGTTTAAAGCAATAGTTAAAAACGGAGTTTGTGCTACTGATACTTCAAATGCACAAACAGTTTATATTTACCCTAATCCAGTGGTTTCATTAAGTTTAGATACTGTTTGTCTAAGAGATACAACGCATATTATTGGTTCAGTATCTATTCCTTCAGGATTAATTCAACAATACAATTTAATTTATGGTGATGGAACTACATTAAGTAATGCAATTCAAAATCATGTTTATGTAGTTGCAGATACGTTTAATGTAAGTTTAACTGCATATAGCACTTTTGGTTGTACCGATACTGCTTTTGCAACAGCAATTGTAAAACGTATTCCAAGTGCAGTTATTCTAAACTCTTCTCCGCTTTCATTTTGCCCTGGAGATAGTACATTGTTAAATTTTTCTTTAGATAGCAATGCTGTTTATACATGGAGTAATTTAGCTACAGATACATTTACGGTTGTTGATTCAACTGCAAGTATTTTATTAACGGTTACAGATACCCTTAATGGTTGTTCAGCAAAAGATTCTGTGCAAGTAGTTCAATTTATTTTAGATTCAATTAGTGCAGGTTTAGATACTTCTGTTGCACTTGGTTCATCAATTCAATTACAAGGTTACGGAACAGGAACTGTAAACTGGACACCAGCTTCTTTATTAGATTTTCCTTTAGTATTAAATCCAATCGCAACCTTAACCACAGATACTATGTTTGTTATTCAAATTACTGATGGTAATTCATGTGTGCAAAGAGATACCGTTGAAGTAACAGTTAATTTAAACTATGTGTTTGATGTGAAAGATGTTATCACTCCTAATAACGACGGAATGAATGATGTTTGGTACATTAAAAATATTGAAAGTTACAAGGATAATGAAGTAACGGTATTTAATCGTGATGGGAATATTGTTTACAATAAAAAGGAATATACCAATGATTGGGAAGGAACTTTTAATGGTCAGCAATTGCCTGATGGTGCATATTTCTACATCATCAAGTTTGATGAAAACGAAAAGGTTTTAAAAGGTACCATCAATATTTTAACTAATAAATAAGCATTCTTATGAAGAAGATATTCATATATATAGTATTGTTTTGTTCAACTGTAGCAGTTGCACAGCAAATTCCGCTTTATTCTCAATATTGGACAAACCCAATGTTGATTAACCCTGGATTTACAGGAAGCACAGATAACATTGAGGCAAATGTTATTCATCGTAACCAATGGAAAAACATTCCTAGTGCGCCAGTTACAAGTGTATTGTCGCTTGATGGTGCAACCAATGATGAAAAAGTTGGCTTAGGTTTAATTTTATCGGATGATAAAGCAGGTATTTTTGCTAAGCGTAGCATTTACACTTCGTATTCATACAAAATTAAATTAGCTGAGGGACATTATTTACGTCCAGGTATTAATATTGGATTGCAAGATGTGATGGTTGATTTTTCAAGGTCTAATATCCAAGATAAAAATGATCCTTATTTGTTTAATTCAAATAGAAGAAAAAGTTCGTTTGACGCTAATTTTGGAGTTGCTTATTTTTGGAAAGATTTAAAAGCGGGTGTTTCGGTTCTGCAATTAGTTCCACACAAGTATAGATTAGATACCGACACAGGTTCTTATTATAAATCAAACAGTAAAGTAAATATTTACGCTACTTATTTAGTTCCCATTAGTAAAGAAGCAAAGGTTAATTTTAATCCAGTTATTGCAATGAACATGGGACCAAGAACTCCATTTCAATTTGACGTAATGGCAAATTTTGATTATAATGAGTTAATTTACGCAGGTTTAGGTTATCGTTTTAATAGTGCAATGTGTTTTAATTTGGGAATCAAATGGAACAAATCTTTGCGTGTGAGTTATAATTATGATATGGTTGTTGGTAAACTAAATGGTTATACTGGAGGTTCTCATGAAATTGCCTTGGGTTATTCTTTTGGTAAATCTTCTAAAGAGGAAGAACCTAAGGATTTACTTTCTAATAATTCACAAGCAACAAATGATTCACTTAAAACTGAAATTTCTAATTTAAAAAAGGATATAAATATTTTAAAAGCTGAAATGGAAGTTCAGAAAAGTGGAAACATTGCTAGTACGGTTAAAGAAGATTTAGTAATTCAGTATGCTAAAGATTACAAAACACTTGATGGTATAGTTCCTGAAGCTGGATTTTATATAATTATGGCTCAGTTTCATGGTTTACCTGAAGCAGAGGCGGATGTAAAAGAATTAGTGTATTCTAAATTTGATGCTAAAATGATTTCTCATCCTTCAAAAGGCTATTATATCTATGAAAAATTCTTAACAGATAAAAAGGCAGCTGAAGATGAGTTAAAGGCTGTGCGTTGGAAGAGATTAGATAGCTATATTCTAGAGTTAAAATAATTTTGTTGATTTTGCATTTGATAAGAAAGCCTGCCCTTTTATCAGGCAGGCTTTCTTATTGTAAAATTACTTACTTACCATACTTTTTAAGTGCAACCAAAACAATTACAAAACTAATTACGGTTAATACAGCCCCAGTTAAAAAAGGAATTCCAGGGAAATAAACAGGTGCATTTGTTCCCGTGAAAAATGTAAATAAACTTGTCATTAAAAGTGGACCAATAATCGATGTAAGACTCATTAAGCTTGTTACAGCGCCTTGTAGCTCTCCTTGTTCGTTTGCTTCAACCTGTGAAGTCATAATAGATTGCATAGAAGGACCTGCAATACCACCCATTGCAAAGGGTAACATAATTGCAAACATCATCCAATCTTGCCAAGCAAATGCAAATAAAATGAATCCAATAATTTGTAAAAACAAACCAACATAAACCGAGCGTTTTATTCCGAAAAGGTTATTTGCTTTTTTTATTAAACCACCTTGCACTATAGCAATGGAAATACCTACAAAGGAAATAGAGTAACCAACTATTTTTTCGGTCCATTTAAATTTTTCCATGGTAATAAATGTCCAAGTTGATTGCATGGCATGGCCCGCGATGTATATGAAGGTAAGAGCAGCTATTAAACCTAAAATAGTTTTATGTTTTCTTAAATGCAATAATGAACCAATTGGGTTAGCTCGTTTCCAATCAAATTTTCTTCTGTTTTCAATGCCCAATGATTCGGGTAAAACAAAATAACCGTAAATAAAATTAAGTAATGAAAAACATGCTGCTACTAAAAATGGAACACGAACACCAAACGTACTAAACAATGAACCCAATGCAGGACCGATAATAAAGCCTACTCCAAAGGCAGCGCCAATCATTCCAAAGTTTTGTGCGCGATTTTCTTTGGTGCTAATATCTGCAATGTAAGCCGATGCAGTTGTAAAGCTTGCTCCGCATATTCCTGCAATAATTCTACCTACAAACAACCAAGCTAAAGTAGGAGCAAGGAATAAGAAAATAAAATCGATACCTAAACCAAGCATAGAGATTAATAGAACTGGCCTTCTTCCAAAACGATCGCTTAAACCACCCAACACCGGCGACATAATAAATTGCATGATTGCATACGAAACACTTAGCCACCCGCCTATAGAAGCGGCATCACTAACGTTGGTGCTTGATAAACTTTGTATCAGCTTTGGCATTACCGGAATAATAATTCCGATGCCAATACAATCGATTAAAATAGTAACGAAAATAAAAAGCAGTGCTTTTTTCGAATTCAGTTGTGACATAAAATTATCTAAGTTCTAATAAAACTACATTTTCAACATGGTGTGTTTGTGGAAACATATCAACCGGTTGAACTTCTAATACTTTATATAAACTATCCAAAGCTGCTAAATCGCGTGCTTGTGTTGATGGATTACAACTTACATAAACAATACGTGGAGCTTTAGTTTCGCACAATACTTTAATTACTTCTTCGTGCATACCTGCGCGTGGAGGGTCGGTAATGATAACATCAGGTTTTCCGTGTTTGCTTATGAAATCATGTGTTAACATGTCTTTCATATCGCCCGCAAAAAATTCAACGTTATTAATATTGTTTAAGTTGGCATTTAGTTTTGCGTCTTCAATGGCAGCTTCTACGTACTCAATCCCAATTACCTTTTTAGCGTTTTTAGAAACAAAACTTGCAATGGTTCCTGTTCCTGTATATAAATCGTACACCACTTCATTACCAGTTAAACCTGCCAGTTTACGTGTGATTTTATATAACTCATGCGCTTGTTGCGAGTTAGTTTGATAAAAAGATTTTGCCCCGATTTTAAAACGCAAGCCTTCCATCTCTTCAAAAATATGGTCGCGACCATGATAACAATGTACTTCCAAATCATGAAAGGTTTCATTTCCTTTAGGGTTAATGATATAGAGTAGGGAAGTAATTTCTGGGAAATTGGTTTTAATGTGTTCCAATAATGCATCTTGATTTTCTTTCTCTTCCCTAAAAAAAGAAACCAATACCATTGTCTCACCAATGCTGGTGTTACGAATTAAAAGGTTTCTTAAAAAACCTTCTTTGCCTTTAATATCAAAAAACGAGAAATTATGTTGGTGTGCAAATTCTCTAACTGAATTACGGATTGAATTGGATGGTTCCTTTTGTAAGTGGCAATTAAAAATATCCAATATCTTATCAAATGAGCCAGGAATGTGAAATCCAAGTGCATTACGGTTAAATTCTTCTCCTGTTTCAATTTCTTCAACCGTTAACCATTTTTTCGCAGAGAAAGTATATTCTAATTTGTTACGATAATTATAAATTTCTTCTGCGCCAAGGATTGGTTTTACTTCAGGAAACTCCACTTTTGCTAAACGGGTTAAAGCATCAAATACATGTTTTTGTTTAAAGCTTAATTGTGATTTGTAGTCCATGTGTTGCCATTTGCAACCTCCACATGTACCGAAATGCTCACATGGAGCAGCTGTACGATGTGGCGATGGAACTTCCAGTTTCACCATTTTAGCTTCACCGAATTTCTTTTTTACTTTGTATATCTGTATAGTGCACACATCTCCAGGAATTGCGCCTTCAACAAATACAACCATTTCATCTACACGTGCTACTGCTAATCCTTCTGAAGACGTATCGTGAATTACAACTCCTTCAACTATTTTATTTGGTCTCTTAATTTTCATCTTTAATTTAATTGTTGGTCAGCCCTAAAAACCGACCATTCCGTTTTATGAATTATTAGGCGAAAATACGAACTTAATACGCAAAAAAAGCCCTAAACTTGTAGTATGAAGAAAATTGTTTTAAAAATTAAACTACTGAACATCGAAAACGATGGTTATCACTTGTCGATAAAGGCAAAAATAAATGGTAAAGTAGCTAATTTGTTAATAGATACAGGTGCTTCACGTACAGTTTTTGATTTAAATCGAATGGATAAATTTATTAATAAAAAAGATTTAAAGAAAAATGACCAGCTATCAACTGGCTTGGGAACTAGCAGTATGGTTAGTCACGTGAGTGAAATTAAGAAACTAGATTTGGGTGGTTTAATCATTGCGAATTACGATGGTATTTTTATTGATTTATCACATGTAAATCATTCATATGAAAATATTAAACTAAAACCAATTGATGGAGTTATAGGAAGCGATATTTTATTGCAGTTTAAAGCTGTTGTAAATTATGAGAAGATGGAGTTGGTACTGAAATTTAAGCCATAATAGATAAGACCTATTAAATGAAAAGTGTTTTAATCTTGTTTTTTATTGTTTTCCCTGCTTTTATGTTCTCCCAATATAAAGATGGGAAAGCATTGATAAGTGCTATGCATAAAAAGAATGCTGGTAAGTATTGCAATACACTTACTTTTAAGCAAACAACTAATCGTTACCGTGATGGAGGTGTACAAAGTGAAGTTTGGACTGAATACCTTGAGTTTCCTGATAAATTGCGCATTGATATTGGCGATACAAGCAAAGGTAATTTTATGATTTTTAAAAATGATTCGGCATATCGTTTCAGAAGTAAAAAACTAATAAGTGCCGCGCGCGATTCAAATTTAATTATGTTGTTGTTAGGCGGCATGTATCATCGGTCAAAGAAGGATGTTTTAGCGCGCATACAAAAATTCGGAATTAAATTAAATGAATTATCTGAGCAAGTTATAGATGGCAAAAAATGTTTTGTAATAGGAACTAAAGTTACTAATGATAAAGTTCCTCAAATATGGATTAACAAAGAAACATTATGCATCGAACGTTTTATTGAAAACTACAATGGTTCTGTTTTAGAAGTGCGTGTTATTGAGCGCCAAAAGGCTTGCAGTGGTGAAGTGGAAACCAAGCTTTCTATTTATGCTGATGGTAAATTATTTCAGGATGAGCTTTATTTTGATGTGAAGTTTAATGAGTCTATCCCTAAAAATATTTATAAAACGAATTGATGCAATTACAATTTAATAAACATACTTATCTTTTAATACTCGTATTAGCAATTGGTACATTAATTATTGTTCCTGGTTTGTTGATGGAAGGAATGTTTATGGATGGACAGCAATATGCATTTGTTGCGAAAAATTACGCTAATGGAAAAGGGACATTTTGGTTTCCATTTTTAAGCCAATCTTGGTGTACAGCTCCACATAGTGGTTTTCTAGAACATCCTCCTTTGTTTTATTTCTTGGAATCGTTTTCCTTTAAATTATTTGGCAATTCAATTTATGCAGAGAGAGTGTTTTCTTTAATTATGCTAGTTTTAAATGGCTTTTTAATTCGTGCCATTTGGAATTTGGTTACAAATAAAGAAATCGCAAAATTCACTTGGCTTCCTTTATTTTTCTTTTTTGGAATACCAATAGTTGCTTGGGTATTTCAAAATAATATGATAGAACAAACACTATCAGTGTTTACTTTATTAGCTATTTATTTTGTATTGCGCGCATTTAAAAGAAAGGAACAATCCTTTTTGTTTTTTGCTTTTTCAGGAGTATTTGTTTTCTTGGCAACTTTAACCAAAGGATTACCAGGTTTATTTCCAATTGCAGCGCCAATAATTTATTATTTGGTGTTTAAAAAGCCAAGCTTAGCAAAGTCAATTTTAGGAACTTTAATTATAGCTGTTGTGCCAGCGATGATTTATTTTCTTATTATTAAATTGAGTGCTGATGCAAATGAAAACCTAAGTTATTATGTAAAGGAGCGTTTGTTAAATCGTATAAAAAATTCTCCTTCAACAGATAGTCGTTTTTTTATTTTGGGAGGATTAATACAAGAGTTAATTCCAATCTTGTTGTTTTCTTTTATGACTTGGTATATTAGTAAAAAGAAAATGGGAGAGAATTTATTTAAAAGTAGCTCGGTAAAATGGGCGCTATTTTTTGTCGCTTTGGGTTTAAGTGGTTCATTGCCATTGATGCTTACTTTGGTCCAGAATAAATTTTATTTCTTTCCTGCACTTCCCTTTATAGCAATAGGAGCTTCTTTTTTTGTTCTTCCAGTAATTAAGAAGTTAATGGAGGTTTTTGAATATAAACCAGTTTTTGTTAAGCGACTGAAAATCGCTGCATTTATTGCTGCTGGAGTTTCATTGGTATTATGTTTTACTTCAATAGGAGATTACAAAAGAGATGAAAAAGTAATTGCAGATGCACGTGCAATTTGTTCTTTGGTTAGTAACGAAAAGTCTATAAAAGTTAGTGGCGATGTTTATCATAAATGGAATTTTCAGTTTTATGTATTGCGGTTTGGAGATATAAGTTTTGATCCATCACCAGTTTCTCAGCAACTTTTTTTCATAGAATTAAAGAACTCTAAAAATAGTATTCCATTAGGTTATTTTCCAGTAAAGAAGGAGTTAAATGAGTTTACTTTGTACACGTTGAATAAATAGCCTTTTAAATTGAATAAATCAATAAAATCATATTGATTTATAAGATAATTCATTGTAATTTTTCTTTTCTTAACTTAAACTCTTTCTTATCTTTGTTACTTATGGCAGGGAACACTTTTGGAACCTTATTTAAGCTTACCACTTTTGGCGAAAGTCACGGACTAGCTTTGGGTGGAATTATTGATGGCTGCCCCGCCGGATTAGTAATTGATTTTGATTTTATTAAATCAGAATTGCAACGTCGCAAACCAGGACAATCTCATATTGTAACGCAACGTAAAGAGGAAGATGAAGTTGAATTTCTTTCGGGAATTTTTGAAGGAAAAACTACGGGGACTCCAATAGGTTTTATTATTCGTAACGAAGACCAAAAATCAAAAGATTATACACATAACACCGATGTATATCGCCCTTCGCATGCTGACTATGCGTATGATACTAAGTATGGTATGCGCGACCATCGTGGCGGCGGGCGTTCCTCAGCGCGCGAAACAGTTTGTAGAGTTGTAGCAGGAGCAATTGCAAAACAAATTTTAAAAAAAGCAGGAATTCAAATTCATGCTTACGTTTCGCAGGTAGCTAATATTAAACTACAGAAACATTACAGTGAATTAGATTTAAGTAAAGCCGATTCAAACATTGTCCGCTGCCCCGATGCGGAAACTGCAGAAGCAATGATTTCTTTTATTGAAGAAACACGTAAAGCAGGTGATACAGTTGGTGGAATCATTACTTGTGTTTGTAAAGGTTTGCATGCAGGTATAGGCGAACCAGTATTTGATAAACTACACGCCGATTTGGGAAAAGCAATGTTAAGTATTAATGCTGTTAAGGGTTTTGAATACGGGGCAGGTTTTGATTCAGTTCATAAAAAGGGTTCTGAGCTAAATGATTTGTTTGAGACCAAGGATGGGAAAGTAATTACAAGTACCAATAACTCAGGCGGAATACAAGGTGGCATTAGTAATGGAATGGATATCTATTGTAACATTGCTTTTAAACCGGTTGCAACCATTATGCAAGAACAAGCCACTATTGATAGTGCAGGAGATGCAGCAACTATTCAAGGCAAAGGCCGCCATGATCCTTGCGTATTGCCCCGTGCAGTTCCAATTGTTGAAAGCATGGCAGCAATCGTGTTGCTTGATCATATTTTAAGAAATAAAACTACTAGATTAAATGAACTTTTCTAAGAACGGATTAATTATATCAATTGTTATTGCAATGATTTTGGGTATCGTATTAGGTGCCACTATTAATAATAATAAGTCAACAGCATACGCCGCGGCAAAAGAAACTGCCCTTCAGCAATGCAACGGAAACAAAAAACATGAGTCTATTGTTAAAGCTGTTTATGATAAACAAGAAAAGAATGCTAAAAAGGATATAGCTTCTAATTTTTCTTTGTTGAGTGATATTTTTCTTCGTCTTATTAAAATGATAATTGCCCCGCTTGTATTTGCAGTATTAGTGGTTGGTGTAGCCAAAGTAGGCGATTTCAAAGTAGTTGGACGAATAGGCGGGAAGACACTCATCTATTTTACATGCGCCACATTAATTGCATTAAGTTTAGGTTTAGTTATTGTGAATGTATTTGAGCCAGGTAAAACCATGCATCTCGAATTACCTGAAGCAGGTGCAGATACTGGAGTTAAAGTAGCTTCACAAACTGCAAAGAATTTTGTTAACCATGTAATTCCGCAAAGTATTATTGAAGCAATGGCAAACAATGAGGTATTACCAATTGTAATTTTCGCCTTGTTTTTTGGTATTGCAGCAGCAGCTGTTGGAAGCAAGGCTGATTCATTGGTTAATTTGTTGGATGCCCTTTCGCATATCATGTTTAAGGTAACTAATTATGTAATGAAGTTTGCACCTGTTGGTGTATTTGGAGCAATTACAGCAGTTGTAATAACGCAGGGCTTGGATGTACTCTCAGGATACGTGTATCTCATTGCTTGTTTCTTTGGTGGATTGTTGTTCTTTGTGTTTGTTGTATTGTTCTTAATTTGTACAGTATTAAAAATAAAATTCTACAAATTATTAGGTCTAATTAAAGAGCCTCTTTTACTTGCATTTAGTACTGCTAGTTCAGAAGCGGCAATGCCAAAAACAATTGAGGCATTAGAGAAGTTTGGAGTATCTAAAAAAGTAACGAGTTTTGTTTTGCCTTTGGGTTACTCGTTTAACCTTGACGGCTCTATTATGTACATGACTTTTGCAACTATGTTTATTGCACAAGCTTATGGAATGGACATTTCATTTGCTGACCAAATTAAAATGATGTTGATATTATTACTTACCTCAAAAGGTGTTGCAGGTGTGCCACGCGCATCTTTTGTTGTAATTGCAGGTATGCTTGCTATGTTTAAAATTCCAGTTGAAGGCATGTTGCTTTTATTAGCAGTTGACCAATTATTAGATATGGGTCGTTCTGCAACAAACGTAATTGGTAACGCGGTAGCATCTGCTGTTGTAGCGAAGTGGGAAGGGGAAAAGATTTAGATTTGAGTTAATTTGCTCAATAGTTAATTGGTTTATTTTGTTTTACTTTTGAATAAACTCGCAACCCGAAACAACAAACCCGAAACAATAAATCTCTTGAGTCTGTACCAAAAAATACTACAAATCGAAAACAGCGACACCAAGGCTGCACTTTGTACTATTATCAATACCAAAGGCTCAGCTCCGCGCAAAACAGGTTCAAAAATGATTGTTTATCAAAACGGAACAATTGCTGGAACCATTGGAGGTGGGGCCTTAGAGAAATTGGTAATTGAACAGGCATTGGAGGCTATTAAAAATAATTCTTCTAAAGTAGTTGAACATAATTTAGTGAAAGATCTTGCTATGTGTTGCGGCGGCACGGTTGAACTTTATATTGAACCTATCATGAATAAAAAGAAGCTGTATATTTTTGGCGCAGGTCATATTGGTAAAGCATTAGCAAAATTTGCTTGCGACCTTGATTTTAGCGCCACTTTAATTGATGACCGATACGATGCATTTGATGATTTTAATGTAGACGATTGTACAATTGTAAAAGAGCATCACGCAACAGCAATAGAGAAACTTGTTTTTGATACTGCGACCTTTGTTGTTATTCTAACTCACGATCATCAATATGACAGAGAAATATTAGCACTTACTTCTAAAAAACCGCATCAATACATTGGTATGATTGGCAGCGAGCGAAAAGTGGAAATTGCAAAAAAGAATTTAATAGCTTCCAATATTTTAGAGGCTTCAGAAATTGCAGGAATAGATATGCCAATTGGGTTGGATATTAAGGCAATTACACCTCAAGAAATTGCAATTAGTATATTGGGGAAATTGATTGATGTTCGTAATGCTGAGGCTGTGAATAAGGTGAAATAACTATTCGGTTTCAATAACAAATCATACATTTTTTTTATTAAATTTACCTAAACGATATTTAAAACTATTGTATGCAACAAACTATTTCTTTTGTTTTAGATGATAAAATTCAAACACTTCTTTTTGATGAAGTATTCGGTCCAACCACCACTGTTCTTAATTTTCTTCGTAAGAGTGCCGAACATAAAGGTGTGAAAGAAGGCTGTGCCGAAGGTGACTGTGGGGCATGTACTGTTGTAATTGGTGAATTAAACTCCGACAATAAAATTACCTACAAAGCAATGGATTCTTGTTTGGTGTTTTTACCTATGATTCACGGCAAACAATTGGTAACTGTAGAGAATTTAAAACACAAAAAAGGCAATCAGGAAATCCTACATCCGGTTCAACAAGAAATGGTTGATTGCAATGGAAGTCAATGTGGTTATTGTACTCCGGGAATTATTATGTCGATGTTTTCATTATACAAAAACGAAAATAAACCTACTCAAGAAAGTATTGATGATGCATTAACGGGTAACTTATGCAGATGCACTGGCTACAAATCAATTGTAGAAGCTGCTGCAAAAGCCTGTGTTTATGATGGTAAAGACCATTTTGATGAAAATGAAAAACAAATTATTGATTTATTGCATCAAATAAAAAGTGAAAGCAAGTCAATTGAAATTGATAAAAAACAAAAATATTTTCAACCTAAAACAAAAGCAGAAGCATTTGAATTACGTGAGAAAATGCAAAATTCGGTGTTGCTAAGCGGGGCAACAGATGTAGCATTGCGTGTTACAAAGCGACATGAGGTATTAGGAGAAATCATCGATTTGTCAAATATCGAAGAATTAAAAAAGTGCATAATAACTGATTATGTAATAAAGTTTGGTGCAGGAATGAGTTTAGAAGAAGTAAAGAAAATATCAAAATCAGAACTTCCTGCATTGTACGAAACACTTGCGGTGTTTGGTTCTCGTCAAATTAGAACATTAGCAACATTTGGTGGTAATTTAGGTTCTGGTTCGCCAATTGGAGACACTTTACCAACCTTAATGGCTTATGATACTGAACTTAAATTACAAAGCAAAGACGGCGATCGAATTGTAAAGATGAATAAATTTTTATTGGGTTATCGTCAAACAGAGCGTAAGCCAAATGAAATTATTACCTCCGTAATCATTAATAAGCCAAGTGTAAACACACAGGTTAAATTTTATAAAGTATCAAAACGTAAAGATTTAGATATCTCAACTGTTAGCGCTGGTTTTAGCGTTACACTTGAAAAAAATAAAGTAACAGCAATTACTCTTGCTTTTGGTGGAATGGCGGCCATAACAAAATGTGCAACCGAAGCAGAAGTGTTTTTAATGGGCAGCGATTGAACAGAGAAAATATTGAGAAAGCAATGGATTTGATTGGAACGGCTTTCACACCTTTATCAGATGCCCGTTCAGGAACTGAGTTTAGAACAACAGTTGCAAAAAATTTATTATTGAAATTTTGGAATGATACCAAATATATCATGCAAGCTTAATCTATCAATTCAAATTTTAAATCTGACATCTAAAATCATAAATCTAAAATGAACATCCCTCACGATAGCGCAATAAAACATGTTTCCGGAGAATCGGTTTACATTGATGATATATTAGTTAATTCCCAATTACTTGTTGGACGTGTTGTTTATAGCAAACATGCACACGCAAAAATTAAATCAATCAATTTAGAAGCAGCAAAAAAATTAAGTGGAGTATATGCAGTATTGACTTATAAAGATATCCCAGGTGCAAACCAAATGGGACCAGTTATTCATGACGAGCCATGTTTAGCAATTGATAAAGTGGAGTGTGTTGGACAAGCCATTGTTTTAATTGCAGCTGAAACCGAAGCTATTGCTATTGCAGCAGAAAAGCTTGTCGAAATTGAATACGAAGTTTTAGAAGCAATTTTAGATTTAAAAACTTCCATTGCAAAAAATAATTTATTAGGTCCAGAGCGTACTATGAAGAGGGGAGATGCAGAAGCCGCATTAAAAACAGCTAAGCATACTTTAAAAGGAGAATTAGAAACAGGCGCACAGGAACATTGGTATTTAGAAACCCAAGCTTGTATTTGTGTTCCAGGTGAGCATCAAGAAATTACTGCATACAGTTCTACTCAACATCCCTCCGAAACGCAGGCAATCATTGCGGAAGTGTTAGGTATTGGTAAAAATGAAATTGTTGTTGAAACACGCCGTATGGGTGGGGCTTTTGGAGGCAAGGAAACACAAGGTAATTGGACGGCTGCATGGTCAGCATTATTAGCAAATGCAACAAAGCGTCCAGTTAAAATTCGTTTGTTTAGAGATGATGATCAAATTATGACAGGTAAGCGTCATCCATACTTAATTAATTATGAAGTTGGTTTTGATGATTCAGGAAAAATAGAAGCAATTAAAGTTGTACAAAATACAGATGCTGGTTATGCAACCGATTTGAGTTTTGCGATTTTAGAACGCGCTATGTTGCATGCGGATAATAGTTATTACATTCCTAATATGCATGTTACAGGTAGAGCATACAAAACCAATCGTGTATCCAATACTGCATACCGTGGATTTGGCGGCCCGCAGGGTATTGCAGGCATGGAAACCATTATTGATAGAATTGCTCGAAAATTAAAAAAAGATGCAGCTGAAATTCGTAAACTTAATTTTTACGGAACAGATAAAGATAATATCACTCATTACGGACAAGAAGTTGAATTAAACAGACTTCATGTTTTGTATGATAAATTAATGGATTCTTCGGATTACACTAAAAGAAGAAAAGAAATAAATGAATACAATGCGAAGAATGAATTTTATAAAAAAGGATTAGCGATTACTCCTGTAAAATTTGGAATTTCATTTACTACTTCGTTTTTGAATCAAGCAGGTGCTTTGGTAAATATTTATAAAGACGGAACAGTATTAGTAAATCACGGCGGCACCGAAATGGGGCAGGGGTTAAATACGAAAATTTCTCAAATAGCTGCTGCTGAATTAGGTGTTAGTTTATCAAAGATTAAGGTAAATGCTACTAATACTTCAAAAGTTCCAAATACTTCTGCTACTGCGGCTTCTGCTGGTACTGATTTAAATGGAATGGCAGTTAAAAATGCAATTGATATAATTAAGGAACGCATAAAGGAATTATTTGCTAAAGAATTCAGTAAATCAAATAACGAAAAACCTTCTTTGCAAGAAAACATTGTAATTGAAAATGATGTAATTTTTGATTCTAAAAATCCGGATAGAAAAATAGCTTTTGATGAAGCAATGATGGTTTGTTATTTAAATCAAATCAGTTTAAGTGCTTCTGGTTTTTATAAAACGCCAAACATTGGTTGGGATAAAGCAACAGGCTGGGGAAAACCATTTAATTATTATTCGTTTGGAATGTGTGTAAGTGAAGTAATGGTTGACACGCTTACCGGTTTTGTTCATAATCTTAGAACAGATATTTTGCATGATGTAGGTGATTCAATTAACTCAGGTTTAGATAAGGGGCAAGTGGAAGGCGCTTATGTACAAGGTTTAGGCTGGTGTACAACCGAAGAAATAAAATGGAACGACAAAGGACACATGTTAAACCATTCTCCTGATACTTACAAAATCCCTTCTGTACAAGATATTCCAAAAGATTTTAGAGTAGAGTTGATGACAGGAATTCCAAACCCAAATGCAATACGTAAAAGCAAAGCAGTGGGTGAACCACCATTTATGCATGCCTTTGCAACTTGGTTGGCGATTAAGGATGCAATTTCCGCAGTAGCTAATCATCAACATGAACCACAGTTTAAGTTACCTGCAACAAACGAAATGATTTTGTTGAGTATAGAGGAGTTGAAGAAAAGGGTTAAATAAAAGTGTTGGTGCCACTTTTAGAAACTAAAAAGGCTGTCCTTTATAGACAGCCTTTTGAAAAAAATAAACAATATTATGCTTCTTCAGTTGGGATAATGTTTGGATCTACCAACACACGTCCGCAATGTTCGCATACAATAATTTTCTTATGAGTTTTAATATCTAATTGACGTTGAGGCGGGATTTTATTGAAACATCCACCACAAGCATCACGCTCAATTGGCACAACTGCTAATCCGTTTCTTGAATTGCTTCTGATACGACGGTAAGCATTAATTAAACGCGCTTCAATTTCTTTACCACGTTTTTCAGATTGAATCATTAAATCTTCCTCTTCTTTTTGAGTTTCTTCGATGATTTCATCTAATTCAGATTTCTTTACTTTAAGATCTTTCTTTTTATCTTTTAAATCTTCTTCAGCTTTTGATAAAAAATCTTCTTTAGCAAAAATAATTGCTTTGTATTCTTTAGTACGTTTTTCGCACAATTGGATTTCTAAATTTTGAAATTCGATTTCCTTAGTAATTGCATCGTACTCACGGTTATTTTTTACTTTACCTAATTGAGCTTCGTATTTTTTAATGTTTGCTTTGTGATCTTTGATAGCATTTTGCTTTTCAATAACTTGTTGTTCTAAGTCTTTAGATTCAGCTGAGTAGTTCTCGAAACGAGTTTCTAAACCGGCAACTACATCTTCAAGATCTTGCACTTCAAGAGGTAATTCACCACGAATGATACGTAATTTATCGATTTTGCTGTCGATTAATTGTAACTCGAATAATGCTTTTAATTTTTCTTCTACCGATGTGTCAACTTTTTCTTTAATTGTCGCCTTTGCCATGTTTTAAAAATAATTTATCGGATTAGTATTAACGTTTGATAAATGGAGGGCAAATGTAGGAAATTTTTTGCTAATAACCTCATAAAATATTTCGGGGGTAAATTGCTCGGTTTCATAATGCCCAATATCGCATATAACTATCTTATTTTCAGCATCAAAGAACTTGTGATAGGTGAAATCGGCACTTAAAAATAGGTCGGCATTTTGCCTAATGGCGTCTTTTAGCAAAAAATTACCCGCTCCGCCACATAAAGCAACGGTTTTTATCTGTTTTTTAACTTTGGCAGTATGTTTAATGGTTGGAACCTTAAAATTGAACTTAATTAAGCTAAAAAAGGAATCAATTTCCATTGGTTCTTTTAACTCACCAATTAATCCCGAACCAACTTCTTGATATGTATTATCCAAGCTCGAAATGTAATAAGCAACCTCTTCATAAGGATGAGCTGTTTTTAACGCATCAGTAATTGGGTTTTGCTGGTAAGCTTCAAAAATAACCTCAATACGTTGCTCGTTTACTTTTTCTACTTGGTTTTTTGTTCCAATAACAGGATTTGAATTGTCGTTTCCTTTAAAAGTTCCTGTTCCGCTAACATTAAAACTACACTCGCTGTAATTTCCAATATTACCTGCCCCGCTGTTAAACAAAGCTTGTCTAACTGTTTCAGCATTTTCAGTTGGAACAAATGTTACTAGTTTTTTTAGTAATTGTGATTTAGGTTGTAAGATTTTAGTGTTTATTAAACCTAATTTATCAGCTATTTTTTTGTTTACACCATTGGTAACATTATCAATATTTGTATGGCAAGCGTAAATAGCAATATTGTTTTGAATGGCTTTAATAATAACACGTTCAACGTAGTTATTTCCGTTTAATCTTTTGATACCTGAAAAAATAATTGGATGATGTGCAATAATTAAATCGCATTTTTTTGAAATTGCCTCATCAATAATTTCTTCGGTAACATCCAGTGTAAGTAAAGCGCCCGTTACTTTATTGTTTTTGTTCCCAATTAATAAACCTGAGTTATCATAACTTTCTTGATAGGCAGGTGGGGCAAATGTTTCTATTGCTGAAATTATTTCGTGTAGCTTCATAGTTCGGCTAAGTTACAAATTATACTTTCAACTAGATATAATCAAAAAAGAGCAACAATTGTTGCTCTTTTTTTCTCTGAATTAGTGTTTAATTATTCTGCTGTTGCGATAGGTTTTACTTTAAGTGGTATGTACAATCCGTAAGTAATCATTGTGTACCAATTTCTCATATTAATAGATTGGCCTTCTTTACCAGCAGCTTTAAAGCCAGGGCGTTGACCTAATTCCCATTTAAAACTAAATCCTTGATCTTTTGGTTTACGCAATACATAACCAAATCTCCAGCCAATTGCACGTTTGCCACCTTCATATTTAACATCGTATTTGTAAGTGTTTTTAATGGTTCCAGTAGTAGAAGTTTCGTAATTTTTTAAAGCTACAACAGGAGAGAAAATTGCATCAATATAAAAATCTGAATAAGCCATGTTTGAACGAACTCCCCATCCATCTACATCAACAATTAACTGACGGATTGTTTTAAAATTAAACCCTGCAAAAATTGCAGTAGAAGCAAATCCTCCATAGCCATCACTTCCTGATAATGAAATAGTATCATTTCCATTTTTACCAGCCTCTTTTAATGAGAATTTTTTACCAGTTTCTTTATTTTCAAACATCAATAAACTATCATTAAACACTTTGTTTAAATTTATAGAATTAGTAAGTTGGTAGGCACCAGCTCGGAAAGAAATTACTTTTCTTACATCTGCAGGAACACCACCTCTGATAGAGTAGGTTGTTGTGTAAGTATAACCACCCGAAGTGTATGATGAACTACTTAAAATAATTGGAACATTTCTGCTACGTACTTTGTGTGATAACGTAAGGCCTAAACTTCCTTCCATACAAAAATAGTTACGTGTATTTTTGTTATCGATATCGTAACCTGTAGTACCAAATCCACTTCTCATATCAAAGTTGAAATCCAGTGTTTTTCCCATGAAGTAGTTTGCACGTGCTCCCCAACCAAAAGCAAAACCATTTTCTCCGTTTGCATCAAAAAACAATGGGTCGATTGCAATCGTTAAGTTTTTAATATCGAAAGGGTCGTTTTTTGTTACTCGGTAAGTAACAGACTGCGCTTTTAATTCTAAACTAAAAGACACAGTAAATAAAATTAAACCGATATATAATATTCTTTTCATAATTTTCTTTTTAATGTGTTTTTAGAAGAATTTTGTAAATCCAATACGTAAAACAAATGACTTTAATTTTGATTCGGTTTGAGTAGCTTCACCATTATAAGTAAACTTAAACTTTTTGGTATAGAAGGCAGGCATAACAGCTAAACCATATTTTTGATAAAAGTTGTATGCTACAGTACCTTCAAAGTACATCCCACTTCCAGTTAAGTTTGTGATTAGAGCAGTTGCTTTTTTGTTAGAGAATTTTTCATAACCTAACTTAGCCATTGTTCTTATTTTTCCATTGATTTTTTTATAGGCAAAAACACCACCACCAATATTCCAATAGTTGGCAATTCCATCAAATGTTCTGATAGATGCTCCTAAGTTTGACATGGTGTAACCAATATTTAAATTTGGTCCAACACGAAAATCTTCACTATTTCCAAAGCCGTAACCTATTCGACCTGCAAACATTCCGCCTTCAGTTTTAGCAACTTTGCTCGAATCAACTTTTGAACGATTGGATTTGTTGAATTGTGTAACTGAATAATACAGGCCATTCATATCTAAATGAGTATACCATTTAGTTTTGAATCTATCCAGCATAAACAAAGGAAAACCTGCTCCGTGGCTACTGCTTAATTTTTCGTTTGTTGATTTAATTTTTACAAATCCGAATTGAGCTCCAGGTACAAATTGGCAATTAAAGCCTACCTGAGAGAACATTCCGAAGCCTAATAAGGCAAGAAGTGCAGTAAGTAGTTTTTTCTTTAGCATATTGTTTTATTTTTGAATTTATTATTCGATACAAATCTCGGCAAAACTAACATTTTTTAACATCCGTACTAGTGGGTATTTTTCTGTTTAGCTAAGTTTTAATTTGCCCCAAGCGATTGCTTCTTCAAGAGAATTAAAAAGTTGAGTTGGTGAAGAGGGTTTATTGAATTTCATGAAGTGATTGACTTCCAGTTTGTTTGATAAGTTATAACAAACAAATGAACGAGAAGCAAGTAGGTCATCAAGTGGGTTTCTGTTTTGCGCACCCTGTTTTATTTCCTGACTAAATATTATATTGTTATGATGAAAATCATAAATAAGTGAGTGTTTTTTCCCTGCTGATAGTTCAACAGTTATCCTGAAAATTTCCATACCCTGATCCAAAGCAAGCTCTCCTTCAAAAGTAAACCGAATGATGATAATTCCTTCTTCTAAAAGAATGAAATCGGCAAAAGAGGTTACTATTGTTTTAAGACTCATTGTTAGATTAAGTTCAATAAATGATCGACAATTAAACTAATTATGTAGATAAAAATATTGATTATTTTGAGTTAAAGCACAAAAAAAGAGGTGATTTTTGTAATCGCCTCTTTTTTAGATAATTAAAATGCTATGATAGCTAACTTATTCTTATTTTAAATAAGTTCAGCAATGATTTTCTCGATATGCATTCCTTCTGCTTCAGCTTTGTAATTTCTCACCAATCGATGTCTTAAAATTGGCACAGCTACTGCTTTTACATCTTCAATATCCGGAGAATATTTTCCATTAATTGCCGCGTGACATTTTGCACCAATTACAAGGTATTGAGAGGCTCTTGGTCCGGCTCCCCAAGCTAAGTACTTTTTGGTTACTTCTGGCGTGAAAGGAGTATTTTGTCTTGTTTTAACCGAAAGCTTAACTGCATATTCTAATACATTATCAGCAACAGGCATTTTGCGTATTAAATTTTGGAAAAATAAAATTTCTTCAGCAGATACTATTTTGTTTAGCTCAACTTTTGTATCAGTTGTAGTTTTCTTAACTACGTTAACTTCTTCTTCAAAGCTCGGGTAATCTAACCACACATTAAACATAAAACGATCTAATTGTGCTTCGGGTAAAGGATAAGTTCCTTCTTGCTCAATTGGATTTTGTGTTGCTAATACAAAGAATGGATTTCCTAATTCATATTTTTTACCTGCAGCAGTAATATGGCGCTCCTGCATTGCTTCTAGTAAAGCAGATTGCGTTTTAGGTGGTGTACGATTTATCTCATCTGCCAAAATGATATTCGAGAATAAAGGGCCTTTTATAAACTTGAAGTTTCTGTTTTCATCTAATATTTCCGAACCAACAATATCGCTTGGCATTAAATCAGGTGTAAACTGAATTCGGTTAAAACTCAATCCTAAGACATCAGCAATGGTATTTACCAATAATGTTTTTGCTAAACCAGGTACACCAACCAATAAACAATGTCCTCTACTAAAAATAGATATTAAAACATTTTTTACCGTGTCCTCTTGTCCAACAATTACTTTCGCAATTTCTTTGTTCAGTTCTTTGTATTTAACTACAAACTGATCAATTGCTTCAACATCTGATTTAAATTCCTGCATAATTACTTATTTAAGAGATTCCAATTATATTCAAATATACAATTTTGAAATTCAGGATCTATTTTAATGTATGTACTTTTTGATTTTTTTGTAATCCAATCGGAAACAATTTTCTTTTGTTTGTTGGCAGTTGCCATATTTTGAATTCTTGGATAATCATCTTTTAAGTTTGCAACGTGTGGCGAAGTTCTGTTTTTTAAGTAAATAATGCGGAAAGCTTGTTTGGTATCATTGCCCATAAAAATTGTTGGCTTGGTAATGTCACCCACATTCATTTTATCTAAAAGAAAAACTAAATTTTGTTCAATTTGTGCAAGTTCTTCCATTTCAAAACGGGTTGTACCTGTTGAGTTATTTACCATTGTTCCGCAATTGTTTTTGCTATCAGCATCATCGCTGTATTTTGCAGCTGCATTACAAAAAGATAATTGTTTGCTTAAAATAAGTTGGTAAATACTATCCAAATCATTTTTTGCTTTGTTCATATCTGCATTATCTAATTTTGGAGAGATTAATATATGTTGAACATCAATTAAATCACCTCTTCTTGAAAGTAATTTTAAAAAGTGATAACCATATTGTGTTTCAAACACCTCTGATACATCGCCTGGTTTAATTTTAAATGCAACAGCATCAAATTCCGGCACAAACTGACCTCTCATAATATCTTTGTAGATTCCACCTGTTTTTGCTGAACCAGGGTCATCTGTATAAATAGTTGCCATCGCTGTCATACTGCTTTCGCCCGAAACAACTCTCTTGTGTAAGCCTTGTATTTTTTCTAAAGCAGCCTTTTTTGCATCTGACGAAATCTGCGGTTTTTTTACTAATTGCCCCAGTTCAACTTCTGAGTTTATAATAGGTAAACTATCAACTGGAATTGAATTATAAAAATTACGCACTTCGGAAGGTGTAACTTTTATTTCACCTACAACTTTGCTCTGCATTGTTTGGGCAGTTAGTTGGTCTTTTACATCATCTCTTAATTCTTCCTTAAAAGCCGCACTTGATTTTCCGTAAAACGAATAAAAATTTTCCTCTGAGACAAATTGTGCTAAGTAGTAAGCCATTCTTCTTTCGAGTTCTGCATCTACTTGCTCATCTTTAGTTATAACACTATCCTTATCAGCTTGTGCTAATAGTAATTTTTGAAACAATAAATCTTCAAATAATCTACTTCTTAGTGTGTCGGTTAATTTACTTCCATCTTTGGTGAATTCTTGTACTCCACCTTGGAAATCGGAATAAAGAATAATGTGCTTACCAACAATACCAATCACCTTGTCTATAACCTGAGGTTGAGCATTGCTAAGAAAAGCAGTAAGTATAAATAGAAAAGCTATTTTAATTTTTTTCATTAGTATAAATTTCAAATTTTTTATTGTCTTTCGCATCAAGGTAAACTTGGTTTTTCATATCATCAACCAATTTTAATTTCCGTTTGTTTACAATGATATTACGAATATTATCTTTTTCAAAGTTAAGTGGTGAAGGGCTATTTTTAATTTTATAACCTTTAATTTTTAAGAAATAAAGATAGCTGCTATCTGCCAGTTCAATGTTTTTATTGCTTTTTAAAAACAATTCAGGATTGTAATTTTCTATTGGAACTTCTTTTAAAATATCATCAAACAACAACCACGTTTTATCATCAATAAAATAGTTTTCGGCAAACTGTATACAGAAACTTCTTAGATTGTCGATGTCCTTAGGATTTGATGAATTATACCATTTTTTTACTTTTTCAGCGCCTGGAGTTTTTTTATTTAGTTTGATATAATAAACATTCACAATATTATCTTTCAAAATAAAATTGGATAGATGCGAATTGTAGTAACTTTCAATTTCGCTTTGAGAAACTATAGTGTCTAATTTTTGTTTGATTAATTCTGATTGATAATTGTAAATAATCAAGTTTTTCCTGTACTCCGCTACTTCTTTATCAATATTTAATTGTTCGGTAGTTAAATTTTCTTCAGCATAATGAAGAACTAATTCATCTTGAATCCATTTCTCGATGTATTTTTTCATCAACTCAATACTATCTTTTTTTGTGATATCCGCTGGAACAATGTTTTGCAAATCGGAAGGATATAAATTTTTATCATACACTTTTGCAACAGGTTTTTCTGTTGTTTCTTCTTTTTTTGCCCCGCAACTCATTAAAATAAGTGCGCTAAAAAAAATGATATGTATATTTTTGTCCTCAATTTAAAATGAAAAACCGTCATGTGGAAATGAAACAATCAAAACCAACATGACGGTAATAAAATTATTTTACAGAATTTAAAACGTCTTCTTTAACTTCAATCGTATGGTTTTTTCTGATGTTTGTTAACCAATCTTTTTCTAAGAAATTTTGGTAATCAGCAGTTACCATTCCTTTTGCTTCGTTTAATAATTTTGGAGTTTTAGGAAGTACTTTGTTAACTACCAAGATAATTACTTTATCATCTTTTTAATGTCAGCACTTACTCCTTCTTTCCAATTTTCATCAATCATTTTGTTTTCACCTTTAACATACATTACTGTTTCGGTAGCAAGGTTTAACTGAGATTTTTTATTGATTACATCTAAAATTTCTTTCTCCGTTTTCTTTTTGCTTAGCATTTTACGAACTTCTTTTGCAATTTTTTCATCTGCACATTTGTAAGTAGTTACATCAGCACGCTCATCCCACAGGTAGTTGTTTTTGTTTTTTTCGTAGTATTCTTTTAAACCAGTAGTGTCTTTTACAGCTTTGCTCCATACTTTTCTATCTGTAAGTTCAAATAACAAAATACCATCTCTGTATTCTTGCATCAAAGCTTTAAACTCTGGGTATTTTGATTCTAATTTACTTTCTTCAAATGCAACAGCGCTTTCCTCAACAAAGTTTTTATATTGTTGCTCTAACGTGAATTTTTTATCGCTTACTACTCTTCTTGTTTGACGAGTTTCTAAAAACTTAGCAAAATCGGTTTGAGTGTATTTTTTATCACCTAAGCTGAACATTTCTTTTGTAAGTGCTGCAGCTTTTTCTGCTTTCCATTTTCCTAAAAAGTAAGAAGAATCAATTACAGCTTCAAACTCAGTTAATGTAGGGAAAGTAGCCACTTTTTTAACCATTACTTTGTTCTCTTTAAAGTTATTTTCTTTTTTAACACGAGCAATTAAAGCACTTCTTCCAGCTTGTGAGCGACTATCTTTATTTACTTTTTGTTTAATTTCAGCTTTAACAGTTTCGAAAGGAGCTGGTAAATCTTTTTTATCCATACGCTTAACAATATGCCAGCCGTACTTAGTCATAAAAGGCTCAGAATAATCTCCATTGTTTTTTAAAGCAAAAGCTTTGTTTTCGAATTCAACAACTGGCATTTTACCAGCGCTAAACCAACTTAATTCTCCACCTTTTTCAGCAGATTGTTTATCTTCTGAATATTGTTTTGCTAACTCATTAAATTTTTCTCCAGCTTTAACTTTAGCGTAAATTTCTTCGATTTTCTTTTTTGCGTTAATAGAATCTAAACCAGTCATTTCTTTCTTTAGGCGCACCATGATGTGTGAAACAAGCATTTCTCCTTGGTTAGGACGCTTGTCAACAATTTTCATAATGTGATAACCAAAACGAGTTCTTACAATTTGACTAACCTCTCCAACTTTAGTGTTGAATGCAGCATTTTCAAATGGGTAAACCATTTGTAAAGAAGTGAAATATCCTAAATCACCTTTGTTATCAGTAGCTGAAGGGTCTCCATCTTTTGCACTTTCAACTGCAAGTTTTGCAAAATCTTCGCCTTTTACAGCGCGTTTTCTGTATTCTGTAATTTTGTTGTAAGCAATTAAAGTGTCCTTTGGCAAAGCATCTTCAGCACATTTTACTAAGATGTGACTTCCTCTTACTTCGGTTTTCATTCGTTCGTAAGCTTCAGTAATTAAACCTTCATTTACGTTTTTATCGGTTAAATAAGGAGCAGCTAATTGTTTGCGGTAACCGCCTAATTCTTGTTTAAATGCCGAAACGGTATCTAAACCCATTACTTCAGCTTCTTTAACTTTAAGTTTGAAGTTGATAAAAAGATCCATGTATTCGTTAAGCGATTTTTTATCAGTAGCAACTTCTTTCCCGTTGTTCTTCTTATAAACATTCTCAAATTCTGCCTTTGAAATGTTTTTTCCATCAATTACTAAAATAGTTTGGTCATTTTGAGCTAAAGCTGTTATTGAAATGAGGCTTAGCGCTGAAAATCCAATTAAAATCTTCTTCATACATTTTATTTTTAGGATAGCAAATTTAACAAAAATACCTTACCAAGAGTTGTGCCTAATTCCTTTAACAAAAATTAGCATCAAAACCTTGTTAATAGTGATGTTTGCAACGGAAGGAAACCTGATTTATTGCCTTTTAATGTCAAGCATTTTAACAACTTTTCCAGCCATGCAAGTTGACATGGGTTGTTTTTTGAGGATTTCGTACTTAATCCACACTTTTAGTTGGTCTTTTTTGAAGGAATCGTCCAATTTATCGGGCATTAGCTTGTTTTCGTTTTCGAGCTGAATGATGTATCCGCAGGATTCTACCTCATACTTGATAATAGTAGCTTTTTCATATCCCAGCGCAACATAATCAGTTGTGTCTTTTTTTGCTTTGCAAGCAAACAATAGGATTGGAAATATAATTAGCAGGATATTCTTCATCATTTCTTTTATATTTGTATTCTTCAAAGTTATAAAATTGCTTTGTTTTCCCAAATTATGATTACTTGCAGCAACATAAAAAAGGCCTATCAACAACTTCAAGTACTAAAGGGAGTTGATTTGAGTATTAAAGAGGCTGAAATAGTTTCTATAGTAGGTGCTTCAGGAGCAGGTAAATCAACCCTATTACATATTTTAGGAACATTAGATAGAGCTGATTCGGGTGATTTAACTATTGCAAATACCAATGTTTCTCAATTATCTGATAAAAAATTAGCTGAATTTAGAAACCAAAAAATTGGTTTTGTTTTTCAATTCCATCATTTATTACCTGAATTTACTGCTTTAGAAAATGTTTGTATTCCCGCTTTTATAGCTAAGAAGTCGAAAAAAGAATCAGAGCAAAAAGCGAAAGAACTATTGACATTGCTTGGGCTTGAGGAACGAATGGATCATAAACCATCTCAACTATCAGGTGGAGAGCAGCAACGTGTTGCGGTTGCACGTGCTTTAATAAATAGCCCTGCTGTTATTTTTGCTGATGAGCCTTCGGGTAATTTGGATTCGAATAATGCAAAAGATTTGCATCAATTGTTTTTTACCCTACGCGACCAGTTTAAGCAAACCTTTGTAATTGTTACGCATAACGAAGACCTTGCTAACATGGCAGATAGGAAATTGGTTATGAAAGATGGAATGATTGTTTAGGGGCTTAAATTATTAGTTATAGCAATTGCAAAATATATCAATCAGGTAATATAATACAGAATGAAAAAATTATTATTGTTAAATAAAATTCATTCTGTTTTAAAAAAAGCATACTTTTTAGTAAGCCTTTTTGTATTATTGTTTTGTCAATTGAGAGTAAAGGCACAGCAAAACCTAATTCCAGATCCAAGTTTCGAGAATTATGTGCAATGTCCACAAATGCCAAATGTTTTCAATAATTTTTTATTGCATTGGAAGGATCCTACTAATTGCAGTTCTGATTATTTTAATGTCTGCTCCAGTGTATTTAGTGTCCCCAATACACCATTAGGACATCAAATTCCAAAATCTGGGAGTGGTTTTGTTGGTATAGCATGTGAATCTTATAATCCTCCAAATATTGCTTCTTATGGTAGGGAATACATTCAAACTAGATTGACTGATACCTTAAAAGCTAATAAGAAGTATTGTGTTAGTTTTTTCGTTAATTTACCTGATAGAATAAAATATACCACTTCTAGAATTGGTGCTTATATTGGTGAAGCAATCCCAAGCGTTATTTCATGTCCTCCTCAACCAATATATACCCCACAAATTCAAAATCAATTTGGGAGTTTTATTAGTGATACCATTAATTGGACGAAAATTTCAGGAGTTTATTTGGCAAATGGCACTGAAGAATACTTAACCATAGGGAATTTTTATACCCCATCAAATACTGATACATTAAAATTTAATCCTAATTCAGGAGTTTCAGGTGTTTACGTTTATTTCTACATAGATGAAGTTAGTGTTGTAGAGTTAAGTGTTGAGGCAGGCAGAGATACTTCTATTTGCATAGGTCAAAGTGTTACTTTAGGTGAAGTACAAAACGACACCAGTTTTCATTCCTACTATTGGTATGCTAATGGAGTTTTAATAGATAGTTTAACAAATTTTATTACGGTAAGTCCAAGCACAAATACAACTTATATATTAGAAAAGCGTTTGTGCGAGTCGGTTTATGATACCGTTGTAGTAACTGTAAATTGTGTTGGTATTAAAGAAAATCAAATTAAAAGTAAAACACTAATAAGTAGTTATCCTAATCCTGCTAATAACGAAGTTAATTTTGTTTTTAATGTTGATGTAGAACAAATAAAAATTGAAATCATAAACATACTTGGCGTAAAACAGGAAGTAAAAGCTACAATTACTACAAATGGAATAAGTTTAAACACAGCCTTGCTAGAGGCGGGTACATATATTTGCAAAATATATCAATCTGGTAATTTGATTCAAAATGAGAAGATTGTTATTATTAAATAGTTGTATCGAATAAATCACTAATAATACCCCGCAATCTTAGTCATAGTACTCCACCAATTCACGCCACCTTCTTTTTTGCCAAGGCGCACAATAATTAAATTTTTTGCTGGGTTTACGTAAACGTATTGTCCTAAAATACCAATTGCCATAAAATCGCCACTGCGAGATGGAATCCACCATTGGTATTGATAATACGCTGCGCTGCCAGCTGTTGTATCGATTTTTGTAGAGTTTGCTACCCAGTCTTTTGAAATAAGTTGTTGGCCATTCCAATTACCTTTGTTTAAATACAAGCGACCAAACTTTGCAAAGTCGCGGGCACGTGCGTTGATGCAGCAAAAGGTTTTTTCTAATCCGTTTTTCTTTTTATCAATGCTCCAGCTTGCATCGTATTCCATGTTAAGTGGAGTCCAAATTTTTTCTTGCAAGTACTGTGTTACTGTTTTAGTTTTTAAAGCGCGTGCTAAAATTAAACCAAGCAATTGTGTGTTTCCGCTTTTGTATTCGAACTCGGTGCCAGGTTCTTTTTTAAGTTTTAGTTTGCCACATTGTTTTTCTAAGTGCCTGCCATAATAAAATGCTGCCACGTGCCCAAAAGGATTAAAATAACCTTCGTTAAATTTTAAACCCGAGGTCATTTGTAAAACGTGTTTAATGCTTACTTTATCAAAACCATTCTTCTTCATTTCGGGAATGTAATTGGTAATGGGCTCATCTACCGATTTAATTAAACCATCATCAATGGCACAACCAATAAGCGCTGATGTGATTGATTTTGACATAGAGAAAGAAGGAACAATGGATGCATCATCATAACCTTTGTAATATTTTTCAAAGTGAATGCTATCGTTTTGGATAATAAGGAAAGCAACAGTTTTACTGCCTTCCAACATTTTTTCAAAATCAATTTCTTCTTTATTTGCTTTTACAAATGTCTTAGGAAATTTTGGTTTTGTTGCAGTAAAAAAGTGAATGGAGTAGTGGAAGCTTTTAAATCTCGTTTTGGAAAAACTTTATAATCTTTAATGTCGGCAAAGTTGTAAAATACAAAACGGCCAAATTGACAAGAGCTTAGAACGATTGTAATGAGTGCACTTAAAAAAACAAAGCGTTTTAATTTTGGTTTCATGAAAAAGAGATTTATAATTTAAACAGCATTGTAAAGCATGCGCCCTACTAAAAAATAAATGGTAATGCCTAAAATATCATTTAATGTGGTAACAAATGGACCCGTTGCTAATGCTGGGTTTATTTTAAAGCGATATAAGGTAAGCGGCACAAATGTTCCTAAAAAGGAAGCAAACAAAATCACTGTAATAAGCGCAATACTTACCACTGATGCAAGCTGAAAACTATCGCTAATTAAAATGTTGTATCCAAAAATAAGTGATGAACAAATGAGTCCGTTTATTAAACCTACACCTAATTCTTTCATTAGTTTTGGCACAAGCTTTTCATCCTTTAATGTATTGTTTGCTAATCCTTGCACAATAATGGCAGATGATTGCACACCCACATTTCCGCCCATTGCCCCGATTAGCGGAATAAAAAATGCCATTTCAGGATGAATTTGTATTTGTCCTTCGTAACTACTAATAATACGCGAGCCAATAATTCCACCGCACATACCAACTAATAACCACGGTATACGAGCTCTAGATAATCTCCATATTTTATCTGAAGAATCAACATCATCCGAGATACCCGACATACGTTGGATATCTTTTTCTGCTTCTTCTCTAATAACATCAACAACGTCATCAATAGTAATTCTTCCAACTAATCTTCCAAAGGTATCAACAACGGGTAGTACAACCAAATCGTACTTACGCATGATATCGGATATTTCACCAGTATCGGTATGTGTTTTTACAGAAATAATTTCAGAATCAAAAATATCTTGTATTAAAGCAGAAGGAGGAGAAATAACTAATTTTTTTAAGGAAAGCATTCCTATTAATCGTTCCTTTTCGTCAACAACATAAACAGCATACATTACATCAACATTGTCTGTTTGCTGTCTAATTTCCTCAATACAAGCAGAAACGGTTTCATGTGCATAAACACTTACCAATTCTTTTGCCATTAGTGAACCTGCTGTTCCTTCTTCATAATTTAAAAGGTCGGCAATATCGCTTGCTTGTTCAATATCCTCTAACTGTGAAAGTACTTCGTCTTGAATTTCTTCGGGTAATTCATTGATAACATCGGCGGCATCATCCGAATCCATGTTATCCAACTGCTCTGCAATTTCTTTGGTAGATAAAGAAGCGAGTAATTGCTCACGCATATCTTCATCTAATTCCAAAAGTACATCGGCAGTACTTTCTTCGGGCATTAAGTCGTAAAGATATTTTGCCTCTTCAAAACTTAATTTATCAAAAATCTCTGCTATATCTGCCGCATAATGCTCGTTTAACTGTTCGTTTAAATATACATCATTACGATCCTCAATGGCTGAGCGTAAGGTGTCTAAATAATCGGTGGTTAATTCGAATTGCATAAAAGTATTTGGGCAAAATTAACAAATTACTTCAAAGCAAGCGGCTAAAATCAGAGTAAAACAATAATTTAATATTTAATCACTTTAATTGGATATTGTTTGTTGAGGCTTACAAAATAAATCCCTGGACGTAATTGTTTTCCAATACTTATTTCGCCTGAGTTCTCATTAAAAACGTAAGTTTCAACTACTTTTCCAAGGTTATCTGTAACGGTTAATATGGCATTTAATTCATCGTTTTTTAATGCATATGCAATTCCTAATTCATCAATAAATGGATTGTTTTTAATGATTAAACTCGTTTGATTATTTGCATAGTTATTAATACCAACACCATTAGGTAATAGTTTGCGGTTTAAAATAGAAAGTACACCATTGCTTAACTGTACGTTATTTACAACTAAAGTTTGGTAACCAGTTTTAGATAATTGAACATTGTAAGTTCCTGCTGTAACAGTTCCTGTTGCAAAATTACCTCCATTAGCAGTTGTTGTATTCATTGCTGTAAAACCAATGATTGTAATTGTTACACCATTTAAATTAGCAAGTGTTACCGAGTCTTTTATGTTTCCTTCTAACCAACAAGCACGCATATAGGTTGGTGTTAACACATGCAATCCGTTTTCAATATTTGAAACTACAATTGTACGAGAAGGCAAATATGGATAAACACCCCAAGCACCATTAAATCCATTTCCTGCACCTGCTGTATACGTATCGTAATTTCCTACTTGTATCATGTTGTGCGGACGTTTTACATCTACAATAGTAAAACCATCTTTATACCAAGATGTAACAGCGAATGTATCGCTTGTTATATGTGTGTTGTGAACAATGGAGTTACTGCCTGGATTCGATTGAATTTGATCTAATTCAACAATATTTCCTAAATCACTTATATCATAAGAAGTTAGAGCGGAATTACTTTTTTCGTCGGTGGTAAATAAATATCTTTTTCCTGCGCTAGGCCATGTGTTATGAGTAAAATTAAGTGGTGTAGCAAAAGTGGTAAGCACAGTAGGATTTGTTTTATTAGTAAAATCAACAATGGTACAAGTACCATCTAAAATTTCGCCAGCATACAATGTGTCGTTATCTACGTAACCATCATGAACATATTTTATATCATAACTACCAAGGTAAACTGGATTCCGAGGATCAGCTAGGCTGCAACAAATTGCTCCACCGTTTCCAATGTTTGTTCCATATAAATATAAATTACCTTTTGTAGTATCTATGTGAAGTGCGTGAATCGTCGCTAAAGTTCCGCCAGGTAAGTTAGGTTCCCAATGTTGATAAGGAACATTAACAGCAGGCAAATGTCGTAAATCTGCAATTTGAACTCCACCGCCAGCTTCAGAAGTAACGTATGCATAATGTTGATACACTTTTATTTCTTTCCAAATTTGATTAGGGCCAGGAACCCATGGCAAAGCAATTACTTCAAAAGGGTTATCAGGGTCGCTAACATCCACAATCGACATTCCTGTTTCAACACCAACTAAGGCGTACTCTTTTCCGGTGCTATCAACATATCCACAAATATTGGCGCATTCTCTTCCTCCCGAATAGGGCAAATTAGAGCGATGTACTACATTAACGTTTTGGCTTTTGGATACAGAAAATAGTATCACAAAAAGTAATAAAAAATAATTCTTCATAGGTTTTAGGTTCTAGCACCACTTGAAAAATTAATTGCGAATTAGACCCAATGTATATTTGCAAGTGATTCCCCAAATTTAACCAATTATTTTCATAATTTTGAGCTACTACACAAATGGTAACAATTCATCAGATATTAGAGAAATATTGGGGACATAAGGCTTTTCGTCCTGGGCAGGAAGGCATCATTAATTCTGTGCTCGAAAACAAGGATACCTTGGCTTTATTGCCTACTGGTGGTGGAAAATCTATATGTTTTCAAGTGCCGGCAATGGCTAAGGATGGCTTGTGTTTGGTTATTTCGCCATTAATTGCATTGATGAATGATCAGGTTCAAAACCTGCAAAAAAAAGGTATTAAAGCCATGGCCATTTCATCCTCTATGAGTTGGCATGAAATACGTGTTGCTTTTTCAAATTGTATAAACGGTAATTTTAAGTTTTTGTACCTCTCACCCGAACGATTAGAAACTGAGGTGTTTCTAAAAAACTTGCACGATTTGAATATCAGCATGATTGCTGTTGATGAAGCGCATTGTGTTTCGCAATGGGGTTATGATTTTCGTCCCAGCTATTTAAAAATCGCGAAGTTGCGTGATTATGTTCCTAATGTGCCAATAATTGCATTAACTGCAAGTGCAACCAATAAAGTAATTAATGACATTCAAGAAAAACTCTTGTTTAAAAAGTTGAATGTTTTTAAATCGAGCTTTGAACGAAAAAACATTCATTACATAGTACAATACGAAGAAGATAAAATTGGAAGATTATTTTCGATTTGCAACAAAGTAAAAGGGACAGGAATTGTATATGTAAGAAACAGAAGAAAGACTTTTGAAATTGCCCAGCTACTTACGCAACATGGTTTTCAGTCGGATTTTTATCATGCAGGTTTAACGGCAGATGAACGACAAAAAAAACAAGGCGATTGGATAAATAATAAAACCCGAATCATTGTATCAACCAATGCATTTGGAATGGGAATAGATAAACCCGATGTTCGTTTTGTTGTTCATTTAGACTTGCCTGATAGTTTAGAAGCGTATTTTCAGGAAGCGGGTAGAGGAGGAAGAGATGGGAAAGTTGCTTATGCTGCTTTATTGTTTCAAGAAAATGATGCAACTCAATTTTTAGAGAATTTAGAGAATTCATTTCCTAGTTTTGACGAGATAAAACAAGCCTACCAAGCAATTGCAAATTATTATCAAGTAGCATCAGGTGCTGGATTAGGAATGGCATTTGATTTTGATTTAGATGCAATTTGTAATAACTATCAATTAAAACCTTTTACTGTTTTTAATGCTGTTCGATTTTTAGAAAAGGAAGGATATTTTTCTTTTCAGGATAATTCATTTGAGCCATCAAAAGTAATGATGCTAATGAACAAGGACGATTTGTATAATTTTGAAGTTAGGTCGCCCAAATTCGAAAAACTTTTGAAAGCGCTACTTCGTAATTATGGAGGTTTGTTTGAGCAACATGCATATATTAATGAATTTCAATTAGCACAACGTTTGGCTATTGGCAAAGATGAAGTGGAAGAGCAATTAAAGCGTTTACATAAATTAGAAGTAATTGAGTATGTTCCAAAATCTCAATTACCTAAAATAGTTTTTACTGCAAATCGTATCGACTCTAAAAACTTAGTTTTTTTACCCGAAAATTATAAGCATTTAAAAGAAGTAGCAAAAGAACGTGTGGATGCAGTTGTGAGATACGTGCAAGAAAAAAACGTTTGCAGAAATAGATTGTTACTTGCTTACTTTGATGAAACTGATATTAATGATTGTGGTAATTGCGATGTTTGTTTAAAAAGTAAAAGAGAAGCTAGAAACAAAGAGTTTGGAGATATAAACCTGCAAATTTTAAATGTACTTCATGGGCGCTCATATAAACTAAATGATTTAGTGAGTGTTTTTTATCATTTCGAAAAAGAAATTGTTGTAGATGCAATTAACGAATTGATAGAAGAAAATAAAATAGAAATTGACAAAGAGAAAGTCCTAAAACTTAGGGCATGAAATCAATACTTTTCTTGATTTTTTGCTTCGTTTAGCAATTTCGTATATAATAGAAATTTCGTGCGAACCTGTTGAGTTACTTACTAATCTGTTTAAAGTAAGGTCATAACTGTATCCAATTCGCATGTCATAATCTTTTAAATCAACACCAACCAATAAACATAATGCGTCTCTATTTGGGTAAGTTGGTTTGTAATGTTTTAAAGGTAAACCACGGTACCATAATCCTAAATTAAGAGGAAAATGCACATAATAAATCCCAAGATCTAACTGGTCGTATTTTTGTTGATGACGATAATTAAATGCAGGAGAAATGTATTTTAAAAGTCGACCTCCTTTTTTCTCTTGCACAAAACGATAACCACCATGCACCGAAAATTTTACAGGCAATTTGGTAGAGCCATCAACAATACTTGTATTAGGAGAGTTAATGTGTAAAGCAGAAATACCTGCCCAGTATTCGGTTGAATTTAAAAGTATTCCAGCATTTACATCAACATATCCAGAACGCGGTGCAATCGACATCGCATCTTTTGAAACGGTTGATGGATTTGGTGTTAACTGATCATTAAATACAAGTCGTGAATAATCAATTGTTTTTGAAACATAATTAAATTGCATCCCTCCTCTAAGTTCTCTAAATTTATCAAGTTTAACATGGTAAGCATAAGAAGCACCAAAACTAGTAGTTGTAAATTTTGAGCTACCTGCAACATCTCTCCATAACTGAAAACCTAATCCACTATTAACATCCGCCAAATTATAATCATAAGAAGCACTAAATGTTTGGTAAGCTTTACTTAATCCCAACCATTGGTTTCTATAGTTTCCAATAAAACGATGTTCGTAGGTAACACCAGTGTATGCAGGGTTTAGATAAATAGGATTTGCATAGAACTGCGTAAATTGAGGGTCCTGAGCATGTATCTTAAAACACAAACTAAAAACAATTAGAAGGATATGTATAATTTTTTTTATCACTTTTTCTTTAGTACTATTTTTATATCTTCAATTTCTTCTTCATCCATATTGTCTTCAATCATAGGAATTAATTCAAGAATGGTTGATTCATAACCCTTGGCATCAATCATAAGTTTGTAGCTGTAAAATGGATTGATTGCAAAAACAAACTTACCCGTTGCATTTGACGGACTAAAAACACCTTCTACTTTATTTGTTTCTGTGTTAATCAAAGTAACTTTTGTTCCAACTGGAGCATTTAATTCTTCAGTTGAAACAGATCCTTTTCTCACTTTCAAATCCGATTCACTATATCTCATATCAATAAAGTAAATATCTTCGCTTTCGTATCCAACTTCAGTTGGATGCTCATTTAATGAAGAATAATAACCATGTTTACCATCAGGACTAAGCACAAAGAAAATATCGTCGCCAACTGTATTAATTGGATAACCTAAATTTTCAGGTTTAGTGAACTTACCATCACTCGTTATTTTTGTTTCGAATACATCGTATTCCCCCATTGTTTCATGTCCTTTTGAACTAAAGTAAAGTGATTTTCCATCAACATGCAAAAAAGGAGCGTCTTCATCTTGCGCAGTATTTATTTGCGGACCTAAATTCCATGGTTTACTCCATTTTCCGTTTGGAAGTTTTACTACTCTGTATAAATCTCTACCTCCATAACCTCCTGGTCTGTCACTCGAAAAATAAATAACGTTATTTTCTAAATTAAATGTTGCCGAAAACTCACGAGACTCAGAATTAATTTCCTCTCCAAATTTCACCATTTCTCCCCAACCGTTTAAAGTAGCTTCTGAGTGAAATAAATGCCCCGTTAAACCATCAGGGCTTGTTCTATAAACAATCATTTGCTGTAAATCTGCTGATACAGCAACGCAAGCATCGTGTGTTTCTGAATTTATTGGTTCTCCAATGTTTTTTGGAGCCTGCCACATTCCGTTTTTAACTTCGGAGCAATATACATCCTCAAAATATTTTCCCCAAGCATCTTTTTTATTTCCAATACCACCTGGTCGACGAGAAGTAAAATACATAGTTTTCTCATCTGTAGAAACCAATGGCACATATTCATCAAACTGCGTGTTTATTGCGTTACCAATGTTTTTTAAAGAAGCTTTGTGAGGATGCGTCATCATATCTTCAGCGCGTTTTGAGATGGAAATGAGTCGATCAATATCTAAATCATTAACTTCTCTTTTATCCGCAGGATGTTGTTTATATTGTTCAAAATGTTCGATTGCACTTGTAAATTGGTGGGTTAAATGAAATAGCTTTCCTTCATAAAACTGTGCTTCTGGATTAGTGCTTTTATCTGCTTTTTTCAGATAATACAAAACCGAATCAGGAAGTTCTCTTAATTTGTATTTACAAATAGCTAAATTTAAATTTAGTTCGGTGTTGGTTGAATCAAATTTCCAAACAGCCAAATATTTCATTTCAGCGTTTTTGAAATCGTCCATTTCAAACAATTCATTTGCCTCTTTAATTGTTTTCTTTACAGCTTTAGCATCTTGAGCTTTAAAGTTCAAAAAACTAAAGGTTAAAACAATTATTAGTAGAATATTTTTTTTCATGTTAAGGTCTTAATAATAAAAGGTCACCTGCTTCATTTAAATTCTTATCATCAACTGTTGTCGCTTTAATTTTCCATATATATACATCTTGTGTACATAATTTTCCTTTGTAATAACCGTCCCAGCCAATTTTAGTATCTTTTGATTCAAATAGTAATTCTCCCCATCTGCTGTAAATACTTAACTCATAATTTTTAACTCCTCTTACAACAGGATGGAAAATATCATTGTTAGTTGAGAATGGGTCGTAGATACCTGATTCGTTTGGTCCGTTTGGATTAGGTGAGAATGCGTTAGGAACTTCAAAACTACTTTTTTCTTCTACTTTAATAAGTGGTGTAAAACTAAAAGTGTCTCTACAACCATTTGAATTGGTTAGGAATAATGTTATTTCATATTCGCCTGCTTCGGTATAAATATGACTTGGCGCACTTCCTGTTTCCAATGCCGTGCCATCACCAAAATCATAAATGTAAGTTAAAGCGGTAGCATCCGGACTTTGACTTATGTTGGTTATAAACACTGGGTCAACTGTTGCATTTGCTGTTGTTGGATTTGCAATAAATGCTGCTTGTGGTAAATCAAATACGGTAACACTATCAATTCCAACAATGGTATCGCTACCGCCATCTCCACTTACAATAAGTGTTACATCGTAAACGCCGGCAGTAAAATAAGTATGAGTCGGATTTTGTAAGTTAGATGTATTTCCATCTCCAAATTTCCAAGTGTAGAAATTTTCGTATTGAGATTGACTTTCAAAGTTTACAGTTAAAGCACGACAACCTTCTTTTGTACCTTTAAAGTTTGCAACAGGTATTGGCGCAACAATTCTAATGGTATCCATTAAACTATCACTACAAAAAGCGCTGCTCATTACTAATTTAATTATATAATCGCCCCAAGTGGAATAAGTGTGGCTTGGTGGAAATGTTGTGCTTGTTGTTTGCCCATCACCAAAACTCCAATCGCTATTAAACGAGCTGGCATTTGGAGTTGTATTATTTAAGGCTACTGTAGTAGATGGATAGAATTGTAATTGTGGTGAAGCTGTAAAATTAACCAAAGGCGTAGGGAAAATTGCATAAGTGTGAGTGTAAGTATCTACACAACCATTTGCTGAAGTTGCTGTTAGTACAACAGTTGAATGTGTAGTTCCAGGGCCTGGATTGTTATAGATATGTGAAGGTGTTGTTTGTGTTGAAAATGTTCCATCGCCTAAATCCCAATTGTAATTTGCAGCTCCTTGCGAAAAATTATAGAATTGAATATTAACAGGAGAACAAATTGGAGTATCCGCATCAAAACTAGCAACGATCATTGGGTAAACAGTTACAGGTAATGTAATACTGTCCTTACAACCGTAAATATTTTCTACAACCAGCTTAACATTGTTTATTACAGATTGTGAAGTGGAAGTATTATCAAACAAATGTGTGGGAGCAAATGCATTTGTTGTTGCAGTGCCATCACCAAAATTCCAAGTATTAAATGTATTACCCGATGAGTTGTTTGTAAAGGCTGCACTAAACTGCGGACAACCTACACTTTGCGATATACTAAAGTTGGCTGTTGGTTTTGGATTAATTACAATTGTTTGCGTAAATGTATCTCTACAAGCATTGCTG
>JADJDM010000005.1 GCA_016702705.1 Bacteroidota bacterium | reverse complement strand
AAATTTTGTGCGTGACCAACAAAGGTGCACAGTGGGCAGATTATGTTTTTGCAAAGGATTACAAACTTTATACCTTTAAAAGAAGTGGAAAATACGTTTATTGAATACAAGCATTTGCCAAAACGTACCAAGTGCAAAGAAATTGATGAAAAGGACAAAGGACTAGGCGCATTGCAAGTGGTGCAAATGGAAAAAATAGAAGAATTGTATTTGCATTTAAGAAATTGAACTTAGTAAAGGTAGAAAAACTGGAGAAGAAAATGCTGGAGTTAAAAAACAAAATTAAAAGCTAATGAAAGTTTTATTATACATAAGTATTATGGGAGTTTTTGTTTTGGGTGTAGAGGAACATAGATATGAGGGAAGACCCTGAAATTCAAAGGCTACCCCTCAAGAACGCCTAAACGGTAACTGGAAAATTACTAGTTATACTTTTAATGGAAATAGTATTTATGATCAATTAAATCAAAAAAACTATCGGCAGTAAATTTAACCTTGATAATGTTTTGTTTGGTTATTTACGTCGACAAAAAATAGTGAGTACTATAGCGATGGTGATGCCTTTGAGGTCTCGCCATTCTGGGAAACACGCAACATAGAAATTTTGATGATTATACTTATTTACCAGATAAGGAATACAGGTGGGCAAGATGCTTTAGATGGTTTATACGCATACTGGTTTATTTCTCGAAAAATATCATTGTGGTTCAGTTGCGTATTGGAAAGTGACTAAATTATATGAAAATGATTTCCATATTGTATTGAAAACAGATAGCGGAAATTTTAAAATGACTTTAATAAAGACAAAAATATGAGAACTAAATACTTAAGAAAAATTTATTTGATTATATTTTTACTGAATATTGGTATTGTCTTTTCTCAGGTTGAGATTGATAACCATAAAAATATTGGTACTATAAAACTAGACTAAACAATGATTTTATTAAAATTGGGGTTGGTGATCATGGGTTAAGCATACCATTTAATGAAAGGGATGTTGATGAAGTAATACCTTTTGACCAAGGTAGATCTAAGGCATTGAAAGCTGGAGATGCTTCTGGTCGTTTAAGGGATTATTTATCAGTTTTAGCAACTGAATACCGTTTGTTAAAAAATAATAACCAAGATGTAAGTGAAATTAAGCATGAAATATTTTGTGCTATAAGTGCTATTAATAGGATAGACTATTTTGCAGAGCAAATTTTTAACCCGCTAAATCAGCAGCCAAATCTTAATGGTTTTTTTATCAGAGATGATGTCCCGCCAAGTTTTGTAGCCATGAACTATAAACACTTTAATTATTATAATCAAGCAGGTGCAAATCCTCTTTCACCAATTACCATCTACTGACAGGGGATTTACAAGTCCTATGAGATGCCTATTTTAGGTACTGAAAGTGATTATAAGGAATGGATATTTCATGGAAATATTCATGGAAAAGAAGAAAGTCAGGATCAATTGTACTATTTGATTATGGGTTTAACACTGACAGTAAGATTGGTAGATGATAGTGAAACTGATGGGGCGAATGTTTTGGGTATGGAAGTGGTGAAACTAAATTAAAGAGTGAAGCGATTAATGTGGCAAGTCGTCTAATAAAACATGTAAGTTTGGATCCAACGTGGACAATTCGGAATCCAGCACGGGTGATGCGCCTGTTAGTATTGGTGCACAGGCTTTTGTTTACGCCTATCCATTAGATAATCTAGGAGCGTTTATAAAGCATAATCCAAGATATGCCTTTTTTGGCATATACCTATAGTATCAGGTGCCTAGGTTCCAGGTATTGGATTTTATCCACACGCAAATAGCAATGAGTTTAGGAACCTTTTTTCAGCCTCACCTGCTGCTACTGTTCCGTGGCAAGTATTAGCCAATTCTGGAGGTGGGCCATCAGTCGATCAACAAGGCTTTTTAATGTATTGGCGGGCTGTGGTAATAATGTTTTTTGAGCAATTTACAGTAAAGGATTTAGGAGTTGAGGCCGCTATAAATTTAGTTCATCAACAAATTAATGACGCCATAAATAATGCCAATCAACAACTAGCAGAATTGCATGAAAATCTTCCAAATTGGATTCCAGATTGGTTACAGGATGCTATAATTGCAACAACCCAATTTATTTTAAATGGTTTAGAGGTTTTATTGAACACTTTTTATGCTGTTATTAATACCCTGAATCAATACTTGCATCCAAACATTTTAATTAATAATACAGATGCTAAATTACTATATAATTCTGTTGGAAACAATGTTCTTTATTTTAATAATTGTATATCTTCTAGTCCTGGTGAAGAGGATCAAATTGTTTTAATTCTGGTTCAGAACAGTACTTTGGAATTTATTTACGTGATATTTTGCACGAAACAAATCAAACTTTACCATCCTTTTTGGCTTTTTATCTCCACCACCAACTTTCAGGGCACTGGCTGATAAAAAATGATGTAGAAGAGATTTTAGAAAACGCACCATGTGAGGGGAATTATAATTTTTATCCAAATTACCCATCAGGAGATCATTGGGGGGCTTCATGTTTTTTGGATAGACCAGATAAATTATGGAAAAAAGAAACTTGCTCTGGTTTTTTGGGAGAATATGCTGGATTGGATTATTTGTTGCTGCATAATTTGTACTATTACGTGAGGGAATTCTATCCGTTTTATAATTATTCTGAACGAGAGTTGATTAGTGATATGCCATACTCAAACGGAGAATTTAGTTTAGTAAATAAAAAAACAATTGGAGCCTTTGAATTTATAGAAGCAAACAATGCAGTGATTCATTCTACTGGAGCAGCTGATTATAGAGCAGGAAAACAAGTTGATTTACAACCAGGTTTTACCGCTGAAAACGGCTCCGATTTCCATGCTTATGTTGATCCGTATAATTGCAGTGGTGTTAGCGACCAGATGAGTAGGAGTAGCTTCCGCAAACTCATCAAGTGAATTTTACGGCCCAAAAGAATAAGTCAATTAAGAAAACACTTCAGAACGCATCAAGTAAGCAAGATAATCAACTAAATGAGTATTTAAACCAAGTTCAGGTTCAAATGGCGGCGCAAAAAGATACAATGTATAAGGAAATTCATAAACTAAAATCCCTGATTGCACAATATACAAAGTCTATCATATTTCCCAATCCAAATAGCGGTTCGTTCAATATTAAATTCACTTTGGAAAAAGAAGAGCGTGTTAAGATTAAAGTGGTTGATATAATTGGAAAAACAATTCATGAACAGGAGGTTATTGTTGGGTCGGAGATTTATCCAATTAAATTAGAAGAATCGAACAAGGGAGTATTTACATTAAAATTAATTTACGAAAACGAAAAGGTTGAAACCCATAAAATTACTGTACAATAATTATCATGAAATATCTTAAATATCTTTCTTTAGTTTCTATGAGCATGTTCATGCTTTCATTTATTGACATCCCAAAGGAAGAGCAATATTATTATGGTGAATTAAAAATAAAGAAAATTTTGTCTATTATGATTCTTCCTATAGTATGCAAAATTTCATGGCTCATCTTATGGATGTATGATGATTCTGTAAATTATTCTCAATCATGGAAAGCAGTGAACAATGCAACGATTTATTTTAATGATGTTTCTTTAAAGTATAATCCAATAATTAAAACTTATACAGACACTATACAGCGTAGAACAAACAGGGGGATAAACTGGACGTTGTATAATACGATTAGCGGAACTAGTAGTAATGTAAATTGCCTTGACTCCTTCCCAAGCATAAGCAACTATAATATTTTTGCTCTAGCAATTTTAATAGAACTTTAGATTTTAATATAGATTTTAGTAGCGTTGCTTTTGCTGATGAAATAGAAATAAGCATGTACGATGGAAAATTTAGAAGTACTGTTCCTTACTATAGAAAAGTTAAAGCTAACATTACATCAATTACAATTCGGCAAGTGATTTAAGTACCTTGGATGGAGAGTTTGTTACAGTGACAATTAGTTTAATAAAAAAAGAATTTAAATTGTTACAAGGAAAACGCTATAAGTTTGAAACGGTTTATAATTTTTCAAGAGTTCTGAAAAATGTAATGACAAATAATTAAGATATAAAATGAAATATTGCTTTGTTATTCTACTTATCGGTTTGCATCTTTTTTTAGGTTGTAAAAGGAACCCAAGGAAACCATTACAAAAATTCAAATACAACAGGCGCAGGAAGCACGAACATTTTGCCAAATGGCAACGGCCCCAACACTTGTGACGTGGTTTTGCAAATCACTAAAGGATACTATAAAACTACCAGCTCATTCAGCCTTCGAATATAAATAATTGTTTGGCATATTTGTGCTCAGCCAATTATTAACGATATTGCATACAATCGCCTTGATATGGGTGAGGTTAGCTTAAATGGAAAAGTGTTTAAATCGTTTTATTCAAGTTTAAATTATTATTACAATGACACAACTTGTTCATCTTATAGTACGCCATATATTTGGAATATTTCAGGAAGTGTTAATATAGATACACAAATTGATACCTGCACAACGCAATTTCCGGGTTTATGGCAGCATCCTATTTGCCTGATTCTATAAGTAAAGTCAGGGCATCACAATTACGATTAACAATTTAAGTAACTGTGATTTTTATCAGTTAACCTTAGTTGGTCCAGGCGGAAGCCAATATTTAGCCCCAAAAATGTATCCGGGTAATGCAACAAGTATAAGCTTTGTGACAAATGAGCTAATGGGTATGACAACAGGGTCAACAGGTTTAATGCTTATTACATTCTATAAAGACAATGTAAAAAACATAGCTTCAAAAAACTTGAATTTTAGACTAGGGGTGAGTTATTCAATTTATAACTTTAAAATTACTGCATAAACATTTTATGCAAAGGAATTGTGGTTGGCAAATCCTACAGCGGCTTCTTAGCCGCATAATTCGCATTAAAGAAAGTTTTATACTCTTCAATGTTTTTCTTTTTAATTAGCAAAATCATGTTGTCTTCACTAATACCAAATACAGAAATATTTTCTTTTTGTAAATCAGCAAACACTTCCGTTTTCTTTAAAATAAAATCGTTGTAAGAGAGCACATCGTTTTTATCGGTAAAGGTTTTTAAGAATACAACTGTTGTTGTATTTAATACCAATGTTTGAGCTTGGTATTTTTTTACACTATAAAACTCGTTATTAAAATTAGATAGCTTTGTTTTAAATGCATTTACGTTTCCTCTGTTTTGCGGCACACAAACTACCCAATAATGTGTAGTACTATCTTTTAACTTGTAGGCATCAGGGTCAGCTGCTTTTATTTTTGAACCATCAACTGTTGCAACAACATTAGGATTTTTGGCTTTATTAATTGCATCCAACATTGCTTTTGCTGGAGCATCTACTTCGCTACTTGGGTATTTTTGTATTACTGATTTTAATGCACGCTCTAACGAATCAACAGGCTGTGTTTTGCCAATACACAATGCACGCACTAAAGCAAATTTTGCCGAGTAATCGTTCTTCGAATATTTTTTAAAGCTTCGTTGCAATTACCTAATGCTTGTGAGTAATTGCTTGCAGTATAAAGCTCGTAGGTTTGTGTATAATAAGCCTCTACTTCGCTTTTCTTTGCATTAACAGCATTTGCAAAATTAGGGTCTTTAATAATTTGAGTGTAATCACTATTAGGATAATTGTTAATCAAAAATTTTTACATTCTTCTGCTTTCGCTGCATTTTTTTCTTGCAAATAAATTCGATACATCTGATAATAACTTGATGCTTCATACTCGTTACGGGCGTAACGCTGATTCATAGTGTTAAAAGTGGAAACAGAACGCTTATTGTTATTTAGTTGCTCGCGGTAAATTGTTCCGAGCGCATAATAAGAGTTTAAAATGGTTTTGTGAGCAGAGTCTTGTAATGCTTTAGTAAGCGGAATGTTTTTTAAGTAATATGCAACTGATTTAGTATTAGAAGGAATTGAGTCTTGTTTTATCGCTAAACTATCTTTGTTAGCGTCAAGAGAATCTTGCCCCGTTGTTTGCCAAGGATCAATAGTTGATTGTTTGTTTGACCTTCTCCAATTATCTTCGTTCTTGCGTTGGTTTCCCCACTTTTTTATAAAGTCATTTACACCAAATGCTTTGGTTTGTTGGTTGTAAAAGTACCATGCCCCAGTATTGCCTGCGGTTGGTTGAAAAGCATTGTTTTCATTAATATCTGCCCCGTTGTCGGTATTTGCTGCTTGCTCTGCTAATTCTTTTGCTTTTAATTCGTCCTCTTCAATTTTTTTAATCATTTTTTTAATGAAGTCGTTTCTTGTGCTGCTATCCATGGCGGCTAACTTCAATAAACTATCTTGTGATTTGATGGTGTTGATGTGTCCTACTAATACATCTAAGCTATTTTTTTGCTGATGATATCCTTGTATCCGTAAGCATCCTCTTTCATAAACGCAATCGTACTATCGTAATATGCTTTTGATTGAGGATAATCTTCCTTATCAAAACTCATCTCTGCAATACGCAAATAGGATTTTGATTTTTGTATGTCGTTGGATTTACTTTTTGAAGCTGATAGTTTGTAATACTTAAACGCAACATCATAATTTTTCTCGCTCTTCTAATTGCCCTAAGGTATAATAAATCACATCTTGATACTCATCGTTTTTAATGTCTTTCAACATTTTTAAAAGTTCGTGCTTTGTTTAGCTGCTGTACGTTCATTGTATTCGGCAAGCAGGGCAAGCTTAATACGCGAGTTAAACTCCATTTCATAAGCAGGTTTTTGCTAATGTTTTTTTGTATTGCTCAATTGCTTTTTGTTGTCGCCCTCTTTATCATGTTGTTCATACAACTGACCTAACACAAAATGGAAACGTGCTTTTTGTTTTTTATCTTTAGTATGAGAAATGGCATCGCTTAATTTTTTAATTGCTTCTTCGTACAAACCTTGTTTAATGTAAAACTCAGTATGTAGCACTTCAAACTCACCTTTGAATTCTTTTGGAAATTTGGCTTCGTTTTAATAAGGTTAATGTATGGTTCTGACTGAGAAAGTAAACCCATTTCATTATAGGTTTTAACTAGCCACAACCAAGCTTCATATTTCTCTTTACTTTTATAAGTGTGTGCAACAAAATCAAACGTTTCGATTGCAGTAAAATATTCGCGTTTGTAAAAATGAGCTTTTCAAGCGACATCCAAGCGTTATCAATCCATTTAACTGCACCAAAAACCTCTTGCTTTGTTTTTTATCTTTTATGGCATGACGAGTAATACAGAGCGAAGATTTTTTATCACTCTGTCCATTTCAGGAAAAATCTCCTTACTTGTTTCTTTAGTTCCGTAAACATAAAGTGGAAGTAATTTGGTATAATCGTCTTTATGATTTTCTTCTAATTTGGTAACGCCTTCTTTTAAACTTTCTTTCGCATAAAAATACACGTTAAAGCGCGAGGTCATGTTATGATAACCTCTGTTGATTGGTTTATTTTTATATTGTGTGCATGCAGAAAAAATTGCTGCGGATACAAACAGAATAAAAATTATATATTTTATATTAAATAGCTTCTTCACAAATGGTTTTCCCGTTTTTATGCGGATAGCAAAAATAATAGTTTCAACGAAAAAAGCTTACAAATATTGCCTTTTATATGTTTTTAAGAGAAAAATAAATGAATATTTCCACCTTTTTGCGGATATTTACCGAATTGAATGGAAAAGAAGGATAAAAAAAGGTCGTTTCGTGAGCAATTAAAAAGTCGATACCGATTGGTGGTATTGAATGATGATACCTTTGAGGAAAAATTTGCCCTTCGTTTAACTCCACTTGGTTTACTTATTTTATTTTGTTCGGTAACTATCATAATGACTTTTTTAGTGATTAGTTTAGTAGCCTTTACACCATTACGCGAATACATTCCTGGATACGGAAATGTTGACCAAAAACGTGAACTTATTATTTTAACCGCTCGTGCCGATTCTTTAGAAGAAAGTATGGAGGCTAAAGATTGGTTTATAAAAAATATTGGTGATGTGCTTGCAGGTAAAACAGAAGGCAAGCCAGAAAAACCAAACAAAGATACAAGTGTTAATTATTCGGGAGTTAATGTTAGCCCATCAGCAAATGATTCATTGCTTAGAAACGAAATTGAATCGGCTGATAAATATTCATTAAACATTACCGATAAATCTAAACCAGTAAATAGCATTAGTAGTTTTGTGTTTTTTAGTCCAGTAAAAGGTTTGGTAAGCAGCTCATTTAACTTACGGGAAGAGCATTTTGGAACAGATATATCTGCAAAAGAAAATGAATTCATAAAAGCAACATTGGATGGAACAGTTGTGTTTGCAGGCTTTACAAGTGCTGATGGATATGTTGTGCAAATACAACACAGCAATAATTTAGTAAGTGTGTATAAACATAATTCTGAAATTGCAGTAAGAGTTGGCGATTACGTTAAAGCAGGCAAACCCATAGCAATTATTGGTAACACTGGCGAAACAAGCAATGGCCCTCATTTGCATTTCGAATTGTGGTACAATGGAAGCCCTGTGAATCCGCAGGATTATATATTATTTTAGTTTCTAGTTTAATTTAAATCAAAAATCTGCAATCGTTAATCCTTGTTCGAAATTCTGTAGCTGTAATTTTTACCACGGAGACACAGAGGGCACGAAGGAACACAGAGATTGTTTAAGAAATACCTCCGTGGTTTATTTTAAATCAATTTGAATTGAAAGTAAACGTCAATATATTCCTAAGACGCTTCTTGTCTCTTGATTCTAGCAGTCTTGCCTCTAAAATTTACTTATTCCCTACAACAGCAAGATACCTGCCATTAGGACTAAAAGCAAAACGGGTAATTTTTCCAACTCCAAATGCAGAGAAATCGGCCATTTCGACCCAGGTTTTAATGTCGTCGTTATAACGCATTATTTTACTGCCGTCGGATTTTATTAAGCCAAGTGTTTTGTCCCAAATAAAATCTTCGTTTTCCTTTTTAACTGCAACGTATTCTTCTGATTTTTTTAAACGCATATTATATATACGAACCATGCTTTCGTTTTTATCTTGTGTACAATAAAAGAAAGAGAAATTTTTTACTGGTTTAAATGATCGAGTAGGTGAGTTAGCAATCCACACATCGCGTTTGTTTTTTATGTCGTAAGCGTGTAAGCTATGCGGGGCAGTAAGTTTGTAGTATAGCACCGAATCTTTATTAAGCCAAGAATAATATCCAACCGAGTCTTCATCAAACAATAACTCGGGTTTTAATTTGTTTTTTAAATCGTATTTATAAATGCGTTGTGTAGAATCTTGCTCAACAACCACGGCTGTAAAAAATTTACCATCAGGTGTAACAATTGGCGAATACTCACTTACAGGCGTTTGAGTTACTGGAGTGGTTTTTTGATTTCCTAAATTGTAACTATATACATCCGCTTGCAAATCTGATTTAATAGAAACAAATAGTAAGGATTTATTATCAGGAGTAAAAAAAGGTTGATTATCATAGCCTTCACGCTTAGTAATGTTTTCTCCCTTTTTTACTATCATGGTACTTCCTGTGCGTTTAATTGTAAATAGGTAAATATCCGAATTAGGCATTTGTGCAGATGCAGAAAAACTAATTGCGGTAATCAGCAAGAAAAATTTTATATGTAATAAAGATAACTTCATAATTAATTTGTGCTTGGCACTTCTTCTGTAAATAATTTTTTATCGAGAAATAAATACAAACGGTAAATGATGAACGCTGCTACAATGCCAATAATTGCCCCGCCTATTAAATCTGCTGGGTAATGCACTCCCAAATAAATGCGCGTGTAACAAATAAAAATTGCCCAGTCGATAAAAATTAATTTTACCCACAATTTCGCCCCTTTAAAAAGCAAAAAAAGTAAAATAGCAATTCCGAAACTATTTGCTGCGTGCCCCGATACAAATCCAAATTCACCACCTTTGTAGTCATCAACTGTTTTTACTTGCGCAGCAATTTCAATATTGTGTGTAGGACGAGCGCGTTTTACTGATTTTTTTACAAGATTCGCAACAGGGTCGGTAATGCCTATTAACAAAGCAAAACACACTAAAACAAGCGCTAATTTTTTTGATATTTTTATATAAAAAGTAAATTACTACAGCAAAAAGTGGCGTCCAAAAAGGAAATTGGGTAGCATAAGGAATTAACCAATCAAAAAATGCAGAATGAGCATTGTTAATGCCTAAAAAAAGCGCTCTGTCAATATTTTCTAAGTATTCCTGCATGATTAATAATGAGTAAAATTAGCTTTTTTATTAAGAGCAAAAACATTAAATTAGCCTTTTATTTTAAATTTATGGCAAAGCTAAAAAAGGAGAAACGCAAAGCATCAATATTAAATGCTAATTCACTTTCATTTTTAACAAAGTATATTAATAATGCATCGCCTACAGGTTTCGAGTGGGAAGGTCAAAAAATTTGGTTAAATTATATTAAACCATACATCGACAATCATTTTGTAGATAATTATGGAACAACGGTTGGTGTTATTAACCCAGACGCTCCTTACAAAGTTGTTATTGAAGCGCATGCCGATGAAATTTCTTGGTTTGTGCATTACATAACTAAAGATGGTTTTATCTATTTAAAACGCAATGGCGGCTCTGATCATCAAATTGCTCCGTCTAAACGTGTTAATATTCATACCGACAAAGGAATTGTAAAGCTGTATTTGGCTGGCCTGCAATACACGTGCGCGACGCAGCTAAAGAAGAAGTTCCAAGTTTAAAAAATATATTTTTAGATTGCGGATGTACATCAGACAAAGAAGTTGAAGAACTTGGAATTCATGTTGGTTGTGTAATAACTTATGAAGACGAGTTTATGGTGCTTAAAGACCGCTATTATGTTGGCCGTGCATTGGATAACCGCATTGGTGGTTTTATGATTGCAGAAGTAGCTCGTTTATTAAAAGCAAGTAAAACAAAATTACCTTTTGGTTTATACATTGTAAACTCAGTGCAAGAAGAAGTTGGTTTACGCGGGGCAGAAATGATTACCAATCGTATTAAACCAAATGTTGCCATTGTTACAGATGTTACGCATTGTACACAAACACCTATGATGAGTAAAGTGGTAAGTGGTGATATAGCTTGTGGCAAAGGACCTGTACTTACTTATGGGCCAGCAGTACACAACAATTTATTGAAATTAATTATTGATAGCGCTAAGAAAAACAAAATCGAATTTCAACGTGCTGCTGTGTCGCGTGCAACTGGAACGGATACAGATGCATTTGCTTATTCAAATGGTGGCGTAGTTTCTTCTTTAATTTCTCTTCCATTGCGTTACATGCACACAACAGTTGAATCAGTTCATAAGGATGATGTGGAAAATGTAATTAAGTTGATTTTCGAAAGTGTGAAAGCAGTTAAGAACAATCAAGATTTTCGTTATATTAAATAGGTTTAGGATTTAGTTTTATATATGGCAATATTAGGGTCGATATTAAAGAAGGCAATTGAGTTGAGAGGAAAAGTTCCTCCTACCCGTAAAACTGCATTAAAAAAACAATTAAGCACTTTGCGTAGCTTAATGAAAAGGGCTGAGTTTACAGCATTTGGAGAGCATTATAAGTTTAGTCAGAAATTAAAGGAGCGTAATTTTTACAATACATTTAGGCAAGATATTCCAGCGCATGATTATAACAGCATGTTTAAAAACTGGTGGTACCGTTGCTTAAATGGCGAGCCATTTGTATGTTGGCCCAATCATGTAAAGCATTTTGCGTTGAGCTCAGGTACATCCGAAGCTGCTAGTAAACATATTCCAGTAACAAAAGATATGTTAAAAGCAATACGTAAGGTTAGTATGCGACAAACAATATCTTTATCGGAAGTTGATTTACCAAAAGAGTTTTTTCAGAAACGTGTGTTGATGGTTGGTGGAAGTACGCATTTAAGTTTTAATGGCACTTATTACGAAGGAGATTTAAGTGGAATTACAACAGGAAATATTCCGTTTTGGTTTCAGTTTTTTTATAAACCAGGCCCTGCAATTTCAAGACATCGCGATTGGAATTCAAAACTAAACGATATTGTTTTAAATGCGCCTAAGTGGGATATTGGCGTTATTTGTGGCGTTCCGGCATGGATACAAATTATTTTCGAAAAAATTATTGCGCATTATAATGTAAAAACCATTCATGATATTTGGCCTAACTTACGTATTTATGTAAGCGGTGGCGTTTCATATACACCATATTTAAAAAGCTTTGAAAAGCTTACAGCATTCCCATTAATTATTTTAGATACCTATTTAGCCTCTGAAGGTTTTATGGCTTACCAGGTTGGTTCGGACAAAAGCGGGGCAATGAAAATGGTATTGGATAATGGAATCTTTTTTGAGTTCATACCTTTTAATGATGAAAATTTTGATGGAGATGGAAATTTAAAAAATAACCCAGAAACATTACTAATAAATGAAGTGGAAGAAGGAGTTGAGTACGCAACTTTAATTTCTACTTGCTCAGGAGCTTGGCGTTATTTAATTGGCGACACTATTCGTTTTACAAACGTAGAAGAAGCGGAAATAATAATTACAGGAAGAACAAAACATTTCCTAAGTATGTGTGGTGAGCATTTAAGTGTAGATAACATGAACAAAGCACTTATACTTGCATCTCAAGAAATGAATATTGAAGTTGGCGAATATACAGTGGCTGGTGTGCCTCACAACGGTTTGTTTGCGCATCATTGGTTTATAGCATCAGATAATAAAGTAGATATAGCAGAATTAAAAAACAGAATTGATAACCATTTAAAAGTATTAAATGATGACTATCGTGTTGAGCGTGGTCATGCATTAAAAGATGTGATAGTTGATGTGTTGCCTCATGCAACATTTATGAATTTTATGGAACACAAAGGTAAATTGGGTTCGCAACATAAATTTCCGAGGGTGATGAAGGGAAAGATGCTAGAGGATTGGTTGGAGTTTCTTCACCAAAAAAAATAAGTAATTTATGTTTGCAGCAGTTTATGAGGGTATAATATTAGGTTTGGTTTTAGCGTTTTCGTTTGGCCCTGGTTTTTTTGCATTAATTAATACAGGTATTAAGCATGGATTTAAGCCTGCTGCATCTTTAGCAGTTGGAATTTTTCTGAGTGATTTAGCTTTGGTGATTTTAATTTTTGTTTTGCTTGCTTTGGGCGCACAAGGTATTTTAAGTAACCCTAAAAGTCAATCCTTTATTGGTGTAGTGGGTGGAATTGTATTGATAGTTTATGGTTCATTTAATTTGTACAATAAGGCACCTAAAACAGATGCACAAATTGATGACGCAACTGGAGTTAATCATTTAAATATAGAAACAGAGGTTAATAAAAACAGAGAAGATAAGTTTATAAATAAAATTGATGCAAAAGATAAATTGCCGCATCCAGTAATATTAGCCTTGAAAGGTTTTTTTATTAATTTATTAAATCCCTTTGTTTGGATTTTTTGGTTAGCGACAGCAACCACAGTGGGAAGTAAATTTGAATTTGATTATCTTAAGATTGTTATTTTCTTCACTTTCACATTGGGCGTTGTGTTATCAACTGATTTGCTGAAAGCATTTATCTCATACAAAATCAAGCATTTTCTAACGCCACGATTAATGAAAATTGTAAATATGATTTCGGGTGTAATATTAATTATTTTCGGTTTCTACTTAATTTACAAAATTTATTTCTTGCCTTTACATCAACATAATGGACACTAATTACAACTACGATCAGTTTAAAGAAAAATTGGAACAAGAACATACTTTCCCAAGTGTGTATATGTTTAAGTTTATTATACCAGCTGATAACAAAAAAATGGCTTTAGTAGAAGCTTTGTTTACAGAGGAAGCAGAAGTGCTACAAAAAACATCAAGTAGTGGGAAATATATTTCAATTACCTCAAAACAAGTTGTAATGAGTTCGGATGAAATAATTGAGATTTATAAAAAGGCAACGGAAATAGAGGGGTTAATGGCTTTGTAAAAAAGAACCAAGACGGCAAGAATCAAGAGGCAAGACTGGTTGTTGCTAAATAAGATGTTCATCTTACATTTTAGTAACTCGTCTTGATTCTTGCATCCTGTTGTCTTGGTTCCAAAATTATTTATTTCGCTTCTACCTTAAATGTTCCATTTACTTTTACTGTACCAATCCATTTTGTTTCTGGAGAATCAGAAGCTAATTTAAACTCCCCACAAACTCCATCTTTATTAGCGCAGCTTAGTGTTACAGTTCCAACATCAGGCATACCTGCTGACCAGTTAAAATACACTTTACCGTTGTTAGTTATTACATTAGTAATAGCAGTTATATCAGCCTGTGAATCGCTGTGATTATAAACACCAGGGCCAATTTTTTTTCCTTTTCTCGCAATAAAGCTTACGCGAATTTCTACTTGATCGTTTTTTTGTTTTGGTGTAGCTTCTTCTGCTGTGTAATTAAATAAACTTAATTCAGCAGTTGAATCTGTTTTAAGATTCCAAGTAGAATTTTTTACAACAAAATCAGCGATGTCAAAATTTATTGGTTTCTTGTTATCTGTGTCGTACTCGTAACCTTTAACAGTAACAGCCATTTTGTTCTCCATTGTACAAGCAGTTGCAAAATCAACAGTTGGTTCTTCTACTTTTGCAGGCTCTTCTGTTTTTGTACTGTCGCTTGCAGCTGTTTCTCCGTTTGCTTCGTTTTTATTTCCGCAAGATGTAAATATTAATGCGCAAGCTAACGCAGGCATTAAAAAGTTAAATGTGATTTTTTTCATTTTGTTTTTTTAAATGGTTTTGTAATAAGGTTGAATTGTGAATCAAACTTAGGGAAAATTATAACAGCTTTAAGAGAGAGTAAAAACTTGTTAATTAATTATTTAAGTAGTTTCTTAAATTCTTTTTTTAGAAGTAAATTATGTTCTTCTAACAATTGAAAATATTTTTCTTTCCAAGTTTGTTCTTCTGCGATAGCATCTGGTGTTTTAACTGTGGTTAATTTATTAACCTCTTTTATTGCAGCGCTAAAATCGTGATGTATGATTTTGCCAACCATTAAAAACACATCAATCGGAACTTTTGTGAGGGAAAACATGTTGTAAACGTGAGAACGACTGAATCCAGTTTTTTTTGCGATAACTGAAATTTTAACGCCACTTTCTCTTACAGCCTTTTCTAATATTTCTCCTTGATGTTTCATTGTTTAATTTGAAACCAAAGGTTTAAACGTTTATGTGTTATTTAAATACATAATTTGGACGTTTATGTGTTTTGTTTTATATTTGTTTAAAATTATTTATTTATGAGAAAAACAAGGACGATAAGTAGTATCTTACTATTTAGTTTTATAACGATGCTATTTTCAAGCTGCGCTACATTATTTAGCGGAACACAGGATAAAATCCTAATTAATACAACGCCACCAAACGCTGATGTTTATGTTGATGGAGAGCTAAAAGGGAAATCGGGGCAAGAAATAACGTTAAGGAGAAAGCATACAAAAAAACGTGTAGTTGTATTGAAATTAGAAGGTTATGATGATGTTAGTTTTGGTATGGATCAAAAAATAGCTAAAGCCTACTTTCTTAATATACCACTCATGCTTGCGGGCATTATTCCAGGAGTTGTTGGTGTCATGATTGATGCGCACAAACAATCTATTTGGAAGCCAAAGCAAACGGAGTTTAATCAAGTGTTAATGCCTAAAAAATAAAATTATGATAAAGAAGGAAATAAGAACATTGGAAGATTATCTAAATGAAGTGCCAAACTGGAGCAATAGAATTCAGGCGGTTTTGGATGAAATGGAAGGGAGCAGAAGAGAACTTGAGAAAGTGGAAGTAACCAAAAAAGCAATAATATCAGAGGAGGATTATATAAAGAATTTAAATACAATCAACACTTTTGTTGATAGAGTAGGTAAAGGACTATTATCGTTGAACGAAATAAAGAATCCAGAGTTCAAAAATTTTGGTTCGAGTAACGTAAACAAGAAATGATACTTTAGATTTTTTTCGATTGGGTTCTTAATTAGTTGAGTAAGCTATTGAGAGTAATTATCAAATGTTTCTCCCGAAATTTACTCATAACCTCGTTATGATCCGTAAATTTTCCTTCGTCAGCTTCTTTAATTGCCTTGTCAATTAAAGATTTCTGTTTCTTACTTAATTCATTCCAAAAATCTTTTGAATTGGAGTTGTTTAAAGTTTTAATTGTTTTTGTTTTCATTTGGATTCTATTGAAACAAACATTTCACTCCATTTTTATTTACCTCCAACTTAATTTCCTTCCCCATCACAATTGCTATATTCCTATCAATATGCCCTGCTGGAAAACCAAAACAAACTGGATAATTATATCCCTTCACTGCATCTAAAATAATTTCTTCAGCAGTTTTTCCAAACGGAATAGTATTGTCTTTCATGTCGCTCATGCCGCCAACAATTAGTCCGGCAAGGTATTGTAGTTTACCGCTGCGCTTTAAATTCATCATCATTCGATCGATGTGATATAAATACTCATCTAAATCTTCTATAAATAATATTTTTCCTTTAGTGTCTATGTCACTTTTACTTCCGCATAAGGCGTAAATCAAACTTAAATTACCACCAATTAGTTCTCCACTTGCTTCACCAATTCTATTTATTGTGTGAGTAGGAACAGTATAACTTAGAGCTTCTCCAAACAAAGCCTTGCGCAAACTTTCCGTAGCTTCCTCGTTTTTTGTAAAATTAATTGGCATGGTTGCATGCAAACTCGCAATACCAAAATTTTGGTTAACGTGCTGATGCAAAACAGTTATATCGCTATAACCAACAATCCATTTCGGATGTTTTACAAAAGTGCTAAAATCTAATTTGTCAATTATGCGCACTGTGCCGTATCCACCACGTGCACATATAACTGCTTTTATACTTGAGTCATCTAAAGCCGACTGCATATCTGCAGCTCGCTCTTCATCTGTTCCAGCAAATTGATTATCGGCGCAAAAAATATTTTTTGGTAATACAACTTTTAGTCCCCATGCATTAATGATATCAATTGCAGGTTGTAATTCTTCCATGCTAATTTTACGGGCAGTGGCAACAATAGCAACTGTGTCACCTTTTTGTAAGTATGGAGGAATAACGCTCATTAAGCTAAATTATTTTTTAATAAATATTCAGCAATTTGTACTGCATTAGTAGCAGCACCTTTACGCAGGTTGTCTGCAACTACCCACATGTTAATGGTGTTTGCCTGCGTCTCATCTAAACGAATTCTTCCAACAAATACTTCATCTTTATTATGACTATTCATTGGCATCGGATAAATTTGTTGTGAAGGGTCATCTTGCAAAATAACACCTTCTGTAGTTGACATCATTTCTCTTATTTCAGCAACACTTGGTTCTTTTACAAATTCAATGTTTAATGCCTCGCTGTGTCCGCCCATTACTGGGATACGCACTGTAGTTGCAGTAACTTTAACTGCATCATCTCCCATAATTTTTTTAGTTTCGTTCACCATTTTCATTTCTTCTTTGGTGTAACCATTATCTGTAAACACATCAATTTGCGGAATCACATTTAAATCAATAGGATATTTGTAAGCCATTTCTCCACTTACACCTTTACGCTCATTCATTAATTGATTAACCGCTTTAACACCAGTGCCAGTAACCGATTGGTAAGTAGAAACCACAACACGTTTAATGCTATATTTTTATGAAGCGGATTTAAAACCACCACCATTTGTATGGTTGAGCAATTTGGATTAGCAATAATTTTATCTTCTTTGGTAAGCACATTTGCATTTACTTCCGGAACAATTAATTTTTTTGTTGGGTCCATTCTCCATGCAGATGAATTATCAATTACCGTAATTCCAGCTGCTGCAAATTTTGGTGCCCATTCTTTTGATGTATCTCCACCTGCCGAAAACAATGCTATTTGCGGTTTAGCTGCAATTGCCATGTCCATGCTGTGTACCTTATACTTCTTACCCTTAAATTCAATTTCCTTGCCTACTGATCTTTCCAGATGCAACAGGAATTAATTCACTTACGGGGAAGTTACGCTCTTCCAACACTTTTAGCATGGCTGTACCTACAAGTCCAGTTGCGCCAACAACAGCAATTTTCATTTTTAATTAATGGATTAGTTTTGAGGAACAAATGTACGAAAGGCAGCATATCTTATGCGCGAAAGCAAAGAATAATTCAATATTTTTTAAAAACCCCATGTTTAAATCTTTGAACCAAGAATTGCCTTAGTTTAGTATCTTTACGCAAAGGAAAGTATGGAACCTATAATTGATAAAATAGATAGAGACGTTTTGGAAAAAGAATTGCAGGCTGGAAGGTTTGTGAGGAAAACGAATAATGGACATAATGAAATTTATATCATTACCCATTTTGATTCGCCAAATGTAATGAAGGAGATAGGCCGCTTACGCGAAGTTACCTTTCGTCATGCAGGTGGTGGAACAGGCAAGTCGATTGATATTGATGAGTTTGATATTAGCGACCATCCTTACAAACAGCTATTAGTTTGGAATAAGGAGGACAGAGAAATTGTAGGTGCGTATCGTTATATACTTTGTAAAGATGCTGAGTATAAGAACGGTCAAGTTCATCTTGCTACTACAGAATTGTTTCATTTTTCAGAAAAATTTGTGAAAGAATATTTGCCGTATACTATTGAGTTAGGCCGTTCATTCATCCAACCCGATTACCAACCATCTGAGCAATTTAGAAAAGGATTATTTAGTTTAGATAATTTGTGGGATGGCCTAGGGGCAATTGTTGTGGATAATCCAGACCAGCGTCATTTTTTTGGTAAAGTAACTATGTATACGGATTTTAATGCGCATGCACGCGATATGGTACTCTCGTTTATGCGTTATT
>JADJDM010000004.1 GCA_016702705.1 Bacteroidota bacterium | reverse complement strand
CATGATAATAGCGGAAATTATTTCGATTCCTTTGAAGGAGATTTGAAACACAAAAGGATAGTATGGGAGCACACTATTAATAAGCATGAAGTATACAAGTATTAAGTGCAGGAACAATTATTCCTTTGGCAGTACAATAGAAAATAAAGAACAAACACTAAATTTTTACAAATTTGGGTTTTCTAATAAAGAAAAATACTAACTCACGTTACGACTAAATATTGTGGATTTAAAAGATCGTCACAATAAATTCCAACAAATACTTTCTCCAAATACAGTTGAGTGCGGGAGTTTGGATACATCAAAGACGCTTGGTTTCATTTGGGAAAATTTGATAACGAAGTAAAATCATCGTTACAAAGTCGGAAACGTGCAGGTAACGGAGTATATGCTTTTAAGAGAAAAAGGGAAAGCAATCATTAACGGACAAGAAATTAATGAAAGAGACGGATTAGGAATGTGGGATTTTAGGTTCTTTTGATCTTGTTTCAAAAGAAGCGGGTACAGAAATACTTTTGATGGATGTACCGATGACGGTTTAAAAATAATTGGTGGCTTCGCCTTCGTCAAGCTCAGGATGACTCAGCCACAATTGCTTATTGAATCAACACTTTTCTTGTTATCACTTCATCATTCGTTTTAGAATAACAAGTAAACACCTTTATTGTTTTTCACTTAAGTCCAATTCTTCGCTTACAGCAATACTTTGTTTTATTTCTTTTGAAAAACTTTTTTGCCAAGCATATCTGTTATTTCAATACTGAAATCTTGTTTTTGTTTAAGTCAACATTCACTGTAATATTTCCTTCGCTTGGATTTGATAAAACAGCTAATCTATTTTGTGAAGTAAAAAAATATAATCTGCTAATCCAACTAAAGAAACATCCGCATTAAACTGTTGATATACTTGTCACAAAAGTCAGAATTAAAATTAGTTAATACTGCTGTGTAACCATTTTAAATTTAATGGTTCCCGAACCCTGTGCTGTCTTGCCCACCAAGTTAAGCCATCTTCACCTGTATCTCTTAAATCAAATAAATAACAACCGTTAACTAAATTTAATGTATCAAGTAGGTAGTATTTGCGCTTAAACCATTTCTTTGAAAAACAGTTACCCCTTCCGTCTTTCAACGTATAAGAGTTTTTCTGGTGGAACTGAATTTGTTTTTAATTCGATAACTAATTTTGAAGGAATTTGTGGAGGAAGATTGTAAACACTTTTCATGGTATTATTAAAGCATATTGATCTGCACCGCCATTTGGATTACTTAAGGTAACATAAAACTCCGTTCCTCTGTGTTGCTTGCAAAATTTCCTAAAGTAACTTCCGCAATTTGCATAAAGGCTAAACTGCACGTCAGTTGTAAACAGAAGGTGTTGCGCCAGTTACACATAGGTGATAGTTAAGTTAGTAGTGTGGATTGAACCAGTGTTTTTAATACGAATAATTGGATTGAGCAAATGGGATTTTCTTAACCACATTTGATTTGTTGTAGGAGATAAAATATCTTCCATAGCCGCATCCAAAGTAAAGTTAGGCGCACCATAACTTACTACTTGGTCTTCGATTTGATAATAACTCCACTCACCATTATTTGTGTATAACTTTGCACATCATGATCTAGTGTTACGGTTGTTCCTGCAGTAGTAAATGGAGTTAATTCAAAATCATAGGTCCAAACTTCAGCACCCGGACACCAGTTTGCTCTATCGTACACCCCAAGTTCCTCCTTGCGGATACAATGGATTTACATCACAATTGTCTCTCCATACTAATTTGGAAAAACGTGTTGTTCCGTTCACTTTATAGTAATGTGTTTTCGGACAAAACTCCGCACAGTTTTGTGGTGTATCCATTCCATGCCCTGTTACGCGATTTCCAACGAGTGTTGACTGCATTAGCAGGAATGCTTATTTGCTTAGGCGTTAAGTGAGATTCAATAGGGTCATTTGTATGTCCGTAATCAAAAGAACCCATGTACATAAATTTTGTATATCTACAACATCACGCGGAGGTGTTCCTTTAATCATGAAGAATTGCATATCTAATAATTCTTGCCAGTTACCAGCAGCAATATGAACGCTATCTGCAAGCAAAGTTCGATAATCACTAACATCAAAGTCCATGTCCAACCATTACCTAAACTTAATCCATTTCCATAAGGAGTAATATAACGCGCTAATTCGTAACGTAACACTTTGGAAATTTGCGATACCAAGTATAATATGATAAAGTAATGGTATCATGTGGCGTTACTAATGTAGAATCAATTGCAACACCTTGTGCATTGTAAACGTAATTAGAATAATAGCTTGGCCAAACAGTTAATGTCTCGGTTGGAGTTCCGGATTATTAATTGAATCACCATAAATAACTATTTGTATAGGACTTTTCGTAACAGAATCAATTACAAGAGAAAGTCTCTATGAGAAGTATAAACTCCTTGTTCGAAAATAATATTTGGGCGGGAGTATGTTTCAGTAAAATTTGTAACTAATTCTTTTGCTGGTTTTAATGGATTGTTTACTCCATCATTTAGCGTTCCGAGTGCATGAGGAACAGGTGATTCATCAATAGCAGTTAAATAATTACCATCATCAAAATTATAATTTAAAATTAGGTTATTGTAATTTGGATGAGTAAGATCAATTTTATTTCTGTATAATTTTTGAACATTGGCAAGGGTAAGATCTTTATTAAAAACACAAAATTGATCCATTTTACCTTCGTATGTTTGTGAGCCCAACCAATTACCTTTACCAATTCTAAATTTATCGATATTCAACATTCGTTTGCTCATTCCTGTAACAGTTTGCACTTGTGTTCCATTTAAAAATGTTTTCATGGTATTTGTAAGAACATTTTTTTGTAAAAGGCCCAATGATTCCATTGACCCTCTATTTGTACAGTTGTGGCAAGTTTAATTGCGCGGTCATATCCACTTTCATTTCCTGCATCCCAATATATTCTACTATCACTCCAAGGGTGTGAGTTAAGCACACGGTTTCCAGCTGAATCAACTGCTTCAAAACAAGTTCCATCCATTGGTTGATATTGAGGAGTACCATAAGCCCAAAAGGAAACAGTAACAAAGGAATCAATTGCAGCAACTTGATTGTTAACTGGAGCATTAACAAAGCCATTCGAATGAAACGACAAACAGCGATCAGCACCTGCATTAACTAAACCCGATTTAAAATTAGTAAGTGTTGAGGCAACAACATTGTTTGTTCCTACAGTTGTGTTGTCATATAAAAGTTCAACTAATAAATTAGATGTACCATTCCAATTAAAAGGTGTGGTAAATTGTAAACTATTCCAGCCAGTTGAGGTAAACAGTTTGTTGTGTGTGTATACAGTTGTGTAGCCAGTGTTACTGAAATTTATTTTGTAATACTATCTGCACTTGTAGTTTTTTAATCGAATAGTTAAATTTCTTAATTCACTGCCTAATGATTGCAAGTATAATTGTAAACCAGTAATATTTCCAGCAGTCATTCCTGCACTTGTCATTTCCGAAGCTTTCCATAAATATTGTGAACGCGAAACAGGGGCAGATGCACCAAGCGGGTGATTAGAAGGAGTATTATCAATACCAATAGTTGCTGTATTTAAACTTGTTGTATTAGTTATTACTGTTTGATACTGCCATGAAGTAGTGTAATTATAAGAAGGAGTATTCATGTACATTACACTGTTTGGACTACTTCCATTAGCAATATAACTTGGTTGAATAACAGCGGAACTATCTATTAAACCAGTGTGTTTGTATAAATAAGAATAAGTTAGGTAATCCCACTCACCACAAGCTGGACTTTGAGCTGGATTACATTTTAATGTGTATTGCATTAATATTTTTTCGAAACGAACAGTGTCCGAAGGAAAAACAAACCAAGCGTCTTGTGGCGAACCAAAAGTAAAAGTTTGAACTTTAATGGTATCGCCTGTTTGAGAAACCAAGCGATTTGTATTTAAAACAAATAGAACCGAAAAGATAAAAAATTAACTGTTTCATGAAAGGCGAATTTATAACAAATGTATTAATCTTAACCGATTTAGGTGGGTTTTTATGTTAATTATTTGCTTTCGGATTTTGTGTAATTTTGCGGTATGAGTTTCAAAGATGGTGTAATTGAGATTGAAGAACCAGAGATTAAAATCCCCAAACCGAAAATTGCGGAGGAACTAACTTTATTACCCGATACAGAGGGGCAAGTTACAGTACATGGTTTTTTCAAAAACAGAGGCGATTGGCCAGAACTCATTCGAATTTGGAGCACAACCTTTTTAATAGCAAACAACTCATTTCATAAAAGTAGATTAGTTCATTTCGAAAACATAACACTTTATCCTTACTGGACACCCATTGAGGTGGGTGTAACGCATCGTTTTACCTTAATATTTACTGGATTACCAAAATCGTGTAAAACATTTGATTTGGTGGAGGAAATCCCGCAAGCAGGCGGTTTTGAGATAAGGAACATTCTTCGAAACAGAACGGATGTGTATCAAATAAATTTTGGAGAGTAAACCCAATTTACAATTCAAACTATTAAATCAACAGTTCATCGCTTTTCTCTTTCAGGGTGTTTTTAATGGAGTTAGTTTTGCTTCAAATTAATTCAATATGAAAAAAGCACTATATATTTTTATTCTTCTTACAATTGCCTTTTATGGCAATATGGCTGCGCAACAAAGCAGTCAAAACATTAGAGGTATTATTCTCGATAAACAATCACAATTTCCAATACCAGGTGTAAATGTGATTGTGATGAACTCAAGCCCGCAAAAATTTGCCTCTAGCGATATAGATGGTAAATACAAAATAACAGAGCTTGCCCCAGGCAGATACGATTTAAAAGTAAGCTACATTGGTTATAAAGAAGTTGTATTATCCAATGTGGTTGTTACATCAGGTAAAGAAGTGGTAATGGATATTTCTTTAGAAGAATCAGTTAGCACATTAAACGAAATAGAAATTTCGGCAAGTAAGAAAAACGAAACAAATAATGAATTATCAAGCGTAAGCGGACGTTCTTTTTCGATGGAAGAGGTAAATCGTTATGCAGGTGGTCGCTCTGACCCATCACGTTTAGCAGCTAACTTTGCAGGTGTTAGTTCTCCTGATGATTCGAGAAACGATATTGTTATTAGAGGAAATTCGCCTACAGGTGTATTGTGGAGAATCGAAGGATTAAACATTCCAAACCCAAATCACTTTTCTACAATTGGAACAACGGGCGGACCTGTAAGTGCATTAAACACTAATGTTATGAAGAATTCTGATTTTTTCACCTCTGCTTTTCCTTCTGAGTATGGTAATGCAAACGCAGGTGTTTTTGATTTAGGTTTTAGAAATGGTAATTCAGAAAAAGAGAACACACCATTCAAATTGGCGCGCTTACTGGGGTTGAGGCAATGACAGAAGGTCCAATAAATAAAGCAAAAGGTTCTTCCTATTTAATTGCTTACCGTTATGCGTTTACAGGTGTTGCACAAAAAATTGGAATTCCTATTGGCACAACAGCAACACCTTTTTATCAAGATATTTCTTTTAAAATAAATGGTGGAATGACAAAGCTGGGCAAGTTTACATTATTTGGTTTAGCAGGAAAAAGTAATATAGAGTTTTTACATGATAAAACAGATAGTACGGATTTGTTTGCCGACCCAAGTGTAGACAGCTATTTTACGAGTGATGTAGGTCTAGTTGGATTAAAACATTTTATTCGTGTAGGTAAAAAATCTTATTTCAATACAGTGTTGGGTAGTTCGTATGCTTCATCTACTTATTATGAAGATACTATTTCTGTTGCAGATGATGGCGCTACTCGAGTATTGGATAATACAACGAAACGCTTAAATCATTCCATTAACACTTCCTTTAATACTAAGTTTAATTCGCGTTTGTTCTTAAAGGTAGGAGCAATTACAGAAATGATGAATTTGGTTTTGTTTTACAGAAACAGAGAGTTTACCCCAACTTGGAATCAAATTTGGGATTATAACGATAACACATTTTTAATTCAAGGCTATGCGCATGCAAAATACAATCCATCAGATAAAATAACTATTAACCTTGGTATACACAGCCAACATTTGTTGTTGAATAATTCAAATTCGATTGAGCCAAGAATAGGAGCGAAGTATCAAATTAATTCAAAAAATACGATTAGTGTAGGTTACGGAATGCATAGTCAAATGCAACCATTAGATGTTTATTTTTATCGTTCAATCAAAGCAGATGGCACTTACGACCAATCCAATAAAAACTTAGATTTTACTAGAAGTCACCATTTTGTTTTGGGTTACGATGTATTACCTATTAAAGATTGGAGAATAAAAACAGAAGTGTATTATCAATATTTATGGAACATTCCTGTTTCAGAAAAAGCAAGTAGTTTCTCCATGTTAAATGCAGGTGCAAGCTTTAGTCCTAATGAAGTTGGTTATTTAAAAAACACAGGAACAGGAACGAATTACGGAGCAGAGTTAACGATAGAGAAATTTTTCAGCAAAGGATATTATGGTTTAATCACTGGAACTATTTACGAATCAAAATACAAAGGAAGCGACAACAAAGAACGCAATACTGCATTTAATGGGAAGTTTGTTTACAATGTGTTAGTTGGAAAAGAATTTAAATTTGGAAAAGAAAAACGTAATTCATTTACTATCGATGCTAAAGTAACACAAGCAGGAGGAAGATTTTACACGCCTGTTGATTTAGCTGCATCGCAAATGATTCAGCAACAAGTTTTAAAAGGAGATGATTATGCGTTTTCTGCTCGTAACCCAAACTTTTTTAGAATGGATGTTAAAGCCGGTGTAACATTTAATAGCAGCAAACGCAAATTAGCACAATCTGTTTTCTTTGATGTACAAAATGTAACCAACAATAAAAATGTATTTGCTCAACGTTATAATCCACTTACAAATACTGTGAATACAGCATATCAAATAGGTTTATTTCCAAACTTTGTATATAAAATTCAATTCTAAATTGCATGAAAAATATATTAATAATAAACGGTCACCCAGTTAAGGATTCATATTGCAAGGCTTTAGCAGAAGAGTATAAAAAAGGCGCTGAAGAATCCGGCAACCAGGTAGAGTTAGTAAACTTAATTGATATAAAATTTGATTTAAATCTCACAGGCGGTTTTAGCTCGCATACCGAATTAGAAAAAAGATTTGCAAGATGCGCAAAAGAAAATTTTAAAGCAAATCATATTGTAATTGTACACCCAGTTTGGTGGGGCTCGGTTCCTGCATTATTAAAAGGTTTTTTCGATAGAACATTACTCCCTGGTTTCGCTTTTAAATATAGAGAAAACAGCCCAATGTGGTATAAATTATTGAGTGGACGAACGGGAAGAATAATTTATACCGCAGATACACCCAGTATTATTTACAAGTATTTCTTTAATGCTCCATCGGTAAATCAAGTAAAAAAACGAACCTTGCAGTTTTGTGGTATTAATCCTGTTAAAGTAACAGCTATTGCTCCAATTAGAAAATCAACCAATGAGTTCCGCGAAAAAAATTTGAGAATGGTTTATGAATTAGGAAAAGCAAGCGCATAAATGTTTATTTTTATAAAATGCTAAAAGTAGTTTCAAAATACACAGGAATAATACTTGTTGGAATCATCATTTCTTTATTGTTGGATGTGGTTACTTATGCAAACGATCCAAATCACAATAAGATTTATGACTATGTAGCAGCTATTTTAATCACATTTTTAGTGTGGGAAGGAAATGTACTTTTAGATAAAATGGCAGACAAAATAGTGCTTTGGGAAAAAAGCCCTAGTAAGCGACTGCTAATGCAATTTCCATTAGTTGTTGTGTATAGTGCAGGAATTATTTTTCTCTCCATGCTTTCATATAATAAATATGTATGCAGTTTACCAGAAGCGATGAAAGAAAAATTTATGATGACTTCAATAGTTATTGGCGTTTTAATTTCAATCATACTTTCTACTAGTTCTATTGGAGCCCAATTTTTCAGCAAATGGAAAAAATCCCTAGTTGAGGTTGAGCATTACAAATCTGAAACATTGCAAACGCAATTACAAAATTTAAAAAATCAAATAAACCCACATTTTCTATTTAATAACCTGAGCGTGCTGTCATCATTAGTTTACAAGGATCAAGATAAAGCGGTTTCATTTATTAGTCAGCTATCAAAAGTATATCGTTATTTGTTAGATAATAAGGAAACAGAATTAGTTACTTTAGAAAACGAATTAACCTTTATTAAATCCTATACTTTTTTATTAAAAATCCGATTTGATGAAAGCATACAGTTTAATTATGAAATAGCCGACGGAGCAAAAATTTTAATGCTTCCTCCTATGGCACTGCAAATATTAATTGAAAATGCTATTCAACATAACGAGTGTTCTTCTGAGTATCCACTCACAGTTAATATTAAAGCAGACAAAAACACTTTAATTATTTCTAATAATCTACGATTGAGAACAAATGAAGAGCCTGGCTCGAAAACAGGATTAAAAAACATTAAAGAACGGTATTCTTATTTTGCGGAAAGAAATATAGAAATTGTTTCTACTAGCGATACCTTTGAAGTAAGCATTCCATTATTAAGAGCACAATGAAAATTGTAATACTAGAAGACGAAAAATTATCTGCAGAACATTTGCAAACAATGCTTAAGCGTGTTGAGCCTTCTATTGAAGTATTACAAGTGTTTGATTCGGTTAAAAAAAGCGTAGAGTATTTTAAAAAGAACAATGATGCTGATTTGCTTTTTGTAGATATACATTTAGCAGATGGGATCAGTTTCGAACTATTTAGTAAAGTAAAAATAGAAGTCCCTATCATTTTTACAACTGCTTATGATGAGTATGCAATTAAAGCCTTTAAGTTAAACAGCGTTGATTATTTACTCAAACCAATCGACATTGAAGAGTTAAAAGTAACCATCGAAAAATTTAAGAAAAGAATTCAAACTAAACAAGCAATGATTGCAGAAGATATTTCGACAATTATCAAAAACGTTCATAAGCAATATAAAAATAGGTTTATGGTTAAAATTGGAGACACCATATCTTCATTAAAAACTGAAGACATTAATTATTTTTTATCGGAAGACGGATTGGTATTAGCAATCACATCACAAAGCAAAAAGTATCCTATTGATTATACACTCGATCAACTAGAAGAAATAATTTCGCCCGAATTGTTTTTTAGAATAAATAGAAAAGTGTTAGTCAACATAAACTCAGTTCAAAAAGCTAGCGCCTATTTTAATAGTCGATTAAAACTTACAATTATAGGATTATGCGAAGAAGATGCAATTGTGAGCAGAGAACGAGTTGCGGATTTTAAGAAGTGGTTAGATAATTAATTTATTAAAACAAAAAACCCAGTGTCGTCCTTCGTCAAGCTCAGGATGACACTGGGTCAAATAGGATAATTATTAATTAAATTAAAGTGCCGTTCTTTTTTGCGTCTTTAGTTTGCTTTATCATTCTAGTTGTCCAAAAAGCTAACAAACAAAAAATAAGCACCCAAAACGGATAGTTATAAATATTCCCGATTGGTTTCATATATTGAAACGTTGCTGTGAAAAAATCACCAATTCCTGTCCAAAATTCAGTATATGTCATAGCTTAAAATTGTTAAGTTTGTGGCACAAAATTACAAAGAATTAGGAATTAACAAAATGGTAGCAGGTTTTTTTAGGAATAATGATAAACTAGGCTACGTTTTACTGCCTGTTGCGGCCATTTTTGTATGGGCTTTTAGCCTTATTTTACCTCCTTTTCATCAAGTTTCTGGATTAAAAACGAGTTTTATTTACTCGGTCTTTCTTAATAATAGCTCGGTAAATCTGTTTTTGGGGCTTAATTTATTGTTTAGCATAGCAAATGGCTACCTTATTTCCTTTGTTTGTACAAAACATGAAATAAGCGATAAACAAAACCTCCTACCTGGCTTTTTCTTTATTTTATTTACTGGGCTTTTAAACCTTTCTGGCGCTTTTCACCCAATAATACCTGCATCAACTATTGTATTGCTCGCCTTATTTAGATTATTTTCGATTTATCGAGAAGAAATGTCGCTTTCGGAGGTGTTTGATGCTTCTTTTTTATTGTCGCTAGCAGTATTGTTTTATGCCCCGTTTATTGTATTTGTGAGCGTTCCATTTATTGCAATGTTGATTTTAAAGCCATTTAAACTGCGAGAATGGCTCTTGAGTTTATTAGGAATACTTACCCCTTTAATTATTGCTTCTGCCTTACTGTTTATGGGTAATAGAGACTACATGTATTATTGGCAAATTATTCAGGAAAGCATTGTCCCTATTCATGCTTTTAGTTTCGGAAAAGGGACATTTTTGATTCATACGGCTGCTGTTTTATGTTTTTTCTTATCCATTATTTACATGTTAGGAAGAAGTAACTCTCAAAAAATAAAAACTCAAAAAGTTAAGTATGTATTATTGTGGATGTTTATATTAGGCTTTTTGTCCATTTTTGTAATGGCAGAAGCGCAGTTTTTTATGGGAGCACTTGTTTTAATTCAATTATCTATTTTTATAGGGGATTATATTGGTGGCACCAAAAAGAACGGATTGCGTGAGTTTTTAACACTTTTATTGCTTGTAGCTTATGTTTGTTCAAATCTTCAAGCAGTAGGATATTTGTAAATAATGTACCTTTGACCCTTAATTAAATAAGCATTCGTATGAAGTTTGGAGTAGTAGTTTTCCCAGGATCTAATTGTGATGAAGACATGGTTTACGTTTTACGTGATATCATGAAACAAGAAACAGTAAAGCTTTGGCATAAAAATACCGACCTTGAAGGTTGTGATTTTATTGTATTACCAGGTGGATTCTCATACGGAGATTATTTAAGAAGCGGGGCAATTGCTCGTTTTTCTCCAATTATGGAAAGCATTGTTGCCCATGCAGCTAAAGGCGGATTTGTGTTTGGTGTTTGTAATGGTTTTCAAATTTTATGTGAAGCAGGTTTATTACCAGGTGCTTTATTACATAACAATGAACGTAAATTCATTTGCAAAAATGTTTTTATTAAAGCAGAAAACACGGATTCATTGGTTACTAATCTTATTCCAAAAGATAAAGCTCTAAAAATTCCTATTGCTCATGGCGAAGGAAAATATTTTGCTGATGAAGCAACTTTAAAACAACTGAACGATAACGACCAAATTCTTTTCAGATATTGCGATGAGCAAGGAAAAGTAAGTGCAGAAGCAAACCCTAATGGTGCATTGGAAAACATTGCGGGTGTTTGTAACGCAGGTAAAAATGTTTTTGGAATGATGCCTCACCCTGAGCGCGCTTCCGACGCAGAATTATCTAACGAAGACGGACGTTTGTTGTTCGAATCAATCTTAAGAAAAGTTGCGGTATTAAGCTAGGCTTCGAGAGCCTCAGCCTGCTCACGAAAAATTTAATTAAAGTACGATGTCAGGTCGAGCGCAGTCGAGACGTGTTTAACGAACTATTTATTTAAAACTCTGCATATCATATAGCTTTTTATAAGTGCCTTTATTTGCAAGTAGTTGTTGGTGATTGCCTCTTTCAATAATTTCACCTTGTTGCATTACTATAATTTCATCAGCATGAACGATGGTAGATAAACGATGTGCGATAATAACAGATGTTCTGTTTTGCATTAAACTGTTTAAAGCATCTTGCACTATACGTTCGCTTTCTGTATCTAATGCTGAGGTTGCTTCATCTAAAATTAATACGGGTGGATTTTTAAGAATAGCACGCGCAATAGAAATACGTTGTTTTTGTCCACCACTTAGTTTACTTCCTCTATCGCCTACATTGCTATCGTAGCCTTCAGGTGTTTGAGAAATAAATTCGTGAGCATTTGCAATTTTAGCAGCAGCAATAACTTGTTCGCGCGAAACGTTTTCTAAACCAAAGGCAATGTTGTTATGAATACTATCATTAAACAAAATAGATTCTTGCGAAACAATTCCCATTAATTCACGCACATTTTTAAGTGTCATGTTTTTTAATGATACACCGTCAATCAGTATTTCTCCTTCACTTGGGTCATAAAAGCGGGGCAACATATCTGCTAAAGTAGTTTTCCCAGAACCCGATTGTCCAACTAACGCAATGGTTTTTCCTTTTTCAATAGTAAGATTTATTTTCTTTAATACATGCCCTGCATCACCTTTGGTATACGCAAAGGAAACATTCTTATATTCTATTTTGTTGGTAAAGCCACCAACATGGACAGGTTGTGTAGCATCCATTATCTCAAGCGGGGCAAATAATATTTTTTCAATTCGCTCCTCGGAAGCAACACCTTTTTGAATATTGTTGTACGCCGTTGTAATTTGTTTTATTGGAGGAAGTATTTGTGAAGCAACAGCAAAGTAGCCCATAAAGGCCGCTGCAGTGAGCACTCCATCACCACTTAAAACCATGCTGCCACCTAAAAACATTACAAACATTAAAACACCAACAACAACCGATTCGCTTATGGGAGAAGCTAAATCAGTTTTACGATAAATACCAACTGATAATTTATAGTGTTGCTGATTTACGTCTTCGTATTTACGTTGTAAAAATTTCTCAGCAGTAAATGCTTTAATAACTTTTAAAGCACCTAAAGTTTCTTCCATTATACTGAACAAAGTTCCATATACCGCTTTACTTTTAATTGCTGAGCGTTTTAAGCTTTTTCCTACAAGCGCAACAATTGCCCCTGCAATAGGTAATAGAAGTAAAACGTATAACGTAAGGTATGGACTAATACTTAACAACATTACAACCGAAATAATAATGAGTAAAGGTTCTCTAAAAATTAATTCCAAGGTTTGCATGATGCTCCACTCAATCTCCTGCACATCAGTTGTCATGCGACTAATGATGTCTCCTTTGCGTTCGTCGCTGTAATAGGAGAGTGGAAGCTCTAATGATTTTTTCATCATTTTATTTCGTAAGTCTCTTACCACACCGTTACGAATAGGAGCAAGGAAATACATAGCTAAGTAGCGAAATAGGTTTTTACAGAAAATTAATATGGTAACGGAAATACAAATGAAAATTAGAGCTTCTAGTTTTCCTTTTGAAATGTTTGCGGCGTCTGTTCCGTGTTGTGTTATAAACGATGACATACGATAATAAAAATAGTCGGAAACCGAAGATGCTGATAAACTTAATTTTGGCGCAGCTTTTAAACTATACTCAATTAATTTCTCGTTTTGTTGAAATAACAAATCGAGAAAAGGAATAACAAGTGTAATAGAAAAAACAGAAAAGAAGGAAAATAGAATATTGAAAAGAATATTTAATGAAGCATAACCCCAATATCCTTTAATGTATTTAAAAACGCTAAATAGTTTTTTCATGGTGCAATAACGCTGTAAATATACATATAGTATTGTGTTTGATGAAATACCTTATCAATTTAGGGTTTCCTTAAGTACTTGCAAGGATTTAATCTCTTTTATTCCCGAAACGTGCAGTCGGTAAAAGGTAAGCAAGCTATTCATTAAGTCATCACGCTCCTGCTTGGCAAGCTGATAGTACCTAATGTTGCGCAAATCAACCATTAGTAAATCCGATAATAATTTCCCGCTTTCAGGAAACAAATAGTCGGGATGTTGCGGCGATTTATTAATAAATACACCTTCTCTTAAATCAAAGAAAGTTTCTGCAGCAGTAAAATTATTTTGAGGGTAAAACCCTAAATGTTTTGAAAGTTCAATTAAAAAGTAAAGATGAAAATTACTAATGTGTTCATGACTTTGGTCGAGCCACTGAAAAGCAATGGTAACAAACGAAAACATATTTTCATTAGGTTCTTCTTCTTTTAAACATGAAAACATTACTTCATTTAAAAACATTGCAATGGTATTTTTATATATATTCTGACTTAAATCAGTGTATTGATAGTTGCAATGAATATCCTTAATACTAGCAAACTGTTTGTTGGGTTTTATGCTTGTTTCAATTTCGATTTGAGTAAGAGGTTGTAAAAGTGCAGGTTTTATTTTTGCTTTTGACGAAGTGCCCATGGAAACAAAAAAGGATTGCAAGCCATGCGTATTAGTATAGATTTTTACAATAAGCTTTCTATCGCCATACTTAATTGTTTTTAGAACGATCCCTTTGGTTTTACTTTGCATGTTGCTAAGGCAAAGATATTGATATTTAAATCATGTTTTAGCAACAATTAATATAATCTTGAACATTGATGTATCATAAAAAATTAACGGAAAGGTATTAATTTAGCACGGAACAAGGAAAGGGAAAAAGCACTTAGCTGAAAAGGTTATTTACTTTTGTAACTATGAAGAAAAAACACAGACTGAGATTATTGTACAAATTAAATTTCGCATACTGACCGAAAAAAAACTTTTAAACTAAAAACAGAGGGCGCACCATGAATCCAATTATTGAAAACATCAAAGAATTTATAGAAGAATCTCAGGTTGCATCCGTATGCTTTGTTGATGAATTTGGGCAGCCATATTGTATAAATTGTTTTTATGCGTTTGATAAAGAAAAGGGGATGCTTGTTTTCAAATCTTCCTTAGGTACAAATCATCATGCAATGATTAAAGAGAAAAAGAAAGTAGCAGGTACAATTTTACCTAACGAGGTAAACACATTAAAAATTAAGGGACTTCAGTTTGAAGCAGAAATACTCAGTCAAAGCTTGGTTGTAGATTTTCAATGCCCAGGTACTTATTATAAAAATATCCATTTGCATTGGCAATGCCAGGTTACATCTGGGCAATTAGTTTAGATAAAATGAAACTAACTGATAATACCTTAGTGTTTGGAAAAAAGGAAAAATGGGAAAGATGATTCTTAGAAATAAAAAAAGCGAGTGAAATTTCACTCGCTTTTGTGGTGCCTCCAGAACTCACTTTCGCCCCTCTGTAAATACTATAAAATAACTCCGCTTGCCAACTAAAACGCCGCCTTTGCCGCTTTTTAAATTAGTTAATACTCTTTTAATTATTCGTAAATGTAACAAAATTGTAACAAATTAACGTCTTCTTAACCTTAAACTGCAGCTTCAGCACGTTTAAAGTATGAAAGTGCGGCTGGTATTTCTGGTTTCAGGTTTGGACAAGTAATTTCAATTGCATCAAAATCAATTCCGTGAATATCTTTAAAGTAAGTCATCACCGAATTAAGCTGAACCATAGCCTTTTTAACATGCTTAATTTTGGTTATTGACGCAATCTTATCCATTGCAGCATCCCCTTCAGGATTACATAAATACCGCGACCTTCTAGATAGTTTTTCTAAAGAAACATAATCGTCGTGAACATCTGCATCAAATGGTTGGACAGCAGAACTATTATGAGGATTAATTGCAAGTTTTGTCTTTTCATGTGAACGATAATGAGCATCCGACACTTTTGCAATATGTGCGTTTACTAAATGAACCGCTGCATAAAAACAGGTAGTAACTTGCCAATCGTAGAATGTGGAGCCGTCGGTGACTTGCTTTAAGAACTTAAGATTACTTTTGGCTTGAGTTACGTGTTGTTCAAATGATGCCATAATGATTAACTCAAAGCTACGCTTTTGTAATGTGTTGGTATTGGGAGATTATCAGAAGTTTCAACAATTGTAGAATCTAAATTTATACCAGTCTTTTCAGCATACATAGCGTTTATCATTGACTCTACCCTAATAAGAGATTTCTCAGTTTTATCGTCATCATCAGTAATTTCTGCCCACACAAGTACTTTGTTTGCAGATAAATCTAATGCTAACTTAGAAACACCAATAGCACGTTCAGTAATTAATTTAAAGTAAGACATAACCATTTCGCGAACTACAATTTTACTCATTTCACTTCTTGCTTTTGCCGCAATACCAATGGTATCACCATTTTTTAGAAGAGAGTAAAATTCGCGTGTCGACTTGTCTGCATCGCCTGAAGCTAACTTTTCCTTATCTTCTTTAATGTGACTAACGACGTCATCAATAAGTTTGTCAAACCAAAGTTCATGTTCATTTACTTCGTCTTTAACTGAGGATTTATGAGCCTGTTCTGTGTTCATATATGTTATACGTAACTTTTCCTGTTTTGATACAAAAAGGGGCGCAAAAGTAGCTATATTTTCGATAAAAATATTTTTCTGTTGCGAATTATATTAACTATTTGTTATTAGCAAACATAACTAATTAATCCATACCAACAAAAGCATTTGCTTTCCTTAACCCAAAAATAACAACTAGAATGCTTACTTTTCAACAGTTTTCCATCCAATTCGAACAATAAGATGTTAAGATCTACCTGAAAAGGACCAAAATCCAAGAAAAGAAGCGGTGGACAGCATAAACCAAGTGTTATTAAGAATCATTCTAAATTACTATTTTGTTTATAAAAGGTATTAAAGCTGTCGCTGCAATAAAGGCTGGTACACTCAAAAAGACTTAGTAGTTTTCTTTCTCGGAAAGGGCATTCGCTTTAGAGTATTAGGCTTTTTCTTTTTCTGCATCTAATCTATCGGCGATTAGTTTTTTTCTAGCTTTTATCTCATTAATTACCTTACTTTTTGTAGTATTCTTATTTAAACGATTCTTTCTGATATCATCAAATATTTCAGTATTTGATTTCAAATGAAAATCAATTTTTTCTATAGCATCTAACAATTTTTTTGGAAGTTTGTGTTCTACATTGCATTGTGGGCAAATGGGGTTACTTAAAATGCTTTTGTATTGCAATTCAGAGACTTCTATTCCAGTACTTATGTAAGTTGCATAAGAATGTTGAAGGAATTTGTTGATTGTAAATTTTGTCGCCAATGTAGCCTCAGACTCATCAATGTAATCTAATATAACATCGAACAGCTGAACAGTATTATATACTAAAACAAATTCCTTGTGATCCTCTATTTTTTTTATACCTCCTTCGTGGTTATCCCTCAATACCTTTACAAGAATTGTTTGTATTGCAGGGATTCCATATAAACTTTCACCTTTAGGAGTAATGTATTCGATTTTTTCAACACTTTTAATAGTATATGAAAACATATTTTCTAGTATCTTGTTTTCTTCTTCCGTTCTTTTCTCTTTCTCTGATTTGTCAAGTTGTTTTTGCACAATATCATTAGCTTTCACTTGTTCTCTCAATGCTAGGTAAACCAAAAAAGCACCTATTAAATTAACAACAGGTGCAGTCATTCCGCCAATAGCATCTCCTGTTGTCCCATAGTCGGAGTATTTAAACCATTCAGGCTTTATAAACGGAAAAAAGTCGTGTATGTTCAAATTCATTATGAGAACTGGGAAAGAGAATACAAAAGATACTGTGAAGATAATTATCAGGAATATTAGGAAATATTTTAAAATCTTTTTTAAGGTTTTGTTTTTCATGTTTTTTCGGCGCATTAGTAATTAATAGTTATATAGAATTGTTAGGCCTAATTTCCTTGCAGTTTTAAAAAATAGAAATTATTTATTTCTACCCAATTGAATTGATAATTCTTAGTTAGTGTTATACTCGCATCGGGATTACCTGCAATTGGGATTGAAACATCGAATCCATTAATAATAGAGTTGCCATTTGCAGTATTATAACCCCAGCCTTTTCCTTTAGTACTATTAGGAAAGCCAAACACCCTGCTATCTGTCATTGTTAATTGGAGACCTTGAATGAAATCCTGATTATTGGTGTATGCTTCAAGTAGTTGTAAATCTTCATAAATTCCAAATCTAAATAAATCTTGCGCTCCTCGAAGAGATCCATTTGACGTGTATGTTTTATAACACTTCAACTCAATAGGTAGTTTTTGTATCTTATCGTCTTTTGTAATACTTATTATGATATCCGCTTCTCTTAAACGCCCATTTACGTTTATTCCAGTTTCTAATTCAACCTTTATGGCTTCGTCAGCATGATGAATCGCCAAGTCTAAATTGTTCTTCAGAAGATATGCAAAATGCAATTGCATCGAAGCCTCTTTATTTATTTCAATAAGTCCACCACCAACTTTGGCTGAGAAACTTTCCCAGCATGTATTAATAATATTATGAATTCTAATTAGTAAATCTTCCATAAATCGAGCAAGGTTTAGTATGGCATTTAACTTCTATTTGGTTTGTGAAGAAAACATTTTTAATCCTGATCTTCATTTCCACAATCACAGGGTTCAATCCAATTCGGTCTATGAAAATTAATATAATGTTTGACTGCCTCTATCGCATCATTAAAATTAAAATCCAATATTCTAACATATAATGCCTCATACAAATTAGGAGTTTTTACGTCAGCCTTTGTGTGCATAATGTCATCTCTTAAGTTTTTAAAGATGTTAGGTAACTGTAATTTGTTTGAAACATTTCGTGATACTTTTGTTTTGAAATGTCAGGCATAATCAATTTGATTTTGTCTTCATAAGTCCAATCAAATTGTATCGCCATTTTATTCCAAGTTTCCTTTTTCTCTCGTTTGTTTATTTCCACAAATTCATAATCAATAGGGATATAATTATTTATAAAACATTCAACTGAGTTGTGCAAAAAAGGTATGCAAATTGAAGCATGAGCAAATACTTCGAAGAAGCAATTGGCAGACTGTAAAGGTAGATTGGGAGTTTGTTTAATAGATGCAAGGAATTTTTTTTTAGAATCCTTAGTGCGTTTTAAAAAAGTCCGACCCATTTCGAAATACAAAACAGAAGCATCCATTTCGGGAACTAAATAAGTGTTGTTTTCGAATTTATATTTAAATGCCTGGAACAATTCACCATCCGTTGTTTGAATAAACGCATTAAACTTGTTAGATTCAATAAGTTCTTTTACAAAAAGGTTATCTTCTTCATTTGGAGTATGGCTTTCGATGACCTCAAGTGCTGATGCGGTAATTTGTTTACGTACTATAAACTTCTTTTTAACGTGTTTCATTTTCCCTTTCCTTTCTTCTTTACTTTCTCTTTAGTAAACAAATCAGCAGTGTACTTTTCGTAAAGGTCGAATAGATACGCCACCCGATTAGCTTCATTAGTAAATGGTTGTGGTCGATAAGTTAAATCAACAGCTTTATCCAATTCGGCATGAGCTTTTACAAGCGTTGGCGGCATAGTAAATGGATCATATAGGTCTGCTAATGAACTGTCAGAAAACTCAGCCCTGATATCTAAAACCTTTTGCGCTAATTTTTCAATTATCTTAATTTGTTTTTCATTTGGATTTTCTGGCCAAGGATAATTGTTGTAAACAATTGTATTGGAGTATCTGAATCGACTTTCTAATCTACCGCATGTATATTTTACCCAAGCAATATGCATTTGAGAACTCATTATTCCAAAATGATATAGAGTGGCATTTGGCAGTGCAGTACAACTATCGTTTACAATAAAATCTTTGCTATAAAAACCTAGGGGTAAATATTTTCTATTCTCAGAGGATGTTCTTGGTATTAGTAAAAAATTACTCTTCGGTTGTCTTGGTTCTGCAAACAATGTAGGCGTTTTTGAAGTTTCGCGAGTCTGTAACTTTGTACTTGCAGCTCTATATTTTGCTACACTCTCTATTCTTTCTTTTATTAGTGGTAACTTTTTTATTTCACTAGGATCTATGTCAACTAAATATAGAATCCATCTATTTCGTCCATTTAGAAATTCATCTCCTGACAAAATTGGTTTAAAAAACTTTGCAGAAAGGGGTTCTTTATTTATAAAATCATCTTTCTCTTGGTCTGTAAAAAGGTAAAAACCACCATCAACTATTTTATTTCCATATAACATTTCAGGAACATTGCAGATAGGTTTACTTCTCGATAACAAAGCAAAATCTTTCCCTTCCACTAAATAAGAGTTGATGTTACTTGCTTTAAACTCGTGAGCCTCACCTTTTATGTTTTCATATTCAAAAATTCGTTTGTTATTAGAATCATAGTTTGCGAAGCCTACTATAATAACATGAACACCTGCATTTCCTTTAGCTTCGTTACTCCAACTAAAAGTCCTATGCGCAAAATGAATTTTGATCTTATACTTATTAAATAAAATACTCCACAAAACACCAACTTGTTCTCCCTGGACAATCGAATTGGTTGAAACAAATGCTACTTTAATGCGGGTGTTTTGTATTATTTGCGCAGCCTTAATATACCATGCACACACATAGTCTAAAGTGCCAAAAGATTTAATGTTTTCAAACACTTTTTCCATGTCGGCTTTTTGACTTTCGCTTTGTAATTGTTTGCCAATAAAAGGAGGATTGCCTAAAATATATGACAAATGATTTTTGTTTATAATTGTTTCCCATTCTATTTGTAATGCATTCCCATGAACTATTGTAGCAGCTTTTTTTAGTGGAAGCCTTGCGTAGTATTTACCAAACTCACTACTAACAACCATATTCATTTGATGATCAATCAGCCACATTGCAACTTCTGCAATTTTAGCAGGGAATTCTTCATATTCAATTCCAAAAAACTGATCAACGTCAATACGAATCATTCCTCCAACATGAAATTCCATTCCATCAACGACACTCGAATGTTTGTAAATTAATAGTTTGAGAACTTCTAATTCCAAGTTTCTTAATTCACGGTAAGTTATAATTAAGAAATTCCCACAACCACAAGCAGGATCTAAAAAAGTAAGAGACCCTAACTTCTTATGAAATTCAATTAGTTTATTCTTATTGCTTTTTACGCTTTCAAACTCTGCCCAAAGATCATCAAGAAATAGAGGTTTGATTAGTTTTAAAATATTTTTCTCACTTGTATAATGCGCTCCTAAGTTTCTTCTTTCTTTTGGATTCATCACACTTTGAAACATTGAACCAAAAATTGCAGGAGAAATTTTACTCCAATCTAAATAACAACAATCAAGTAATGCCTGGCGCATCTTCGAATCAAAGCTGGCCATTGGTAATATTTCTTCAAACAATTTCCCGTTCACGTAAGGAAATTCAGAAAGCTGCTCATCTAAATTTTTAAATCTCTTGTCCGCAGAAGTATTTAGTACCTGAAACAGCTCCTGAAGTTTTGGAGCAAGATCACTTCCATCTTCTGTAGTTCGTTGCTCAATATAATCTTGAAATTGTTGCTTATTAAAAATCGTGGTGTCTTCAGCAAATAAACAGAAAAGAAGTCGAACTAAATAAACTTCAAGTGGATGCCCTTCATATCCTATCTCTTCTAATCGGTCATGAAGTTTCCCCATCAATTCAGCCGCTTTAATATTGGCTGGATCCTGTTCGTTGTAAATTTTCTTTTGGTAACCTGCAATGAAGCCGAATAACTGAACGTTATTTACGAAGTCCTTTAATTCAAATTCTATTGCTGTTGTTTCTTCTAAATCATAAAGCCTAAAACGGGCAAAATCACACACTAAAATGTATTTTGGCAACTCGTTGTCCTTTAGCCCAGGAAAGTAATCTGTAGCTTGTTTATGTGCTTTATCTAAGTCTTTACCTTTCGATTTAAACTCAATTAGTATTGTACCTTTCCAAAGTAAATCAATAAAGCCTTGCTTACCTCCATCTTTGTTTACCCTTGTTTCAAATCCTGCAACCCTTCTTCGTGGAACGCCAAACACATTAAAGAAATCATCCATGAAGCTTTTTGCTTCAGCATCTTCATTAAAGTCATTTTCCCATTCTTTAGAGAATTTAACCGCTCTATCTTTTATTTCATTCCAACTTAAAGCCATAGTAATTTATCTAACGATAAAGTTAATTAAGTTCATCCTGAAAGCTTATCGAGGTTCATTTATATTTGAACTACTTTCTAACAAAAAGTAATAAAGAGAAAACTCTAGAATTGAAGAAGTTGGTTTAATTTAGTCGGAGGCGGCAATTGCCTTCGATGTATTAACACATCGGAATAAAGTGTTATTTTAGCGGTAACTTACAACTATGGAACTATTGGAAACTATCGCTCAATCTCACGAGATTGAGAAGATAATTAAAGAAAGCGAGGACTATTTAATCATCGTTTCCCCTTATTTAAAGATAAACAATCGTCTTAGACCAAAACTAACGGACTGTTTTAATCGGTGCAAAAAAAGCATTATTCTTTATCGTGAAAATGATCTCACCCAACCTGAAAAGGATTGGCTTTACAAATTCAAGAATGTTGATTTATTACCAATTAAAAATTTGCATGCTAAATGCTACCTTAATGAAAGTACTGCAATTATTACTTCAATGAATTTGTACGATACTTCACAAATAAATAATCACGAAATAGGTGTTAAGTTGACAATAGCCGAAAATGAAAAGGAGATCACTCAGTTATTAGATTTTATAAATACAATCATAAAAACCGATCACTCAACATTTGATTTTTCTCTAAATAAATCTTCGGCAGAAGAAATAACTATGGGCGACTTGTATAAGGAGTTGATAGAGAAATATGATTTCCCTAAAAAACTTACCACGGATGGAACTTTCGATTTTATGTGTGAGGTTGCTATGAAGTTGCATCAGTTTCCTGACGAAGATTATAAAGCTAGCGGAAACACATTGCTTAGATCTGCAAAATTGGAAAAGTCGTTGTACGAAAAACTGAAAGCAGAACTATTAAAGAAGGCAAGCAAAAAAAGGAGTTACGATTATGCGGAATTTACTGAGGAATGGTTCAAGTATTTAAAGTCTGCATTCCCAAATGTTCAATTTCAGAAAGAGGAAAATATTATTACCGCTACGAATTTTCCGAATAAAGGAATCAATTTTTCGAATAAGAACGGATTTGCAACCTTCGATTTCAACGCGAATTATGATAGTATGAAAAGAATAAAGCAAACTAAGAAAGATGGCTTAGAAGTTTTAATGTCCAACTATCGCTTATATTGGAATGGTATTGCTAGAATTAGCGTTTATCATGCAAAAGACATACAAGTTTTCGAAAAAGTAGTGGAGGATATTAACTATTGCTCTAAAGGTTTGTTCACAGTTCTTGACGAAGTAAAAAAATTCAACATTTAGAATCAAAAGAAAACCGCTGCGGAGTTACAGGCAAGAAATCAATTTTGCAATTGAAGTGTCCTAATGTCGCAGCGGTTTAATTTTGAATTTACTTTGAACATTGAAACTGTTTCCGATGTATTGGATCAATTTCATTTCAAAGGTAAGAATTTATTCCTTTTCTTCTTCTTCCTCGATATTGAAAGCGTTATTTATTAATGAAGTTATTTCTTCTAATTCATCTGTTGGAATAATTTGTGTACTTCCAATAGCTCCGCCTTCATCAGGAATTATCTCGACCAAAATTTCTAATATTGATTCAGCAAAGTCAATGCTTGGATCATCCCAACCATCTCCTAAATAAGCTTGCCTTAATACAGCTAATTGTTCTTTGTTTAATTTAAGAACAACATCGTATTTTCCGCGAGATGAATTTCGGAAGAATGATAAATCAACTTTTAATTGTCGGACCTCCTTCTCCAGCTCCGCTATTCTATTTTCTTTATTTACCACTGTGCTTTCTTCGGAAAGAGATTTTAATCGGATAAATTCTGAAACGTTCATGTCAAGACTTTCGGCAAGCTCGGTAATTTGTTGTTTCTCTGAATGTTTTGCGCGGAAAGTAATATTTGTCCATTCGCTATTGTTTTGTTTTTGTTCATCGTCCATTTTGATTATATTTTAAATTATTACTTGGTTAATGCAGCTTTAAAGCCTTGTTAATACAACATTACATGTTTTTTTCTATCCAAAATTTGTACAGAGTATATATGAGTAACTTTGATGTAATAAGAAGAGATAAAAACAATATATCTATTGATAAATGTTGAAACCTTGGTATTAAACAAGGAGGAAATATGTAATAAACTGGTAATAAGTAGATATTAAGCGAATATTATTCAAGAAAAAATATTCGAATTACTATTTTTCTAATCAAGGAAAGCCTTGAATTCGTTGTAAATTTGCGGCAAGTATCATGGAAAGTAAAGAGCAAAAGCCCATTAAAATATTGCTAACAGTTAAATATAGCTCTGTTGATCCTACTATTGGTAATGGCTCTAATGATTTTGTTAATCTTCAAGAATTAAAAAAGTGGTTAGATAAGCATCCTAGATTAGCTGAAGAGCTGGGTTATACTAAACAAAAAAGGGTTGGATGAAGTCTCAAAAAGGATGTTGTAAAGTGAACAAATTAATAAAAATGTTTCCACAGCTAAAACATTACTTTTTTGCTGTTACCTTGTTACTTTTGTGAATTTTTGAGCCTACAATTATACAATTCAATTAGTTACATGGTAACAAATTAGGTAACAACCAACCGAATTTATCCTAGCTCTGTTACCATTGTAAATGTTGATGTTTTTTTTAAGATTATTCTGTTTCCTTAGGTAAATGATGGTAACAAATGGAAAGCATTGATAATAAAGAGAAGTGAAGGCTATTTCTCTTGTATTACTTTACTTACAATGTGTTCGTGTTTTACTTTTTTATTGCCAATACTAATTTTCTTTTTTTGTTACTTTTAAAGGCGGTTTGTTACCTTTTGGGGTGTTTTGTTACCGCTTGTTACCAAGAATTGGAAAGTAAAGTATTGAATATTAATAAGATTTGAAAAAAGGTAACAAAGTAACAAGGTTAGGGAAGCAATTCAAACGAATCACTCGAAACATCAAAAACTAAACATCTTTGATTGTTGTTTGCGAACTTTTTTTGGAAGTATTTTACCCCATCTTTATACTCATAATACGAAGAAGTTTTAAACTCCAATTTTTGCTTTAACTCAGCTTTGCTAATAATATTTCTTTCTCCAGTATCTCTTAAGTATTTGGCATATTGTTCCTGGCACATATTGTAATTGATAAACAGGAAATCAAAACCTACATTTGGATCACGTATATAGTGGGTTTTCTCAATTAACAAACCTTTAGTATAAAGGACTTCCATAGCTTCAAAAAATTTATTTACCGAATCAATACTATTTGTTATTTGCGCTTGGCTTAAAGAATTGTTGATTAGAGTATCTAAAAATAAATCGTATGACTTTTCATTGCCGCCAAGCGATAGTTTAAAAACACTCATCATCATTGCAATATGACTTGCTTCTCTTTCTGAATGATGAATTTTCCTTTTTAAAAAGATTTTTTTTACCTCTTTAATAGTATCTCTATACAAGTTTGAAAAATCGGATTTGTATTTTGATCTAATACAATAAATCTCTTTGAACAACTGGCCATTCCCTTTCTTTAGTTGATCTTGTAGTTCTTGTATTTGTTGTTTAGATTCATTGGTGGCTTTTGGATTCCAAGTAAGAAAAATAAGTCTTGAGAACAGCGCATCATCAGTAGTAGGAAAGTAATTACCATCAATTACTAATCCTGTGCGAACAATTGCTGTGTTTGTTCTATTGTTTTGTGAAGTTTGAGCGCGAGAATAACCAACTCCATCATAAGCGTTTTTCAAAATGTCTCTTATGATTTCTTCAAATGCTGGTGAAAATTCCTTTATGTATTGAATATTGTTATTGGTTTGAGCGAATTTTCTTTCAATTGCTTTTTGTGTTGAAGTTGATGTAGTTTCAGGCAAAGGATCTCCAAAAACACTCATGAAGAAATTAATGAAAGTTGATTTTCCTGAGCCTTTTGGTCCGTAAAGAAATAGAAACGGAAAGGCGTTCATCTCTTTAAAAATAATATCTCTATGTATTGTTGCTATTGTAAAGCATAATCCAATTAACCCATCAATGCCGTAAATGTTGTATAGTTTTTCAGCGAAGTATTCAAGTCCAATTGAACCATCAATAAACTTAAATTTTCTATCATCTGTATAAGCTGGGTTTTCAGCATTTTGTAAGGTTCCACTTGGGAGATAAAAGAATGAGTTTTGTGTTTCTATAATTCCATATTCGTTGCAAGGAATATAATTGCCATTATCAAGCAGTACTCCATTATAAAACGTGTAAAAATCATTATCTGTACTTTGACCTAATGCAGATATGTATGTGGCTTTCTTGCAGGTTAAATAAAGTTTTTCTACAATGTTTTTTAGAGTATAGGCTAGACCATTGTAATTATATCCACCTAGACCAAGAATGTTTGCAGCGAATACATTTTGACTAAACAAGTCTTTACTTTTTATCTCTAACAAGCTAATTAAACCATCTACTTTTGTAAGTTTAAACAGATGAGGAACATTATCACTACCATCTTGAAGCGCATAAAGTAATTCCATTTTGAAATTAGATATACGATGTTCTTTTATAGATTTCATAGATGATTGTTGAATGTAGTACTGGTTATTTCTTTCAAAGAATCCGTATTTTTCAAGATCGTCAGTCTCAATTTCTTTTTGTGATAAATTGGTCTCAGGCTTAATTGTAGAATCCTGTATAGGTTTTATTTCAGGAAGTGATCCATCAATTATTGCATCGGCTAAATCATAACCATCATTCCTATCAGGAAACAAATCAATTACCTTGAAATTCTGCTTGTAAGCCAATAATTTTTTAATCGTACTATTTTCTTTTCCAGCTTTGTCAGCATCGTTTAAATAGTATATTTCTGTAGTGAATAGAACATCAATTTTCTCATCAGTAAGTTTGTTTGCTCCACCAGTTGCGAGCCAATCAAATTGAGGATAAAAATAAGAAGCAATGAACGCTGTTTTTTCTGATTCAACTAAGCACACAATTTTGTTGTTTGAAAGCAAATGCTCTCCAAATAAACATAGCGAGAATTTTTCTCCCGTTTTACTTTTAAGCGAGAAGGGAACTTTATTTTTGTCTCTCTTGCAGTTGTTACTATAAGCAAAGGAAACAATGTTTACTGGAGTTCCAGTTATATTTGTATAAATGAATTTTGTTAGATTGCCTTCACCTCCAATTTTCCATTGCTTAAAATGTTCATCAGGAATAGCAAGTTTCTCCTTACAGAATTTGTGAAATGGAGTATCTAAATGATCAATGCATTTAAGTTGATTTTCATTAGGGTAAACTAATTTGTATTCCTTTTTTTCAGGAACAACAATATTCAGATTATTAGGGTCAAGTCCCATTTCTTTTAGCAATTCATCAGTCGGATACACTATTAGGCCACATTCATTTTCTCGGTCACATTTGCCAAAGATTCGAGGTAAATCTTTATGGTAACGCCACTTTTTATTATGTTGGCACTTCGGACATTTTCCTTTTGGCTTACCTATTTCATACGGATATTTATGTTTTTTCATATTAGCATACTGTGTTTTGTTTCTGCTGCAAGGCTCCTGTTTGTATGAAAGGGTTGGTCTATTAGTTAATTCAGTAACCATTTTTTGTCTTTGATGTATTGTGAAAACACGTCGAGCTGGTTATTGTTAATTAACCATTGTACTAATTTTTGTTGTGTACTTATATTTATATGAAGCTTTTCAATTGCATCAAAACACTTGGTTAATTCAAAGTAACATATTGTTGTATATTCTCTTGTTCTATCGGGTATTTCTCCGCAAAACTGACTTCCAATAAAACCTAAGAACATATTGTGCAGCGCTTCTTTGCATTCGGCAGGTGTGCAGTCGCTAAATAGCTTTGCAAACTGCAAAGCCAATTTTTTATAGTCTTCTTCAATATAATCCATAAATTCATTTATTGCTCTTTTGGTGTAAATGAAAACTTCTCCATTTCATTTCTGATTTTTTTTGTATCAACAAAAGCGTAGTGTTTTTGTGTCATATCAATTTTTGCATGACCAAGCATTTTACTAACTGTTTCAATCGAAACATTTCCACTATTAAGTACAGTCATTGCAAAAGTTTTTCTTCCGCAATGTGAATGAAGCTTTTCTCTTGGTATAGAGCTGTAATTTTCGAGCTTTTTTAATGTGTCGTTATAATCTTTATTATTTTGAATTGGAAAGAACCCACCAGGGTTTACTGTTTTCGTAACATTTCTATACTTTTCAATTATTGCTTTTGCCTCGGGCATTAAAGGAATAGTGCTTTTACCCCCTGTTTTTTGACGATGTATTACTATCCATTCGTTTTGGAAGGCATCAGTGATAAGGTTACTAAGTTTAAATGTTTTCATATCAATATATGCTACTCCTGTGTAACACTGAAACAAAAAGAAATCTCTTGTGCGAGAAAGTTTTTCGTTGTGAATTTCCGCTTCTTGTAATTCTTTTATTTGTGCAAGTGTGATGTAAAGAATTTGTTTTTTTGCGAATGATTTAATTTTGTAGTTGAAGATGTAAGACTTAGTAGTGAGATCATTTATTACCGCATAATTTACTACTTGCTTAATGGTTTGAACCATCTTACGATAATAGGGAATAGAAAAATTAAGTTCAGTTCTTGAATACAAGTAAAGTTCATTTAGTAGCTTTTCGTTTATTTCTTCAAATGGAATAGAATAATTTTTGAACCTTTCCATTAGGAAATTCATAAAGATGTAAACGAATCTCTCTTTGCGATAATAAGCGTTATGTGTAAAATCAACATCGGCTAATTGTCTGTGTTCTTTAAGCCATACGAAGGCTACTTCTGCAAATCCTTTTTGTTTAGGAATTTTAATTACTTTTGTCTTTGTCATAACTCGTGATTTTAATTGTGTTAATGATTAATTTAAAGCCCTTTCGCAGAGGGCTTTTTTCTTTTAATGAGATCGCTCTCAGTTCTCAGATATTGTAGAAGCCTGATTCTTTCTCCAGTGTTCATTTTACTGAAGATATTGGGCTGTAAAATGCAAAGAATATCAATTATTGTTTCCGTGTTCCAAAACCCACCATGCTCTTCTATGTTGTTTACTGGATAATCGAAAGAAGATTGTTTGGCAATTTGTTTCATTTGAATATCCAATATATCTCCAGCTTTCATTAACCCTGAAGGTTCTCTGTGAAACTCGTTATCCATTGGATGCTCTTTGTATGAATTCAACAATATCAATTTTCTTGAAAAAGCATTTTGCGTTTTTACCAACCCCAATTTTGAAAGCAGTCAAGATTCCTTTCTTAACATACCTATCAAGAGTTGCACGACTAATACATAAATATTCGTATGTCTGTTGTTTAGTAAAATAGATTGGCTCGACGGGCTTAACCGAAAAGAGCGGTGATTTTTGATTTAAATTCGCTTCCATATTTCTCATTTGTTTAAATAAATTCTTTAATGTCTGCTTCAAAGTATGAGCAGATTGATTTTAGTTCATCAAGAGTTGGGCTTACTTGGTTTCTTACCAACTGCCCCCAACGCTTTCTTCTTATTCCTACTGTATTGTAAAAGCCAGTGGAAGGGAGGAAGCCATGTTTTGCTTTTGATTGAAGGATTAATCCGATTGATCCATCTGTTTTTTGATTCTCGGTAGTTTTCATATATTTGACGTATTAAGTGAATTAATAAACATATTACGACACAAAAGTGCATATTATGCCAGTTAAATGCAAAATAAATGTTTCTATTTTCTGTATTTCGCTGCATATCAATAAGATAATTTTATGAGTAAACAGCCTGAAAAGAAAAAAGCGCCATCTAAAAAGATTTCAAAAGCTTCGGTTAGCAACAAAACTGGAGAACTGATTTCTCAAAGACTTAAACAAAATCTTGACTTAAGCAAAAGAACATTTGAGGATGTTTCTAAAGCGGCAGGCATTACAAGCAGTAGTTTGTATAGAGCATTAAAGCGCGGGAAATTGACAGTTGTAATGTTGGAGGACATTGCAAAATTTTTGAACGTTCCTGTCTCTTATTTCTTTGAGAATGAACTTGTAGATTTGCTTACAGAGGAAGTTTTGAAGTATGATAAAAATCCAGATCTTAAATCGTTCTTGTTAGGATTTTCAAGAGAGATTTCAAAGGGGTGGAATGCACAGGATGCAGCTGGTCGTGCAATAGATCAGACAGCTTATTGGAATGATAGGCTAATCTAAATCAAAAACATCTATTCCCATTTTACTTTCCCTAAATCTTCATCAACCATTTTATCACTAAGATGAATATACTTCTCAGTTGTTTTAAAGCTAGTATGTTGTAGTAATCTTTTTAATGTCGGAGTTGATGTTTTTCTTCCTAACAAAGTTGCAAATGATTTTCTTCCTATTTTAGAAGTCAAGTTGAATTTGATCCCTACAAGTGCTGCTATGTTTTTCAATTCCCTATTTATGTATTGATCAGTGTATCTTGGAAACACATATTCATTTTCCAAAGAATAATATTTATTCAATATTCGAAGTGGACGAGAAATATCCTTATCATCTAAAGGGAACAATAAATACAAAGGAATAATTGCGTGTTTGTTCACCTTTTTTGTAAAAAAATCAAGCACCACTCCTTCTGAAGTTTGCTTAACATACTCTCTCTTCAAATTTGTTATATCGCTAACCCGAACTCCTGTGTATATCATGAACAGCATCATATTACGAATGGTTTCTAATTTGTGTTCATACGCCTCAAAGGCATATTCCTCCAGCTTTTGTATTTCTTCCCATGTGAGTACATCACTCTTAGTTTCAACTTCTTTTAATTTGAATTTTTTGCAAGGATTTCCTCTATCAAAGTAACCTTTGTTAATTGCTTTTTCAATTATTGCTTTACAATTTTTGATGTGTTTCCTAACTGTATTAGGTGAAACTTTTTTCTCAGTAAGAGGATTAATTAAACCAGTAAGATAGTTAATGAAATTAGCAAAGAATTCGTAATCAAGTTCTGAAAATAAAATATCCTTTCGGCCAGTGAAAGCAAGAAGTTTATTGATTGTGTTTCTATGCGATCTTTTCGTTACTTCTTTGATGGCGTTGTTTGATTCAATTTCTTCAGTAGCAAATTCTTTAAAGGAATTGGTTTTACTTTTCTGAGTTTTAAAAGCAGCTTTGACTTCAGTATGCCCGAAAGGCTGCCCTTTAAATTCCGCCTCTCTACGAGCGATATTGAGCTTTTCCTTTAATGCTTGAAGAGTATCGTTAAGATCATCAGCTTCACGATTTCGGTTTGAGATGTACGGTTCTTTTTCTCCGTTCCAATCCTTTAATGGCACAGATATTTTTGTGCTGTAATATGTTGCCTTGTTGTCGTGGTAAACACGGAGTTCTATCATACCAAAATCTCCTGGCTTCTTACACTTGTTTCTTCTATCGAAGACATATTTAAATTGAACTTTCATTTGTAGTTTTGTTACAGATTTGAGAGATAAAAAGGAAGTGTAACAATTCTGTAACAATTTCTTTTATGCTCAATTAAAATCATTTATCCGCAAGTATAAAAGAAAAATGTACTACCCAACCTTTGAAAGCCTTGCTATGAAGTGATTTGAGGAAGTTTGAGTAGATTTGACGAACTTTGAGAAAACAAAAAACCCACTCGCTTGAGTGGGTTTTGTGGTGCCTCCAGGAATCGAACCAGGGACACACAGATTTTCAGTCTGTTGCTCTACCGACTGAGCTAAGGCACCGAACCATTTCCCCTTTCGGGGCTGCAAATATAACAATTTTATTAAAACCCAAAAAAAAATACAGCATTTTTCGTTCTTTATCCTCATTTTTGTACAAAATATAAAGGAACAAGGTGAATTTAGTAATTGATTTGGGCAACACAAGAGCAAAATTGGCTCTTTTTGAGGGTAAAGTTTTAAAGAGCAGTTTTCTTTTGAACCAAGAATTTCATTAGTGCAACTTCAAAGGTGTTTAAAACCATCCAGGTATAAACAAAACGATTGTTTCTTCAGTTATTAATCACTCTAAGGACATAAGCAATTTTCTTTCTAATCATACACAACATATTTTGTTTGATTCGAACACAAAAATCCCAGTTCAAAATAAATATGGAAGTCCTGAAACACTGGGCAAGGATAGGCTGGCTGCGGCAATTGGAGCATACTCAATGTATAAAAACATTCCTGTTTTAATAATCGATGCAGGAACTTGCATAAAAACGGATGTTGTAACAGCCAAAGGAGAGTATTTAGGAGGGTCAATTTCTCCTGGTATTAATATGCGGTTTAAAGCACTAAACCAGTTCACAGATAAGCTCCCTGTATTAAATATAGATAATAATTATCATTCTTTAACAGGCAATAATACCAACGAATCTATACTAAGCGGGTTCAAAATGGGGCACTATTTGAGGTAAAAGGCTTTATTGATGGGTATTTGAAACAATATCCCGAATTAAAAATCGTTTTAACGGGCGGAGATGCAGCTTTTTTTTGAACTTGAGCTAAAAATCACATCTTTGTATGCCCCGAATTAGTGTTGATTGGGTTAAACGAAATAGTAGAATTTATTGCTTCGAAATAAAATATTTTCCAGTTTCTCGATTTTAATTTTTGTATTCTGTGTTAACGCATCGCTTGCTCAAAAATTTACATCCTCTCCATACTCTCGTTTTGGTATTGGTCAGATTACTAACCGCAGTTTTGCCCAATCAAATGCAATGGGAGGTAGTTTTGTTGCCCTAAAAAAACGACACTTTACTACCTGTTTTTTAAACCCAGCAAATCCAGCATCTTATTCATCAATGGGAATTACAACTTTTGAAGCGGGAGTTAATTCTACTTTTAATCAATTTAGTAGTAGTACGTCTTCTAAAACTAATTCAAATAACACATCCTTAAACTATATTTCAATAGGTTTTCCAATGGGTAAAAGCATGGGAGGGTGTTTTGGAGTGATGCCTTTGAGTAGTGTTGGTTACGATATTTACCACACAAAAACAGTTGAAAATATTGGCGAAGTAAAAGAAAACTATGAAGGCGATGGAGGAGTTAATCAGATTTTTGTGGAACCGCATGGAAACCCTTTTCGAAATCATTTAATAAATATAGAAACTCGAAAAAATATAAAACAGACGATTCTATAAGTGTTAGTATGGCACGAAATAAAGTTTTTTTAAAAAGATGGTTATCTACACTTTCAGTTGGAGCAAATGGATATTATTATTTCGGAACCATTAATACAATAAGTAGAGTTATTTTCCAGATGTAAACAATACGTTTAATACAAGAGTTAATCGTCAAGCACATATAAACTCGTTTTCTGGATCGTTTGGATTGCAAAGTAGTTTCACTATTGATTCTAAAAAACTTTCTGAAATCGACACCGTAAAGACTTCACGTAATTATGGCAAACACAAACGCCGTGATTTAAAAGAAGATATATATGTTACTTTGGGTTACACCTATTCTATGAATAATAAACTAAGGGGTTATTATTCTGATTTTGCAAACACGTTTTTATATTTTAATTCCGGAGCAGAATCATTTAGAGACACCATTTTTTATAATGCCGACAAAAAGGGAAGTATTACTTTACCAACTATGCACGGACTTGGTATTTCTATTAGAAAAGGAAGTAAATGGAATATTGTGGCTGATTATGAAATGCAGTTGTGGAGTGGTTTTAAATATTTTAATGATGTAAATTATTTGCAAGACATGAAGCGTATTTCTGTTGGAGCAGAGTTTGTTCCAAACAAATTTGCAAACGGAAAGGAGATTATTTGAAACGTGTGCATTACCGTTTAGGAGCAAGATACAACGATGGTTTTCTATTAATTAATAACAATAGGATTAATGATTATGCTGTTACAATGGGCTTTGGCTTTCCTGTTGGTGCAAACAAAATATTTAACACCTTCAATGTTTCTGTTGAGGCCGGACAAACAGGTACGACTCAAAACAATCTGATTAAGTAGCAATATATTAAAGCTACATTAGGCTTTACATTTAACGATAGATGGTTTTTGAAATATCAACTCGATTAGGATTTAGATGAATAAGTCGGGTAAAATAACGCTTGTGTTTTATTAGGATTAGCTTCGTTTTTATTTCGTGTGAAAATGATTTAAAGGAAGTAGCACTACTTACACAAAAGGAAAATTAGTCCCTACCGAATCTTCCACCCAATTAAATGTGTTATACACCGATTCGGGGCAATGCAAATTTAGGTTGAAAGCTCCTTTGATGGATCACTATTTAATTGGAGTAAAGGAAACATATTCGGAATTTCTTAGGGAGTGGTACATCGAACATTACGGAAAAGAGAATACTGTAAAAACAACCATTAAGGCTGATTATGCAATACGTTATGATGTTTCACATAAGATGGAAGCAGTAGAAGTGGAGATTGTAAACGAAAACGGAGAGAAATTAAAAACGGAACACGTTGTTTGGGATGAAGAAAAAACATAAAATTTATACCGATGCGTATGTAGAAATTACAACAAAGCGCGAAATTATTAAAGGTACTGGAATGGAAGCAAACGAAGATTTTAGTGAGTGGGAAATTAAGAATGTTTCGGGAACACTTCCGCTTGATGAAAAGTAATAGCAGCGAACTAAATAAAATATATGGAGAAAGATTTTTGAAATGGTTTACCAAGTTGTTCGTTTAATTCCGGAAAGGAAGGGTAACGAGTTATGGAGAGCTATGCAAATTATTTAGGAGCAGTAAAATCATCTCGTGTAGTGGGTTACGCAATGATTGCAGCTCACAATCAAAGCCTAAAGTGCCTGCGCACCGTGTTGTAAATCGTTTGGGTTTGTTAACAGTAAACATCATTTTTCTACTCCTCATCAAATGGAGGAACTTCTTAAGAAAGAAAAATCAAAGTGGAAAAATAAAGGACAAAGTAATTGATTTCGAAAACTATTTTTGGGATCCAATGAAGGAATTAAGTTTATAAATTTTTATAATACCAATCGTTTTTCTAAGCCTTCATTAAACGTGTACTGAGCAGGACTGTAACCTAACATTTTATTTGCTAAATAAATATTAGCTTTTAGAGTTTTTTACATCCCCAAAACGCTCTCTCTGTGCGTTGCTTTAGCATTGGAGTTTGTGCGTGCAAAATTAAACGGTACATCTCATTTTACACTTATACTATCTCCACAAGCAATGTTATATACTTTTGTTTGTGGAATCAGGATTGTCATTTAATAAAGCTCATGTTTTGCTTGCACAGCATTAAGTAACAAAAAGTAAAATCTCTGCTTTGTTCTACCATCACCATTTATAAAAACTTCTT
>JADJDM010000003.1 GCA_016702705.1 Bacteroidota bacterium | reverse complement strand
GTTTGTTTTGATATTTTGAAATAGTATGCATGTTCCTAAACATCAAGAGCTAAGACTGGTTTACCAATTACCTCCATATTAGTATTAATAGATTATCTTGATTGGCAGTAGAACTCATTCTAGTTTACCAATATTTAAACATAACGTCCACACCTATCCACTTCCAGTCTACTAAGAGCAGTTTCTTTTCAAACCGTTCTTAAAGTTTCAAATCTGCCAAAATTTTCTTTGATAATTCGAATTAATGTTGGTGATGGGAATGAGCCTGACTTTGGATTGGGACTTAGACATTGCCAAAAGAAAGAGTGATTCCAATGTCCGCCAGCATTATTGCGAAGCACAGAAATTTATGTGGTACTTAAAAATATTTTCGAAGGTAAAAGGTGCATCCAAACCTTCAAATTTATTATTTTCTAGGGCCTTGTTTAAATTATCTACATTTGCTTGATGATGCTTTAGTGTGATGGATTTCCATTGTTTGTTTATCAATGAAAGGTTCTAGCGCAACGTAAGCCTATTGTAAAAAGCAGGTAAACTTTCCGCCATCTATAAATTCCATCGCTCCAAATTCCTCTAACTTATTTACTTGCTCGTTTCAACAAGTTTACCTTTGCGGGTGTTCCTAATGAAAGGAGTGCAGATTTTTTCAGGAAATCTCTTCTATTATCGGTCATTTAAAATTCGATTAAAACTTGATTTTTTCAAATCATAAGCACCCTTTTTCACCGAAATCTTTTTACTGTTCCATCCGTTGGAGATTTTAAGATGTTCTCCATTTTCATAGCTTCTAACACAATAAGTGCATCGCCTTTCAATACCACTGTTCCGTCTTCAACTAAAATATTTAGAACTAGCCCCGGCATTGGAGCTTTAATATTTACTTTCTTTTTAGCAGCTAAATTATCCATACCCCAAATTCTAAGTAGCTCATCAAATTTATCTGCAATCTTCAGTTCGTACTTTGTACCATCTACTTTAATCAAAGCTGTTTTATCTTCTTTGTTAAACTTGATGACATCAACATCATATGTTTTATTATCCTTAATGATATGATAATTGGTTTCACTAATTTGGATTTGGTCGATAGAGATATTTTCTCCATTCAATTTCCAAGTATCGTTTTCCTTTTCAATCTTGTAGGAACTATTGTTTGTGCTAACTGTATACATACTACAAAAATACGCTTTTGAAACCAAATCATCAAGCTAATCACGGTTAAAACAAACGCCGATTCCGGCATGCAAAAAAAGTGGCTCAACAATGCCTTTTTTGCAATTTTATCATCATGGCACTTCCAACGGGCAAGACCTCCTGAGTAATTACTCCATCTGAAATTTTCGGAATATTCGCCAATAATTGCGAAAGAAGTGCTTTCTTGAGAAAACATGAATTGAGAGATAAAGTCAAAAAATTCCAAGAGCAAAAAAATTTTCTTCATCGTCTATTTATTTCAACATAAATTTACAATAAATTATTTTCTAACCAAACACTTTGGAACATTCCACTTTTTAATATATAAATTGAAATTTATTATTGTTCCCTCTGTGTTAAGTAATTCTTAACAGAATTTCTTTTTCATAAAATAAGCTTGTTCAGCATTAATTTTCTCAAGACATAAGTCTTTAATTTGATCAATTGAGTAGTTCTTCTTAATCGATCTTTGCCAAATCAATTCCAACTTCATTATTCAACAAAATCCATTTCACAAAAGAAAGACTATCTGTTGTTTCTTACCTTCGTCTTTATTCTTTAAAAAGCCAAGCATTATATCCTTTCATGTGCAATTCGAAGCATGAACTTTTTCTGGAGATATTTTATTTGCAAACCAGCTCACAAACATATGCCTAAAAAGCATCGAGTTTGCCTATCATATTTATCTAAACTGTTTGAATCCTTAACGACTTTATATAATACATCACATTTTCTTTTCACTTCTTTTCAGTTTAATAGCAGCAAATGGATGTACATAAGCCCAACGCTTTTTCGTATTTACCATATGATTTTAATGTTGAACAAGAAGAAAGGAAAACTATTATTAATAAAGAAGAACAAACAATTTTAATGTTGTACATTTATGTAATTCAAAAGATGAACATCGAAACTACCTCTGAATAATTTTTTCATCCAATAATTTATTCCAAGTAATACGTTCATCTTTATAAATAACAATTACAAAGGCATCTTTCAATCCATTCTTTTGCTTTATTGCAAAGTGCATTTACTTCATTTAGTGTTTTAACAGAACCAATTGTAAAACGTGTTATTCCATCATGATACGTTCTTCTAAGCACTCGAGGCAAACCTATGATTTTCGAATAATTAAAATTTTCAATATACTTGTAAGCTCCTAACTGTATTCTAAAATCCAAGCTATCTGCTACTGAATTTCCGTAAATCTCAACAAATTCTTTATATGTTAATCCATTTTTACTAGCTCTTCATACCTAAGTTGTGTAGAGTCGATTTGCTTTGGCATTTTTGAATCTAAGTATTCCTCTGTAAATAATTGTGCATTTATTTCTAAACGTGCAAAATGAATCTACTAAAGCAGTTGATAAACTTTACTTTGATACACATCATTATAATTAAACATAATTTCAAACTCATTTCCAGATGGTAGATTCACTAAATAATCTCCCGTTTCCTTATTACTTGCCATAGCACTTGTGTACTCAGTTTAAATAGTTTAGAAATAACTTTACGGTAGCCGCAATAGGCTTATCGTTAAAAGTAACTTTACCAATAACCAAAACTAAAGCTGTAGGTTTTCCAAACATTCCAGGTTCAGCCATGTAAATATCTTGTTGTCCCTGCCCATCCTTTTTTCAGAAGAATAATATCCTCTTCGCCCATCTGATGAAACAACATAAAACTTGTCGTCGCCTGGTGTATTTACGGGTTTACCAACATTAAATGGTTTTTGCCATTTACCTGATTTCATTTCACTTTTAAAAATATCATAACCTCCAATTGTTGTGTGCCCGTTAGAAGCGAAAAAAAGTGTTTTACCATCAGCATGCACAAAAGGTGCATCTTCATCGTATTTTGTATTTATCTCAGGTCCAAGCTTTTTTACATTACCCCAAGAACCATCAGCTTGCAAAGTTGCAAAATAAATATCTCTTCCTCCCAAACCGCCAGGGCGCTCACTACTAAAATAAATTGTTTTTTGATCAGGCGACAAACACACACTTCCTCCCACGCATTTGAATTTATTCCTTTCACTTTCTCAGGCTTTGTCCAAGAAGAACCCATTTGCTTACTCTCGTATATATCGCCATTTCCAGAACTTAAATTTCTGTATATGAATAAGCGTTGTCCATCTTGAGATAGATAAATAGCTGCATCGTGCCCTGTAGTATTAATTGCGTCAATTGAAAGCGGCTCCGACCACTCGCCTCTTGGACCTTTATATGGAAATAAATACATCTTCAAAATAAATCCTCCTTCTCATCTTTTTATTCGGCATTGATTGCTTTCCCCCTTTGGATTTTTCAACTACGATAAGTAAAAACCATAAACGCTCATCTGAAGGGAATATCGGACAGTACTCTGAACCCTTTGTATTTATTGGTGAGCCTATATTGGTTATTTTAGCTAAAGCAAACTTTGAATTACTCTCTTTGCATTTTTACAAATTGAAATCTGACGGATTACTTCGTTTTTTAAATCATCATTAATTGGATTGGTAAGATACATCCCAAATTGATTGATTGCATCATCATACTTATCATTAACTAAAAGATTCCCGAGGTAATAGTCATAATCAAATAACTTACTTTAATTGACTCTGCTTTCTTTATGAATTTTTCCGAAGACTTTTGTTTATCTGCATCAAAACAGAACATGAACCCAGTAAATAGGACAAATACAAATTATCAGGAAATTTAGTTAGTAATGTATCGTAATAAGGAAGAGCTAATAAAATTCTCTATCAATGTAATACTTGTCGGCTAAGTCCAACATTTTTATTTCTTTCTCTGTTGAACGATTTATGACCTCTTCGCGCAAATCACCATTCAGCTGCGCAAACGAAACTAAGGTTTACAAACAATAGAATAAAGGAGAAAAAAATATAAAACTGCCATGTTGTAAATTTGTATTTAAAGCTACAAACAAATAGCATGCCGACAACAAAAACATTTAAACAGGTTTTAACACCATTTGAGCTGTATAACGGCTTTTTTGTTCAAGTAAAATCTGCTTATTAATGGAAACCCTATCTAAAGTGCTTTGGTCGTAGTATCGAATCGTACATAATTCTAAATTATCGTTGTACAATACTTTAAAATCGTTCTGCAATTCAGCAAGTAAACCAGGGACTTTTGCGCGTCATTATCGGTACAAACAGAGAAATTAATGGCAGATAATTGCATCATGTGAATTTTAACTCCATGTTTGTAAAACACTTAAAAAATAGAACTCAAATTATCTTCGGCTATAAATGAAAAATCTTTTGCTTGTAGTGAAATTAAAACTTGATTTACTTTAAAATAAAAGAAGGAATTGGCAGCTTCCTACCTGATTCTTTACCACAGTTCCTTCTTCATCGTGATTTAAAAGAACGCACAAACAAAGGAATACCTTTATTTTGCAAAGGTTTAATTGTTTTTGGATGAATAACTGTTGCCCCATAATAAGTTAACTCAATTGCATCTTGATAAGTAAGTTCGCTAATTTTAATTGTATTATCAAACCACTTTGGATCAGCATTTAAAACACCTGGCACATCTTTCCAAATGGTAACATTTTTCGGCATTTACAATAATAGGCTAAAATGGCAGCTGTATAATCAGAACCTTCACGTCCAAGTGTGGTAGTAAAGTTTTCCGATGTTCCACCTAAAAAACCTTGTGTTGTTACAATATTGTTTGTGTGTACTGCAGGAACCAAATCTTTTTTCACCAAGGATTCTGTTAATTCAAAATCTACTTTTCCCTCGCGGTACGTATTATCTGTTTGCACCAAACCGCGTGCATCCATCCATTTATTTTTAATACCGATTTCATTTAAATAAGCCGAAATTATTTTGGTAGAAAAAACTTCTCCCATACTCACAATTTGGTCGTATTCGAAATTATAGTTCCAGTTGGTTCATCTTCAATGGCCCATTGTATTTCTACAAAAGTATTTTCTAAATCATTGTAAAACGAATGCGATTTGTTTGGAAACAATTCAGTAACAATGTTTAAATGAAATGCTTTTATTTCTTCCAAAACAACTTCTGCATTTTCTTTCTTATAAAAGTAGGCATCTACCAAACGCTCCAAAGCATTAGTGATTTTGCCCATTGCAGAAACAACAATAATTAATTGTTTGCCTTCGTAACGTTTTTTAAAATTGCCGCAACATTTTTTACAGCATTTGCATCTTTTACTGATGCTCCACCAAATTTAAATACCTGCATAATTAAAAACTTACTAATTCTTTATCGGTTAATTTGCAATTAATCCACTCACCATCTAAATGCGAAGGATATTTCTTATAGAAATTAATTGCTGGTTCGTTCCAATCTAACACTTGCCACTCCATACGACGAACCTTTTCCATTTTAGCAACCTTGCTACTTTCTCAAAAAGCTTTTTCCCTAAACCTTTGCCCCTGTATGGCTCAGTTACAATAATATCTTCTAAAAATAAACAACGACCTTTCCAAGTTGAATATTTGAAATAATATAATGCTAAACCAATCACTCTATCATTTTCTATCGCCACAAAAAAAATCGAACACCTTATCTTTTCCAAAACCCCAGTTTGTCATTTCATCAATGGTAACAACTACTTCGTTTGGAGCTTTTCTGTATGCCGCTAATTCCTTTTATTAAATTTAATACTTGTGGTAAATCCTCTGCAACACCTTTTCTAATTTGTAATATCATTCTTCGTACTATAAATGTTTCTAATTATAACTTTTTGCAATTCCTTTAGCAATACCAATCGTGTAACAACTTCACTGTATTGATTTGCATCCACTTTAGCCATTTCTTGTTTGAGTTTAAACTCGTTTACATCAATACGATACAACGTATTTAAAAACTGCTGATAGTTGCTTGTGATTAGCTTGTTGATGATAGGATAAACAACTTCAAACAACTGCTCAAACAAATTCCCTTGGTAATCCTTTAATTGAACGCTATCTTCATCCAAGGAAAAATCCTTCTCTAATTGACGCATGGTTGCATCAATGATTCTGCGGTTATTGAAGTATTGTTCAAGTTGTAGTTCAGACATCTTTCTTATGCTTTAACAACAATCTATCTACAGGTGTATTATTTACAATGTGCGATTCTACAATTTCTTCCACATCACTTAGGTGCACATTTACATAAAATATTCCTTCTGGATAAACTGCAACTGTTGGTCCAAAATCACAAATACCAAGGCATCCCGACTTTTGAGCACGAATATTTTGCGGAAGATTTTTATCCTTAATTTGCTTTTTTAAAGCTGCAACTAAGTTTAATCCATGTTGATCGCCACAGCTTTTCTTTCTCCACCAACTCTTTCGTTGGTGCAAACAAAAATATGCTTATCAAATACTTTATTTTCCATACCTTTAGTGTTGAACAAAAGTAAGATTTTTATCATTCATGGCACAGGTTTTAATTAGTGGAGCATCAGGACTTATAGGGAAGAAATTAACAGCCTTGTTAATAGAAAAAGGACATACCGTAAAACACCTCGGTAGAAAAGAGAATTAAACACGAAAACACCCTGCTATAAATGGGATTTAAGCAAAGGTGAAATAGATGAACGCGCCTTCGAAAACATTGATACCGTTGTGCATTTAGCAGGCGCAGGTATTGCTGATGAAAAATGGACAGCCGCAAGGAAAAAAGAAATTATAGATAGTAGAGTCATTTCCTCTAAACTATTAGCAAGCGAAATAAATAAGCGGGGCAATCAAATTAAAACATTTGTTGGAGCTTCGGCGGTTGGCTTTTACGGGGCAATTACTAATGAAAAAGTGTATACAGAAACAGATGCTGCTTGCGATGATTTCATGGGAAACACCTGCAAACAATGGGAAGAATCGTACAATGAGATTAATAAAAATATTCGATTAAACATTATACGTATTGGAGTTGTTTTAAGTAAAGATGGAGGTGCATTACCAAAAATATCCAAAACAATTAAAATGGGAATTGGCTCGGCACTTGGAAGTGGCAAACAATATATGCCTTGGATTCATATTGACGATTTGGTAGGATTGTTTTATGAAGCAATTACAAATGAAAAGATGCATGGTATTTATAACGGAGTTGCCCGCAGCACGTTACTAACAAAGAACTATCGAAAGCAATAGCACAAACATTACACAAACCATTTTTTATGCCTGCTGTTCCTGCCTTTGTTCTGAAATTAATTCTAGGTGAAATGGCGGTAATCGTTTTAGAAGGTGTAAAAGTAAGCGCTGAGAAAACAAAAGGCATTCCATTTAATTTTAAATATCCTGAGTTAAAAGGGGCTTTAGAAAATTTGTTGAGATAGTTTTTTACCACTAAGACGCTAAGATCACTTAGTTTCACTTAGACTTAGTGTATCTTAGTGTACTCCATGTCTTAGTGGTGGATTTAAATTCATTAACTAAAGCATTTTATGTACTAAGATGCACACTTTTTTTAACCTCATTTAACAAGCCACTTCGCTAATTCATTCCTAAATTAGTTTAATGAAGTATTAACTTTTTCTTTATTCTATTTTACCATTCATGGTGCGTTTGCCCAGTTTGGTAAATTGGGGTTCTTAAACGAAAACAAAACCGACACACTATATTATCCATTTTATAATGGAGTACAAATGATAGAAGTTGACCATATTGGACAATGGGATAGAATGATTTTTCATTTAGAACAAAGTCAGCCCAGAGCAATGCCGCACAGCATGTTTCATCCACAGCCAATTGGAAACGAATATTATTTTAGGGATACAAGTGGAAAAATAATACACACTTTTGGTTCCGCTTCCTCAATAGAAAAATTGACGAAATATTTTTTAGAAAAAAAAATAAGCAAACAAAAAACAACAAAAGGATTAAATCATACTACACGAAGCTCATTTACAAGAGGCATTTGGGCGTATAGTCCGCAGAAAGCTACCGATTTTCAGGATTTTATAAAGTAGCTAATTTACCTGGTAATACAAGAATACCGGATAATTATATAAGCAAAAGCAAAATTCAATCATTCAATAGGACTTATTGATAGTTTAGGAAGCATTAGTATTCCTATCATGTATGATGAACTAATGCCAATAGATGATATTATTGTTGCTAGCAAAAACAAAAAATGGGGTATTATAAAAATGAATGGAGAAGTATTAATTGAGCATCAATTTGATGAAGTACAAAATATATATTTATCCTAAGCTGAGAACAGTATCCTACATTTTTTAAAACTAGCAATAAGTATGTAGCCTATTATGATTTAAAAACAAAAACTTTATAATTTAAATGACTATGATGAAATACTTTACATTATAAGGATTACAGCAATCCAATAATACCTGTAATTAAAAACGGGAAATTAGGTTGGTTAGATACCAATTTAGTCGAAGTTAGAAAACCACAATATGATGTCTTTGACTACACCAATTTACCAGGATTGAAACGAATATCTCGCGATGGAAAATTTGGATTTATGAGTAGATACGGGAAAGAAATAATTGAATGCAAATATGATTATGCAGAGAGTTTTAGCAAAGATTCAACCGCTGTGGTTTTGCTTGATGGTAAATACAAAGTAATTAATACAAAAGATGAAGTGATAAAAGAATTGGAGTCTTATCAATTAAAAACTGCACATAACATCACGTGCAATAATGAATTATACAATACCATTTATTTAACAAGTAGTGGAAGGCACTTTATGGGTTTGATAAATCAAAATAAAAAAACATTCGTTCTTCCTATTGCAAGTTATAAAGACATAAAAGTATTTAATCCGGGTCAGCCTTATGTTGCTTATAAAAAAACGGATAGCTCTAACTATAAAATAATTCATTTGCCCAGCTTAAAAGAAACCAAAGATGAATACGAACGAATGGAGCCATATAAAAATAGAATTACAATAAAACAAAATGGCAAATGTGGTGTATTAGATTCTTTATTTAATGTAATTATTGAACCCAAATATCAGGAACTATCATTTTGCCTAACTACTAATCCTTATTTTAAAACTGAAGACAAAGCAAAGAAATCCCTAACAGGTATTTAATTATAATAGACAAGAAATATGGGATAATTGATGAAAATGAGGAGATACTATTAAAACCTGAATATGATTATATCACTTGTTACACACCGATGATTTATGTAAAAAAAAATGGCAAAACTGGAATAATGAACCGAGACCTCGAATTTATGATTCCGCTAGAATACCAAAGCGTTGAACGCTCGGGCTACATTGGAGATGATCATTTTTTAGCAAAGAAAGATGGTAAGTATGGAATTATAACTAAAAAAAATAAAATTGTTCTCCCTTTTATTTACGATCAAATTCTTCAAGCAGATTATAATAACCCCAAAGGCCCACAAATAAAAGTGAAACAAGGGAGTAAGGAATTTTATGTTGATTATGATTATTTGAAGTGAGTTAAGAGATATTTATTTCATGAGTTATTTCCCGCAGATTACGCTGATTTACGCTGATTAAGTATTGATAATTAATTTTTATACTTGCGCCATCTCTTAATATTTAAGAAGAAGTTTATGATTGATAAAATTAGAACAACTAAAGGATTACCACCCAAAAAGTCGCAAGGAGGAAAAGCATCAATTGAAGAATTCAGTTCCTGTATAATTGGCAAACCTAGGACTATAATTCCCAATGAAATAAAAAACAATATCCTCATTTTTTTTGCTATTGGGTCATCATCAAACAGATAAGAAAAATCAAAAATAGGAAATGGAAAAGGTTTTGGTTCATAAATCTTGTTTCTTCGGAAGATTTTTTGTTTGCAGACTCGAAATAGGGGGGGGTTTAACATGCATTTGTTTGATTTAGCTTTGGTTCTTTTGGCTTACCCGCAAAAGAAATATAATTTCCATTCACATACTTTCGCTTAATAATACTCCCACTTTTACAAGAGAATATTAGTAAACCTATAACAAGGATTAACAATGGGAAAAGAAATTTGTTATAAATATTCATTTAAAATTAATTCAAACTACCATCCACAAAACTCAAGAACTCCATCATTTCTTCTTCTGATTTAAACCATGATTTTTTTATTATGTGAGCCGCTAATTTAGATTGTTTAAAGTAAATAAAAATGAAGGCTTTGTTTTCATCCCAAGAATCGAAAAAACTCCAAGGCTTTTCATGGTATAAATTATCTCCTCTACGAATAATACCTGTTGGTGAAACAATAATTTCAACGTTTTTTTTATTCGGTAAAATATAAACTAAAATGAAAGGCAATACAATTAACAGGAAAAGTAAAATTGCCGGAAAAATAAGCAGGCCAGTAAGTGGGGTGCTTAAGTCATTTAACAAAAAACCTAAACTTACAATCATTACAAAAGGAACCATAGAAATAACCAAAAGTCGTTTTACTTTTCGGGAACTTAGTATTAAGTAGATAGTTAACTTATATCTTTCTATAGGACTAATATCTTCTTTGAAGGAGTATTTTTGCATTTTGAAATTAAATATTACTTACTCACCACCTCCAAATACGGCAATTTCTCTAACTCATCCATCAACTCCTCTGTTACAGTTAGCTTACCTACTTTAGGTTCTAAACGTAAGCTAGTATTTTCGGTTGGGTCGGTTATTACAAAATCATAAGTGCAGTTTCCGGTTTTGTTATTTTTTAATAAGTCATCCATTTTAAGCATGGTTTCCTCATTTAAGTCGGTAACCTTCATAATGAATTGTAAATGCGTAAATGCATTGTTTTTCATTTCTGATAACAACTCGATTTTCTGAATTTTAAATTCTAAATTATCTGGTTGTCCGTAACGTGCTTGCGCTTTACCTCTTATAAAAACAAATTGATTTGGATCCAAGTAATTTCTAAAGTTTACATAATCGTTTCCAAACAAAGTAAACTCTGCACTTCCAGAATAATCTTCTAAAATAAATTTGCCCCAAGGATTTCCATTTTTAGAAGTACGATTTTCTACAATGGTAATAATACCTGCAAGTGTCAATTCCTTATTTACCCAAGGCGCTAAATCAGAAACATCTGCTGTTGTGTTTTTACACTTTGCCTTTATTACACGCTTAAATGAATCTAATGGATGGCCCGAAATATAAAAACCTACAACTTCTTTTTCTTTTGCTAATTGCTCTAATGCTCCCCAAGCTTCCACATTTGGCAAACTTGGTTCCGAAATTTCCATTTCATCCGTTTCGCCAAACATGTTAACCTGCGAAGTTTCTGTCATGCTGTTTAAGTTGTTACCATACTTAATGATTTTCTCAGTAAGTGTGTTACCATCTTTTAAATCTATCTTAAAAAACATGGCGCGGTGAATTCCTTCAAAGGAATCAAATGCACCTGCTTGCGATAATGCTTCTAAACTTTTTTTGTTAACTGCTTTTGTATCTAAACGTTTTGCAATATCAAATACGGAAATAAATTTTCCATTTAAATTACGTTGCTCAACAATTCCTTCTACTACGTTACCTCCTACTCCTTTAATAGCAGCCATTCCAAAGCGTATCTCTCCATTTTCGTTTACCGAAAAATCACCAATACTTTCATTTACATCAGGACCCAATACTTTTAATCCCATACGCTTACACTCTTCCATAAAGAAAGTAACACTTTCGATATTACCCATGTTATGAGTAAGTACAGATGCCATAAACTCTGCAGGATAATTTGCTTTTAAATATGCAGTTTGAAAAGCAACATAAGCATAACAAGTAGAGTGAGATTTATTGAAGGCATAAGATGCAAAGGCTTCCCAGTCGGTCCAAACTTTTTCTGCAACAGTTGTATCATGTCCATTAGATAAACATCCTTCCAAAAATTTGCTCTTCATTTTATTAAGAACATCAATTTGTTTTTTACCCATTGCCTTACGAAGTACATCGGCATCACCTTTGGTAAAGTTGGCAAGCTTTTGCGACAAACGCATTACTTGCTCTTGGTAAACGGTAATTCCATAAGTCTCCTGCAGAAACTCTTCCATACCATTTAACTCATAAACAATTGGCTCTATACCATGCTTACGTTTAATATAATTAGGAATGTAAGCAATAGGACCTGGACGATACAAGGCGTTCATTGCAATCAAATCGGTTAATGCATCGGGCTTTAATTCTTTTAAGGCCTTTTGCATTCCATCACTTTCAAACTGGAACACACCATTTGTTTCGCCACGTTGAAAAAGCTCGTATGTTTTTGGATCATCAAGCGGAATAGCGTCGATATCAATTTCTAAACCATGACGAGCCTTTACATGTTTTAATGCATCCTTAATAATGGTAAGCGTGCGCAAACCCAAGAAGTCCATCTTTAACAAACCTGCTGACTCTGCAACCGAGTTATCGAATTGCGTAACCAACATCTCGCCTTCCTTGGCTCTAGTAACTGGAACGAATTTAGAAAGTTCATCAGGTGTAATGATGATACCACAGGCATGAATTCCAGTATTACGCACACAGCCTTCCAATTCATAGGCTTGTTTTAAAACTTCTGATTGTAAATTTTTTTCTTCCGATAATTTTCTAAAGGCATGAGATTGGTCAACAAACTCACGTCTATCTTTTATATCATCTAAATACTTTTTATTAATTCCTTCGGGACTTAATAATTTATGTAAAGAAGCTGCAGGTGTTGCAGGAAAGGCTTTTGCAAGCATATTAGCATCCATCAATGGAAGGTTCAATGCTCTTGCTGTATCTTTAATGGCAGATTTACCACCCATGGTACCATAGGTAATAATTTGCGCAACCTGATTTGCCCCGTATTTATTAATCACATAATCAATAACTTTTCCACGACCTAAATCATCAAAGTCAATATCAATATCGGGCATTGAAATACGATCAGGATTTAAGAAACGCTCGAAGAGGAGATCGTACTTAATAGGATCTACATTAGTAATCCACAAACAATAAGCAATGGCCGAACCCGCAGCAGATCCACGACCTGGACCAACAGCAACTCCCATTCGTCTCGCTTCTGCGATAAAATCAGCAACAATTAAGAAGTAACCTGGGTAACCCATTTTCTCAATTGTTTGCAATTCAAAATCAATCCGCTCTTGAATTTCAGGAGTTAAATTTGGATAACGTTTATGCATACCGCGATAGGTCCAATCTTTCATAAAGATGAACTGCTCAGCAATTTTTCTAACTTCTATTTTTTGATTATCGCGTTCGGCTTCAGGAACATTTTTTTCGTCCCAGCCTTTAATACGATAACTAACAAGGCGTTCAAATGACTCTTCTATTTCAGCGGCTTTATCAATTATAAATTGTTGCTCAATTTCGAAAGCAGGTAAAAGTACATCGCGACCTAATTTATACGGTTCAACTTTAGAAACGATTTCATTAGTTGTTTCAATAGCTTCCGGCATATCGCTGAAAAGCTCAATCATTTCTTTTGGCGAACGGAAATAAAATTCCTTATTAGGGAAACCAAAACGGAAGCCACGGCCACGGCCGATAGGTGTTTCCTGAATTTCACCTTCTTTTACACACAACAAAATATCATGCGCATTTGCACCTGATTTATCTAAATAATAATTGTTGTTTGCTGCAAAATACTTTACTCCATACTTTTTTGCGAAGCGAAGTAAAACTTCATTCACATGATTTTCATCTGCAAGGTTGTGACGATTTAACTCAACGTAAAAATCATCGCCAAATAATTTGTGCCAGTAAACAAAAGCTTCTTCAGCTGCTTCTTCACTAACATTTAAAATCAAATTAGGTATCTCGCCTGTAAGCGAACCCGTTGTTGCTATTACACCTGCAGTATGTTGCTCTAAAATAGTTTTATCAATACGAGGAACATAATAGAATCCTTTTGTAAAACCAATAGAACTAAGCTTAGATAAATTTTGGTAACCAATTTTATCTTTCGCTAACAATACTTGAGTAAAGCCATTGTCTTGTTTGGTTTTATCCAAGTGATTTTTGGTTACAAAAAATTCGCAACCAATAATTGCTTTTAATTCGTTTTTCTTTTGACCAGTTTTTTCTCCTTTTGCAATCGCTTCGTTATTGGCTTTAATTCCTTTGTTTGCCTTATCAATCGCTTGCCAAAACAAAAATGCCCCGTACATGTTTCCATGATCGGTTAAAGCAACACCAGGCGAATTATATTCTATTGCGCGTTTTACGATATCATCTATATCGCTTGTTGCTTGTTGCAAAGAGAACTGAGAGTGATTGTGTAAATGCGAGAAAAATAAATTATCAGTATTTACATTTGCTCCTTTACTTCATCTTTATAACATTTATTGAACTTCTCTTCCCGTTAAGTTTTGATAATATATTTCTTTGTTTCCAAACTTGTTCATGCTCCAACAATTTACTTAAATCAGGAGCAATGTAATTTATTGTTGGTAATTCGGAAACAGGTAACTCTTTTACTTTTGTAATACCTCGCTTAATAATTTCGAAGAACACTTTTGTAGTTGCGAGCACATCGAATGCTGCATTATGCGCTTCGCCAAAAGTAGTATTAAATAATTTTTGGTATAATTCTGTTAAAGTTGGCCATTTAAACTTGCCCCCTCTTCCACCAGGAATTGCGCAGAATTCAGTAGTTTCATCATTCTTTGTATCAATTACGCCTTTACCTTCAAATGCATTTGATAAACCACAACGCAAAAATTCAGCGCCAATAATAGTGTCCGCACAAATAATTAGATTGAGCAACTGCTTGAGCAAATACTTCTAGTGATATTTTTAAATCCTTACCTTCTTCGTTTGCGCGCTCATTCGTAATACCGTGAATTTTAATAGTTTCAAGCGGTATAGAATAACCTTCGGGCTTAATGATAATAGAATCATGTTGCAACAATGCACCTTTTGCATCATGCAATTGCCAAGCAATTTGAACCATCCTCGGCCAATTATCAAAATCGGTAAGCGGGGCATTATAATTACGCGGTAAGCCGGTTGTTTCTGTATCGAATATTAGGAACATGTGTAATCTTAAATTTAAGACATTACTTTCTAAATTTGGAAACAATGACAAAGAAAATTCCTTCAAAACAATTCTAAAATCAGAGGCTTAAATTTACGGAATTTAAATACTTTTAACTCTTAATGTTAATAAAATCGTAGAGCTTAAATCCTTAAGTTTTGAGAAATAAGTTGTAGCTAACATTTTTTTTTTTATAATTGAATTAATTTATAATTAATATTATTTAATATGGCTCATTTCGATAAAAACTCTAATGAATACAATGGTAACGGACATTATAATGTCGGTGGAAAAGAATTCATGTCCATATGGACATTCAAAAACAAACATAAATTAACACCAAATAACAACAATGTAAATGGAGCTGAAGGTCAACAATTGTTTGACACTAAAGTCGAGTTTCACTCATGTACTCCAGATTTTGGCGGATTCGCCAGTGTCTTCATTTATCCAGTTACTGAACTTGAAAATTATTATGGGATTTAAATCCATGTTATTTCATGAATTTGCAACAACTCATGAAAATAGATTTTTCAACAAACTTGTCGATATACTATCCGCAAATTTCGGAAACGATACAGATGAAAACTATTTAATAGGAAACATCATTCTTAATGGTAATGAAATCGATGCCATTTTATTAAAAAATAGCTTTGATTATAATCGACTTTAAATTGGTGTATTGAGGAATTTAAATTCAATTTGGAAAATTCAACTTGGACAATTGATGGCGTTGAAATAAATAAAAACAGAAAAATCCTTATGCACAGTTAAGTCAATACAAGTATGGATTGCTTGACTTACAAAAAAAGAATTAAGAACCAAACCATGATAATTGGATTCAGTTAGGCCATATTAATACTATTGTTTTGTTTCATGAAAAAATAGATTTTAATCCCAGTGATGTCAAAACAAAAATCTCTCCATCTGCATCAAAATGGTTTAACATTTGTGACATTGAAACTATCTGTCAATCACTAAGGGAAATTGTAAGTTCAAAAACAAATATTACAAATCGATTCGAATTGATTTTAAATGCATTTGGAATAACCAAAGTTCAAAGGAATATCAAAACAATTCTAACGAAAAACCCATAAGCTCCATTAACAAAGAAACTTCATGTGAGATTTGCAGCGAAACTTTTTCAGAACAATACTACAGAACTGCTCAAGCATTAGAGTAACATTAAGTATTCTTGGTAAACAACATCTACAAATGCAAATGGCGTAGCATTCTGCAAAGATGCTAGTTATCAATTTGTACAAGAAAATTGTTGTGGCATGAGAGTTATGACCTCCATAGGCATCGATAAAACAACAATTAAAACTGAGTATAAAAACCCCAAAGTTTTATTTCTTGATTTACTCATAAGTAAAGGAATTTGTTTTTTAAATATAAATAATTTTTTATTCAAAACTCTACGCGAAAATGAAATAGAAAGTAGCATTTTGAAAACAAAATCTTTCAATGATCCAATAGTAAAGAAATCAAAAAAGATTCTATTACTTGGTAAATCTAAAACAAAATATTATTTCGAAAAGTTTTACAATGAATTTGAATATACGGAAGTTTTAATTCACCCATCTGAAAGATCTAAACAAAACAATGAAGATGAATGGAAATCTATTTGGGAAACAAACTATATTCAAAACAAATATCTTATATAACAACTAATTTAAAAAAATCCACCACGAAGACACAGAGGGCACGGAGGTGCACAGAGATTACTTTACCGTAAATTCCTCCGTGAAACTCAGTGCCCTCTGTGTCTCCGTGGTAAAATTCAGAATCACCTTATTTAAGTACAGAATCTCGACTTATTTCTTCGCTAAAATATTTTTAATCTCAACTAACTCATTTTTAATATCGCTTAGCAATTGAATATCAGAAGCAGAAGCTGCAGCAGGGGATTGATTAAAAGAATACTTTTCTTTGATGATTTTTTCTCGTTGAGCTAAAATAGTTTGTTTAAATTCTTCGGCATTTTCAACACCTAACATACTCATCATGTTTTGATTATGATGACCTCCTCCTCCACCCGCAGTTTCAACCTTAATCATGGTAAGGTCAAAAGCCCTTAAAATTGGTCCGCCGATAAATGATAAATCCTGAATGTTTTCCAAAGGAATTGTTTTTTCTATATGAACGATTAATCCTTTTGAGAATTTTAATTGTTTCGTTGTAATAGTGCAACTTAAGGTCTTAAAAAACTTGCCACTTAACCATTGCCCTAATCCAAATATCCAAAATGGAACTAAAATGATTCCTATAATTGAAGTAATTAAGAAAAACAATACTATAAAAAAGATATAGGTTTTTACTTTTGGATTAAATGTGGCTTCTCTAAGGACAATATTTTCTTCTGACATTGATTTGCTTTTTAATTTTACGAATCAAAAGTAGCAAATTTAAAACTCACTTAAACACCTGAATTACAGCCAACTAAAAGAAAAGCAAGGGGCAAAAAAACTATCTTGTCAATTCTTTTTTTTAGTACCTTTGCCCCTTTAAAACTAACAACAAACAATATGTCTAAAATTGTAGAACTTTTAGGAGCAAATGCGAATGATTTACTTACGCATACTTGCAAAGGAATTACTAAAGAACAAATACATTTAACTTCTCCGGATTTTATCGATCAAAGCTTTATCGGTTCTAATCGTAACCCTCAAGTTTTAAGAAGTTTACACCAATTATATAACACAGGTCGTTTAACAGGAACAGGATACATGAGTATTTTACCTGTTGATCAAGGAATAGAACATAGTGCAGGCGCTTCATTTGCCCCAAACCCAATTTATTTCGACCCTGAAAACATTGTTAAGCTAGCTATTGAAGGTGGTTGTAACGCTGTAGCTTCAACTTATGGGGTGCTTGCTTCTGTTGCAAGAAAATACGCTCACAAAATTCCATTCGTAGTTAAAATTAATCATAACGAATTTTTAACTTACCCTGATAAATTTGACCAAATTATGTTTGGCTCGGTTGAAGAGGCTTGGAGAATGGGCGCTGTTGCAGTTGGTGCAACTATTTATTTTGGTGCTCCAGAATCTAACAGACAAATTGTAGAAGTTGCTAAAGCATTTGAAAGAGCGCACGAATTAGGTATGGCAACCATTTTATGGTGTTATACTCGTAACTCAGCTTTCAAAAAGATGGTGTTGATTATCATACTGCCGCGGATTTATCTTCGCAAGCAAACCACTTAGGTGTCACTATTCAAGCCGATATCATTAAACAAAAAATGTCGGATAAAAATGGTGGATACAATGCAACTAAGCATGGTAAAACACATCCAAAAGTTTATTCTGAATTAACTACAGATCATTTAATTGATTTGTGTCGTTACCAAGTTGCAAATTGCTACATGGGTCGTATTGGTTTAATTAATAGTGGTGGAGAAAGTAAAGGTGCATCTGATTTAGCAGAAGCAGTTACAACAGCAGTTATTAATAAACGTGGTGGTGGACAAGGGTTAATATCAGGAAGAAAAGCTTTCCAAAAACCAATGAATGAAGGTGTTCAATTATTGAATACAATTCAGGATGTGTATTTGGATAAGAGTATTACAGTTGCTTAATATATTTTAGATGTTAGATTTCAAATTTCTGATAGTCAGAATTAAAAATCTTAAATCTTAAATCTTAAATCTTAAATTAGAATGGGTTGGTTTAAAAGAATAAAAGAAGGAATTACTACAAGTACCAAAGAGAAGAAAGAAACTCCAGAAGGATTGTGGTACAAGTGTAATTCGTGTAAAAAGATAAGCACTACTACTGACCATGCAAACAATAAATTTGTGTGTACTAGTTGTGGTTATCATGAGCGTATAGGTTCGGCTGAATATTTTGAAGTAATATTTGATGATAATCAATTTACCGAATTAGATGAGAACCTTATCAGTGGTGATCCACTTAATTTTGCCGATACAAAAAAATACAAAGACAGATTAACAGATAGTATTAAGAAAACCGGATTAAATGATGCATTACGTTCTGCTTATGGAAAAGTAGAAGGGCATGATTTAGTTGTGTGCTGTATGGACTTTAATTTTATTGGTGGTTCGATGGGTTCGGTTGTTGGAGAAAAAATTTCGAGAGCAATTGATTTTTGTTTAAAAAACAAAACTCCATTAATGATTATCTCTAAATCAGGTGGAGCTCGTATGATGGAAGCGGCATACTCATTAATGCAAATGGCAAAAACTTCTGCAAAATTATCAATGATGGATAAAGCAGGTATTCCATACATATCATTATTAACTGACCCTACAACAGGTGGTGTTACTGCTTCGTATGCAATGCTTGGAGATTTAAATATTGCAGAACCTGAATCATTAATTGGATTTGCTGGCCCTCGTATTGTAAAAGAAACAATTGGTAAAGATTTACCAAAAGGATTTCAAACAGCTGAGTTTGTATTAGAGCATGGCTTCTTAGACAAAATTGTTCCGAGAACAGAATTGAAAGAAAAACTAAGTGCACTGCTTAGAATGTTTAAAAACTAAAAAAAGCCCCCGAGTGCTCGGGGGCTTTTTTTGTATAGAGAATGAGCCATTACTCAATATATATTAAACTAGTTATTCTTACGATATTTATTCGTGCGACTACTTCACATGCCCAAAATTATTTCTTTTCAACTTATCAAATTGATAGTATTCATAATGTAGCTAAGAACAGTTCCTCTGTTGTTGAAAAAGCAAAAGCTCATAATGTATTAGGAGTATATTTTGAAAGTCAAAGTAATTATTCATTAGCCAAACTACATTTAAAAAACGCTTTAGTAATAAGTAAAAAACACGCATTACCAAAAGAAGAAATTGTTGCACTTAATTATTTGGGTTATGTATTTTGGCACGAAAGTGATTATGATAATGCACTTAATTATCATGCAAAGGCCTTAACTATTGCCTCTCAAAACAACATCATAAGTAGCGATAAAGCTTTTACTTATTTAATGTTAGGAAATGATCATTACGATTTAGGTGATTATAGTAAAACATCTGAAAATTATTTTCAAGCATTAAAATTATTTGAAACAAATGGAGATACAACTGGGATAATTCAAACACACAATCGTTTGAGTAAACTTTACTTTAAATTAGGTGACCTTAAAAATGCTCAATTGCAAGCTAAAATAGCGGGGCAATTAAATAAAAACACAAATTATATTCGAGAAACTGCTGTTACTGACAACAACTTTGGAAACATTGCTATTGAACAAGGCAAACCAGATTCAGCGCTATCCTTTTTCACAACTACTCTTTTAAACTTTACTACATGCGGTGACATAATTGGACAATCAGTTGCATCAATAAATTTAGGAGATACTTATTTAAGTTTATATGGCAAAAACAAAACAAGTACTTCCCTACTCGATTCTGCATTTATTTATTACAACAAATCTTATTTATTAAACAAAGGAGTGAGTAATAAATTTGGGATGATATATGGACTTTGGGGCATGGGAGATATAGCCTATTTAAAAGGCGAAAACGACAAAGCAATTCAATATTTTAATACCGCTTTAACAACAGCAGTTAACATTAGCGCCAAAAGTGAAGAGTGTAATTTATACTGGAAAATATTTGAATCTTACAAAGCAAAAGGCGATAAAGACAATGCTTTTCTATATTTAGAAAAATATGCAACACTACAAAAAGCCGTTGGAAAAGAAAGTCAAACAAAAGCATTACTGCGACAAGAAAATAAATATGAAATAGAAAAAAGTATTTCAGAAAAAAATGCAGAGATAGAAAAAGAAAAACTACTAGCCTCAGAAAAAAACAAATGGAAAAACATTATTATTATTGGCGTGTTAATAGTTGCAATCCTATTAGGCTATGCAGTTTACACATCAATAAAACGTTTAAAAATAATTGCTTCCAAAAATAATTTGATTAACAAAATAAATACTGAATTAACTGTTCAGCGTAAAGAAATCACGGATAGTATAACCTATGCCCGAAGAATACAAGAGGCAATTCTCCCATCTGAAAAAACAATTAAAAAATATTTACCTCAATCCTTCATATTATACAAACCAAAAGATATTGTTGCTGGTGATTTTTATTGGTTAGAAGAAAAAGATGACACCATACTAATTGCAGCCGCAGCTTGCACAGGGCATGGCGTTCCAGGCGCAATGGTTTCGGTAGTTTGTAGTAATGCTTTGTATCGTTCAGTAAATGAATTTGGACTTATTGAACCAGGTGAAATTTTAGATAAGACGAGAGAATTGGTAATAGAGACATTTTCTAAAAGCGACAAAGATGTAAAAGATGGGATGGACATAAGTTTAGCGTCTATAAAAAGATAAATAATTCAGGGCAATACCAGATTAAATGGAGCGGGGCAAACAATCCATTATGGTACATTAAAAATAGTGCAGGCCAAGCCTTAGCCCCGATAAACAGGCAATTGGGAAAGCAGAAAAACAAAGTTCCTTTACTACAAACACTTTACAACTAAGTAAAAATGATATGCTGTTTTTATTTACAGATGGCTTTGCAGATCAGTTTGGCGGAGAGAAAGGAAAGAAATTTAAATACAAACCATTAAGAGATTTTCTTTTTGCAAACGCAGAAAAAGAAATGAGCGAACAGTTAAGTTCGCTCACACTCACTTTCGATAACTGGAAAAAAGAATTAGAACAAGTTGACGACGTTTGTATCATTGGAATAAAACTATAATCTAATTCCGAATTGGACATTATTTCAAAGGAACTTCAGGTAAATTAATTTCCATTGGCGACCACTTGCCATCGCTCCAAGAATATTGAATTGATTTGCCACCAGCTGTATCATAAACAATGTAATATGATTTACTGTATTTCTCATCGTAATATGAACGAATCATAACATCACCTTTTATAAGGTAAAGGAACTGCTGGTAAGTTAATTTCCATTGCTGTCCATTTACCATCAGACCAATAATACTGAATACTTTTTCCACCTTTAGTATCCCAAGCAATATAATATGATTTTTTTATTTTTGGTCATAGTATACCTCAAACATAATGTTACCAGTTACACCAGTTAAAGGAGTTTGTGGCAAATTAATTTCCATTGCTGTCCATTTGCCATCAGCCCAGTAATATTGAACATTTTTACCAGATTTAATATCCCAAACCAAATAATACGATTTATTATAATTATTATCGAAATACGAAATAATACGGGTATTTTGTGCGTTTGAAAACGACAAACTAGCAAAGTAAATTGCAAAAAGTAGAACTATTTTTTCATAATGTAGATTTTGTATAAGCTCTAAATTAATCAAAAATACTATTCCTTTCACATAAGGAATAGTATTTCACAAAAAAAGCTGCCCCGATTGGAGGCAGCTTTTTATAAAATCAGAATGATATTATCTACTGATAATTATTTTCTCATGTTGTTGAGCATTTTTACCTTCGATTATTAAATGGTAAATACCTGTAGCATAAGCATTAAGATCAAATGCGATTAAAGCTGAAGCTGTAGCGGTTCTTGTTTCTAATACTTGTCCTAAAGTATTTACAATTTTTATTTTCAATACTTCATTTGCTTCTCCACCTAATTGTACATTTAATAAACCAGCAGTTGGATTTGGATAAACCATTGAAGGAGAAAGGAAAATATGTTCTTTAATTCCTACTGGTGAATTAACACATAATTCCAAAGCCCAATTAGTTAATGAACCTCCATCTTGATTTGCATTATCTTGAACAGATAGCGTCCATGTACCAGCAGCTGTTTGTCCATTAAATCCTGACAATAAACCTACAGGTTTGTATGTAAGTGCGTCAGTTGGGGGACAAGGAAGAGTTATTAGTGCAGAAGCATCGTCAAAACTTACACTGAAATTATCTTGGTTGTTACAAATTTGATCAAACAAGTCAACAGTTGTGCTTGCCGGACTTGAAATTGATACAGTTAAGTCATTAATCCAAGTGTGAGTTCCTTGAATATTTACAACATTAACATCCGTAACAGTACCACCTGCGGTTACCATTAACGTAGATGTAACAGTAGCAGGAGCTCCAGTAGAAATTGCAACAGGAACGTTTGCAGAGGTATTTGCTAAACAAGAACTAGTGGTAAAACTAAATACAGAAGAATTAGTTGAGTTTGTACATGTGTTTTGCGCACTAACTCTCCAATAATAAGTAGTTGTTGAAAGTAATCCAGTTGCTGTATATGAAGTACCAACTACTCCTGTTGCAGAACTTACAATATTTGTAAATGCCGCATCAGTAGCAACTTCCACATCATAAGTAATACCTGCAGCACCTGGTGAATTCCATGTTAAGGTTGCAGAAGAGTTAACTCCTGTTGCAGCATTTACTGGTGTTGCTAACACAGGCGCATTTAATGCAGAATTTAAAACATTTAAAGTTAAGGTACTTGTTTTTGTAACGCTAGTTGAAGTGCCTGTAATAGTTAAATTATACGTTCCTGCCATAGCTGGTGTTAACCCACTAATTGTTACACTTACGGGTGTGTTATCAACTGTTGCAGTTGTAGGACTAAAAGTAACAGTAGTTCCAGCAGGATTTCCACTTGCAGAGAAAGTTGTTACATCGCTAAAACTTAAATATGTATCATAAGTAAAAGAAAAAGTTTGATCATTTGGTGGGCAATTATTTTGAGTTGTACTTGCAGGTGTCATTGTAAACTCAGCTGCTTGTATTGAAATAGTTCCACCATTTAAATCATAAAAAATATTTCCCGAACCTCTTAACATTATTCTACCAGTTGTAGTTGTAATTTGAGGAACAACTATTGATGCAGTACCTGTATTAGGAAGTCCAGTAGCAACTGTTATAGGATAAGTAAATCCGCCATCTGTACTTAAAAAAACATCAACATTAGCGCAACTTACTGGTGCAACATCTGTACCTGCAACATTCCAAGTAATTGTTTCTGTAGCTCCAGCATTCCAAGAAGTAGCTGTATTTTGAGAAGTAATAACAAACGGACCAGCAGTTCCATTAACAGTTACTGTCATTAAATCAGAAGCTGTTTGTCCACCTAATGCATCGTTATCACGAACTAAAAAAGAAAAATTCATTGTACGTCCTACAGAAGGAGTTACTTCCCAAGTTGGAGTTAAATTGCCAGCAAGCACACTTGTAATAGTTGGCATAAAACGATTTGGGGATGTAATAGGAGGATTAGATCTGTACATTGGGCCGTTTGTATATAGAAAGCGGCGCTGCATTTTGGTGATTGAGCTGGATCGTTTTGACTCCAACTGTAAGTTAAAGAACCCAAACCATTAGCATCAGTTGCTACACCTCTAGGATATATGCAGTACTTTTTGGAATAATATAATCCCTCCTGCATTTGCAGTTGGAGGGCATTAGTTAAATTCGTAATTGTAGCACAAGTACTACTTCCTGTTTTTACATTCGTCATAATATCTCTAATATTAACATAATTAAAATCATCATGACTTTGATTTGAACGTTAGTAGCGCAGATACCGCATACCCATAATTGAACTTCCACTCCTTGCTCAACTCTGTTTTGTCCCGCTTCCCCTCTACTAAGTATTCATAACATGATAACCACCATATTGATGCCCCATTTCACGAGCAACATAATCAATATCAAATGGATCTCATACAGGATTGGAGCTACCAGTATAACCTCTTCCTTTATGCGTTCCACCTTGACGACCAACAGTACCAACACAAACACAACCAATACAACCAGCATTTCCACCACCTGTTGTATTAAAGTTATGCCCAATATCATAATTTGTTACGCTAATTGCAGCATCATTAGTTTGCGCCGTTTTTGAGTATTCCATTCATTGGAGTAAGGGATCAGTTGTTGTGCTTCCATAATTATAACTAAGTTATTATTAGCAACAAAATTCATATGAACAGACAAATCTCTTTCAAAAAACTCCATTTACACGAGTCATAGTAATGCCATGTTTAGCTTGTATATTTGCAACTTGGTTAGAGGTACCCGCAAATATATTTCCATACGCTCAGCATTACAAGACATTGCTAAACGAAATGTTCTTAATTTTTGGTCATTGGCATTTAAAGGTGAGTTATTTGGGTCCAGCTCTCTCTGGTTTCGAAATTGAGGGTAGATTAATATGCTCATCAATTAGGAACATTCAAACCCTCTTGTGTCAGCTCCTAAAGCCGCTTTATTATAAACTATATAATAATTTGCATCCTTAGTATAAGGATCATTATAACAAGTAGATGTGTTACCTGTTAAGGCTCATAGTATGCAAACCAAACTGAGTTACAGAAAAACGCATTGTCGCTGTTGGATCATCAATACCTTGTGCAGCATATGACTTAATCATAGGAAACTTATCTTCCAATCCTTTCTCCATAATACTCATTCAAAAACACTAAATTTTTGAAAGCTACCATCAGCTACAGGAAATTCGATAAATTAAATTACTTGGAGGCATAAAGTTTCCAAAAACTGGGGGCATTGCCAACAAGTTTTTAAAGGCTCCCAAATCCATTTGATAATAATCTGCTTTCGTTGGGTTATTTGGTCTTGAATAACCTCAGAACTATTCATTTTTTTCAGGAATCGTTTTTTCCATAATGAATTAGTTTGGGCAAAAAATGTAGTTGAAATAGACATCATCACAACTACTAAACTGGTGATTTTTTGTTTCATGGTAGAGATTTAAGGTTTTAGTTAAATCGAATTAGTCAAATATATAACAAGAAAGATATAAATCAAAAA